>NZ_CP046401.1:2403480-3004350 GCF_009762775.1 Maribellus comscasis | reverse complement strand
AAAAACCGACTGGGATTTGGAAAAGTTTCTTGGACATTGTTCACGCGACAAAGCAGGCCTTGGCTGGGAAGGATGGAAAACAGCCGAATTATTTACCTACGAAGCCGCTATTTTCAAAGGATAAGTTACTCATTCAAAAACCTCCTGTAAAACTTTTAATGATTTTATTTCTCCCAGATGTTCAAAATGCAAATTATAGTACTCAATTAACTTTTCCAGGAGAGTTTCCCGGATTCTACGCGGAATTTTAAGTTCAGCAATTTCGTGAAACTTTAAGGTTGACAAGGTACAGAAATACGCTGTAACTTCCTTGTTCATAAACAAGGGATGAGAAGGTTCATAAGGAACAACAGTACCTTTTTTTAAATCAAACCAATTTTCAAAAGCCTGCCGGGTAGTGTCGGGAAAAAATCCAAGGTATTCAGTTAAACGATACAAAAAATACAAATGAAAATTAGCCAGGTTCTTTTCCATAAAATCAAAAAGCAGCAAGGCATTTTTTATAAAATCGAACATTTCCGGATAACTTTCTTCTTCATTAATGGTTTTGTAAAGCATTTCAGCTAAAAAAACCGCTTGTGTTGATTTTACTATATCAAAAGGAATATTTTGATAAACCGGTGTATTTTTAATTTCTTTTGTTCGCTGAACTTCCCTGCTTTGTTTCTGATAAGTTACCAAATCGACAAGAAAAAGCGGCTGTAAAAATCCGGCTTTTGTTTTTGATTTCTTTTTTCTGACCGAATTTATAATAAAACTTTGCCGGCCAAACTCCCGTGTAAAAATAGTAGCGATAACACTACTTTCGCCATACTTAATCAAGCGTAAAACAATACCTTCTGTCGAGGCCAGCATTATTATTTAATTAATGAATAAAAGCTTTGTGATGTGCGTTTGCTCCCCCGTTTCGTCATTACATAGTACAAGATAAATACCGGTTTTCACCCGGTGCCCGTTTAAATTTGTTCCATCCCACACAGCCTGCCCGCCCAACGATTCTGTTTGATAAACCAGGTTTCCGGTGATATCAGTTATTTTAACATCAGTATTTGCTATCAAACCGGTAATTGTAATTTGTCCGTTATAGGTTTCGCGAACCGGATTTGGATATACATATACATTTTTATACACGTCATTCCCTCCGGTTGCATCGCCCTGATAGGAAATTAATCCTTCATCTGTACCAAAAAAAACTTCCCCGGTATTTGGATTGATTGCAATTGCTGTAATATTGTTTGAAAGTAACGGGCTGTTATCTTCTGTAAAATGTAATATTTCTTCCTCTCCTGTTTCAGAAACCAGGTAAACACCTGAACCGGATGTTCCAAGCCACTTTCTGTTAGCGCCATCTATCGCAATTGCAGTCACCGTTTCAGTTTCCAAAAGCGGATTAAATAATCCGTCATTTAAATCCAGACTAGGTTGAGTTGCATAAAATGTTTCGGAGTCCCAAATTCTGGAAGCGTTGGAAAAAACAGCTACGCCTTTTGTTGTTCCCACCCAGATGTCGCCTTCATCATCTTCTGCAATGGAATAAACGTCGTTCATCCGGTTAAACTCTTCATAATCGCCGTTGTTAAAGTAAGCCGTAACAGGAAGGTATATTTTTTCAGTCCCGCTGCTGTTAACTACGTAAAGGTCATGTCCTCTTACAACAATCCATTTATCATTATTTTCAGTAACAATTACTTCGCCAAGATTATAATCATTAGCTGCTTCGGGCAATTCAAACGACTCCCAGCTGCCATCGGCAGAAAGTTTATGTAAATTATTGCTTACCTCTGAGTTCGAAATCCATAAATTTCCGTCTGAGTCAAACGCTATTCCATCAACTCTTACATACGGTTCATCGGGCTGCTGGGGTAATGCGCTTTCCAACGGACTGTTACGATTGGTGTAACGTTCAACGAATTCGTCGTTTTTGTATTCCAAAAGTCCGCCACCCCAGCTGCCAATAAAAAAATGATTTTCATCTGAAGGATCGACAGCAACCGAAATAATGTTAAAAAAACCATCCAACTCAGAATGATTTGCATTCGAAAAATAACTCCACTGGTCATTCCCAAACTTTTGAAAATGGGGTTCAATCCAACCAATCTGTGCACCAGGCATAATCCACAGGTTTGTTCCGGTATGAAGCAAAGAGAAAACATTATTATCCATCGGGCCGTTTATTTGAACTGCTTCAAAACTTTCACCGGCAACTTTTACCAGTGAATTTTCATAGTCGGCTATCCAAATGTTTCCATCCGATGTCATTCCAACACTTCTGGGCTGAATAGCAGAAATCTGCTGGTCACTAATCTGATAATTATTTATCCTTTTAACAATATTATTATTGCTATCAACGATAAAAACATTTTCCCTGCTTGCAATGGTCAGGTAATTATTATTTTCCTGAATATCATATATATATTTGATACCCGTCTGATACGGAGTCCAGCTTTCACCATCAAAAGCATACATCTCATCAGCATACCATTCTTCTGGAGTATAATTTGCGATAAGTTTACCTGCATGCATTTCCAAAAAATTAAACTTCCCTGTTGACTGAGGAATATTTTCAAGATAGACCCAGCTGGTATAATCCAGTAAATTATCTTCTTTGTAAGCTTTTAGTATTCCGTTATCGGTCGCCGCATAAATTGAATCATTCAAAATTTCAACGTCATTTATATTCAAATGGGTTCCACCTTCTCCAATAATATAGGTATCCTTCACTTCTTTCCTGTCAAGATTCAAAACCACAATTCCGAAACTACACGCCAAAAGAGCCTCGTCACCAATAAAGGAAATATTATTAACTGCTTTTTCACCGGTTATTTGCTTTCGCTCCAGATCCGATATGTTTCTAACCGTTGTTCCCTCAAGCAAGTCGATATTACAATTATCATAAACAATAAGAAGAATTTCGTTTTCTTCGCTATATGAAATGGTATTGATACCAAAATCGGAGAGTTCTGCGACGTCAGCAATCCTATTTATACTATTATCCTGTAAGTCGTAATAAATCAAACCACCCTCCGAAAGACAATAAACTTTTTCACCGGCAACTGCAATTTTTTTGGCATTCGCATACGAAAGATAATCCTGCCAGCTTCCACCGGATCTTTGTGCCTGTGTTTGAAAAACAAAAACAAGCGAAACAATAAGTAAAAATATTCTATTCATGTATAATTTGGTCATTAATTACTGCGATTGAAGATAGTTAACCAATTTTTCTACTGCCCTGCCGCGGTGACTGATTTTGTTTTTGTCTTCAAGTTTCATTTCCGCAAATGTTCTTTTATATCCGTCGGGTTGAAAAATCGGATCGTAACCAAATCCCGAATCTCCTCTTTTTTTTGTTAAGATTGTACCTTCAACAACGCCTTCAAATTGTTTTTCTTCACCCTCTGTTATCAACGAGATTACAGTCCTAAAACGGGCATTCCGTCGTTTTATTTTGGTCATTTTATCCAATACTTTGTCCATGTTCGCATTGGCATTTTTATCCTCGCCGGCATAACGGGCAGAATATACTCCCGGTTCACCTCCCAGCGCTTCTATTTCAAGCCCTGTATCATCAGCAAAACAGGAATAACCATATTTTTCAAAAACATACATTGCCTTTTGCCGGGCGTTTCCTTCCAATGTTGGTTGTTCTTCAGGAATTTCTTCATCACAACCAATGTCTTTTAAACTCAATAATTTAAAGCGATCGCCTAAAATGGCCTGCAATTCTTCCAGTTTGTGTTTGTTATTTGTAGCAAATACGAGTTCCATTTTTTTTAGGTAAAAGTAAAAAATTAAGAGAATTTAGTCCGGATGGTTGAAAACATATTTCATTTTCAGATTATCAATTTGAAAGAGGACTTTTTCAATATTCCAAAAATAGATTTTAATGCTGTCTCCCTCCTTTAATCCTGAACCCATATCGACCGAAAATGCTATTCTCCGCCACTGACCTGCCTCATCCACAAATTCAGAAACATCTAAAACTTCATACAAATATGCTTTCCCTCCGCGTTCGGCAGAAATAACAACTAATGTTTTACTTAATTCCGATTCAAACAAAATATCTGAAACAACAACTATTTCTTTCAGGTCTAACAATCGACCTTCCACAGATTTTTCAATCACCTGCCCCCATTCTTCTGAAATACTAAAAGAATAAGAATGGTTACCTGAAACTGAATCCCTTTTTATCCTGTTCCTGTCTTTTGTCCAGTTGTCATCTCCTTGTTTTTCAAAATTTTGATAAAATGTATAGCCAAATTCTGTTTTTCTCTTTTCAGCCAATATAATCCCCGAGTTATTTCCAATACTTTGCTCCACAATTTCAGGATAAAATGAATATAAAAGTTCCTTTAAGTTATTATCAATAATGCTGCCTTGCCAGGCAAAAACAAAAAACCTGCTTTCTGAATTTTCCAAAAAGCGGCTAAAACGGGCAATATTGGTTTTCTCATCCACAAAAAAAACTGTATCGGCTGGAACAATTTCGATTAATTCTGAATTTTGCGTACTTAAAAGAACTTTTATATCATCTGCATAATCATGCCGCCATTGTTCCGTTTTCTCAACAATAACCGGAGAAAGCCCCTTTGCATTTTTTTTGTAGAAATGTCGATTCAGCAAACTACCTGCAATAAAAATTGCTACTCCCGACAACAATATGAAAACTATATTTTTCCTTCTTTCTGGCCGCTTAATTATAACATAATTAACCAGGCAGCCAATTAAGACAAAAAAAACCAGATAGCTAAAAACAAAGGCATATTTGATGAGTCTGTTCTCAAATTTAAAAACAACAGTATGTTCTCCTGAAGGGACAAAAACCGCTAAGTGGGCATAATTACTTTTTAATAAATCCTGCTGCTTTCCATCAATAAATACTTGCCATCCGTTAAAATAATTTTGCTGATAAATCAATAACTGCGGAGATGAAGTTTGTGTTTTCACTTCGATTTCTTTTGGAGAAAAAGCACGTATTTTTAAATGAGAATCATCGTCCGGCCTGATATTTCTCCCTTGTAGTTTTGAGTAGTCTGTTTGTGAAAGAAAAACGGTTTTTGAAGTAAAGTTTTGAACCTTTGAATTTGGCCGAACATCTCCCGATAAATACACAAGCGGCTCTTTTTTAATGGCCTTCAGCAACGCGGGGTAGGTATCGGAAAGAAAAGCATAACCATCGAGTTTGAAAGAGACCAACCCATCAAAAGTTACTTTCTTTGGAAAAACATTGTTGTTCATCCATAAAAAATCATTTTGCGCGCGCTTATCTGAATTTTCTCCGATCGGTTTTAACTCCGGAACAGGAAATCCTTTTGGTGAGGATTTCAAATAATGATAAAATTCCACCGGATTTGTTTTGCCTGTTACCGTGTAATGAATATTTAGTTGTGTGGAAATAATTCCATCAAAAACAAAAAGAAATACCACCGCTGTTGAAAACATACGAATATCCTTCACTTTCCAAAGCAACAGTAAAAAAACGATCAAAATCGCGAATTGAATCGTTCCCTGTAAAATAATATTATCGAAACGTGTGGCTGCAAAAAGTTTCTCTGTAAAGCCAATACCCGATTGAAAATACGCAAGGTCTTCTACTTGAGTGAACGCACGAAAAACCAATACGATAATCAACAAAATAACTCCTGCAGAGATTGCAGACAACAAGGTTCGCTCGACTTTTCTGAATTCAAAATTTTTCAAATTAATCCCTGCAAAAGCCAAAAATCCAAAGATGGCAAACCCTCTGAAAATTGAAGGATATTGAAACATATCCATCAAAGGAAAATAGCGATACAAAAATTCGCGTAAAAAAAACTGTTCGCCAAAAGAAACAAGCAAAGCAAAAATTCCAAAACCCAGAACGATGTATGATTCTTTCCGGCGTATTTTTTTGATTAAAGCGAACAAAAACAAAACCAGGCTAATGATACCAAAATAGGCGTTTGACATGGATTGATCTGTTTGGAAATAACCAATGTCAGCGCCGGTTGCCATTGGCAAAATGAGAGAAATGAGCGATTGAAAAGTAAACGAATGTTTTTGCGCCAAATGAAGCGGCAGCCCGCCATAACGACTTAAGAACGGTAAACCCTGGAAATAGGCAACAATCAAAACCAAACTGAAAAGAACAACAGTAATAATCAACAACAAATGATATCCAAACAACTTTTTAAGATAGTTTTTGTCCGGCCAATTTTGAACAAGAAAAAACAGGAAAATGCTCAACAAAAAATAACCAAGAATAATTGTAAACCCGGGATAGCCGCCAAAAATTATCAGAAACAAAGAGATGGACAAACGAACAAAGTTATGCCTGCTCAAGCTGTGAAGAAAAGAAAAGTAAGAAGCCATTACAAACGGAACTATCGCATAGCTGTATACAAAGGCAATATGTTGTGCATTTCCGATGCTCAATCCTGAAAGCATGTATGCGACTGATAATGCCAACGACAATTTTTGATCAACACTAAACTGTTTCAAGAAATAATTGAATGAAATACCGGCGATAAGAATGTAGGTCAGAAAAATATATTGTAACGTAATATTCGAATAAGCAAACAAATTGCCGACAATCCAAAACTCGGGGTTAAAAACAGAAACCAGGTCAGCAAAAACAGGTATACCGTATAACAAATATGGATTCCACAACGGAAACTGATTATTTAAAACCGACTCAGAAAAAAAATAACGCGATGGTAAAAAGGCATCCACAAAGTCCCACTTCATTCCATTTTGAAGGAAAAAAATCTGCCAAAATGCAGCAATTACAACCAGAACAAAAAGCAGGTATTCTTTTTTTTTCATAAGGACGACTAAATTTCCAGACAGAAAATGTTAGCTAACATTTTCTGAATTTGAGGTAAAAATAAATAAAAACTATTGCTATTTATTTTGAAAAGTTTGAAACTTTGGTAAAACCAATTTCAAATGAAAACAGGCACAATTATTTCGGAACTAAAATCGGTTGCCGACCCGGCGCGACAGGAAGCTTACAAAACAATGTTTCCCACATCAATGAAATATCTGGGTGTAAGAGCCCCTGCAATGCGTGAGTTAATAAAAAACTGGTGGGTTGAAATTAAAAAATGGACTCCCGAAGAACTTACAAGTTTTGCCAAAGAACTGGTTGACACAAGAGTATTTGAAGCCAACCAGGTAGCTTTTGAGCTACTTTGGAAAAACAAAAATGCATTAAAACAACTCAATTTGGCCAATTTGGAATACCTGGGAAAAAACATCGACAATTGGGCTACTACTGACGCTTTCAGTGTCATGCTTTCGGGCTGGGCCTGGCGGAATAAGCAAATAAATGACAATGATGTTTTGAAATGGCTTAACTCTGAAAACCGCTGGTGGAGAAGAACAGCAATTGTTTCGACTGTACCTCTGAACAGAGTTGCCCGGGGTGGAACCGGTGATACAAAACGCACATTAATGATTTGTGAAAAAGTAGTTGACGACCGTGATGATATGATTGTTAAAGCGCTTTCCTGGGCATTACGTGAACTATCGAAAAGCGATAAACCCGCTGTAAAAGAATTTATGGAAAAATACGACTCAGAACTGGCTGGCCGGGTTCGCAGAGAAGTTTATACAAAACTGGAAACAGGGAGAAAGAACGGATAAAAAAATGCCGCCGGAACCAATTTCCAAAGCGGCATTAATATATGTTGTAAGTTTTTATTATTCACATGTACAAGAGTGCACACATTCAACAATCTGGCTTAAAACCTCATACTTCAGATAATAAAATGTGTTTTTCCCTTCACGCTTTGAGCACAAAACTCCTTTGTCTTTCAAGATTCCCAAATGATGCGAAGTAGTAGACTGCTCAATCCCCAACAACTCATGAATTTCGGTAACAGTCAAACGTTTACCTCCTTCAAGGTGTTTAAGAATAGCAATACGCATCGGGTGTGCCATAGCTTTTAGCATACTCGCTGCCATCTCCAATTTATCGATATCTAACTCCTTGATTTCTAACATCGTCAATTTCTTTACGAATGCAAATATATAAATATTTAAGAATAATACTATGCTAAATATTTTATTTGAAATAATTTTGAATAATATTAGAAAAATTAAGCTTTTTTTTGATAAAATCTGCCGGAATTAAACGAATTTATTCTATGTTCGTTTTTTTAATTAACATTGGGGATATACATTTAATGTCAGCAATAGAAAGAATCAAACTTCCGATTGAACAGGAAATAAAGGATTTTGAACCTTATTTCAAAAAATCGTTACAAAGCGACATTCCCCTTCTTGGCACCATTCTTAATTTTTTATACCGCACAAAGGGCAAACAGCTGCGCCCGATGTTTGTATTTCTTTCAGCAAAGCTGGTAGGCAAAACCAACGAGTTCTCCCAGTTGGCAGCTTGTTCCGTTGAACTGCTTCATACGGCTACGCTGGTGCACGACGATGTGGTTGACGAATCGTATGAACGACGCGGAACTTTTTCAGTAAAAGCGCTTTGGAAAAACAAACTGGCTGTTTTGGTAGGTGATTATATTTTGGCAAAAGGGCTTCTTCTTCAACTGGAAAATAAAAAATATAACTTTCTTCATCTCATTTCGCGTGCTGTGCAGGATATGAGCGAAGGAGAAATCCTTCAGGTAAAAAAAAGCAGGAAACTGGATATTGACGATGAAACATACTTCGAAATTATCAGAAAAAAAACTGCATCGTTAATTGCAACGAGTATGGCCATTGGCGCGGCCTCAGCAAGCGACGATGAAGAAATTCATGAAAAAATGTACCGCATCGGGCAAGACGCCGGTATTGCCTTTCAAATAAAAGACGACATTTTTGATTATCAATCAAAAGGTTTAATTGGGAAACCTACGGGAAACGATATTAAAGAAAAAAAAATTACGCTGCCACTCTTATATGTCCTGAATCATTCCGACTCGTCGGAAAGAAAACGGATTCTCAGGCTTATTAAACGAAAAAATAAAAATACCACCGTAATAAAAGAACTCATCGAATTGGTTAAAGAAAAAGGCGGTTTGGATTATGCAACCCAAAAAATGGAGGAGTTTAAGGATAAAGCCATTCAGGGCTTAATGGAATTTGAAGACAACGATGCACGGAAATCTTTGATCGAATTGATGAATTATATAACTACCCGCAAAAAATAGCCTGCCTTTGTTGGAAGCCACCAAATGCTGCATTACCTTCTTAAAAAGGCACCTTCAGCAGTAAAGGTCTTCGGACAAAATCGGGTAAAATCTCCTTGATATTTTTTCCCGATTTTGATAAAAGAATCTCTTTTTTTTGTGTCGATTGATTTTATGACGAAAAAAGGCCGGAATTGGGCATAGTTTTCCCATTTGCCTAAAGATTTTGAATAAATTGATTTGATTTTAGGCAGCTTGTTTTTGGAGCGCCATTTTTCGGGCTATCCTAACTGCATTTGCTGTATGTACACCAAAGAAAATCCAGAGTTCTTCATTTTTCCGGGTCATGGCCCTTATTTTCTTTAAGCCGTAGTGTTCTTTTTCTGTTCCAAAGCTTCCTTCCATTCGCGTGGCTCTTTCTTTACGAAGTACAGAATGAAGTATTTTCCGGTGCTGTTCATGTTTTCCTGCCCTTCCTTTTCGTTTAAACCCATGGATGATATTCTCTTTCCTGCACCAGGTGCGGTTGGCATTGGTGGCATAAATATCATCGCCCGAAAGGTGTGTTGGTTTACCTACCAGCTGGCGACCGTAACGCACAGATTGCTTAAGCCTTATCCCCTCATGAAAAGCGCTGAAGCTTATGTGCTCGATAAAATTAATCCCTCCAAATTGTATCATATTTACCTTGGCTCCAAATTCAACAGGTTTAACTTCTTTTCCTCGTACAATTGGCCGGATATAAGCTTTTGAAAGGCTGACTATACGGTCGGGTACACTTTTACCTGTATCAAAAATTTCTTGTTGTTGAGATAATACCGTGGTAATTATTTTGATTTGGCGATAATATCTGGCTGGCATGGTAAATTCATAAAGATAGTTCTGCTGGGTTTCTTCCAGTAAAAACAATAATTTCCCCAGTAAGTGCAGCAGGCTCCGGGTAAGTATTCTACGCTGCTTTTTCGATTTCCTGCGCTTTCGGCTGTAGTGACTATACCTTTCTTTTTGCTTGAGATATTTGGTTCGGGGTGTTCGTATCTTTAAATACTTACAGCTTAATTTCAATTGACCGTAACACCAGTCTACACTTTCCCACAGTAGTTTTATATTGGTTGGGTAACGCATCGAAGTTTCGTAACATGTTGCATCGGTAAGCATAATGTTGGGATGTTCAATAAAGGGTTTCCAATGTTTTGCCAATATTTTTTGAGCTTCACTAATAGCTAACCTTGATGACAAAAAAGTACGTATCTGGCTGACAATTTTATAATTGGTAAGCCTTTCACCTTGTAGCCAGATGTCACAAAAAAGCTGAAAGTGGATATTGCCGTTTAAGTGCTCAATTAGTTTTCGGTCTGAACACCCCACATAAGACTTAAGGAACATCAATGCAATCATTCCCCCGGGACTAAAAAAACGGGAAGGTCCTTTCTTATTTTCTTTGATTTTAAAATGCCGGACTAAATCATCCCAGGGTAAGGAGACATAGAGTTTACCAATTTCAGATGTTAAAAATGATTTCCAGTAAAGAGAAAATTCCTGACGTGGTGAATTAAAATTAATTTCAAGGGGCGTTTCATAAATTCTTTGTACTTTCACAATTAAGGATTTTGAAAATTACCCCGATTTTTGGCGATTCAGGCCTTTTTCGGGGTTTTTCTTAAAAATAACAAAACCTATCGTATTTATTGTCAATAGGTTTTGATACTTATGAACATCCCTAAAAAAATATTTTCAAAACTACAAAAGCCCTGTCTTTAAAGCTTTCTCATTAAACACCAAAAAAGCAGCTCTTTTATTTGGCCATAACCTTTACAACAATCTTTTTCACCTTTGAATTCGCCCCTGCTTCCATCATCGGGCGGTGTGCATCTTCCGGGAAAAACAAAACAAAATTCTCTGGCGTGGCCTTGATATACTCACCCCCGTCAAAAGAATAAAATGCGATATCTTTTTCTTCATTATAAGGCTCTGTAATTTCAACTTTGTCGAGCGTTGTTAAGCCCATCATCTCCTCTCCTTCAATAATATACTGAATATCAATATATTTCCGATGCGACTCATAACGAGTATCCTTTTTGTCTTTTGTAGTATATTCATCAACACTAATATAAAGATGATCTCCTTCGAGGTCTTGTCTGCCAACCGGAAGATTAACCAGGTCGGAAGATTTTAAAAATTGAAAAGCCTGATCCCAATGTTTTTTGTTTTTAAAATAATCAATGGCAAAACTTCTCTTGTTAATCGACTCGTCAGGTTTTACGCCCCAGCCGTTTAACCATTCCTTTTTTTCAAACCATTCATTAACTTGTTTTTTCGTCCAGTTTTCCGGATCCTCCTGTTTTGGAGTGCAGGCAGAGAAAGCAAAAATCATAGTTATTAAGATTATCAATTTGTTCATCATATTATTAATTAGGCCGTTGAATAAAATGTGAGGAATTATTCCTTTAGTTTTTTGTTGTTTCGATGTCTTTCCTTGTCGCGGCGGGTTTTCTTTTCCATATTTTGCAGGAAAGCTTTATTTAAATCCACTCCGGTTTGATTGGCCAGACAGATCAACACCCAAAGTACATCAGCCATCTCATCTTCCAGATTATGTCCTTCATCTGATTTTTTAAATGACTGATCGCCATATTTCCGGGCCATAATTCGCGCCAGTTCTCCTACTTCTTCTGTTAAAATAGCCATGTTTGTAAGCTCGCTGAAGTATCGTACACCAATGGTTAGAATCCATTTGTCGACCATTTCCTGGGCTTCATTTATTGTCAATTGTTTTTCATCCATCCTAAAAATCTTTCTGTTTTGAATCAATAATGATGGTTACCGGGCCATCATTTACCAACTCCACGTCCATCATGGCACCAAAAATACCGGTTCCCACTTTTTTACCGATAGTATCTTCTGTTTTTTGAATAAACTTTTCATACATGGGCACAGCAACATCGGGCTTTGAAGCACGAATATATGAAGGCCGGTTTCCCTTTTTTGTACTGGCTTGCAGAGTAAACTGGCTTACAATAATCAAGTCTCCTTCAACATCCTGAACCGATAAATTCATTACACTATTTTCATCGTCAAAAATTCGCAGGTTTAACATCTTTTTTACAAGCCAGTCAATATCTTCATCGTTGTCAGCATCCTCAATGCCAACCAAAACCAGCATTCCTTTTCCAATTGATGAAACAATTTTATTTTCAACAGTAACCGAGGCTTTGGAGACCTTTTGAATTACAATTCTCATATTATTCTGAATTTGCTTTACTAAGATAAAAAAAGAAAATGTTTCTCAACTTTTTTATTTTTTCCTTGTTTAACTATTGAATGAAAAAAATAAACAAACTGACAACTAATGAACAAGTTGATTTTATTTTTCACTGTTTTTGTTCTAGCCGGATGCGTTTCTTCCAATAAAATAAATGAGGAAATTGTAATCCTTAAGACGTCGCCGGAAAACGCAAACTATAGCTTAACCATTGAATTTTTCAAAGGAAAAACCTATAATCATCCATCCTTCGCGATTTGGATAGAAGATTTGGAAGGAAATTTCATAGAAACACTTTATGTAACGCAATTTGTAGCTACCGGAAAATTATATACCAATCTTACCACAATTACAAGCGCCAAAGAAATCGTCAGAAAAATAATTGTTCACCTCGAATAAACAGAACCTCAACACTATGAAAGTACTATTTACATTTCTATTTTTTTCATTCTCCGTTTTAACTTTTGCACAGGAAGCATCGTTGACAGGAAAAGTTGTTGACGCCGTAAATAATGAGCCACTTCCGTTTGTAAATGTTGTAGTTTCAGGTACAAGTATCGGAACCACAACCGATTTGGACGGAAATTTTCTATTAAACGGCCTGCAGCCCGGCTTTGTAAGAATTGAAGCATCGTTTGTGGGCTACAAGAAAGCCATTTCTTCGGAAATTGAAGTAAGCGTGGCAAACACCAACTTCATTGAAATTCAGCTGGAACAACAAAAGGAACAAATTGATGAAGTTACTGTAACGGCATCTCCCTTTAGAAAAACACAGGAAAGCCCGGTATCACTGCGTTCTATTGGAATTGGTGAGATAGAAAAGAGTCCGGGGGCCAACCGCGATATTTCAAAAGTAATTCAGTCTTTTGCGGGAGTCCAGTCAACACCGGCATTTCGCAACGATATAATTATTCGTGGCGGAGGACCATCGGAAAGCCGTTTTTATCTTGACGGTGTGGAAGTCCCTTTTATCAATCACTTCGCTACGCAGGGCGCCTCAGGCGGGCCAGTAGGAATTATTAATGCCGACTTTTTACGCGAGGTGAATTATTATTCCGGTGCTTTCCCGGCCAACCGGGGAAATGCTTTAAGTGGAGTGCTGGAATTTTTCCAGGTTGATGGAAACAATGATAAACTCAAATTCCAGGGAACCCTGGGAGCGTCAGAGGTCGCAGCAACTCTCGACGGGCCAGTCGGAGAAAAAACAACTTTTGTTCTTTCAGCCCGCCGATCCTATCTCCAATTTTTGTTTAGTGTTTTGGAGCTTCCCTTTCTACCCAATTTTACCGATACGCAGTTTAAAATCCGTACCCGTTTCGACAAAAAAAATGAATTAACAGTAATCGGACTGGGTGCGTTTGATGTTTTTGATTTGAATCTGGACATTGAAGACCCGGATGAACAGCAAAAATACATCCTCAGCCAAATTCCGGTTAACGAACAATGGAGTTACACGCTGGGAGCGGTTTACAAACATTTCAGAGAGAATAGTTATCAAACGCTGGTGGTAAGCCGGAGTCATTTAAACAACGGGGCCTATAAATATTTTGATAATGATGACAGTTCTGAAGAAAATAAAATTCTAGACTATTCTTCGGAGGAAATTGAAAATAAAATCAGATTTGAAAATACGCTGCGACTAAACACTTTTAAGTTGAATTTCGGGGCGAATTTCGATTTTGTGACATATAAAAATACCACACAACAAAGACGGTTTTACGGCGACGAAATTTTAAATGTAAATTACGATGCAAAACTGGATTTGGTTAAATACGGGCTTTTTACACAGGTTAGCAAAAATGTTCTGAATGAACGCCTGGCTTTGTCCCTGGGAATCCGGGCAGACGCAAATAATTATGCTGAAAGTATGAATAATCCTCTGGAACAGTTTTCTCCGCGATTTTCGGCTTCGTACAGTTTAACCGACAAATGGAGCCTGAATTTTAATACCGGCAAATATTACCAGTTACCATCGTATACCACGCTGGGTTTTGAAGAAAATAATGTTTTTGTAAATAGGGAAAACAAGCTGAAGTACATCACGGTTGATCATTTAATCGCCGGGCTGGAATTTCGCCCAAGAACCACTGTGCAATTTTCACTGGAAGGATTTTGGAAAGGCTATGCGAATTACCCGTTTTCGGTAAAAGACCAAATCAGCCTTGCAAATAAAGGAGCCGACTATGGTGTTGTTGGCGATGAAGAGGTTATCTCATCATCAGAAGGACGTGCATACGGCGCTGAATTTCAGGCTCGTGTAAATTCAACAAAAGGATTCAATTTTAACTTGTCATACACTCTGGTTCGAAGCGAATTTCAGGATGCAGCAGGGGAATACATTCCCTCCAGCTGGGATTCAAAACACCTGTTAAATGTAACGACAACAAAAGATCTGAAGAAAAACTGGCGGATTGGTGCCCGTTGGCGATTTGTAGGTGGTTTGCCCTACACGCCTTACGACATGGAGAAAAGCTCGCTGGTTGAAGCATGGAATCTGAAAGGCAGTCCCCACCTCGATTATTCAAAACTAAACTCCGAACGCTTCTCAGCCTTTCACCAGTTGGATTTACGTGTTGACAAATCGTTTTATCTAAATAAAATAACAGCAAAATTCTATCTTGACATTCAAAATCTCTACAACCACCAGGCTGAACAACAAGATATTGTAATACGAGCCGAAGATGCAAACGGTAGTTTTGTCCTTACCGACAACGGATCGCGGTATAAACTTGAAACATATAAAAACACATCGGGAACTGTACTTCCGACAATTGGTATTATTATAGAATTTTAAATCAATGCTTCCGCTACCTCGAAGAACATAAAAATTATGCGATTAAAAAAAAGTCGCTTTGAAGCCTACTCCAACATACTTACCTGTTTTTTAATTTCTGCGATGGAGGTTACAGACTCCGATTCCAGATTATCCCAGTTGCATTCAATCGACATCATTCCACTATAATTCACTTTTTTTAGCGCCTCAAGATATGGCTTAAAATCCTCGTTGTGTGTGCCCGGAGCAGCCCTTCCTTCCTTTTCGGCAATATGCGTATGTTTAATCAAATCTCCATATTTAATAATATTTTCCGGGCTTTCGTTATCCATTAACATATGGTAGATATCGGCGAGGAGCATAAAATTAGGATGATTTACCTCTTTAACGATTTCACCTCCTTCAGCCACAGAATTAATAAAATTGCACTCTTTTTTATTTAATGGTTCAAGAACTACGACAACATTATATTTACCGGCAATGGGTGCCATCCTGGTACAAAGATGAATAAACTGTTGCCTTGCATCATTCCTGGAAAATCCTTTGGGAACAGAACGCGAACCCCCGCTACCAAAAACAATATAATTCACACCTGCTTTCTGTGCCCTGCGAAAAGCAATTTCCACATATTCCAGAATTTCCTGATGTACAGCGTCCGGCCCAACACTTTTTAAGCTGCCGGGGATAAAACAGTTAAAAGCCCTGACGGAAAGTTCTGATTCTTTTGCCTTTTTTAAAATTAAATCAAATTCTTCTTCGCTTTTGAATGGAATGAGAAACCGTCCTACACTTTCTTCGATATAACTACATCCACTCGCTGACAAAATACTCGCGTTGTTAAAATCAGTACATATACCAATATCCTCCACAAGAACATTACTATCTGACTGACAACTCATTACAAACAAGGAAAAGAAAATAGTCAATATCAAAATACGTTGGAAGAATATTACTTTTTTTAGGTTCATAATTCGTTTAGTTTAAAGTTTTTATTGTTAGTAGTTTCTTATATATCTTTTGTAGAATCAAGGATATATTTGGGATTTTCCTTATAAAATAGTTTATTATGGGCAGAACAATTATTGCTCAATAATTTCACTTCTGTTTTCAGAGCGAGGGTCCTTTACTGTTTCACCGCTATTCAGAATTCCATTGATTGCATTTTCACGAAATGCTTTACTTGCATCGTAATAGTTTTCGGATATGTCCACATTTGAAATCAAAATTCCGGGGACATTGGTTGTAAGTTTATTTTGAATAAGCCCGTCGGGAGTAATAAAATGACATGGCCAGCTCTCTGTCGCAGATGAGTTGGTCAGCGAAATATAAAAATAATTAGTTGCCGCCCGGGCTTGAGAAGTAATGGGCATAATTACAGGATGAATACTTCCCTTTTTCTGACGGGCATTGTAAAAGGATTGGAAAATCAAATCCGTATTTCGTTTCCGGTATTCGCGGTACAATTCAGGAAAACGGATATCGTAACAAATTAAAAGTCCGCAATTCACCCCGTTCAAATCAAAATTCACAAAATGGTCACCGGGAGAAAAATGTTTCAAATCTCCGCCGGTACAAAATCTTTTGTCGTAGCGATCCACAATCTTGCCTTCGTCATTTATCACATACAAACTGTTATGTGGTTTCACACCATCGCTTAACCGATGAATGGAACCCAACAACACCCAAATTTTCAACTGTTTCGTCAGACTTAAAATAGAGTCGGTTTTTTCAACCAGCAAATCCCAGTCAAATCCATCCAGCGTTTTTAAATCCACTTCCGGGTAGCCCGACAGTGCACATTCCGGAAACTGAACAATATCGGCCTTTTTAAGACGGGCTTCTATCATCTGTTTTTTTATCCAGTCATAATTTTCAGCAATATCAGCCGAAACGGGAAACTGGCAAGCTGCAACCACCAGTTTCCCGCTTTGACCGTCAGTATTATTCTGACCGTTCACTGCAAAATCAAAGCAGCAACCAAGCAATATCAAAATAAAAACTGACCTTTTCATCTTATTTTTTCTTAATTCGACCTGAAATCGAACCACAATTTTATGGCATCATTTTCGTCTCCCCTGCGTTCGCCATAAACACCTTTTTGCCCGTTTGGCCCCATAATTTCAGCTCTTTGAAATTTAGTTCCGATCCCCGGAATTTCATACAAAAATGAAATATCTGCATCGGGGAAAGCCGGATACGTGCCACCGGCCACATGTTGTGGTTTATCGGGCGTAAACAATTGCATATAAAGTTTTGGAGTTTCGGAAATTATGGTTATCGGCGATTCGGTGGTTTCCAAAGTAGCCCAGTACAAATTTCCATGGTAGCCTTTGAATTCAGGATAAACCAGGTTATTAAAACTTTCGCCGGTAATGGTGTTGTTGTACTCTTTTTCCCAAACGCCCAAAGTTGCACCTTTTAAACGGTTCTTCCAAACGCGGTAGGGTCCACCTCCCATCCATTTAATACCGGTGCACTTTTCTTCCGGATAATTAAACGAAATACCGATGTAATCAATATCCTTCATCCACCCTATCAAATGACTTGCTTCCAGTTTTAACAAGCCACTCTTCTCCAGTGTCCAGGTTATTTTTCTCGGATAGTCTTTTCTGGATACTGTAAAAATGAAATTTCCACTTCCGTCTTTCTCCCATTTTGTTCCGGTGATTTCCGAGTCTGCACCTACTGGTATTGGACCGCCGGTAAATGATACATCTCCGTTACTGTTTTCTACCGAAAGTAATGTTCCGTCATTTTTACTCAACGAAATTTCCAAACCGGAAACCGAAACTGTTACTGCATCACTACTTTCATTTACCGAAATTTCTGAATTTCCGAATTCAAGTTCCTGTAAAATTTCGGCAGCCTTTTCTTCGGGTTGGACAACGGGCCAACTCCAGGTGTAGAGTTCATTTCCATTGTAATCGGTAGCGGTAAATTCAAATAAATCCGCATTTTGAAGAGCATTGCTGCAATCGATTTGTACAGCTGCTGTTTCTCCCGGTTCTGCATTCGGACTTTTGGCCTGGCCCTGACCTAAAACTTTATTCGCTGTATCGCCAAAACCGGTTTTAATCGCTTTCCAGCTATACGTACATTTATTCAGGTTTGTGTAAATGTATTTATTCGACAGGAAAAGTTTGCCATTCCATTGTTTATTGATCGTAACCGGCGAAATCTGCACCGGTGACCAAATATCTTTTATGGTGTAAAAACTACCTTCTTTTTCCTGGTGCGGCCCCAGAATTCCATCGGGTGCATGATTTCCGTCCGAGTCGTAAACTGTTCCTTCCTTATCAGTGCGCAAAACTGCCTCATCAGCAAAAACCCATAAAAAAGCTCCGGCCAAAAGTGGTGATGTTTCATATTCGTTCCAGAAATCGTTTAATCCGGCACCATGGCCGCCGTCATACAAGCCGTGCATAAACTCGGTGGGCATAAAAGGTGCATTTCCGTGGGTAAACCGGTTGACAGCATATAAAAACTCAGGATAATGGTGTGTGTCTACTCCATTCCGCAGTAACCAGGGATAAATTACCGGCCGTTTCTGAATATCCAGTTCTTGATATGTTTTTTCATTGGCAAAATCCCAGCCACCTTCATTTCCATGGTCCCAGAGAACCACACTTGCATGATTTTCATCTTTTAAAATTTCTTCCTTAATCAGTTTCGGACCAATGATGGTATCGTAACTGTCTTGCCAACCTGTTACTTCGTCAAGCACCAACATACCCAGCGAGTCGCATAAATCAAGGAATCGTTTATCGGGATCATAATGTGAACATCGAACCGCGTTCATATTCATTTCTTTCATCAACGTGATATCTTCAAAATGATCCGAATCACTCAGTGCACGGCCTGTCTCGGGCCGGAATGAATGGCGGCAAACGCCTTTGAATATTACTTTTTCTCCGTTGACATAAATTCCATCGTGTTCACGCAATTCAACCGTACGAAATCCAATACGTTCAGTAACCTGATGTAAAACATCATTTCCCTTTTTCAACGATATTTTCATATCGTAGAGTTGAGGCCATTCCACATTCCATTCCTTTACATTTTCAAATTTCCCCGAAATCCAGTTTTCAGTTTCACCCTTACTGATTTCTGCCTGAACATTTCCACTGACTTTATTCCCACCTAAATCGAACAATTCAACATCAAAGGTGTAGTCTGCCTTCGATTCGTTTAACGTTACAAAAGCTTTAAATGAACCGTCAGCTTTTGGATCGATGGCTGTTCGTGTCATATGTGTTTCCGGCAAAACTTCGAGGAATACGGGCCTGAAAATACCACCAAATATCCAGAAATCAGCCTGACGTTCAGCCCTGTTTACTGACTCATTGGAAGAATGTTTGGCTACATCTACTTCCAGCAGGTTGGTTTTACCATAGTTCAGCAATTTTGAAATATCGTATTTAAACCTATAAAATGCCCCTTGATGAATCTCTCCTGCAAGTTTCCCGTTGATTTTTACTTCGGTATCTGTCATCGAACCATCAAAAACAATATTTATGGTTTTGCCTTTCCACGAAGCAGGAGTCTCAAATTCATGTTTATACAAACCGTGTTCTTTCCCGAGTTTAATTTCTTCATTTCGCCAGTCGTGACCATAATTGTAGGTTCCAAAACCCTGTAACTCCCAATTCGAAGGAACCGGAATTTTTGTCCATTCTCCACTATTTTTGCCGTCGGTGCAAAAGAAATCCCACTCTACGGTATTCGCAGCATCGGAACCTGATAAATAGACAATCTCAGTAGGCTGGGAAAAAATACCCGTCGAAAACAGAAAAAGAATGGTTAGGAAAAGCAAGTTTTTTAATTTCATGTTTTTAATATTCAATTACAAATTCACAAAAAGTATCTCATTTTTACGGAATTAAATATAGCTTTTTAAAGGGTTTATGCCAGCCAATTGTTAACAGAATTTTTTAAATTTACCTCTTGTCCGTTTTTTTTAAAATTCCGATATGTTAATAGAAAACTTAAAATCATACACAAAAGAGAAGCGAAACAGTTGGTATTTATAATTTTTTAATCTCCCGCTAATGAAAAAAAATATTTTGATTTACATTCTGTTAACTCTGTTTAATATACATCTTTCATTCGGAGACACAAATACCCTATCTACTGAGCAACAAATAATTGATAGTTTAAGAACAGAACTAAATCAAAAAACAGGGGCCGATAAAATCTCGGTTCAACTAGAATTAGCGCTTCATATTCTTAACAAAAAATCGAACGACGCAACCGAGTTGGCAAACTCAGCCCTGGTGTCAGCGAGCGAAACCGGAAACAGGGATATGGAAATGCGCGCATATTACGTTTTGGGAAGAATTTCTTTTAGAGATGGAGACCATGCTCTTTCAGAGGCCTATTACAACCGGGCTTTAAAAATATCCGACGCAATCAGTGAAAACTGGTATAAAGGCGAAATTCACTTCCGAAAGGGAGTTATCGAACACCAAAAAGGTGAGAGCCTGCAGGCACTTGAACATTTTAATGAAGCAATCCAAGCCTGTCGTTTATCGGAGAACTATAAAATTGCTGGTTCTTCATTCTCAATGATGGGAACCATTTTCAGGTTAAATGGCTTGTACGACAGAGCAATCGAGTATATCATAAAATCAAAACTGAATTACCAAAAGGCTGATTTTCATGAGGGTTATGCCTGGAGTGCGTATTTACTTGGACGGGTTTATGCCGATCTAAAAATCCCGGAACAAGCTCTGGAATATTTTACAGAAGCTTTAGATACATATAAAACTTTAGCAGCTATTGATGGGAATAAAAACGGTATTGCTATTTGCTACGAGCAAATTGGATTAATTAATATGGAGGCCGGGAAACTGGAAGAAGCCCGCAGGAACATAAACCAGGTATTAAACATTCACAGTGAAAGTGGTTCTGAATATGGCCTGTCGAATGCATACAAAAACCTTGGTAAAATTGAATACTTTTCCGGCGATTATGAAAAAGCTGAAGAATACCTAAACAAGGCCCTGGTTGTTAAACAAAAAATTGAAGATTTACTCAGCCAACCTGGTATTTTCGAATACATTGGTTTGTGTAAAATAGGGAGAGAAAACATAAACGAAGGAATTGATAATATAAAACACGCACTGGACTTAGCATTGCGAAACAGCCAGAAAAATATACAATTGGAAATATACTCAAAACTGGCTGAAACGTATTTAAATTTAAACGATCTGGAAAAAGCGCTTTATTATCAAAAGAAACAAATTGATATCCAGAATTCAATTCTTTCGGGAGGAGCCAATATAAAAATTGAACAGTTGCAGACCATTTACGAACTAGACGAAAAAACCAACCAAATAGCAGATCTGGAAAAACAGAACGAAATAAATACCTTGAAGCTCAAGCAGCAGAAGACGTTTCAAATTATGATTATAACAGGATTAATTTTCGTATTACTGATCTCATCAATTATATTTTTATTTTACAGAAAGCTACATCTTAAAAATCGTGAGTTGAGCAAAATCAATACGACAAAAGATCGGTTTTTTTCAATAATAGCACACGATTTAAAAGGCTCCATTGGTTCGTCGCTTGCATTAAGCCAAATAATTGCCGAGGACAATGAAACAAGAAAACAATCATCTGAAAATAACTATTCTGCACTTATATTTCAAAGCCTCAGCGGTTCCTATAGCCTGTTAAACAATTTGCTCGAATGGGCACGGTCACAATTTCAAAAAATTGAATTAAACCCTAAACAGTTGGTGCTAGCCAATGTAATTGAAGAAGTTACAAAACAGTTTTTGCCACAGATTTCAAAAAAGGATATTAGCATTGATACAAGAATTGAAGGCCCACAACAGGTATTTGCTGATGAAGGAATTTTAAAAACCACATTTCGCAACCTGTTGTCCAACGCCATAAAATTTTCGAATCCCAATGGCAAAATTTTTATTTCAGCAAAACCAAACAATAAATTTATTGAATTCTCAGTGCAGGATTTTGGTGTTGGAATTGAACCAGAAATAATTCCCCTTCTTTTTGATTTCGACTCAAATACAAGCACTCCAGGTACCCTCGGCGAAAACGGAACAGGCCTGGGACTAATTTTGGTTAAGGAACTTGTTGAAAAACACAAGGGAAAAATCTGGGTTGAAAGCGAAATAGGAAAAGGAAGCATATTCAAATTTACCCTACCCCGAGTTTAAAACTTCCAGGCTCAATCTCTTGTTATTTTGCTTCCCCACCAATTATTTCCGGGCTCATAGTCCTCTGAAAGAAATTCAAGCCGTTGTTTCTCAAGTCGCGGCCAACGTTCGTTCATTACTTTTTGAAGATACTCTTTTTCTTTTTGGGGATCGTATTCCGGATCTCTTTCCGGGTAACGTGCGCCAACCTCGTCCAAATATGAAAATAATTTTTGACTCAATTCTTTTACTTTCTCCTGATTTTCTGCAGCCAGGTCAGTGGTTTCTTCCAAGTCATTTTTCAGGTTGTACAATTCTTCATGTCCATCCTCGTAATAATGAATCAATTTCCAGTCGCCCAATCGAATTATGGAAGAAGGTTCTCCCCCCTGATTTCCGTAATGCGGGTAGTGCCAGATAAGTGGCCGCTCAGGAATAGTCTCCCCTTTTAAAAGCGGCACAAGGCTCACCCCGTCATTGTGTTCCGATGGTCTTAACGGTGCTCCGGCCAGTTCAAGTATAGTGGGATAAAAATCGGTTCCGGTAACCGGCGTATTGTTTTTTTGTCCGTTTCCCACTCCCGGAACTTTTATAAAGTAAGGTTCGCGAATTCCACCTTCAAACTGATAACCCTTTCCGGCTCGGAGTGGTAAATTTGATGTGGAATAGGAATCGCCGGCAGCTACTCCTCCATTATCTGAAGTAAAAATAACTACTGTATTTTCAGATAAACCCAGTTCGTCCAGTGCATTTAACACTTCGCCTACAGCATCATCCATCGCTTCAACCAAACCTGCATAAACCGGATTATCCTGCACCTGACGGATAGGCAAAAAATGCCCCATTTTATAGCCGGTTTCTGCTAATCCAAGCTTCTCCGCTTTTTCACGGTATTTTGCCCATTTTTCCTGTGTCGTCTGAATAGGGCCATGTACAGCATAAAATGAAAGGTAAGCAAAAAAGCTTGTGTCTTTATTTTCTCTTATAAACTGAGCAGTTTCTTTGGCCAATCTCATTGAAAGATTTTCGCCATTGGGTCCGCTGGATAAATTCGGATTTTCCCAGGGAGCAAAATAGCCACCTTTGGGGCTTCCTACATCCCAACCTCCTTTGTTAATATCAAAACCATGATCTTCAGGCCATGAACCTTTGCTGCCCAAATGCCATTTCCCGGCAAAAAAAGTTTTATATCCTGCCTCTTTCATAGCTTCCGGCAAAGTAGTGTAATCCAAAGCAAGTTGGTGTTCGTATTCCGGTGGTAACAATTGATTAAACCGACCGGCATTGCGCCAATTCTCGCCTGTTGCTGCTCCAATCCAATCGGTAATTCCATGACGCGCAGGGAATTTTCCTGATATAATACTTCCCCGCGACGGGCTGCAAACCTGGCAGGTTGCATAACCATCGGTAAAAATCATACCTCCCGTTGCAATACGATCAATATTGGGTGTTTCATAAAATTGGCTTCCCGAAACACTTAAATCATGGTAGCCATAATCATCTGCCAGAATAAATAAAAAATTAAGTTTCTGTTTTTCTTCAACATTTGATTGACAAGAAAAAAATATAAAAATTGAGATAATTAGAAAAGTAGGAAGATGTAATATTGATTTCATTATTTGATGTTTTTTTAAAGATAAATGTACTTCAATTAATTTGGCTTGCATTTTTTTAAATATTCCAAGAAATAAATAAAACTATTTTTATCAAACTTTTCAAATATTAGAGTTCATAATGATTGCAAAAAGAGAAGAAATACGGCTACTAAAGCTGCTTTTTTATTTCCGTAACAATTCCTTTTATTGAAAGAACATTCAATGGAAATTCCAAAAAAACATGTAAAGTACTTAAAAATACAAGTAAAATGAATCCTGTTCTATAATCAATAGTATATAAAACCACTGACAAAATCCACATTATTGCAATAATTATTGAATTACTTTTTGTAATCAATTTATGCCAACCTATTATTGAAGTTTTTGAAAACCAGTTCAAATAATGATAGGTATAGGCAAAAGCAACAAATATTTGAATTTTCAGAAAGTATGATTCGTAAAAATAGAACGCTTTCCCATCACTTAATCCGAAGGTTTTAGCGATGTTTATATTCAAAAAATGAAAATTGTTACTTATAAAAATTGATTTTGCCCATTCATAAATTATATAGTTTGCCGGTAATACATGAGCTGAAAAAATAATAACCGGAACTGCTAAAACGAATAATGACGCGATTAATCCTGGTAAACTTTTTGATTTTAAAGAACCATATACCATAAACAAAAAGGTAAAAATATACACGTGAATAATCGTTGCTAGAAAGCTTCCAATCAATATATTATTTGAAACCGCTCCCCTGGATAAAATAGCAATGAGAATGCAGGTTAATATGAAAATGATTTGATGTTTTCTTTTTTTCAAAAGAATTAAGGCAACTGAAAAAATAAAAGAGAAAAAAACAATATTATTGGTGTAATCTGCAACATTATTTAGCAAAATTTTAATTCTGCTGTTCTCAAAGAAAGGTAATTTTAATAAAAATGGAATAGCAAAGAAAAATGCTAAAACCAAAAACAGCCAGAACAGATTTTCTGAATTCGAAAAATATTTTTTATGGTGAAGCCAGTTTATTTCAGTTAAATAATGTAGTGGGCCCAAAAACGCGTAAACAATTACAAAAAGCTCAAACGGAAAAATTATCGCCATGCCCAGCGAAATGAAAATTAGAACAATATTTAAATAATCAATATAAACAGGTTTAATCATTTCTATCGTTACCAAATTTAATTTGACCCTGAAAATAAATATTTTAACTCGCCAATATTATCATTTGTTTTTAATCTGCTATAAACCCTTTTAATTAACTTATCTTCTGGATTGAACTCTTTTATATAATTTTCTGATTGAACAAGAGCCTGTTGATACATTTCTGCCTCGAGGGCGCAATGAACCAGAATTCTGAGTGCTTTTTCCCGGCTCGGATAAGCAATATCTAATAAATTCAAACCCACCTGATATGCTTCATTATATTTTCCCATCAAAAACAACGATTCCAACTCGAATAACAGCGCTTTGTTATAATTAGTAAAATAATATTTTGATTCCCTTGCAAGCTTTAATCCTTCTGCCGGATTATTATTTACCCTTGTCTCAAACATTGCTTCATTTGCAATTATTCGGGCCATTTCATAATCCTTCCCGGGAATGGCAAATGTTTTTAATCTGCCAATTACAGTCATTCTCCTGCTTTTGAATTCATCTTTATCTTCTTTTACGTGCTTCCACGCTAATTCTAAAGTTTGCCCCGACCATTCATAATAGGTCTTATAAATATATAAGCCTATTTTTTCCGTACGATTCGCGAGCTTTTCTTCCGAATTGTGAACAACAAAAATGGGTAAAGACAATATTCCCAAGGCAACAACTATTCCTGAAACACTAGCCTTTGTTAAATCATCTTCTGTCTGTTTAAAAATTACTACTCCAAAAACCAGTAGTGCCGGAACCGGCATAAGAAATAAATCCCAGTCCATTTGCATCGATAATAAGGGATTTACCACAAAAAACAAACTAACAAATAAAATTAAAGTGATACCGGTCAAAATTAATTCGGGTTGATTGAAATTAATCTTTTTACGAAAAAAAATTGCAGCAGCTAATAATAAAAATAAAATACCAGGCGACCACAAAAACATTTCATTAAAGTAATCGAAAATATGATTCCAGCTTAACATATTGTATTTGTCAAGTGGAGGTTCAGGGCTTATCAGAGGTAAAAAAATGCGATCGTATTCAGCTACTGTATACTGCAATTGCCTTTCGTCAACATGATCTTTAAAAACAAAAAAATACACAAAGGTCCCAATCAAAAATACAGGCAGAAGCACATATACCGAAGCTACTCTCCAGGTAAAAAAATTGATTTCTGTTTTTATTGCCTTTTTATAATAATTCAAGATAATTAATATATAAGCAGGCAAAAATAAGAGCGCCACTGCGTGCAGCTTCAAACAAAACAATAACAAAATACCTAAAATTACAAGGTATGCTGGTTGTCTCCTTTTTAAATAAATAATAAACGTAATTAGCCAGAAAAGATTAAATAGAAATACAGGGCCATAAATTTCGATATGTCCAAAAAAAAGAAGTAAAAAAGGTGATATCAGTCCGGCTACTTGAAGGATAAAACGAGTTGAATTTCTCCGAAAATAGTAATCGATAAAACAAAACCACAAAAATGCAAACAGACCTCCTGTAAAAGCATTTAAAAGAAAGAATGCATTTTGGTATGTGCTTCCTGTCCAGAAAGCAATATAAGTTACAATACTCAAAATTGTATTTTGCCCGGCCCAGGGAGATAAACGAAATGAGAACAACGCATCATTTGTACCGGGTGGAATACTTTCAGGTACAATATTTAAAAATCCCTGTAATTTTACTGCTTCCCCATAATAATCAAAAACCATGGGGAAATAATACATAAGTAATCCTACAAAAAGGGATAATACCAAATACAAATAAGTATGTTTTATATTTAGCAATGCTTCACCTGTGTCCTTATTTAAAACAAGTCTCCCGTAATAAAACACCAGTGGAATAACCAGCGCCCCCCCGAGGATCAAAAATCTTGAATTTTCGGAAAGAAAAAAGACAAAGTGTGTACTCCACCATTTATCAGGAAACAATGCTCCCAATATGTAAAAAATAAAAAATACGAGGAAAAGCAGATAATACTTTACCTCTAAACGAACAAATTTCATAAAAGCAATTTTCTATTATCCGGTTTTTATATATAGGAATGATTTATAAACATTAAACAATCAAAAATTGTTTTACCTCACACCGAATGGCAGAATATTAAACAATTAGTATTTAAAATAATTGAGGTTCGCTTTAAAATCATACCATTACATTCTTATCCTGGCGATTATCAATGCATTTACTTTTTATCAGGCAAGCTTAAATGATTGGGTAAACTGGGATGATCATAATTACATTCTAAACAATTACCTTATCCACGGAATTTCTTTTAGCGGGATTCTGGATATTTTTAAAACACCGCAGGTTATGGGAAATTATCACCCTGTTACGCTTCTTTCCTATGCCCTGGAATATGAATTTGCCGGTCCAAACGCCAGGGTATTTCACGTTACAAACATTATTTTGCATACCATAAATTCAGTTTTGGTATTTGTATTTATCAGAAGACTTTTAGGTAATAAAGAGTGGGCGTTTTTTGTAGCCCTTCTTTTTGCAATTCACCCAATGCACCTAGAATCTGTTGCCTGGATATCGGCCAGAAAAGATTTGCTTTTTACAATGTTTATGTTTTCGGGGTTGATTTTATATGTAAAGTACATGGAGAATAAAAACTGGAATACATACCTGTTGATTTTTGTATTTTTTATGTTGTCGTTACTTTCAAAAGGAATGGCTATTGTATTCCCCGCACTTCTAATCCTGACAGATTATCTTAAAGGAAACATTTCAAAAAAAAATAGTTTTGAGAAAATACCTTTTTTTGCATTAGCGATTATTTTTCTTTGGATAGGTGTAAAAGCCCAAAGAACAGATGGGGCTATGTTGCCTGTGTCAGAATCTTTTACTCTCAATAATCTATTTTTTAGCAATTACGGGCTGTTAATTTACTTTGTTAAATTCTTTGTTCCTTATAATATTTCAGCATTTCATCCCTATCCCGGGTTGGATCACAACGTTATCCCCCGTTATTTTTACTACTCAATTATACTTATCCCTGTTTTAATTTACATACTTGTAAAATCATTTAAAAAAATGCCGGTTGTATTTTTTGGATTCAGTTTTTTCCTTATATCCATAGCACCGGTAATTCAGTTTTTTCCTTTCGGAAAAGCACTTTATGCCGAAAGATATACTTATGTTTCCTATATTGGATTATTTGTTGTTTTAGTTTATGTATTCTCCCGGGTATACTCAAAAATCAGTCAAAAATATGTACTATTTAAATCGGTAGTGGCTCAAATTGGTGTATTCTGGCTCGGCATTCTGGCTTACATTACTTTCACTTCAGCCCAATACTGGGAAAATAGTGATACCCTGTGGACAAACGTAATCGAAAAATATCCCAATCATTATTTCGCATATGGAAACCGCGCTAATGATGAGCCTGATCCACAAAAAGCCATTACAGATTACACCAAATGCATTGATTTAAATCCAGGATTTTATGAAGCATACAATAATCGCGGTTTAAAATATTATCAACTTCGGGACTTCGAAAAAGCACTGCAGGATTTTAACAAAACACTGGAAATAAATCCGAAATATGTAAAAGCAAATATTAACCTGGGTATGTTGTATACAAACGCAGGAAAAAACCAGGAAGCCTTACAGGCATTCAACAGGGCAATACAATCCGATTCCGGAAATGAGCTTGCTTATTTTAATCGGGGTGCATTGTTTCTTATAATGAATGATATGAACAGAGCACTCGATGATTTTAACCGTGCCATTGAAATTAATCAAAATGTCCACCAGTTTTATGAAGAAAGGGGAAGAACATATTTAATTCTAAATAAAAAAAGACTTGCAAAAAAAGACTTCGAAACGGCCCTTAAGTTGAATCCTGATTCTCAAAAATCAAAAAAATTCATTGAAGAATTTTTTGACTAATGTTTATTACGAATCAATGATTATTTTCCATACAAAGCAATATATTTAGATATTAATACCTTATTTTTCGATTTTTTGTTTTAACTTGTTTTGCAGAAATAACTGATTACTGCATTCATTATGAAAAAAATTCTACTTTCATTTTTATTGTTAACCTTATTTTTTAGTCTTTCAGCACAAACCGGAAATGAAACATTAGGCTCTGGCGCAGGAGCCAGCATAACATCCGGAGATTACAATGTAATGATAGGTGATTCTGCAGGTTATAACGTTTCCACTGGTGGATATGGTGTATATCTGGGCTACAGGGCCGGATTTTCGTTTGATAATGACTGGGACAATACAATAATTGGCGCATATGCCGCCACAAATTCAACAACAGGCACAGATAACGTAATAATTGGCAAATATGCCGGGTATAATAATTCAAGTACAGATGCCACATTCGTGGGTACACAAGCAGGGTATAATAATACAACCGGCGCAGACAATACATTTATTGGAGAAGAAGCAGGGTATAATAATACTACAGGACGAGATAATACATTTATTGGAGAAGACGCGGGATATAATAATGTTGACGGAGACGATAATACGTTTATTGGAAGTGCGGCCGGGCGATCAAATGTAAACGGTTCAAAAAATACCGCAGTAGGTAATGAAGCACTTTGGGATGTTGGAAATACCGGAACGACATTCCCATTTGGCAGTGCAAACACAGCAGTAGGAGACTCTGCCGGAACAGATGTGGGACAAGGATACTATAATACTTTTATTGGACAGAGCGCAGGCGCTGCAACCGAACATGCTGATTTCAATACATTTGTAGGTGCAAAATCCGGATGGGATAATAATAGAAACAATGATGCTTCCAACGCCAACAGAAATACTTATTTAGGTTTTAAAACCGGTTATTCAAACCGTGCCGGAGAAGACAACGTTGGAATGGGTGCTTTTGCCGATTTTAATAATACAAATCGTTCACGTACCACATTTATAGGAGCAGATATTGATATAAGAGGCAATGATCTGATTGCAATTGGGTATAGTGCCGATAATAATGGTCAATATTCTGTTGCAATAGGAAATGAAATTGACGTAGATGCCTCTAGTAGTTCAGTAATTATTGGATACAAATCCAAGGCGACAAATGCATCAAATAATTCTGTTGCAATAGGTGCATTGGACACCATAACCGGAGCCAATTCAATTGTAATAGGGTATAATGCAAAGGTTTCCGGTACTAATTCAATTGCAATAGGAAATCAGGCCTCCGTAAGTGCCGACAATGAAGTTTATATTGGCAATGCTTCTACCTCTTCTATCGGAGGCGTGGTTAACTGGACTGCTGCATCTGACGGAAGATTTAAGTCAGGAATTACCGAGAATGTTCCCGGACTTGATTTTATTGATCTGCTCCGCCCGGTTACCTACCACTTCGACACAAAAGAAATGTTTCGATTTTATCGAGTGAAACCCGGTGAAAATATGGAATCATCCGTTCAGGAGAAAGACAAACAGGTCTATTCCGGTTTTGTTGCACAAGAGGTGGCTGAAGCTGCATCAGTATTGAATTACAATTTCAGCGGTGTAAAGATTCCTCTTGATCCGGAAAAGGAAATGTATGGTTTACGATATGCCGAATTTGTGGTTCCCCTTGTAAAAGCAACACAGGAATTACATAAGAAAATAAAAGACCAGGAGCACATTATTGCCAGCCAGCAAAACGAGATAAAAGACTATAAAGAGACACTTTTAAATCTTTCCCAGCGCCTCGAAGTACTGGAAACAAATTACCAGATGGAAAAAAGTACAGCCGGAATAACAGCGAAGCAATAAAAACTTCAAAAATTTTCCGGTTATGAAAAGGTATCGTTTATATTATAAAAATTTTGGAATCGTTCAGGAGTCGATAAGGTCAAGCTTTAAGACTGTACTATTTATTTTCCTTTTTGCCATTTGGGAAACAAGCTTGTTTGCTCAAACAACTCCTTCCGGGATTGAAACACAAGGAAATACAACAATAGAAAATTCGCAACTACATCCTAAAATTGCTGCTGACACAACAGGTAATTTTGTATTGGTCTGGGAAAGTTTTAATGAAGATGGAGATGATTACGGAGTTTTCGGACAACGTTTCAACAACTCAGGAACCAAAGTCGGAAGTCAATTCCAAATAAATGCCACAACAAATAACGCACAAAGTTTCCCGGATGTAGCTATGGATGAAAATGGGAATTTCACTGTTGTTTGGATGAGTGAAAAGGAAGACGGTGATGGATGGGGAACTTATATACGTGGATACGATGATACAGGATCGTCGGTTTTTGGGCCAACTTTAGCCAACACTACAACCGCTGGGGAGCAGAGATTTCCAACAATTTCGACTGGCGGTGGGAATACGGTAGTAACTTGGATGGAACCCCAAAATGATGGCGATATATTTGCACGTATTTTCGACAGCAGTGGCAATCCGGCTAATCCTCCGTTTCTGGTAAATACAGTTACAGCGGGATTTCAGGGATTCCCAACAATTGCGGTTGATTCGGCCGGTAATTTTGTTATTGCGTGGCAGGATAATGCTGCTGATGGTGACGGAATTGGAATTCAGGCGCAACGCTTTGATGACACCGGAAGTATTGACGGCACTGTTATTTCTGTAAATACCACGACTACTGGAAATCAGCAGGAACCCCAGGTGGCAAAAACACAAGATGGAAAATTTGCCGTCTCCTGGTCAAGTTACGGACAGGATTCTGATCATTTTGGAGTCTTTGCCCGGTTATTTGACAATTCAGGAACAGCCTTAACTTCCGAAATATTGGTAAATACTGAAACCACAGGCGCGCAGGAGAATGAGTCCATTGTTGCAATGATGGATGGGAAATATGCAGTTTCGTGGTCGAGTTATGCTCAGGACAGCTCATTCACAGGTGCATACATGCAAATTCTAAACGATGACGGGTCTTTTTATGGTTCAGAAACCAGACTAAATACAACCACTTTCGGATTCCAGCATTTCTCCGATTTGGCCTCATCAAATGCCAAACTCCACGCTGTCTGGCAGGATGGGATGAGAAATACAACCGAATCAACTGATGGCGATGATTATGGAATAAATTTTCAACTTTTCAGTTCCTCAAATCCTCCCGTAGCGGTTTGCCAGGACATTACAATTTATTTGGATAATTCGGGCAGTGCTGAAATTACAGGTCAGGATATCGACGGCGGAAGTACCGATGATATTGGAATTGCATCTCTGCTTGCCGACCCTTCATCATTTACCTGCGAAAACATAGGATCAAATGATGTAACTCTTACAGTAATAAATACAAATGGAAATGTGGACACATGTCATGCAAATGTTACTGTGGTTGATACTGTTTCTCCCCTTGCAGTTTGTCAGAATATAACCATTTACCTTGATATCTCCGGGTATGCTTCAATTGATGCGACTGATTTAAACGGAGGCTCAACAGATAACTGTGAAATTCAGGATTATCAAATTATAGCAGGTCAAACCGAATTCAATTGTTTAGATGCCAACAAAATTTTCACGGTTGATCTGCAGGTTAATGATATCTATGGAAATTCATCTTTCTGTACATCAGATGTTGCAATTGCTGATACCGGATTAATTTGTTCCGTACCACCTCAGCTACCACCAGCTCCGGCTGATGTTACTGTACCAAGTCCCGACAGCGTTCCAAATCAAACGGACCTAACAGCAGTAAGTAGTAATTGTGGTGGAGATATCACAGTAAGTCCTGTCGATTCAGTCATTCCCGGAAGTTGTGTGAACGATTTCATTATCCTTCGCACATGGACTTTTGTGGACTCATGCGGAAACTCAAACAACATTACTCAAACCATCACAGTCATTGACACAATAGTACCAATTCCACCAACTCCACCGGCAGATGTGTATGCTAGCTGTGCTGATGATATTCCCCCTCCAATAAACTTAACTGCCATTGATAACAACGATGGTCCCATTACTGTTGGACCAACAATACAAATAACGCCAGGTTCTTGTCCCAATGATTTTGTAATGATTCGGACGTGGACTTTTGCCGATACCTGCGGTAATTTTAGTTCTGTAAGTCAGAATATTGTTGTTGTGGATTCTGTTGCTCCGGCTGCTCCGATACCTCCTGCTGATTTAGTGCTGGATTGTGCAGCAGATGTTCCCCCGCCGGTAAAACTTACTGCAATTGATAATTGCGATGACTCTATTACTGTAAGTCCGACTATTCAAATAACGCCAGGTTCTTGTCCCAATGATTTTGTAATGATTCGGACGTGGACTTTTGCCGATACCTGCGGTAATTTTAGTTCTGTAAGTCAAACTATTACCGTATTGGATACGTTGCCGCCGGTTCCACAGGCACCGCCGGCTGATTTGGTGCTGGATTGTGCAGCAGAAGTCCCGCCACCGGTAAATTTAACTGCTACAGATAATTGCGGGGGTGAGATTACTGTTTCTCCGGCAACTACAGTTTTACCAGGTAGCTGTCCAAACGATTTTGTAATGATTCGGACGTGGACTTTTGCCGATACCTGCGGTAATTTTAGTTCTGTAAGTCAAACTATTACCGTATTGGATACGTTGCCGCCGGTTCCACAGGCACCGCCGGCTGATTTAGTGCTGGATTGTGCGGCAGAAGTCCCGCCACCGGTAAATTTAACTGCTACAGATAATTGCGGGGGTGAGATTACTGTTTCTCCGGCAACTACAGTTTTACCAGGTAGCTGTCCAAACGATTTTGTAATGATTCGGACGTGGACTTTTGCCGATACCTGCGGTAATTTTAGTTCTGTAAGTCAAACTATTACCGTATTGGATACGTTGCCGCCGGTTCCACAGGCACCGCCGGCTGATTTGGTGCTGGATTGTGCGGCAGAAGTCCCGCCACCGGTAAATTTAACTGCTACAGATAATTGCGGGGGTGAGATTACTGTTTCTCCGGCAACTACAGTTTTACCAGGTAGCTGTCCAAACGATTTTGTAATGATTCGGACGTGGACTTTTGCCGATACCTGCGGTAATTTTAGTTCTGTAAGTCAAACTATTACCGTATTGGATACGTTGCCGCCGGTTCCACAGGCACCGCCGGCTGATTTGGTGCTGGATTGTGCGGCAGAAGTCCCGCCACCGGTAAATTTAACTGCTACAGATAATTGCGGGGGTGAGATTACTGTTTCTCCGGCAACTACAGTTTTACCAGGTAGCTGTCCAAACGATTTTGTAATGATTCGGACGTGGACTTTTGCCGATACCTGCGGTAATTTTAGTTCTGTAAGTCAAACTATTACCGTATTGGATACGTTGCCGCCGGTTCCACAGGCACCGCCGGCTGATTTAGTGCTGGATTGTGCGGCAGAAGTCCCGCCACCGGTAAATTTAACTGCTACAGATAATTGCGGGGGTGAGATTACTGTTTCTCCGGCAACTACAGTTTTACCAGGTAGCTGTCCAAACGATTTTGTAATGATTCGGACGTGGACTTTTGCCGATACCTGCGGTAATTTTAGTTCTGTAAGTCAAACCATTACCGTGTTGGATACCATCGCACCAGTGATTGGTGATTGTCCGTCTTCAGATTTTCTGATTCCATTTACCAATTTGGGTGAATGTTACTATACGTCAACAGGAGATGAATTTGATATTTCAGCAAGCGATAACTGTAGTTCCTCCTTACAGTATAGTTATATTTTGTCAGAAGCAACAACAGGAAGTGGTTCACAAACACTTGCCAACGTTAACTTTAATGCCGGAGTGACTCAAGTATCGTGGACTGTTCGGGATGAATGTGGCAATTCATCGACATGTGCATTTAATATTAATGTCAATAAAATATCAACTATCTCATCTGTATCGGTTAATCCTTTGAGCCAGCAGTACAGTGATTCAGTAGAATTTACAGCAACAATTACACCCTGGGATTGCAATGATAATAACTTCATTGGCGGAGATGTAACTTTTTATATTGGTAACCAACCAGTTGGATCTCCTGTTAATATTCAGTCGGATGGTACAGCAATTGCAAAATACCCTCTTATTGAGAATCCATCATTTCCTTCAAATGGCGAGATGGCCCCGGGTAATCATTTGGTTACTGCGATGTTTAATAATTACGATATAATTTATGATGTAAATGATGCCACAACATCGATTGAAATCACAAAGGAAAATGCTTGTTATTCATACACCGGGCAATTGTTTGCCTCAGTTGGGAAAAATTTTGAACATAATGTTTATATGGCCGCAACCATTTATGATGAAATGGATGGAAGTCAGGGTGATATTCGAAATTCAATGGCACGTTTTGTTGTGTCAGATGCAGGAATTGTTTATACCAGTCCATGGCTCGAAATTGGATTAGTAGATCCAAATGATTCAACGGTCGGATATATTTCGCATAATTGGATTGAAACTGTATTATCAAAAACCAATACTTCAGAAGTTTACACTGTTTCTGTTGAATTAAGCAGCGACAGTTACTTTGAACTTTGTTCCGGAGAAGAATCAGTACTCACCATTTATGTGCCTGATGGTGAATTTATTACTGGAGGAGGTTATCTTATCAATAATAGTCCTGACGGATTATTTGCTGCCGATCCGGATTCTAAAACCAATTTCGGATTTAACGTTAAATGGAACAAACAGGCAACTAACCTTCAGGGAAAAATGAATATTATTTTCCGTAAAACAGATGGATTTGGAGTGAAACATATCTATCAGGTTAAAACCAATGCAACCAATTCTCTTGGCATTGATGTAAATAATGATTGTGATTCTGCAGAATTTGTTAGCAAAGCAAACCTAACCGACATAACCAATCCATTAAACCCTGTCTCACTTGGAGGAAACCTGGAATTGCAGGTAACTCTCTCGGATTGCAGCCAAAATGGTGAGTTTGACAAAATGGGAATTTCGGTTTGGGACAACAACGGAAATCTTATATACTCCAGCAACTGGACCGGATATGAAACTGTAAAGCAGGTTATTGAGGCGGGAAATATTGTAATACACTCAAACTCAAATTTAGGAACGCAATCGAATGCAAAGAAATCTGCTGAGATACTTTTCCCTGAATTTAGAAGCATTGATTTGAAAGTTTATCCAAATCCATTTTCTGAAAAATTGAAGTTTGAATTTGTTTCTCCGGAAGATACTAAATCTACTGTCGAATTGTATGATATAACCGGAAGAAAAATCAGCACCGTATTTGAAGGTCAGGTTAAAGGAAATATAAAATATAATATTGAATTTGTCCCGACAAATGCGGTTTCAGGAATGTATTTATACAAGGTGATAATTGGAAATACAGTTTATAACGGAAATGTTATTTATAAAAAACGATTCTGATAAGATAGAAAAAGAGGCGATGAATCACCTCTTTTTCTATTTGTAAATACTATAAATTCTTTCATTTAAAAGTAAATACTTCCGATTCAGTGCGTGCAGATTTTATCAGTTCCAGAAGTTCTTTTACAATCTCAGGATGTTCATCTGCCACATTGTGTTCCTCACCAATATCTGTTGAAAGGTCGTACAATTCAGTGGTTGTTTTTTCAGGGTGAAGTACATCGTAACGAACCAGTTTCCAGTCGCCTTTGCGAATCGCTTTCCTCCCGCCTTTTTCATGAAACTCCCAGTACAAATAATCGTGCTCTTTTTGTTCGCCCTGGTTTAACAGGGTGGGAAGAAACGAAATCCCGTCAATATTCCCGGGGACTTCAATTTCCGCGATATCCGCCACTGTTGGCATTACATCCCAGAAAGCTGAAATGTGACCACTTTTTGTTCCTGCTTCAATTTTTCCCGGCCACCATGCTATCATCGGTTCACGGATTCCTCCTTCATACAAATCCCTTTTGTAGCCCTGTAACGGACCGTTGCTGTCAAAATAATCCGGGTCAGCTCCACCTTCCAGGTGAGGCCCGTTATCTGAACTAAACATTACGATAGTATTATTTTCCAATCCCAGTTCTTTTAGTTTGGCCAGTACTTCGCCTACCTGCTGGTCTAAAAGTGTTACCATGGCGGCAAATGCGGCATGACTTTCTGCTTGTGTGCCGTAAGCTCCGTTTCTAAAATCATCATCTCCGGGCTCTGCACCTTTAAACTCTTTTTCAGGAAGAAACTGCCCCCGAAACTCAGCCAGGTTTTCTTCGGGTAACAATAACTCGGCATGTGGAATTACATTCGGATAAAAAAGAAAAAATGGCTTGTTCTTATTCTTTTCAATAAACTGCAAAGCTTTTTCGTGAATCAGCTCAGCGGCATAATCTTCAAATTTATCCCCCCGGTTTCCTTCCAAGATAATTTTGGTTTGGTTGTCCCATAAATGAGAAGGATAATAGTTGTGTGCCAATCTCTGGCAATTGTAGCCAAAAAACTCATCGAACCCCTGGTTGTTGGGTTCACCTTCAGAGCCGGGATAACCAAGGCCCCATTTTCCAAAACCACCGGTTACATAACCGGCCTGTTTAAGCATCTCGGCAATAGTAAACGTGCCATCAGGAATGGGCCACTGTCCTTCGGGCTGAACTTCTTTGTTCCCCCGGATAGGCGTGTGCCCGGTATGCTGCCCGGTCATCAGCGATGAACGTGAAGGGGCACAGACAGTTGTGCCGGCATAATGCTGGGTAAACAACATTCCCTCGCTCGCCATTTTATCAAGATTGGGTGTTTGAAAACGGCTTTGACCGTAACAACCCAAATCGCCATAACCCAAATCATCGGCCAGAATGTAGACGATATTGGGTTGGGAATTTGTTGTTTCATCGCCGGTTTTTTGTGGTTTGTTTTGGCAGGAAAAAAGAATTGGAATAATAATGGTAAGGAAAAGATTTCTTTTCATTGAATAAAAGTTTGATTTGATCATTTGTTGAACGTAAACACCTCAGATTCCGTTCTGGCTGACTCCATTAATTTTAATAAGTTGTTGGTAATTTCGGGATGTCCTTCAGCTACATTGTTTTCTTCTCCCGGATCATTTGCCAGATTATAAAGTTCGGTTGTTGTTTTTTCAGGTGAAAACACGTCATAACGAATTAGTTTCCAATCGCCTTGACGCACAGCCAGCCGACCGTTTCTTTCATGAAATTCCCAGTACATATAATCATGTTCCTTTTGATTTTCGTTCCCCAGCAGCGTTGGCAAATAAGAAATCCCGTCGATATTTTCCGGTGTTTCTGCTCCAATCAAATCGGTTGCCGTAGGTAGAAAATCCCAAAAAGCCGAAATATGATTGGTTTTACTTCCGGCCTTAATTTTTCCGGGCCAACGTACCAGCATGGGCATACGGATTCCTCCTTCATACAAATCGCGTTTATACCCCTGGAAGGGTCCGTTGCTGTCGAAATAATCAGGATCAGCTCCGCCTTCAAGATGAGGCCCGTTGTCAGAAGTAAAAATAACAATGGTATTATCATCAATCCCGAGTTCCTTTAGCTTTGCCAAAATTTCTCCCACCTGATCATCCAACAGATTAATCATTGCGGCAAACGCTGCGTGTGATTCAGGTTGCGATCCATAACCACCGGTTTTAAAACGGGGAGCTCCTTCGTCTGCTCCTTTGTATTCTTTTTCAGGGAGAAATTTACCGCGGTATTTTTTGATGTACGCTTCAGGTGCAAACAACTCGGCATGAGGAATTACCGATGGATAATACATAAAAAACGGCTTGTTTTTATTTTCCTCCATAAATTTTAAAGCCTGTTCGTGAATGGGGATTGGGGCGTAGGTTCCACGGCCCGCACCTGCGTTATCTTCCAGCCAAACCGTATCCTGGTTGTGATTTAGAAAATAAGGATAGTAATTGTGTGCCAGGGTTTGATCGTTGTAACCATAGAATTCATCAAATCCCTGTTTATTTGGATCGCCTTCCGAGCCGGGATAACCAAGCCCCCACTTTCCAAAAGCCCCGGTAGCATATCCGTTTTCTTTTAGTATTTCAGCTACTGTTAATGCTTCCGATGCCATCGGCCAGTTGCCAAATTCATCACGTTTGTTTCCGCGAATCGGTGTATGCCCGGTATGCTGCCCCGTTAATAATACAGAACGCGATGGAGAACAAACCGTTGAACCTGCATAATGCTGCGTAAAAGTTATTCCCTCACTTGCAATTTTATCGATATTTGGCGTTTGAAAATGGGTTTGCCCCTGACAACTTAAATCACCATAGCCCAAATCATCCGCTAAAATATATATGATGTTGGGTTTTGTATTCTCCTTATTCTCCTGTGGTCGATTCTGACAAGAGAACAGCAGTAAATTCAATAAAAATAAAATGAATAAATTCTTCATGTAAAATTATATTTAGGTTTTTTAGTTCAGCGTATACTTCAAAAATACATAAATCAGTCTACCAAACCATACGACACCCAAATTTAACTAATTCGGTTTGCTAACAATTAACACATAACACTCTCTCTTCAACCAAATCAATAACAACTAAAAAAGCGTCTGTTGATAAACAGATAAAAAGTATTCTAAAGTATGACGACCTAAAATAAAATTTTACGTATTGCTTCTAATTTTTATTGTGTTTGATTTTAATCCTTTCCCCTTGACCTGTAACTCAATTTCACCGGCTTCTTTAGTTGACTGAACAGTTACAACCAATTTTCCGCTAAAAGCTTTCATAGTTGGGATATGAAACATTTCCAGCGACGTAGCATCTCCGTTACAAACTGCCTTAAATTCACCTGCACCCGATACTTCAAAATTTAACTGATTGTCAGCATTCGGACAGAGATTTCCATCTTTGTCAACCACAGAAACCGTTACATAGCTTAAATCTTTTCCATCGGCTGAAATTACTTCCCTGTCGGCCGATAATTCAAGGTGATGTGGTTTTCCTGCGGTATGAATTTCTTGCTCTGCAACCGGGTTGCCATTGTCATCAAAAGCAACTACTTTAAGAGTTCCGGGTTCGTATTTTACATCCATCCAGCGCAAACGGTAACGATCGAGTCTTTCTTCCCTGTTTTTTGTTCTTTTCCCCTGGCTCACGCCATTTACAAAAAGTTCGGCTGTATTATAGCTGGTGTAAACAAAAACAGGCGTGGTTTCTCCTTCACGACCATCCCAATTCCAATGTGGTAAAATATGTAAGGTCTCCTCTTTGGTATTCCAGCGACTGCGGTACAAATAATACCTGTCTTTTGGTAAACCGGCTAAATCGCAAATTCCAAAATAGGAACTCCTCGAAGGCCAGGCTTCATTATACGGTGTTGGTTCTCCCAGGTAATCAAAACCTGTCCAGACAAACTCGCCAATTACCCAGTCATAATCATCCTGCCAAACAAAGTCGTCGTCAGGGATATTTGACCAGTTACACGCTTCCAAATCGTAGGAAGAACTTTGAAAATCACCGTAAGTTTTTTGTTTATACTCTTCCACCGGAAATTTATAAACACCACGCGAACTAACGGTTGAAGCTGTTTCCGAGCCCAGGATAAATCCTTGCGGGAACCGTTGATAAGCTTCGCCGTACAAAGGCAACCTGTAATTTAGGCCGGGAACATCGATAATTGCTCCGAAGCCATTCTTCATTGTATTAGCCACCTGGTCCATACCAACCGTAACCGGGCGGGTGGGGTCTTCACGATGAAAGATATCCTGTAACCATTTTGCTCTTTTTACTCCTTCGTCTCCCCATTGGTCGGGAACTTCGTTGCCTGAACTCCACATTACAATACTTGGATGATTCCGGGTTGCGCGAACCAGGTTAACAACATCTTTTTCTGCCCAATCGTTAAACCACCTGTTGTATCCGTTTTTCACCTTTGCTTTTGCCCACTCGTCAAAACTTTCGGCCATAAATAAAAATCCCATTTCGTCGCATAATTCCAATTGCTCGTGCGAGGGCATGTTATGCGAAGAACGAATGGCATTGCATCCCATATCTTTCAAAATGGTAAGTTGCCGCTTTAACGCTGCTTTATTTACTGCTGCTCCCAGTGGCCCCAAATCGTGGTGCAGGCAAACGCCTTTAAACTTTGTTACTTCACCATTCAATATCAATCCTTTCCCGCGTTCGTAAACTACACTTCTGATTCCAAAACGGGTAACTAACTCATCTTTTAGTTCATTTCCCTCGAATAGTTTTGAATGTGCAGTATATAAATACGGCGATTCTGTATCCCATATTTCCGGATGGGGAACAGCAATATTTTGTTCTATGGTTTTACCAAATTTTTCATCTGAAGTTTTGCTTGCCACCACATTTCCATCTGCGTCTACAATATCAGTAACCAATCTTACATCTTCACCATTCACATCTGATTTGATATTCACTTTTGCCACCTCTTCTGAAACAAATGGTGTGGTAATAAATGTTCCCCACTGTTTAAAACTTGTTTCATCTTTTACGATTATCTGCACTTTTCGGTAAATTCCGGCACCCGGATACCAGCGCGACGAATTTGATGGATTTTCTAACCTCACCGCCAGAATGTTTTCGCCATCTTTTAAATAATCAGAAATATCAAAATAAAAATAAGCGTAACCATAAGGGTGATTTCCAACTTCTTTACCATTTAGCCAAACGTGTGCATCGCTCATGGCTCCATCAAAAACCAGCAACACTTTTTTCCCTGCCTTAAGTCCGGGAAGTTCAAATGTTTTCCGGTACCAACCAATACCAATATGAGGTAATGCTCCTGTTCTGCCTGTTCTCATCCGGGCTTCTTTTTCCATGTCTTGCGTAACACGTACTTTTTGTGCATCGATTTCTTTATCGAATGGCCCTTTAATAGCCCAGTCGTGCGGTACGGAAACCGTTTCCCAGTTGGCTGTGTTTGTTTCCGGTTTTTCAGCTCCGGCAACTTCCTTATTTATAAATTTCCAGTTTGAATCCAACGTAACGAGCTGACGAACCTGTGCATTGCCCCCCAAAAAGAGAAAAACAAAAAAGCAAAGAAATATTGATGACTTCATGGTTTAAATATTATTGTTTAAAGTAAAGACTTTTCCAAAATAGAAATTACCTAATTTATTTCAAAGTATTCTTGTCTTTTGCTTTGTAATTTTGAACCGCTCCACCATATGGGAAGCCGGGAGTCTCTGAACGGTTTTTCTCAAACAACTCTTTCATTCTCTGAACCATTTCAGGGTTATCTTTGGCAACATTGTTTGTTTCTGAAATATCGGTAGCAAGATTGTATAGCTCTATTTCATGGGACAATCCGTAGCGGACGCCTTTCCAGTTGTCAATTCGGGCAGACTGGCGAAATCCTCCATCAGGCATAATTCTCCCCCAGCCATCCAACTGAAACTCCCAGTTTAAACTCTTGTGTTTGGCTTGTTCTTTTCCTTCTAAAACCGGCAAAATTGAAATCCCGTTGGTTTGAGCGGGAACCTCGATACCGGCAATTTCAGCAAGTGTTGGGAGAATATCCTGAAAACCGCTGATATGATTTGTCGTCGTTCCAGGAATAATTTTTCCTTTCCAAACAGCCATCATCGGCACCCTTATTCCACCTTCATACAAATCGCGTTTAAATCCATGCAACTCTCTGTTACTGTTAAAAAACTCGTGGTTGTGCCCTTCGTGGTGGGGGCCGTTATCGCTGGTAAAAAAAACAAGTGTATTTTCCATTTCTCCCATCTCCTCCAACTTTTCCAGCAATCTCCCAATTTGTTTGTCAAGTAAAGTAATTTTGGCGGCGTGCAACCTTTCATTTGCAGGCCAGCCTCTGTCCGCGTAGATATCTTTATTTCCAATTTGTCGCTCATGCCCGTGCGGCGCCCTGTATGACATAAACAGAAAAAAAGGTTTTTTCTGATCAATTTTATCCAGATAGTCAAATGCAAGTTCCGTTCTGAATTCATCTTTACATTCCCAATCCTCCCAATTATAATAAACCGAGTCCTGTTTCCCATTTATCCAGTGAAGTTCTTCATCATAATTAATACCGCCAAAACGCGAACTCCATTGTTCCTGCACAGCAAAATCGAAACCTCGGTTATATGCCCAGGTTGAAACATCATTGGGATCATCCAAATGCCATTTCCCAATAAAAGCAGTTTGGTACCCTGCGGTTTTCATCATTTCACCCAAAGTCATTTCACTTTTTTTCAAAGTTACTCTCATCCAGCGGTCTCCGGAAAAGCTGCCGCTATTTCCACGAATGGTATTAAAAGTAGATGAAATGCCGGTCATTAGCACTGCTCTTGAAGGAGAACAGACACAGTTTCCGGCATAAAAATCGGTAAACTGCATTCCCCGACCTGCCAGGCTGTCGAGTGACGGCGTTTTGATGATTTCCTGGCCATAACAACCCAATTCCCCGTAACCAAGATCGTCGGCAAGAAGAAAAAGGATATTGGGTTTTGTTTTATCAAATTTATTCTCCTGATTTTGACAGCTTGTCAAGACCAAAAATAACGCGGCATAAAAAAGAAAAAAAGGCTTCATATTATAGTAATTAAAAAACAGGTTATTTGATTTAAATTGATTTTATAACTCTTCAGTTGTTATTTCTATTTCCATTTGATTCCACTTGTAATTGGTAGTGTGGTCATCTCCTGCATCTGACCATATCAATACCATTTTTTTACCGTCTTCGCTTATCCATTTAGGATTTAGTTTAAATCCGTACGTACGATTTTCTTCCCTGTCAACATAAAAGTCTTCCTCGTAATAAAACTGCTTCCATGGACCGTATGGAGTTTTGGAATACCAGAATCCTATGCAAGCCGGATATTTACAGTGATTACACCAGCCGTCCCAAAAGCTTTTATTTTCATCGGTAATTCCATAGCTTACCATCATGTACAAATCAAGCCCTTCGTTATACACAACACTTGGAAGCCATGATGCCCACATCCATTCTCTTCCTTCCGGAGCTTCCGGGTATTGCAGGTTTACTCCACGTTCTTTCATATTTTTTGTCCATTCTGCTTTCTCACCTTCCCAGTGTTTAAAATATTCATAAGATTCTTTATCCCGGATTTTATCCTTGTGTACTCTTATCATCGATAATTTATCGGGAGCGTGTTGCTCAGGAGCATACATATAAACAAAATCATCTTTGGCGGCTGAATTGTCCTTTCCATTCTGGCAGAAGGCAATCCAGTTAAAAGCATATGAGTCTTTATCGATATGGAACCTGGGATCTTCTTTATAAAAGAAAAAAGATGCCGAATCAGTTTCGCCAAATGTTTCCTCGGTTTCCCGTTGGTCGTTCCAGCGATAAAATGTTTGCCCCAGATCGGGTGAATACAGTAAACGGTTAGCAATGGGTCGGCGATACCAGGTATCTGTTGCGCTTTTCCAAAGCCACACATAAATAACACCTTCAACAGATATGGTTCCGTACGCATACAATGATGAACTGCCCGGATTTACCGGCCATCCTTCCATTTTAGTAACATCTTTATCTGCAAAATTTTCGTCTCCCTCAATACGAATGCACATTGATCCCTGATATGAAGGGGCGGTGGTATTTTTTGTGCTATCTCCCCACCAGCCGTTTCCGTCGTCGAGCATGGTGTAAATATTTCCGTCGGCTGCCCAGGTCTGACACCAGTTGTCGCCAAACAATCCCTTTCTGGCAACCGTTTCTTCTTTAAAAATTATTCCGCTTGGATACTCTTTTTGTTTTTCCTGGCAACAGGTAAAAAGAACGATAAGTACCGCTGCCTGAAGTATATTTTTCATTGATAAAAATTTTATAGTATATCCGCTACCTCATAATTCCAATAAATAATTTAATTAGGAGGAATAGGCAAAGGAACCACATCGCGATAAATAATCATCCAGCGATGAAGTTGCGTTTTAAATTCATGTTCCCGTTTTTTATGTTCCTCTTTCCCGGAAAGATTTACAAACTCATCGGGGTCATTTTTTATGTCAAAAAATTCGAACATTGGCCTTTCCGGAGAAAATATAGTGGTATGTGAAAATTTTTCTTCGAGTTTCCCTTGTTCGTGCAGTTGAATCATCTCTTTCCACATCTCGCTACCTGCAAAATCAACCGGATGGTAAGACAAATGAAAAAGCGGATTGTAGATCAACTTGTATTCTTTATTGAAAACTGTCCGCGACAAATCAAATGCTGATGAATTGCCCGGTAAACCTGAACCGTGTGCTCCGCGAACAGCAAACAAATATTCGTGATTTTCGGTTTCATCGCCCTGCATGGCATGTTTAAAACTTTTCCCTGTCATTTGTTTATCGGGTTTTATACCGGCAACATCGAGAATAGTCGGACCCAAATCGCTGCCTGAAATCAGAATGTCTGACTTTGTTCCGGGCTCTATCAATTCAGGGTATCTGGCAATTAAGGGGACATGCAAACCACAATCGTACAAAGTTCCTTTTCCCCGCAATAAAGCCGCGCCATTATCTCCCATAAAAATAATGAGTGTATTATTATACAAGCCCCGTTGTTTCAATTCATCTAAAACTTGACCTATTCTGAGATCCAGTCGATTTATTTCGCCAATGTGTGCAGCCAAATCTTTTCTTACTTCTTTTGTGTCCGGCATGCCTTCAGGAAGCGTTATTTTTTCAGGATCCGGTTCGAATTCCGGGGCAGTAAAAGGTCGGTGGGGATCGCTGTAGTTGGCCCACATAAAAAACGGCTTGCCTTTTGGAACCTCATCCAGAAATTCTTTAATCTGAACCAGAACTTTATCGCCAATGCCCTGGTTCACATAATCCATTCGTTTTCTGAAAGTTTCCATTCCGAATTCTTTAAAAACATCAATGGTTTCCCGGGGTTTTTTACCTGAACCATCAAGATGATAACTTCTTCCGCAAACGCCGGTATAGTATCCTGCTTCGCGCAATAATTCTGGAAAAGTAATGATGTTTTTGTCGAGTGGCGCGGAGAACCGCAACATTTGCACATCCAGTACATTTCGCCCGCTCAATAGAGAAGAACGGGAAGGAACACACTGTGGTGCAGTTGTATACGCATGATTAAACAACATACCTTCTGAAGCGAGTTTATCAAGACTCGGCGTTTCCATATCCTGATTTCCGTAGCACCCCAGATAAGGTACACTATGATCGTCAGATAATAGAAACAAAATATTTGGCTTTTCTGCCGCTCCCGTTTTTGAATAACTGTTTAAAAGAAACAGAAAGCACGCTAAAAATGGCAGGATATTTTTCATTGTAAATGGAGTTTGGTTAAAATTAAAACGTTAGTTTTTCCTTTTTAAAGTTATAACTGAAAATGATATAGCTTTTAAATCCAATTTAACCTTGTTTTGCTCTATGTCAATATCTTTGGAAGTTGAAAAAACAGGACTCTCGTCATATGGATTTGTTCCTGAATATTCTACAAATGAATCAATAAAATCCGGCTCAAACCCGAGGATTTCGATATCAACTGTTTCTGATTTGTTGTTTTTATTGATTACAAGGATTTTGAGGACCTCCAGATCTTCGCTAACAGTTGCGTATGATCTTATAAAATCGTTTTTGTGAGGAAAATCAATAAAATAATCCAACACGTTTTCATTGATTAATTTGGTTATATCTCCCCGGGGTTCCCGATTATTGTCCATATCAAGAATATTATATGGCTGATTTTCATCTGGTCCGTTCCAGGGTCCGTGTGTGTTCCAAACATAGGTCGCTTTTACATCTTCGAAACAACACGCATTTAATACCATTTCACCGTATGCAAGCGCTCTGAAAATATCATCATTATCTGATTTATCTTTCCAGGGACGCGAATTTAATTCCGTTACATGTATCTCGATCTCCGGAACAGCAGAGTTATTTACGGCATTCTGGCATTTTTCAACGTTATTCACCAAAATGTCAGTACTGTTTTTCCAGCCCTCGTAATCCTGATTTCGCCATTCGTATTTGTATAAATAATTATGCACACAAATAAAATCGATAAGTTCAGGGGCATAATTTAACACCTCGGCATGCCAGTTTCCAAGTAATCCGGGACCAACCATAATAGATGGATCCACCTCTTTCATCGCCTGAGCAAAATCGGCATAAATGGTTTTATATTCTTCAAGTGAAATCAAATCAGAATGATGATCCACTTCGTTTCCAATGGCCCATCGTTTTACACTATACTCTTTTGTTATATTGGCATATCGAACCCACTCAACAGCCGTTTCTTTAAGATATTCGTAGGAAGGGCCGTTTTCGTATGTAAAAGAAAAAATATTAATTACGACCATAGGTTCGGCGCCAACTTCGCGACAAATGGAAATATATTCATCAAAATCCATGTCTTTAATAAACTCGCCGGAAGATTGATCTACCGCCCAGTCCCATTCACCGGGGGCCTGTGAAAAACTGGCCACTTTGGGTGTAAGCTTATTGCCCCAGTCTCCGTCTGCATCCCAGAGGTAGTTATCTGCCAGGTGTCCGTATGGAAACCGAATAAATTTTACCCCCATGTCTTTCATTGCATCCGCAAATGAAATTTCAGGGGAACGTTCTATATCAGAATCCATTAGCCAACAAGCAACAACACCAGCCGGCTTTGCCGTGACTTTTTTAATCGTTTTTGAAATATCAATTTTGATATCATTTACATCCGGTTCATTTTGAGTACTTTCTCCTATATCTGATTTCTGACACCCCAGAAACAGAAAAAGCATTACGTATAAAATAACATTCATTTTCAAATGGCCAATTTTAGGTTAAGAAGAGGGGACTGATACCCCTCTTCATTTTCTAACAAACTAAACTAAACTACCAACCCGCATTTTGTTTCAGACTTGGATTGGCTTCCCTTGCGTTAAAAGGGATTGGATAAATATAATTTCTTAGTGTTGCATCTGCCTTGCGTGCGGGATTTACATTAAGCGTAAATTCCTCAAGCAATCTGCCTGTTCTCTGGCAATCAAAATAGTGCAGGCCTTCAAAACAAAGTTCCCATTTTCGTTCCTGCCATATCCGCTCTCTGAGTTCGTCTTTTGATATTGGAAGTTCAATTGCAGGTTGACCCGCTCTATCCAGTACTTCATTTATTCCTTTAATTGTATTTGCATCGGGTGTTGAGCCGGCTTCGTTCAATGCTTCAGAATGCATTAATAAAACGTCGGCATAGCGGAGTACAATCCAGTCTGCACCGTAATCGGTTGCGTTTTGTGCACTTGTTTCAGGACCAACATCAGTTAGAAATTTTCTTACATGAGGTCTTTTGAAAGTATTCGAGGAACCGTTCCAAACCGTATCACCATTTGCACTTACATAGTACTCCAGAAATGTACGCATGTAGCGGTTATCGTTTTTAGTGTTATTTGCGATAAAGTCCTCCCAGAATGTTTCGTTAACCGAACATTGAAGCCATGAATAAGGCGTGTAGTCTGTTGCCCCGCGTACACCTGTTCTGGCCACTATCTGGTTTCCTTCTCCGGTTACCCCGGCAACCGCTGATTCAAGATACTGAATAGAAAACAGGATTTCTTCATTGTTAGCCACCTCATAAATTGACGGGTAGTCCTGCAATAAATCGTAGTTACCCGCCGCAATTACCTTCTCGCATTGCTGAGCGACATCGCCATACAAGCTTGCGTCACCGTCAACCAACTGTCCTGAATTATAGTCATATTGCTTACCTGCCATCGCCAGATAAACCCTTGCCAGCATTCCCGAAGCAGCACCACTTGATACTCTTCCTGCATCACTTTCCGTAACATTTGAAGGAAGATTCAATTCAGCAAATTTTAAATCTTCTACAATAAAATCATAAATATCGTCTCGTTCTCTTTGTTTGAGAAACTCACTTTCAAATGCTTCCACGTTGGTGGAATCGGGTGCTAAAACATCGTTTAAACTTTCGGGTGATTTTGTAACCAATGGAATTTGACCAAACATCCTTACCAGATTAAAGTATGCGTATGCCCGGATAAACTTTACTTCTGCTTCGTACCTGCTTTTAATGGCATCATCGAGCGTTGAACCTTCCAATGCTCCCAAAACGGCATTTGCCCTGCTAATTGCATCGTAATGCCTGTACCATAAATTCCATATGTCACCCTGATCATCCTCGTAAACCATCGATTCCGCCCAGGGGCTCCAGTTGTGTCTCATTAAACCACCAATACACTCGCTTGTGTAAAATAATCGCCACCAAATATTCAGATCCTGGATTCCGTCGTAAACACCAACAAGGGCAGTTGTAACGTCTCTTTCGCTTTGAAAAAAATTGTTTGGAGTTATGGTTGAGTATACTTCTTCTTCAACTAATGAATCACAAGCTCCAAATATTATTATTACTATTAGAAGATATATTAACTTTTTCATTTCTGTAATTTTAATCTGTTAAAAAGTAATGTTTAATCCCATGGTAAAACTTCTAGGCACCGGATGCGATGCACGGTCGATACCATAATCAGTATTGCTGTTTACAGAACTTACATCAGGATCCCACCCTGTGTATTTTGTGAATGTAGCAAGATTTTGAACGCTGAAATAGATGCTCGATTGAGTAAAGATATTTTCAAGCGGCAAATTATATGAAAGCATTACATTTTGAATGCGCAAAAAGCTACCATCTTCAATATTTATATATCCCTGAGGTTGAGCGCCAAGTTTAGCATATTTTGAATCGGTATTTTCAGCTGTCCAGAAATTCCGTGTAATGACTCCATTATCAATTGACAATAATTCGCGCGACATATTGTTCCTGACATTCAATAAATTAGTCATGTAACCTTTGGTTTCATTTTTAATTTGTCCTCCATAGTTCCCATACAAAAACATACTAAGAGTAAAGTTTTTCCAGGTTATTTCATTGTTCATACTGAACGAAAAATCGGGTTCGGGATTAAAGATTATAACCTGATCTTCTCCCGTTATTTTGTAATCGCCATCTGTATCAACTCTGCGATAATCGCCAATTTGTGCTCCACTTATAGGCACTCCCTCCGGGTCGCTATAAGCATCTAAATCGGCCTGATCCCGAATTATTCCATCAACAACATAACCCCTGTCTGCACCAGTTGGATATCCTATTTTCCAATCTTGTGTAGGATCCGATAATTTTGTAATTCGGTTTCTGTTCAAAAAGATACTTGCCGAAGTATTCCATTTTACTTCGCGATCGACAACCTGTGCATCCAACGAAAACTCCCAACCCTCGTTTTCAAGTTCTCCGGTATTCATTGTTGTAGAATTAAAACCCGATGTTTCGATGAGTGAAACACCTAGCAATAAATCGAGTGTTTTTTTGAAATAATAGTCAACGTTAAAAGTAAGACGGTTAAACAAACCGATATCCATACCAATATCCAGTGTTTGTGTTGTCTCCCATTTTAAATCAGGATTTGCCAAACGGCTGGCTGCCACACCTGAAACAATTTGATTACCAATAGGATAATTAGCCAAACCAAAAGTCGCCATTGAATTATACAGGCCAATATTCTGGTTGCCGGTTTCTCCCCAGCTCGCTCTTAATTTTCCATAAGACAACCAGTCCAATCCTTGTGCAAACTCTTCTTCTGAAACGCGCCATGCGCCAGCTACAGAAGGAAAGAATCCCCATTTATTTCCTTCTCCAAACCTCGAACTACCATCATATCTTCCCGTTACTGTGAAAAGATATTTATCAGCCAATACATAATTAATCCTACCCAACCCAGAAGCCAACGACCACTTGGTTTTGTTTGATTGTGGTGTTCCGTAGGTAGTTGCGGCAGCCAGATTATTGTATAAATAAGCATCGGTAAAAAAATCGGTCGCACTTGCTCCCAGCCTTTCATAAACCTCTTGCTCATAAGTAAAGCCACCAACAATATCGAAACGATGAATACCAAACTCCTTTTTATATGTAGCAATATTTTCATTAATTATGTATGAATTGTCTTGAATATTTAAGCTGGCATTACCATTTGACAATCTTCCATACTGAGTTGTTGTTGGATCGTAGTAGTAGTTTTTGCGGTTTCTGATATCACCACCAATGCTAAATTTTACCGACAAATCCTTAACAGGCTTCACATTCAGATAAATGTTTCCGAATGCCCTGTTCATCCTCTGATAGTTTTCCTGCTCTTTTGCCTGGGCAACAGGATTTTCCAATGTTTGAGTTGCCGGCAGGTTGTTGATCTGATAATCACCATCTTCGGTATAAATTGGTAAAGCAGGCGACATTTTGATTGCCTGATTTATAATTCCTCCCCTGCCTTCCATACTTGTATTTTCGCCTGAGTTGGCTTCTATGTTATGACTCAGAAAAAGATCAAGACCAGTATCCAACCAACTGGTTATTTCGCTGGAAATAGCAGATTTAATGTTAATACGATCATACTGCCCTGAAATCATTAAACCTTTATGATTGAGATAACTTACCGACATAGCATAGGTGCTTTTATCGCTTCCCCCATTAACCGAAATTAAGTGATTTTGCACCATACCTGTGCGAGTTATTGCATCAAACCAATCGGTTCCCTCACCTACTTCGGAAGGAAGTGGCCGGTCGTATGACGAGCCGTTATACCATACATCTGCCGGATCCAAACCGGGGTCGGTTGCCAGTTCCCACTCTGAATAAAAAGTAGCGAATTCTTCACCATTCATCAAGTTTAAATCGCCTGGAATAGTTTCGAAAGTGAATCGCGAACTATACATTATTTGTGGTTTTCCACCTTTGCTTCCTTTTTTTGTGGTGACCAGAATTACACCGTTTGCTCCCCTCGATCCATAAATAGCTGTTGATGAAGCATCTTTAAGCACTTCAATTGACTCAATATCTTCCACGGGAATTGTATTGATATTGCTTAGCGGAACACCGTCAACAATATAAAGTGGCTGAGATCCACTGTTAACAGAGTTATGCCCCCTGATGGTAATTGAAACACCTCCGCCCGGAGCAGAAGAAGTAGTACGAACCAATACTCCGGATGCTTTCCCCTGCAGTGCCTGTCCTAAATTAGCACTGGGACGTTCAACCAAATCTTCTGATTTTACTGAAACCACTGAACCGGTTAAATCACTCTTTTTCATTGTTCCGTAACCAATAGCAACCACTTCTTCAATTCCAATTACATCTTCCTTCAATGACACACCGATAGTTGATTGCCCCTCCACCGGAACCTCAATTGTGCTAAACCCAATAAATGAAAAAATAAGGGTTGAATTAGAACTGACACCAGACAAGGAATATCTCCCATCGATATTGGTAGTTGTGCCTGTGGTCGTACCTTTAATTACCACATTTACGCCGGGTAAACTCACACCATAGCTGTCGGTAACTTTCCCGGACACAGTGATCGTTTGAGCCTGAGCAAAAAATACACCCAGCAGCCCAAAACTTAATAACAAAATTTGAATGAATTTTTTCATACTTGATTAATTTTGATTTAGTTAGAAACTTTTAATTATCTGTTGATTGATATAAATTTTAGCAAAGACAATTTATTTATCATAAAATCTCTTTTTGATTCAATTTTCTTTCACACAAAAACAAATATTGATTTAAGCAACAGAAAAACAACGATTGCCAGCAAAATGATGAGGACAGAAAATACAACTTTGTGTTTATTCAAAATTTGTTTCATCGGTTTAATTTTATGATACAAACTTATCCGGAATGAGTGGGTCTGGCGGGACGGAATTTTTATAAAACTGACATCATTTCTCTCTAAAAACAGCAACAAATTTGCCGGTTTCCGGACACAAATTTGACGATACAATATCATAAAAACCAGAGAATCAGCTCACTGTATATTTATTCGCAGAAATAAAAAAGAAAAGATTATTTTTCTGATAAAAGGGAGGAAATTATTTCTGAAAAAAGGACTGAAGAAATAAATTTTACCGGTTTAAACACGGTCGATATATTCCCTGGGAGCCATTCCATACAATTTTCTGAAACATTTTGAAAAATAAGAACGGTTCGAAAATCCTGTTTGATCCATCACTTCTGATACTGTAAACTTTTTAGTGCGCAAAAGTTGCTCTGCCCGCCGGATTCGAACCGTTCGAATAAATTCATTCGTGGTTTGCCCCGTTAAATTCTTAATTTTCCGATATAAAGCATTGGACGAAATCCCTGTTTGTTGCGAAAGTTTTGCAATGTTAAAGTCCGAATCCGATATATTATTCTCGATACAGTTTACAATCTTTTCAAGTACTTTTTCGTCTTGTGATGCGATGCTTACTTTTTGGGGAGTCACTATTTCATCGAGGCGCAAATACGCTTTAAGTTGCTCTTTCCTTTTCAGGAAGTTTTCAATTCGCACCTCAAGAAGTTCTATATCAAAGGGCTTAGTTATATACGCATCGGCACCACTCTTTAATCCTTCCAGTTGCTTTTCGGCCTCCGACTGTCCTGTTAGCAGAATCAAAGGGATATGTAAAGTTTTGGGATTGTTTTTGAATTTTTTAGTGAATTCAATTCCATCCATTACCGGCATTACGATGTCGCTGATTACGAGATCGGGTTCTCTAAGCATTACCATTTGCAGTGCTTCTTTTCCATTTAAAGCGACCTCGACATTGTATTTTTCTCTTAAACTCGCTTTTATAAAATCAACTATTTCAGTGTCGTCTTCAACCAGCAAAATATTTGGTTTTCCGTTGGCAAAATAATTTGCCTCCAGGCTCTCATCCAGTGCTTCTTCTTTGGGTAGCTTTAAAATGGTATCCAAGCCTTGTTTTTCTGATATCAAACCTTCTTCCCGGTAATTATTATTTACAGGCAGGCATATCGAAAATTGAGAACCACTGCCGGGTTCACTTTTCAAATCAACTTCACCACCGTGCATTTTAACATATTCCATAACCAGGGTTAGTCCTATCCCAGAGCCTCGGTTCATTTTCAAGGCATCGTTTGCCTGGTAAAAACGGTTAAAAACCTTTTGTTGATCTTCACTGGAAATACCAATCCCGGAATCGCTTACCAAAATCCGGAATTTTTGTTCTGACGCTGTTTCACCACCAGTAATTGAAACATCTATTTTTCCATTTTCGGGTGTAAACTTAAAAGCATTGGAAAATAAATTGAATAAGATAGTTTCAATTTTTCGCAGATCCATATAAACTTCCAAATGGTCAAACTCAGAATGAAATAAAAATTCAATATTTTTTCTTTCTGCTTTATCCGTAAACAACAAATAAACATTCCTGGTAAATTCAACAATATCAAACCTGCTTATCCGCATTTTTAACGTTTTGTTTTCCAGCAGTCTGAAATCAATTAACTGGTTATTTAACCACAATAAACGACGGGCATTGTTTTCGATTAAATTTGCATATTTTTTCCCACCGGCATCGAGATTTTTATTTTTAAGAAGCTTCTCAACGGGGCCAATTATCAAACTGAGCGGAGTTTTAAACTCGTGAGCAATATTTGTAAAAAACTGTTGGCGAGCCTTTGTCAGGTTATCGGTATACTCCTTCTCCACACGAATTAATTTCAGCTCACCTTTCATTTTTAACCTGTTTGTATAATAATAGATAATAGTCCAGGTTACTCCAATAATTAAAATAATATACAAAGTTATAAATAAAGGACTGGCCCATAGCGGAGCTTTTATTCTGATATCCAGGGTTGTTTCGGCTTTATTCCAAACACCATGATTGTTTGTACCTCTCAATCTGAATTTATAGGCCCCGGGTCGCAAATTTGAGTAAATTGCATTTCCTGCTGCTCCATTAATATAATTCCAGTCCGGATCTGCATTTTCCAGTTTATATGCATAGCGTATCCCGTCTCGCTCGTCGAACTGAAGTGTTGTGAATTCAAGCGAAAATGAACGATCAGAATAATTCAGTTCAAGCTGATGTGTAAACGAGATGTCTTTCCCCAATATTCTTTTGTCGTTGTACAGTTGACCCGGAATAATTTTCTGATTGCTTACTTGCAGTTCTGTGAGTACAACGGGAAAAACAGTATCAATTTTTTTGATGTCTTTTGGATTTAACCGGATAAAACCATCATGTCCTCCAAAAATCAGATCGCCATTTTCACATTTCAGATTACAGTTTTCAATAAACCTGTTAATTGGTATTTCATTTCCACTGGGGTAAATTTCAAAACTACCGGTTTCGGGTGTAAATTTTATGATTGCGGAATACGATGATGCCCAAATTGTTCCCTGTTCATCTGCTAAAATATTTATTAACGGGTAATTTTGATTTGATTTAATTTCAAAACAGGAATATTCTTTTGTTGAAATGTTGTATTTGATTATACCATTTTTTAATCCCAGCCAGATGGTTTTGTTGTCAGCCGAAAAGATTGTATATATCCTGGAATTTTCGTTTGCTAATTGAAAGTCAATTTCGCTGGTCCCTTCAAAAGTTTGTAAATCAATTTTATACAAAACAGTTCCGCGGCAACTATACAAATTATCTTCGCCTTTATACAAATTCAATCCCATATCAACCAAAAACCGGAAATTAAAAGTGCCGTTTACCTCTTCAGCTTTATGAAGACCAGCAAAAGTATTTACCAAAATTGTACCATCCTTAAGTTCAAAAAACTGGGTAATATAATTGGTTCTCAATCCACTCAACGAATTAAAATCAGCGGTATATTTTTCCATTTTTTTATGATAAGGATCCCAAATATTTATGCCGCCATTGGTTCCCATCCAAATCCTTCCTTTTTTGTCTTTCAATAAACATTTTGCGCCATTAATCGATAATTTTCTTGGCTCAGGTTGTTCAGAATTAAACGCCTGAACGATACCCTTTTTCGGATGAAATGTTACAAATCCATATTGAGTCCCAAGCAAAAGATTTTCACCGGAATCTTCAACAACGCTTCTAATTTCGTAACCCGCTATATTATTCTCGCGGGTAAAAGACATGGGATAAAATCGAAACCGGTTATTTGTTTTTGAAAGTATGCTCAATCCGTTGTTTGTACCAAACCAAAGCGCACCGGAATTATCTTCAAAGATATCCCAAACGATGCTGTTTGTCAAAGAATTAGAATTAAAAGGGTCGTGAACATGAATCTTAATGTCAAAATCCGGATTCATTTCACCCAGTCCAAAATCGGTTCCCATCCAAAGTTGTCCGTCACGCGATTTTAAAATGTCTTTGGTTGCCGAATTGGTAAGATTTGAATTTTCTTCCCTGAAAAATTTTTTCTCGTTGGTAAACCGGTTATATAAAACTAAGCCTGTTTGTGTACCAATCCATAATAATGAATCGTTATTTTCATCAAATGGAAGGAGACTCATGGTCAGGTTATTTTTGATGGAAGGACGGTAATCCAACTTCATATCAATTGTTGTAAATACGGCAGACCCTTTTGGTAATTTATTTAGTTTATCGAAAGTACCAATCCATAAGTTTTCATCTTTGTCTTTATAAATAGCCCGAACTATGTTTTGGCTTATATTACTGTTTGACGTATTAAACTCCTGATAACTTTCTGTTTTTGAGTTATATTTAATTAAACCGGTTTGGGTGCCAACCCAGTAAATACCCGGCTCCGGATCTTTATAAATGGTACGAACCTGTCTATATCCCCCCAAATCAATCCTTCTGCATTTTTTTGACTGCACATCCATTTTACACAAGCCTGCCCCTGTTGCAATCAACACCGAATCATCTTCAAATAAAAAATCTTCTACATAATTCGAAGGAATCGTGTGCTGGTCGTCAGCATCAAAAAAAAATTGTTTAAAACGAACCCCGTCGTAAATGTTTAATCCGTTTCCTGTCCCAATCCACATAAACCCGTATTTATCCTGCCCGATTGAATACACAATGGAATGGGATAAGCCGTCGGCCATGGTAAGATTTCGAAATTGTGTATTTTGAGCAAAACAAAACTTGACTGAAATAAGGAAAAGAATAGACAGGTGATATTTAATTAGCATTAGTTTCACAAGACGAATGTAAAAAAATACCCAATTAAACATCAATTTTTTCAACACAGAATTTTACAGCAATAAAAAAAATCCTTAAAGTTGACTATCCCGTGGCAGAGCCAAGAAGTATTTCGCGAACTTTATTTTCAACAACATTGCAGAAAAGTCAGGTTTTCTTTATTTCACCCCTCTGTCATCCACCATCTGGCCGATGAAATCTCCCCTGAAATCAGGGGAGAATATAAGGTAACCCCGAGGCAAAGCCTCAGTGAATGATTTGATTAAAAGTAACAATTCTGTTTATCAGCTTTCTCTCCATAATACAATCAAAGGAGTAACCTTTTTTAAGGAATTATTCAACACAAACGATAAAATGCACTTTTAGAATTTATGTGTAGAAATTTAGTTTTCACTGTCCGGCATAAATAATTGAAATGATTCCGGCAACAAACAAGACAAACATTAATGTAAGAAGTCCGTTTGTGCTTTTGGGTGAATTTTTAAATTCCTTCCAGATAAAAACACCCCATAAAGCTGCCACCAGTGTTGCCCCCTGTCCCAGTCCGTAGGAAATAGCAGCCCCGGCCTTACCCGCAGCGATAAGATTTAACGAATTTCCAATCCCCCAGATTATTCCGCCCAAAATACCCATCCAGTGAATCGACATTTTCCCGTTAAAATAGGCTTTATATTTTACAGGCTCGCCACTTATGGGTTTTCTCATTAAAATAGTATTAAACAAAAAGTTACTAATAAAAACACCGAGAGAAAAAATAACAAATGCTGTATACGGAGTCATCATTCCCTGGGCAGGATTAACGAAATTATCCAAATCCATTGATGCTGCTACAAAACGATAAAAGAACGACATTAATACACCGGCAAGCACAGAAACAAGAATTCCTTTTGTAGTTACCTTTTGATTTCCTGAAGACGCTTTTTTAAACGCTACAGCATTTAAAATAATAGCAATAGTAATTAATCCAACGCCTAGAAAAAGAAAAACCGGGTCACCTTTTTGTGAGCCCAGATAGTTTATAATCACCCCCAAAACCAGTGCCAGACCGATTCCCACGGGAAAAGCCACCGACATTCCGGCAATTGCAATAGCTGTTGACAGCAAAATATTTGCTGCATTAAAAATTACTCCTCCCAAAAATGCACTTCCAATATTTTTCCAATCAGCCTGAGCCAAATCAACTACAAATCCACGTCCGTTTTCGCCGATACTTCCAAGAGTAAAAGCAAAAAATAGAGAAAGTAAAAGAACACCGATTACATAATCCCAGTAAAAAAGCTCGTAGCGCCAGGTTTTCCCGGCCAATTTTTGCGTATTGCCCCACGACCCCCAGCAAAGCATGGTTATAAAACAAAAAACAATTGCCAGAAAATAACTATTTACGATAAACATAATGATTCGATTTAGTTGTTATTTTTGATTTAGTTAAAAAATTCACTCACTTCTTTTTCAGAAGGTATCGACATCTGCGCTCCCATTCTTGTTACACAAATAGCAGCGGCAGCAGTAGCAAACTCAATAGCTTTCTTTAAATTTATTCCGTTGCTCAATTTTGCAACCAAAGCACCGCAAAAGGTATCTCCGGCTGATGTGGTATCAACTGCTGTAACTTCGGGTGCTTCAATCATTCCTTTAAACTCGTCACTCAAAACAAAAGCGCCTTTTGAACCCATAGTTATGATCACGATTTGTACTCCTTTGTTTTTTAAATACTGCGCTGCCTGTTCCGCAGTTTTTTCATCTTTTACACAAATCCCGGTCAACAACTCAGCTTCCGTTTCATTTGGAATGAGCATATAAAGATTAACTAATAAAGCATCCGACAATTTATCAGCCGGCGCAGGGTTAAGTACTACTTTTTTCCCTTTTCCTGAAGCAATTTCGGTAATATAGTTTACTGTAGAAAGAGGGATTTCGAGTTGAAGCAGAATAAAATCTGAAGATTCAATTTCATTAATTTTCTCGTCGATATCTTCAGGCAATAAGGTTTCGTTGGCGCCTGGTGCAACAACAATTGAATTTTCACCTTTTGCATCGATAGTAATTAATGCTATTCCGCTGGGATTATCTTTGTTAATACGAACCGGTTCAACATCGATTCCATCGTCTTTCAAATTTTGAAGCGCCTGTTTTCCAAATATATCATCCCCTATTTTGCCAAGAAAAGAAACATTTCCACCAAGCCGCTTTGCGGCGACAGCCTGATTGGCTCCTTTTCCCCCGGCATTCATAAAAAAATCGCCGCCAAGAATGGTTTCACCAGGCGCAGGAAATTTTGAGGTCTTGATTACCATGTCGGTGTTGGAACTCCCGACAACAAGGATTTTATTCATTTAGATACGTTTTTTTAACGGTTTAAAAATCAATTTGGTGTATGCATCATTAGCGTTTCAATTTGATAAGCAAGAGAGTCGGATGGCATTTTTTCCAACAAATACTCATGTCTTCCATTTGGATCATCCACCCAACTGTTGCTACCATCGGCATGTGCGATAAACTTTCCTTTTTGCACATCAAAATAAGGGCTAATTCCACGCGCTGCTACCAAAACTGCTGTCTGATCCCAACTTCTTCTTCCATTTTTGTCGTATTCTCTTTTGGGAATACTAATGGCATACACCTTCCTTACAGGACTTTCCGATGCTCCATCTTTAACGAGTCTTAATCCTGTGAGAACCTCAACACCTATTTCAAATCCGCTAAACACAACTTTACCCGGCCAGTTTTCAATTACATATACCGATGAAGCTGAATCTTTCATTACATTGTATTCCTTTCCTTCCGGAAATTTGCCGGCCATTGCCACCCACAATTTTACTTTCTTCGCCACCAAGTCTTTTCCGTTTAAGGGTGAAAACGAGTCGGGGCCGGACAACAACAAATTTTTCAGGTTGGTTAAAAAACCGACGGTCACTACTGTTACACTTGTGTCGGGCTGTTCGGCCAGTATTTTACGGTAAACACCAACAGCATCAGGCGCATCAGAAGTTTTTTGATACCGGTGCGGGTAATTTGCCGACAAAGAATCGGACCAATGCAGCTCTCCGCAATCCTGTGCTACACCTTCAGTTTTTGGTGCTCCGACCGGAAGATTTGGGTGCCCAAAATAAGTATTTATGACATCGATACTTGGAACTACTAACGGACTTAGATTTGAAGCTATGGTTGCCAGTATTTCTATTTCATCATTATCGGCCAGGGCATGTATCATTGCCAGGGCGCCAACATCATCGTAATCACCACCAATATCAGTATCAAAAATTATGTGTGGTTTCTGAAATTTATTTTCCGCCTGTTTTAAGCTCTTTTCTTTTGAATTACATCCCTGAATTAAAATAGCAGCAATAAAAAAAGAGAGGATAAAACTTGCACTGGTTTTTGTGTAGCTCATCTTTTTTGAATCAGATCTTTTGATGCTATTTTTGTGAACAGATCCCTGAAAATAGCATCGCGGTTTAATTCATTCGCCATACGGATAAAATGCCTCCCGTGATCAACGCTGTATGTTACCTGGTCAGTTAAAACGGGACTATGTACCAGGTTGGTTGAAATCCATGATGAATTAACCAGCCATGCTACTGCAGTAACATCCCAGATCACTTTTGACCATGCTTCTTTCCCGTGACTGTATTCAACTACAATGTTGTACAAGTAATCCGATAGTTCGTTCTTGCCCTCCAAATAATATTTCAATTCAGGAATTGTTGTATGAAAATGCGAAACTACAGGCCGGCATGGCATAATTACAAATGGTACTCCTGAGTTTAAAACTACCTGTGCAGCCAATACATCCTGTTTCAGATTGAATTCCTTTTGATGCGGCCAGTTCAATCCGTTTCCCCCCAGCCACACAACTACAATGTTTTTAATAATTTTGGGTTCTATCAATATAGCCGATGCGATATTTGTTATACAACCAACCGGCACAACGTATAAAGGATCGTCGGGAGAACTTGCCATTGCCTTTTTTACCAAATCAAGTGCGGCATCGCTCCTAATTGGTTGATTTACATCCTGCAAATAGTTGTCTGAGCCACGAAAAGCAAAACCTTCAGGCGATTTCCCCATAAGCTTTAACAAACGAAGTATTTCCTGGTAGCTCTTTTCCATTCCATCTCCCGGCCCGTTAGAGCGGCCATTGTGAAATGGAGCTGCATAAACGGCCTGAAGATCTATTTTTTCTTTTGATAGATAGGTATACGCCAAAGCAAATTGGTCATCCACCTCGTTGTAAGTATCGGTATCCAAAATCATTCTTACTTTCCCGGTGGGCGGAGTTAATTGTTGCAAACGGAAAGTTTCCTTTAACACAGGAAATTCCTGTCCGTTAGCAAATAAAATTGGAAATATTAAAAACAACAGAAAGAACATCTTTTTCATTTTCATTTCATTTTAATTGGTTTATATCAGATTCTTTTTACGTAGAGATAATATGCTCCACAAATTTCATTATTATTTTCGTCGAAAAACCAGGTTTGGATACTTGTATCGCCTTGATTTAAATTCATTGTAAATGTTACTTCTTTATCAGAACTGGTAATCTTTTTTGATTTCTCCCGGTTCCCGATTCTGATCTTCGCTGAACGAACAGGCAATTGAACTCCTTTTTCAAGCCAACCATCTGTTACTTTTTTCAAAGGAAGGCCGTCCTGCAAAGCGGTTTCCGATTCCCGGGGCCAGCGTCTCAATTCAAACTGATACTCTCCCGGCTGGTGTACCGCAACATGCCAAACGCCATTCTTCTTTACACCCCACCGAACCTGCTTCTGCTGATCTACAAAAACATCCAACCACTCGCAGGCGGTAAGTAATGCTGGGTTTTCCTGTTCGTTGCCAATAACCACGCGTTGCACTACAGCAACCTCATCTTTAACAGCATCCCACCAATTGTTCAGGTGATTTCTCATTTTCTGCACAATTTCGGGATATTCCAACGCAACATCTTTGTCTTGATGTGGATCTGCTGCAATATTGTACAATTCGCGATTTTCTATCAAACGCCAGTTTTTCCATAGAACACCGGCGCCATCTCGTTGCGGAATTGCAGGATTTTTAGTCGTATATTTTACCTTAAAATTTGGCATCCGGCTGTAATTGATCACCAGCATCCGCTCCTCCAAATTCTCTTTTGCTCCATTCATTAAAGGAAAAAGATTCATCCCGTCAAGATTTTTGGGAATTTCTTTAATCCCGGACATGGCCGCCAAAGTAGGCAACAAATCCTGAACCTGGCATAATTCCTCAATCGTCTTCGGGCTTTTACAGATTTTTGAAGGAGTTCGGATAAAAAGTGGCACACGATGTCCACCTTCCCAAAGTTGTGTTTTTCGGCCTTTCATGCCCGCGTTGTAATAATCTGCTCCAAATGTACTGCCATTGTCGGTTAAAAACACAATTATCGTTTTTTCAAGCTGATTGTTATCCGCGAGAAACTCGTAGAGTTTTCCGATATTTTCATCAATGTTATTTCCCATTGCCAAAAAACTAACGAGCTCCTTCTTTTTCGATTCTGAAAGATGTTTAACAATTTCCGGATGTTCTTTAATCGATCTTTTTATTGACTCACGGTACTTATCCGGAACATAATGTGGAGAATGAGAAGCGTTTAACGGAAGATAAATAAAATATGAAATCTTTTCATCAATCTTTTCCGACATCCACTTTATCGCCCCATCAAAAAAAACATCGGTACAATAGCCCTTGTATTCTTTTCTGTTTCCGTTATGCATATATATGTCGTCAAAGTAATCGTTGTCCCAATAGTCGGGTACACTGTTTATATGAGAAGAGGGAAACCACAACGTTTCATCAAACCCCCTATCCTGTGGGCGGTAAGGATAGTTATCTCCCAAATGCCATTTACCAAATACAGCAGTAGCATAACCCGCCTTTTTAAAGACATTGGCCATCGTTGGCAAGTCGGCTCTTAGCAATGTGCGTCCACTGCTTACATTTACAGCGCCATTTCTAAATGCGTCGAGCCCGGTTAATAATTCCCCGCGGGTTGGAGTGCACATCGGGGCCACATGAAAATCTGTAAAACGAAATCCTTCTTTAGCCAGCCTGTCGATATTTGGGGTGTGAACCAAAGGATTTCCATTGCACGAAAATTCTCCATAGCCTTGATCGTCGGTTAAAACAATTACAACATTGGGACGTTGACTTTGTACCCATCCGGAGAAAAAAAATAAAATCAGACTGATAAAGATTAGACACTTCATAATGAACTGAATTCCACTTGTTAATTTGATTTAGGACAGTATATTCATTACAAACATAAAAAAACAAAGCAATTTGAACAATCGTTTGCGCATATTTTTTTTATAAACCCGATAACAGAATCCGAAACCCCAACACACAAACAGACACAAAATACTAAATATCAACAACATAATAGTATTCCCGTTAAAATATATCTTCTTACACATTTTAAAACCACAGAAATATTATGCATATTTGAATAAACGATTGTACATTTTTATGGTAAAACAAAAAATTAGCATAACAGATATAGCGGAGAAAACGGGCTTGTCCACCACTACAGTGTCGAGAGTATTAAACGGAAAGGCTGAACAGTACCGGATTAGCAAAAAATCTCAGCAAAAAATTAAAGAGGTAGCAAAAGAATTGCATTACACACCTAATCAGTTTGCCGCTAACCTCAGAACGGGCAAAAGCGGAACAATGGCTTTAATTATTCCGTCGTTAAATAATCCTTTTTTTGCCGGAATTGCGAGTGAAATAAATACTGAATTACGAAAATCAAACTACACAACCATTATAAGCGACAGCGACGAAAACCCGGAAACAGAAAAAATGGAACTGCAGCAATTAATTGCCAGAAATATAGAGGGATTAATTATCGTTCCCTGCGGAAATGAATGGGAACATATCAAGTCGCTTCAGGAGCAGGGATTGCCTGTGGTATGTATTGACAGGTATTTTGAGAACTTGGATATTCCTTTTGTTTCCACTGACAATTATACAGGGGCATCCATGGCCACAAAGCAACTGATTGAAAACGGCCACTCGCGAATAACCTGTATACAGGGCGTTCAACATTCTACGCCAAATAAACTCAGAATTAAAGGTTTTACAGATACAATGAAAAAGGCGGGCTTAGAAAGTGAAAGTATCGTCGGAGATGATTTTACTTTTCAAAACGGATACCTGGAAACAAAACTTTTGCTGCAACAAAAAGAACACCCAACTGCTGTATTTACCCTGAGCAATACCATCGCCATGGGCTGTATGAAAGCCTTGAAAGAAGAAAATATTAAAGTGCCCGACGACATTTCTTTAATAACCTTTGATGATCATCCCTATCTTGATTACCTGGCTACTCCGCTTTCTTGTATTGCCCAGCCGGTAAGCGATATAAGCAAAATCGCTGTTAAGTTTTTAATCTCAAAAATTAATAAGCAGGAAGTAAAAACCAGCCAGGTTCTTTTAAGGCCAACGATAAGAATGAGGGACTCAATAAAAAGAATTAATTAAAGCAACTACTTTGATTTATTCTTTCTTTTTTCTTTCAACTCTTCGAATTTTGAAATTCGATGCTTGTAAAAAGTATCTATAAAACCAAATAAAATACCAATTCCGGTCAACACATAAAATATGGTAAAAATTTTCCCAAAATCAGTTTGAGGTGAAAAATCTCCATAGCCAACGGTTGCCAGCGTTATTACAGAAAAATAAACAGAATCGAGCCATCGCCAACCTTCAACAAAATGGTATACTAAAGTGCCTGAAACCAAAACCGAAAAAGTGGAAATCACAAGTCCGCGATAAGTTTTATCTCTCAAAAAATCAAAGAATAACTTTAATGGATACATTGCTAAGTTTTTTATTTTCCGGCTTACAACATAAAACTATTTCTTAGGCCTTATGAGCAAACAAACTCCCCAACAATATACTATAAACGAAAAAGCCGGGCAACAGCCCGGCCAGATCTATTGGGGAATAGATATAATCAAAATAATCTTTTAAAGCCTATTACTTCTTTTACTTCTCTTAATGTACGTGAAGCTGATTCCCTTGCTTTATCGGCTCCTAATTTAGCAACTTTTGCCAAATATTCGTTATCATCCAAAATTTCAATAATCCGTTCGCGAATGGGCGCTGTATAAGAAATAATATCCTCTGCCAGCTGTTTTTTCATATCACCATAACGAATTTCGCAATTGTTATACAATTCATCAAAATGAACGAGGGTATCCGGTGTTGAAACAATTTCCATCAGCGTAAACAAATTCTGCACAGATTCAGGTTTTTCCTGGTTCATTTCTGTTGGGCCGGAATCGGTTACTGCACGCATTACTTTTTTGCGAATTGATTTTGGGTCTTCATACAAATTAATCGCATTCCCTTCCGACTTTCCCATCTTCCCGCTTCCGTCCAATCCGGGAACTTTTATCATGTCTTTCCCATCAAAAGTATAAGGACGCGGAATCGGAAACACCTCTTTTTTATACATCCGGTTAAAACGTTTGGCAAATTTACGCGCCATTTCCAGATTTTGCTCCTGGTCTTTTCCAACCGGAACAAAATGTGCTTTATGAATAATAATATCAGCAGCCATTAAAACCGGATAAGTAAGCAAACCTGCGTTAACATTGTCGGGTTGTTTGCGGGCTTTATCTTTAAACGAAGTCGTCCGCTCCAATTCACCCAGGTAGGCATTCATATTCAGAAAAGTATACAACTCGGCCACTTCCGGAACATCGCTTTGAATAAAAATGGTTGCTTTTTCAGGATCAATTCCACAAGCCAGATATTCTGCTAAAACCTGCTTTACCCCCGACTGAAGATCACCAGGCGTTGGATGTGTTGTTAATGAATGTATATCAGCGATAAAGAAAAAACAATTAAAATCATCCTGCATGCGAATAAAATTACGCACGGCACCAAAGTAATTTCCGAGATGTAAATACCCTGTTGGACGTATTCCGCTTAAAACTGTCGGTTTGTTCATTTTAAAAAATCTGATTTTTAAGTAGCTGCAAAAATATACATTCAGCAGAAAAGTAAAAAAATAAAAGGGTCGTGATTATAAAAATTAATACTTAAAACCAGGTAAAGCTCCTTTTTTCTGGTGACTCCGGTACTAAATTAAATCACAAACTACTGCGCGAATGTACGAAATCAGATCATCGGGATTGACTTTCAGTTGCTGTCCGCGAATTCCGGCACTCACAAAAATAAATTCAAAATCCATACACGTTTTGTGAATATAAACAGGATAATGTTTTTTCATTCCAAGGGGTGAACATGCTCCGCGAATATAACCCGTAAGTTGAAGCAGTTCTTTCATAAGCACCATTTCTGCACTTTTGTTCCCCGATACCTTTGCTGCTTTTTTCAGGTTTACCTCTGCACTTCCTGGAATAATTGCAACAAAAATCCCGGTGGATTTCCCCCGCAAAACAAGGGTCTTAAAAACCTGGTCGACATCTTGCCCCAAAGACTCGGCAACATGAACAGCACTTAAATCAGCTTCATCAACGGTGTATTCAACAAGGTCATAACTTATCTTCGCTTTGTCGAGCAAACGGGCTGCATTTGTTTTTTTCATTGCAAAAAATCTTCATCTACAAAATTTAGAAAATAAGAGCAGATAGGCAAAAATTTGCTGATGCGACTTTAATTCTAACCTGTTTTTTATAATCGAACTTTTGCGGCGCAGTGCCCAACCTTTTCACAAGAGAAAGCTGGAGTGCGCTTTTATTTTGCTTATCTAATCTGAGGTTAAAGCCAATGACTAAGCCACTAAAATCAAACTTAAAAGAACTACCCTGGCGCAGAGCCTTGAGAAATTTTTCGGGCTAAACTGATTTAGAAACAATCTGTAAGGTATCAACGCTATTGTAAGGTATGAAAATATTTTTTAACTTATTCTTTGGTACACTCGTGGTATTTTGATGGATTACAGATTAATATAAACCGAAAAGCAACTGAAACAAAACAAGTATTTACTACCATCTTGTTTTTTAGATAGTATCGTTAAGTCACTTTTTGTTTTGAATTTTAATATCGAATTTAGCAATGTTAAAAATTTTAGTAACTGGTGCCGACGGAATGCTTGGAAGTAACTTAGTCAGAATGCTTCTTGAAAATGAGCATGACGTCAGTGTTTTTCTTTTTGATCGATCGAATTCTAATTCGCTTGACGGCCTGAACATCAAAAAATATTATGGCGATATTACTATTCCCGACACTTTGGATGATGCAGTAAAAAGCACAGATGTTATTATTCATGTTGCTGCCAGTACATCGGTTTGGCCTTCACGTTCAGAGATGTTATGCAAAATAAATGTAACCGGAACCCAAAACATAATTTGTAAAACATTGGAACACAACGTAAAAAAGCTAATTTATATTGGTTCAGCCAGCTCTGTTAATACAGAGTTAAAATTTGATGCTTCTCAAAAATATTCGTTCCCCGGAGCTAAATTTAAATTGGATTATATCGATTCAAAGTATTATGCTCTACAATTAATTTTAAAATCGATTACAGAAAATAATCTACCAGCTACAGCAATTCTTCCGACATTTATGATTGGTGCCTATGATTCAGCGCCTGGTTCCGGCAAATTAATATTGAATTTAGCCAGCGGCAAATTAAAGTTTTATACTGGTGGGGGCAGAAACTTTGTTCATGTTAAAGATGTTGCCAATGCTATTGTGAACAGTTTAAATACAGAAACAAATGGTAAAGTTTATATCATTGGCAATGAAAACATGACATACAGAGAATTTTTTAATTTGGCTGCCAAAATTATTGGAAAACCCGAACCTAAAATAAAGATTCCGGATTGGTGTGCAAAAACGTATGGATTTATCGGAGAACTACTAAGTAAAATAATACATTTCGAACCTCTGCTTAGTTATCCAATGGCTCGTATTGCCTGCGAAAAACAATTTATCGAAGGAGACTCAGCGAAGGAATTAAATATTATAAAAACACCTATAAAAATTGCAATTGAAGAATCATATAACTGGTTTTTAAATAACCATTATATTCAGGTAAAATGAAATTTAATTGTGCAAATAAAATTGTCATAATAACTGGCTCCGGCAGTGGAATAGGAAAAACGTTGGCAATTGAAATTGGAAAAAAAGGAGCAAAAATAGTTTTAAACGGAAGGAATCAGAAAAAACTGGAAGCTGCGGCACATGAACTTAAAAAACTGAATATTGAAGTTCTACATGTCCAGGGAGACATTTCAGTTTTCGATCAATGTAAAAATATTGTAGAAAAAATAATTTATGAATACGGGAAAATTGATATTTTAATAAATAACGCAGGAATTACATCCTTCGGAAACTTTATAGATGTTGATATTGAAGTGTTTAGAAAGGTAGTTAATACAAATTTGCTTGGTCCCGCAAACATGACAAAAGCTGCACTGCCTTATTTAAAAAAAACTGAAGGAAGCGTCTTTTTTATTGGAAGTATAGCCGGAATACATGGAATTGGAAAATACTCTGCCTACTCATGTTCAAAAATGGCATTGACTTCTTTAGCAGAATCATTAAAAATAGAATTATTCGCCACCAACATTTATGTTGGCATCGCCTATGTTGGATTTACTGAGAATGATATTCAAAAAACGTTCTTGGATAGTAAAGGAAACAACATTAGTGTACCGTTAAGAAAAAATGTAAAACAAGTACCCCAACAAAAAGTTGCGCAGCAAATTGTTAAAATGATTGAAAGAAAAAAATTCAAAAAAACATTTACTTTTTTAGGAAAATTAAATTCAATCGTAAATCGATTTGCACCTTTTATTATACACCGCATTTTGTTAAATGATTACCGCAAAGCTAAAGAAGGAAGTTGAATAAATCAGGATAAAAACACCTCGTAACAAACCGATGATGTGCCTCCTCCATAATTCATTTTTTCATCGTTTATCATGAGTCAGCGAATCAGACCCAATACAGAAATACCTTTAAATTACGGCCTTTGTGTTCAATTATCAGGCAGAAAGTACTATTCGCTGCGGAAAGAACAGTTCCCTGATTTTTATTATAGGATACCACACCGACTTCGGAGCTGTCCTACACCTCTTCAGAAATACTCGTTAATACGGAGAATGTTACCATGCTGGTTTTTCAACAGTAGCTTTAAATATTTGTCATTAATAAGGGGATTCTGAAACGTCGGGAAAAGAGAAACTTATTCTAAAACTGAAATTTTTTTAAGAAAAAATAATTAGTTTTACATGCTATTCACAAATCGAATATGTTCAAAATGCCTTTATACGGAAAAGAGTGGAACTGGCGCAACGTAAAAATGGAAGCGCGAGATAACAATATGAATTTACGGTAAAGGCCGGGAAAAGGGATTTGTTGTGGTTACAGCAAATCCCTTTTTTTGATTAAATATGAATTTAAAACTATAAAATCATGACCAGACAAAAGAAAATTTTTCTTGAAGAGTCGGAATTCCCAAAACAATGGTACAATCTGGCACCCGACCTGCCAACACCTCTAAATCCACCACTCGGACCGGATGGAAATCCGGTTGGACCGGAAATGCTGGCACCTGTTTTCCCAATGAATTTGATTGAACAAGAGGTTAGCCAGGAACGCTGGATTGATATTCCGGACGGAATCAGAGATATTTTGATACAATGGAGACCAAGTCCGCTTATTCGTGCCTACGAACTGGAGGAAGCTCTCGGGACGCCGGCAAAAATATATTACAAAAACGAAGGTGTTTCACCAGCCGGCAGCCACAAACCAAATACTGCCGTTGCACAGGCGTGGTACAACAAACAGTTTGGAATAAAAAAACTCACAACTGAAACCGGCGCCGGACAGTGGGGGTCGGCACTTTCGTTTGCTGCTGCACAAATCGGTCTGGAAGTAAAAGTTTTTATGGTACGCGTAAGTTTCGACCAAAAACCTTTCCGGAAAATGATGATGGAAACCTGGGGTGGAAAATGTATCGCCAGTCCAAGTACCGAAACGAAGGCCGGACGTGATATTTTAGCTCAATTCCCAGATACTCCGGGAAGTTTGGGTATTGCCATTTCGGAAGCTGTTGAAGCCGCGGTTTCTGATCCAAAAGGAGAAACACGGTATTCGTTGGGATCAGTATTAAATCACGTAATGTTACACCAAACTGTAATTGGACTGGAAGCCAAAAAACAGTTGGCAAAAGTGGGTATACAAAATCCGGATGTTGTTATCGGATGCTGTGGCGGAGGAAGTAACTTTGCCGGGCTGTCATTCCCGTTTATTTACGACAAAATTAACGGCGCCAATATTCAGGTTATCGGAGCAGAACCATTTAGCTGCCCAACACTAACCAAAGCACCGTTTATTTACGATAATGGCGATGTAGCTCAGATGACTCCGTTACTTGCTATGAACAGCCTCGGACACAACTTTATTCCTGCTCCTATTCACGCCGGCGGATTACGTTACCATGGTATGGCGCCGCTTGTTAGCGCCGCACTTCGCGACGGTTTAATGGATGCGATTGCCGTTCACCAAAGCGAATGTTTTGATGCAGGTTTACTGTTTGCAAAAACCGAAGGTATAATTCCTGCTCCGGAAACTACACACGCCATTGCAGCAACAATCCGGGAAGCAAAAAAAGCCAAAGAAGAAGGAAAAGAAAAAACTATACTTTTCAATTTCAGCGGCCATGGTTTAATGGACCTGGTTGGTTACAATAAATACCTGGCAGGCGAGTTACACGATTATGAATATCCTGAATCGGAAATTGCTGAAAACCTGAAAAAACTGGAAGGTTATCCTCTTCCAAAATAGGATTATCTAAACCAATTCAATAAATAGCCGGGGTAAAAAATTTGCTTCGGTTTTTTTTTGATCGTGTTTAAAGTTAAACGGAACTTGATTAACTTTTAACAACTTTATCTAAAAGAATGTATAAACCAAAGGGTCTGAAACAACTTTGGAAAAACCTTCCAATTCTCTTTGAATATCTTCAAAAAAATGTCGTTTCCCCTGAAGATTTTTTGCAAGTCGTCGGGCAGCCTCATCAGAAAAATAAGTACCACCTATTTCTATTTCTGAAACAATCCCTTTTAACGTTTTCAAAAATATGCTCACTCCTCTCCCATCAATATTTATTTTATTTTGAAAAGAATATTTGGGTGAATAGCCAAAATTCCATTCCCATGTTTTAAATTTTTCTCCGGCCAATTGTTGAATATTCTGAACATCCTTTTCACCCGGTTCGTAAAAGCGTGCTTCCTTATTTTCAAGTTGAACATTCAGCAAAAACTGTATAAAATCTTCTATTGGCATTTCCTTTTTCAGAAAGGAAGCAATATTCGCTACAGGGCTCCGGTTTGATTGTACCGCTTTACTTTTGTATTTTCCGGGAGCCACTTTTATTGCCTGGCCAAGATTTTCCAAATCTGAATTGTACAACAAAGTTCCGTGATGCAACACCCTGTTTTTAAAAACGTGCTCTGCATTTCCCGAAATTTTCAATTCTTCAAGAAGCAAGTCATTCCTCCCCGAGCTTGTAGCTTTTAAATCCAATTTCTCAAGCGCATTTACAACCGGAGCTGTAAACATTTTAAAGTTAATTTCAGCCGGGCTGTTTACATTCTTTATAAATGCAAAATTTACATTACCGGCATCATGGAATACCGTTCCTCCGCCTGAAATTCGCCGCGCTACAGTGATGTTATTTTCCCGGACAAACGGATAATTTATCTCTGCCAGAGCATTCTGGTGCTTTCCAACAACAACAGTATCTTTGCTTTGCCAAAGCATAAAAATATCTTCAGAAAATTTTTTCAGAAGATATTCTTCTGCCGCCAGGCAAAAAAACGGATCGGTATTTTTCAAGTGAATACAAAGCATAAGCTGTTTGATATCAAAACTTCAATGAACAAAGTTAAATCACTTTTTTACATAAAATTACCATATCCCAAAAAAACGTTTTAAAGAAACTATTTCTATAAAAGTTAAATAGTCCAAAAACTTTTTAATACTTTTATTAGATAACTAAACCTTTTCAAAATGAACAAATTAAGTGGTTTTATACTTCTGATAGCAATTCTGACAGCCTGCACACAGCCTTCCGAATTTGATTCTGACCTTGTCAACAAAGCTCTGGAAAACGGAAAACAAGCCAATGAAGGATTTATACGAAGCCTCGATTTTGTTAATGGGTGGCTAACCAAAACCGATAGCATCACCGGGCTGATTCCAACCAATCTTACAAATAAAACCGATGTTTGGGAAGCACACAATTCGGCTGCCGATAATTATGCATTTATGGTTTTAACGGCGTTTATTCTGGACAAAGAGTTGTATCACGGAGCAATGCTCGACATGTTAAACACCGAACAAGAACTAACGTCGCGGGTAGAATCATTGCCTGATACATGGTCTTTTTCAAAACAAAATTTTGCCTCGGACGAACTAAAAATGGGTGATGTAATTTTTGGTACATCTGAATACATTAAAGATGGATTAATACCTCTGAATGAATACATTGGAGAATCTCCCTGGCAGGACCGCATGATGGAAATGCTGGATGATCTTGCAGCGTATATGAAGGAAGTAAAAGACCTGGAAAGATATTTTGAAAGAACGGCATCAATTGAAGAAGTGAACGGCGAAATGCTGCAAACACTATCCCGCGTGTATTGGATGACCGGTGATCAAAAATACCTCGAATGGGCAATTCGAATCGGCGACTACTACCTGCTCGGCGATCGTGATCTTACACAAACCAATTACCTGCGAATTCGTGACCATGGCTGCGAAATTATTGGAGGATTAAGTGAGTTATATGTTACAGCTCATTTTGCAAATCCTCAAAAAAAGGGAGCGTACAAACTACCGTTTTACGCCCTGCTCGACCGCGTTTTGGAAGTCGGCCGCAACGAAGATGGTTTATTTTACAACGCCGTAAATCCGAAAACCGGTGAAATCGCCGATTCAAATATTGTGGACAACTGGGGTTATGTTTTTGATGCCTATTACTCGGTTTACCTGGTCGACGGTAAAGAAGAATACCGCGAGGCCGTGTTAAAAGGATTTCAGAAACTAAACGAGAAATACCGCGACTATGCATGGGAAGGCACCAGTCACGACGGATATGCCGATGCATTGGAAAGTGGAATTAATTTATACAACCGCGAACCGGTGCCGGAACTAAAAAACTGGATCGACAGCGAAATGCAGGTAATGTTTAACATGCAGCAGGATGACGGAATAATTGGTGGCTGGCACGGCGACGGGAATTTTGCACGAACAGCTATCATGTACAGCCTTTGGAAAACCCGGGGTGCTACGTTACAGCCCTGGCGCAAAGATGTCATTCTGGGAGCCGAACAAAACGACGGACAGATCTATTTTGTAATAACCGCAGAAAAAGACTGGACAGGAAAACTCGTATTTGACACACAGCGACACAAAACCATTTTAAATTTGCCCATCGACTATCCACGCATTAACCAGTTTCCGGAATGGTTTACAGCAAACGAAGGAGAAAATTACACTTTGACTTCATCTCAAAAAGAACTGACCGGAACATATCCGACAAACCATCTTCCTGAAGGAATTCCGGTAAAAGTAGCGGCAGGTGAAACTTTAGTTATTGCCGTCAAACAAAATCTCCCCTGATCCAGACAAAAAGAGATAAAAAATTTCAACAAAATATTTTTCGAAGAAATCGTTCCAATTTTTATAATTTCGTTCAAAACATCAATTCTTTAACCGATGAGACTAGCTCAAATTTTTCTGATTTTAACCCTTGTTTTCGCCTTGTTTTCATGTTCAGAGAATCCCATAGAAACCATCGACCTTTCCGGAGAGTGGCAATTTCAGATGGATCCTGATGATCGGGGTGAACGGGAAAACTGGTTTGAAAAGGATTTCTCAGAAACCGTTCAACTTCCGGGGTCAATGGTTGAAAACGGAAAAGGTTATGATGTCGCGCTGAAAACCAAATGGACCGGAAGCATTCTCCAACCTGATTGGTTTCAAGATCCAAATTATGCCCCTTACGAAGATTCGCTTGATATTAAATTTCCATTCTGGCTTCAACCCGAAAAAAAATATACCGGAGCAGCATGGTATAACAAAAAAATTACAATTCCTGAAAACTGGATTGAACGAACTGTATTTTTGAATCTGGAAAGGGTACACTGGCAATCGGCAATTTGGATAAACAGCAAAAAAGTTGATAAACAAAACAGCCTGGCCACACCTCATATTTATAACATCTCTTCATTTCTAAAAACGGGTGAAAATGTTATTTCCATTTGTATTGATAACCGGACAAAAGATATCGATGTTGGCGAAAATTCACACAGTATTTCCGATCACACACAATCGAACTGGAACGGTATTGTTGGAAACGTTTCGCTACAGTCAAAAAGAAAAACATACATTGAAAATATTGAAGTCTACCCGGACATTCATAAAAAAACGGCAACCATTAAACTTAATGTTTTTAATGCCTCTGTTGAAAATCTGTCGGTAAAAGCATTTGTTTCTGCCAGACTAAAAAATACCGGTCAAAACATAGAAAAGAAAATTTTTGATTTTGGAATTGTTCCGGGCCAAAACATTTTGAAAATGATCTTTGATTTGGGTGAAGATGCACAATTATGGGACGAATTCCATCCAAATGTTTACGAACTAACCGTTAGCTTAAAAAACAAACAATTGCTCGACAAAAAAACAGTTGATTTTGGTTTACGTGAATTTGGAAACAATGGTCGTCGTTTTGAGATCAATGGCCGCCCGGTATTTTTACGCGGCACACTGGAATGTGCTATTTTCCCAAAAACAGGCTATCCTCCTACCCGTATTGCCCCTTGGGAAAAAGTATTTACCGCTGTTAAAAATCACGGATTAAATCATGTTCGGTTTCACTCGTGGTGCCCGCCTGAAGCGGCTTTTGAAGCAGCCGACAAAATGGGTATTTACCTGCAGGTAGAGTGTTCATCATGGGCAAACCAAAGTACGCAACTGGGAAGCGGCTTTCCGGTTGATGATTTTATTTGGGAAGAAAGCAGACACATTGTTCAGGAATATGGTAACCACCCTTCGTTTGTTATGATGGCATACGGAAATGAACCGGGTGGGCCACGATACAGTGAATTCCTCTCCGAATTTGTAAATTACTGGAAGGGAAAAGACGATCGCAGGGTTTATACGGGAGCTTCGGGCTGGCCGGCTTTGCAGGAAAACGACTTTCATGTTTTGCCACAACCCCGAATCCAGGGATGGGGAGAAGAATTAAACAGCATCATCAATTCACAACGGCCCTCTACTGATTTTGACTGGTCGGATCGCTTACCCGATGATGGAATTCCGGTGGTTAGTCACGAAATTGGCCAGTGGTGTGTATATCCAAATTTTAAGGAAATTGAAAAGTATTCCGGCGTTCTGAAACCCAAAAACTTTGAATTGTTCCGCGAAAGCCTGAACGCACACCACATGGGTGAACTGGCCGACAGCTTTTTACTGGCATCAGGAAAATTACAGGCTCTTTGTTATAAAGCCGACATTGAAGCTGCCCTTCGAACTCCTGGTTTTGCAGGATTTCAGTTACTCGATTTGCACGACTTCCCCGGTCAGGGAACTGCTTTGGTTGGCATCCTTGACCCTTTTTGGGAAGAAAAAGGATATATTTCACCGGAAGAATACCGCCGCTTTTGTAATACAACAGTTCCACTGGCAAGACTTGAAAAACGTATTTTTACCGAAGGCGAAATCCTCAACGCAACAATCGAAGTTGCGCATTTTGGCGAACAAGCTTTTGAAAATATAAATCCTTTGTGGGAACTTAAAGAAAAAGAAAATACGATTGCTGAAGGAACATTGGGAGGACAAAAAATTCCGCTGGGAAATACAACGCAACTTGGTCAGGTACAGGTTCAGTTCCAAAAAGAAAACCGGCCAAGAAAATTAACCCTGGAAGTTACAATCGGCGATTTTGTAAATTCATGGGGCATTTGGGTTTATCCGGAAAATAATTCAGCACAAAACGAAAGCGTGAAAGTGGTAGAAAAGTTGGACAAAACAACTGTTCAATACCTCAAAGATGGAGGAAAAGTGTTGTTAAGCCTGGGACAAGGAAAAACAACCCCTGATATGGGAGGAAATATTGGTGTAGGTTTCTCAAGTATTTTTTGGAACACAGCCTGGACCAACAATCAAAAGCCGCACACACTTGGCATTCTTTGTAATCCCGAACACCCTGCATTGGAGCTGTTCCCTACAGAGTTTTATTCCAGCTGGCAGTGGCAGGACGCAATGAGCCATGCCGACGCAATTCAACTGGATTCCTTTCCAAAGGATTTAAAACCAATTGTTCGTATTGTCGACAATTGGGTAACCAATCGGAGACTTGCGCTTATTTTTGAAACAAAAGTAGGAGAGGGAAGCCTGCTAATTAGTGGCGCTGACATAGTGAATAATCTTGAAAACCGTCCTGAAGCGAGACAATTAAGAATAAGCTTGCTCAATTATACAAAGAGCGATAAATTCAATCCGGCAATTCAACTCCCTGAAAAACAAATTAAAGCAATACTAAAATGAAAAATATATTCCTTTTCGCGCTCCTGATTTCCGGAGTAACAAGCTACGCCGCAAAGCCGGTTCCGGCAGATAAAAAAGCTACAAAAGAAACTATAAAACTGTATCAGAATTTATTAAAACTACAGCATGAAAGAATGATGTTTGGACATCAGGATGATCTGGCTTACGGTATAGGCTGGATATACGAAAAAGATCGTTCGGATGTGAAAGATGTTTGCGGCGATTACCCCGCGGTTTACGGATGGGAACTTGGACACTTGGAATTGGGAGATCCTTACAGTTTGGATTCTGTTCATTTCGACAAAATTCAGGAGTGGATAAAAACAGTTTATAAAAGGGGAGGGGTAAACACCATTAGCTGGCACCTGCGAAATCCGTTGACTGGCGGTACTTCCTGGGACACATCTTCAAAACAAGTTGTAAAATCGATACTACCAGGAGGAGAAAAACACGAACTTTTTAAAGCTTATCTGGATAAACTGGCTGATTTTCTGCTGGGATTAAAAACTGACGAAGGCACTTTAATTCCTGTACTTTTCCGGCCGTTTCACGAACACACAGGAAGCTGGTTTTGGTGGGGTAAAAATTTATGCTCGGTTGAGGAATATACTTCACTCTGGAGATTCACTGTAAACTATCTTCAGAATAAAAAAAATATTCATCATGTACTTTACACCTATTCCACTGATAGGTTTTCAACAACTGAGGAATATTTGGAGCGCTACCCCGGCGATGATATTGTTGACATCCTGGCCTTTGATTTATACGACCGTGGTTCCGATTTCCCGAAAACGTTACAAAACTGTGCAGAAGTGGTTACCAGTCAGGCAAAAACAAAAGGAAAGATTGCGGCAGTTAGCGAAACAGGAGGACCAATTGCCAAAAATACAGAATGGTGGACAAAAACAATCTTGCAAACGCTCCGCCCTTTCGATTTGGCGTATGTTTTGGTTTGGCGCAATCCGTGGCAACCTGCTGATCACGGCGCTTTTTCAGCGTACAAAGGAAGCCCCGACTCTAACGATTTTATCAAATTCTACAACGATCCAAAGACACTTTTTCAAAAAGAAATTACTGACATAGCACTTTATAAATAATAAACATCCTGGCTGAATACAAAATTTTATTGATCCCAAAATACAATAAATAGGGATTCCTCTCCTGATTCGCTACCTCACCGTCTCAGGCTATATATTCAAGCGAAACAAGCGATTAGCATCCCAAAACTTGTGGATAAAACAAAAGATATTCCCCTCTTAAATCGCTATTTATTAGGATTGATACTGATTTGCCTGGAAGCTAATTTTGTCCTCAATCTATTAATACAAATCAATGCCCAATAGAAAATGGGAATGATTTACAGAAAAACAAATCGTACAAATTTCTTGTAACACGGACTTTCGATACTGTAGGTCGATAACAAATGTTACAAACAGTATTAAAACAAATTCAAACAAAATGAAAAAATTATTCAATCTACTGTTATTACTAAACATCGTGACCTCACTATATGCCCAAAAAGGAAGAATAAGTGGAAAAGTTATTATTCCTGAAGAAAACAAAGGCTCCGCGGTAAATATCGGAATCATCGGAACGGCAAAGGGTACAATTACCTCGCCCGGCGGTTTTTATGAAATTACGGGTATAACTCCCGGGAAATACATTCTTGAAGTATCTTTTGTGGGCTTAAAAAGCGAACAGCAAAACATCGAAGTTTTTGCCGGCGAGGAAACCATTGTTCCCGATATCGTTATGAAAAAAGCAGAACAGGAAATATCGGAAGTACGGGTTGTGGGAGATAACTCAACAAATTACAGAGCTCTGGTATCGTCGGATGCTTTAAAAATGAAAACACCTTTACTCCAAATACCGCAAAACATTCAGGTTATCACCAAAGGATTACTTGATGACCAGCAAGCAGTTGATATGTTGGAAAATGTAACCCGAAATACAAGCGGAGCCATGATGATAGAACATTGGGGAACTTTTGCACGCATTAACATGAGAGGGTTTAAACTTCCGGCTTTTAGAAACGGGTTTAACGTGGATTTGCCATGGGGACCATTAACCGAGGACATCTCGCTTGTTGACCGAATAGAATTTGTAAAAGGACCAGCCGGTTTTATGTTGTCTTCAGGTGAACCCGGTGGACTGTACAATGTGGTTACCAAAAAACCACAATTAAACCAAATGAACGAAGTTTCACTACTTTATGGTTCCTTTAACACACTCCGTGCTACTGCTGACATGAATGGAAAGCTAAACGACAACGGCCGCCTGTTATACCGTTTAAACATAATGGGATTAACCAAAAGAGCACATCGCGATTATGAATACAATAAACGATACTCAATTGCACCATCATTAAAATATATCATTAACGACCGCACAACATTAACTGCCGAGTATATCTACCAGCACTCTGAATTGCTGGTGGTCGGGTCTGCTTATGTTTTCTCCCCGGAAGGAATGGGTACCCTCCCGCGGGACTACACTTTGGCGGAACCCAATATTGATCCGACAAACATGCGTGAACACAATGCTTTCCTTACATTTACCCGAGAACTTTCAGATAACTGGGATTTTACAGCAAAAGTTTCTTATCTCGATTATAAAATTTCAGGAAGTTCACTTTGGGCCGATTCGGTTACAACAGCTGGAATTTACCGCTCAATTGGCATTTGGGATGCCATTAGTTTTGCTGAGCAAGGACAGGTTTATGTAAACGGAACGGCTGAAACAGGTCCGGTAAGCCACACCATTTTAGCCGGACTGGATATAGGCAACAAGGAATATTACGCCGACTGGTTTCAGAGCGGACCTTTGGCAGGCCCCGACAATCCATTGACTTACGACAATCCCGTTCATTATGTACCGTCATCAGTAATGCCGGTTTGGGACAGAACTCAAAGTATCAGAAAAAGAGCTTTTGGAAGCTATTACGCCAACCAAAGTCAAAGTTATACAGCCCTTTATGTACAAGACGAGCTTGGATTTTTCAATAATCGTTTACTACTAACACTTGCCGGACGATATACTTCTTTTAATAGTTCCTCCTATGGCGCCGGCACAAGTGATAATGTTTTTACATCACGAGCCGGAGCAAATTTCACCGTCGACAAAAAAACATCAGTTTATGCTTTATACGATCAATCGTTTATTCCGCAATCGGGAACAACAAAAAACGGAAATCCGTTTGAACCGGTTCGAGGCAACGATATTGAATTTGGTATTAAACGAAACTGGGCAGATAATAACTGGAGTTCCGCACTTACGTTTTATGTAATCACCAAAGAAAACGTATTGACGACTGATCCGTCCGATATCAATTTTAGTATTCAGTTGGGAGAAGCTCAATCAAAAGGTCTGGAATTCGATGTTCAGGGTGAAATCACAGAAGGCCTTCAGCTTATTTTAAACTACTCCAACACTAATGTAGAAATAACCGAAGATACCGACCCCAATGTAGTCGGAACCCGTCTTGCGGGCCACGCCCGTCATATGACCAATGGGTGGTTAAAATATAAGTTCAGCAATCCCGCCCTAAACGGATTTGGACTTGCCCTGGGCTATCAGTACCTCGTAGATCGTTCATCCTGGACCTGGTCAGCAGAAAATAAATCGGAGATGCCGGATTACTTTCGACTTGACGGAGCACTGTCGTGGGAAGATAAACAATACTCTATCGGGCTAAATGTTTATAACCTGCTTGATGAGTACCTCTACTCGGGAAGTGCTTATGCCAACTATTATTACTGGCAAACCGAGCCTGGTGTTAACTTCCGTTTAAATGTAAGATATCGCTTTTAAGCAGAAAAAAGACGGTGCAATGATATTTCACCCCAAAATAATTACTAACTCAACTTCGGCTGCGCCAACCTTTTTAGGTTGAACGCGGTCGAAGTTCTTTGAAAAGATATTTAAAAAAAAGAAAAAATAATGATAAAAAACTGGATTGGAAAAATACACTTGTGGCTGGGATTGGCGTCAGGAATTATTGTATTTATTGTTTCAGTAACCGGTTGTATTTATGTATTTAATCAGGAGTTCACAAAACTTGCCCGAAAAGAAGCAATTTATGTAACAAAACCTTCTGTTTCAAAGATACTTTCGCCGTCGCAACTTTTTGAAAACGCACAGGAACTTTTGGGTGAAAAAAAAATTGGTTGGGTAAATATCTACAATAAGCCCGATAAAAGCTGGGTGTTTTCCAGCTACAAAGGAAATTCAGAAGCCACAACCTATTTCAATATGATTGACCACTACGAATCAGTTTACGTCGATCCGTATTCAGGAGAAACAACCGGAAGCTATGATGAAAAAACAGACTTTTTTAACATTGTAAAATATCTTCACTGGAGTTTGCTTCTCAGCACCAAAATAGGGCAACCCATAGTTGGCTGGAGTACACTAATATTTGTGATTTTATTAATTTCCGGCTTGGTTTTATGGTGGCCCAAAAGTTTTAAAAGTGCAAAAAATCTGTTTTGGATACGATGGAAAAAAAGCACTTCTGCGAAGCGAAAAAACTACGATTTGCACAACGTACTTGGTTTTTACAGTCTTATTTTTGCTCTGATAATTGCACTCACCGGTATGGTTTGGGCTTTTAAATGGTTTCAGGCGGTTGTGTATGTCGCAGCCTCAGGAACAACTGTACCGCCTGCTGTTGAAGTAAAACAATCGGTTCCAACGCAGGTTGAAGATTCAAAAGCCATCGATTTCGCATTTCAGCAAACATTACAAAAATATTCGCAAGCTGCCCAATTCCGAATTGTACCGCCTGCCGACAGCCTGGCAGCACTTAATATTTATGTTGGCGATAAAGAGGGAGTTTACTACAAAACTCATCAGCTTCAGTTCGACCAGTATTCAGGAGAGTTGCTTAGCGAGCGAACACACAACGACAAAAATTTTGGCGAAAAACTGATAACCGCCAATTACGATATTCATGTTGGAGCAATATTGGGAATACCGGGAAAAATACTTGCTTTTATCGTAAGCCTGGTTTGTGCGTCGTTGCCCGTCACCGGATTTTTGGTGTGGTGGAACAAACGTAAAACGCGTAAAAAGCCGCTTTTCCAGTAAATAAAAATCATGTTAACAACAGCTATAAAAAAAATATTTGGCAAAAAGAAGCTATCTCCAACCGAACTGACCGTACTCTTTGGCGGACATTCGGGAAACTCGGAGTTTATCGCCAAGGAATCGTTCAAATATTTCAAACAAAACGGAATTAATGCCCGATTGGCTGACATGTCAAAATACAACTTTGACCGTCTGCCGGAAGAAAATTTCCTGTTAGTCGTTGTAAGTACGCATGGCGAAGGAGAACCCCCTTCAGAAGCCAGAAAATTTTATCGAAGATTGTTTGCCAACGACACTCCGGATTTAAAAAAACTCCGTTTTTCAGTATGTGCATTGGGTGACAGCAGCTATGAAAAATTCTGTCAAACCGGAAAAGAAATTGACCAGCGCCTGGAAGAATTGGGTGCCTCGCGTTTTTTGGAAAGAGTAGACTGCGATGTAGAGTTTAACCAAACGGCAGCGCAATGGGTTTCAACTTTTTTGGGAAAATACCGGTCTGGGAAACCGAAAAATACAGCAGCAAATATTCAGCGAAACAATAACAAGGAATATTTTGGCGCTACTGTTAAAAATCGTTACGCGCTGGATAAAACAGCAGAGCCACTTGTGTATCACCTTGTTTTAACCGTTGACGACAAAAATTTCAATTACCTCCCGGGAGACTCGGTGAGTATTGTTCCGCAAAACCCGGCAGCGTTAGTTAGTGCGCTAATTGAAAAATTAGGAAGCACGCCCGAAAATCAAGTGACATATAAAGACAAAAATTATACGTTGGAAGAACTTCTGACAAAAAGGATAGAAATTACAACAATCAGTAAAAGATTGCTGGAGAGGTATCTCAAGATTTCCAAAAATCCGGAATTAAAAAAACTCTTGTCCGATGAAAAAAAATTCCGCAACTATCTGGAAACATCTGATGCAATTGATTTGCTCACCGATTTTCCCTGGAAAGGCAACCTTGATGAGCTATCTGAAATTTTTCGTCCGATTCAGCCACGGCTGTATTCTGTAGCATCCAGTATTAAATCCAACCCGGACGAGTTGCACCTCATGGTAAAACTGATTTGTTTGCAGGTTCACGAAAGAACGCGTTTAGGGGCTTGTTCGTCATATTTAAACCAATGGATAAAACCCGGAACCCGGATAAAGCTAAAAGTTATTCCAAACAAAGCGTTCCGTCTGCCAAAAAGCAATCAACCCATAATAATGATTGGAGCCGGGACAGGTATTGCCCCTTTCCGTGCGTTTATGCAGGAACTGGTTGCGGAAAACCAAAATAACCCGGCCTGGTTAATTTTTGGAGAAAAACACGCACACAGGGATTTTTTCTATCAGGAAGAATGGCAAGACCTGTTTGACAAAAGCACACTTACTCGTTTTGATGTCGCATTTTCAAGAGATTCTGCAAAAAAAATATATGTACAGCATCAACTGGAAAAACACGCCATACTTTTTTACGAATGGCTGGAAAGCGGAGCGCATGTTTATGTCTGTGGCTCAGTAAAAATGGGGCACGATGTCCGAAAAGCAGCTATTTCAAGTCTTTCCGAAGTTCTTCAACCAGGCGCAAAGGCCGTTGCATATATTGAAAAACTGGAGGAAGATGACAGATGGCACGAAGATTTGTATTAAAAGCAAAAAAACTGCTGTCACTAACCTAAAAGTCAAAAAAATACAATCAACGAAAAAAACGCCCTAACACTTTTAAGGATAATAGCTTTTACTATCAGCCGGGACTATGTTTTATAACATTTCCAAATTTTTGTTTAAAAAAAACTTCATTTGTTATATTTGTACTACAAATAGAATTAATCCTAATTAAACCAATATGAAAACAGGTTTATCAACAACTACGCTTGCCGATCAGGTTGAGGAAAAAATCATTGAATACATCAAGGAAAACCATTTGGTTCCGGGAGATTCGCTTCCAAATGAAATGCAATTTTCTGAAATGCTCGGTACCAGCAGAAATGTAGTTCGCGAAGCCATGAGCCGCTTACGGATGTTAGGACTTATTCAATCGCGTACAAAAAGAGGAATTGTTGTTACAGAACCTCCTCTTTTAAACGGTTTCAAAAAGGTTTTAGACCCTAATCTATTGAGTATTAAAACCATCAAAGAAATGATGGGAATGCGGATCGCCTTAGAAATCGGCATCGCGGAATTTCTTTTTGCAAATATCACAGAAAAAAAAATTGAGGAGCTCGAGCAAATTGTCTCCCGGCAGCAAGCTATCGGTATAAATAATCTTTCTGTAGAAGATGAAATGATTTTTCATACTAAAATATATGAAATTGCAGGCAATGATTTTATTCTTCAATTTAACCGGATAATGCACCCCGTTTTTGAATTTTCAAAACAAAATTATGAAAGTTATTTTTTACCCGTCAACGAAAAGCTAAACCAAAAAGGTGAAATTATCAGACACACAGATCTTTTGAATTTTATTAAAAATCGCGATAAAGAAGGTTACCAAAATGCCATGCAAAAGCACCTTAAACCTTACTGGGAATTTTTATACAATTACGATTAATATATATTATGAAATTAAAAAAAATAAATGGACTCATCGCGGCGCCGTTTACGCCAATGAATGAAGACGGGTCGATTAACCTCACTGTTATTGAAAAATATGCCGAAAAGCTAAAAAAAGACGGACTTAAGGGAGTCTTTATTTGCGGAACTACCGGCGAAGGAATGTTATTGACCAATAGTGAACGTAAAACAATTACTAAGAAATGGCTTGAACAGCAAACTGATGATTTTAAAATAATAGTTCATGTCGGAACGACTTCTGCAAAGCAATCAGGCGAATTGGCGATACACGCGCAAAAATCGGGAGCGTATGCTATCGGTTCTATGGGACCGGTATTTTTAAAACCAACCCAAACTGAAGAACTTGTCGATTTTTGTGCGGAAGTGGCTGGAGCTGCTCCTGACTTGCCATTTTATTATTACCATATTCCCTCTGTTTCAGGGGTTACCCTGTCTATGGTTGAATTTCTGCAAAAAGCAGCACCGGTAATTCCCAACCTGGCCGGGATAAAATTCACCCATAACAATTTTATGGAAATGCAGCAATGCCTTCAACTCGATGATGGGAAATGGGATATTTTAAGCGGATTTGATGAAATGCTTTTAGCCGGTTTGGCTTTTGGGGCGAAGGGCACTGTTGGCAGCACATATAATTTTATGGCTCCTTTATACAATCAGATCATTAATGCTTTCAAAAATAAAAATTTGGCAGAAGCGAGAGCTATGCAAAACAAAACAGTGCAAATTATAAATATTCTTTTAAAATACAATGGCGCTGTTGTAGCTGGGAAAGCCTTAATGAAATCCGTAGGTATTGATTGTGGAAAATGTCGTGTTCCTTTGAGAAATATGACTGAAATTGAATATAATAATTTTATAAATGAAATTAAAAGTGTAGGGTTTTACAATCTAATAAACCCAACAAATTTATAGTTAGAGTTTAGTTAAAGAAAGGTCCTGTGGTTGCAACACAGGACCTCTGTTCTCTTTAACTCAACGTATTGAATTAAAATTAAAAACGATGTAAATCTATGAAAAAAAAAGAACCTAGACTTAAAATTGGCGAAACTGGATTTCGCTTCATTAACTTTTTCTTTTTCTGGAACTTGTTTTTTGTTTTCATGCTTTTTTCAGCAAGTATATTTGCTCAGGGAACAAAAACAATTACAGGAACAGTTGCTGATCTTTTAGGGCAACCACTGCCTGGAGCCACTGTGGTAGAACAAGGTACCACAAATGGAACCGTAACAAATAGTGACGGTTTTTATACCATTAATGTTAATGAAAATGCAACTTTAGCCTTTAGCTTTGTTGGGATGAAACCTCAAATAGCCAAAGTAGGAAACCAAAACCAAATCAATATTATGTTAGAGGAAGAATCTATCGGTTTGGAAGAAGTTGTGGCTATAGGCTATGGAACTCAGTCAAGAAAAACATTGACCACAGCTATTTCCAAATACGAAACCGAAGAACTTAACAATATTGCGGTAAACAATGTTGCAGACGGATTAAAAGGAAAAGTTGCAGGTGTTCGGGTTTATAGTTCTTCCGGACAGCCGGGAGAAACACCAAGCATCCGGATACGTGGCGGATCTTCTATTAATTACAGCAATTCTCCATTAATACTCATTGATGGATTAGAACGGGGATTAGATGAAGTAAACCCTAAAGATATAGAATCTATCGAAGTACTAAAAGATGCTGCAGCAACCGCTATTTATGGCTCCAGGGCTTCTAACGGAGTTGTTTTGGTTACTACAAAAAAAGGAGACACCTCCGGGGCTCCAAAAATTACTTTCGAATCAACATTATCCTATCAAAATATCGAAAGATATTACGATTTATGTAATGCTGAAGAATATTTGACACTTGAAAGACTGGGTATTGAAAGAGGCCCCAATGCTTCATGGAATTCAACATATGGCTATGGAGCCAGTACAAATAACGATGAGAATTCAATTTATACAACAAGATATTTGGAAACCGGCGAAACAGTACCCTCCGGATGGAAAACAATGCCCGACCCCGTGGACCCTTCAAAAACACTTGTCTTCCAGGATAATGATTTTGCCGATATCATTTTTAACCCAACCTTACGTCAAAACTATTATATAGGTGCTTCCGGCGGCACAAATGCTCTGAAATATGCCGGAGGAATAAGTTATACTGATGATAAAGGTGTGTCAATAGGTACCGGATGGAAACAGTTTTCTGCCCGTGCAAATACCAGTATAAATCTATCAGAAAAAGTCAAATTATCAACTAGTTTTGACTTTCATGAAAACACATCAGAAGCCTATGATTCTCAGGTAAATGCTATAACAAGAGCACTTTATAGTGCACCTACTCAAAGATTGTATAATGACGACGGAACCCCAACAAGAGGATTTAATGCTACTTCGCCGAATCCACTATGGTGGGAATATTATCATGATGGAAGTACAATAAAACAAGGGTTTAATGTAGCCGCTACGCTGGACTGGAACATTACAAAACATTTGCTGGCAACATTTTCAGGAAATAAAAATACTTTAACATCTCAATCAGACACATTTGAAAAAGCAAATGAATTCAACGGAAGCCGACCAGCAGAATCAAGCTTTTCACAAACAAGGAAAGAACAGCTTGAAGGTGTTTTGAATTATTCAAATTCATTAGGTAAAAATAATTTTCAAGGTATGGTTGGGCTTTCGTACCTGGACGTCAGATATAAATATTTATATGCTTATGCCTATGGTGGAAGCACTGATAAAATATCGACCCTAAATGCGGCCCCAACAGCAGGAGATGCCACTTCAACAAAAACAGAAGATGTATTAATTGGATATTTTGCTCGTCTGGCTTACGATTATGATAAAAAGTACCTTTTGTCAGCATCAGTCAGAAGAGATGGTTCTTCCAGATTTGGAGACAATAAAAAATGGGCGCTATTCCCCAGTGTTTCTTTAGGCTGGATAATTACAGAGGAAGATTTTATGAAAAACCAGAATACTATTTCTACTTTGAAATTGCGAAGCAGCTTAGGACAAACTGGAAATAATGCTATTTCGTTGAATGCCGCCCAGGGTGTATACTCTCCAACATACAAATACAACGGAAATGCAGGCATCAGAAATACTTCCATGGCCAACCAGGATTTAACATGGGAAACTACAACACAATACGATTTGGGATTGGATGCAGGTTTGTTTAAAAACAGGTTAACATTTTTAATTGATGGATTTAACAAAAAAACCGACGATTTATTATTCGCCAAAGAATTGCCCAACACAAGCGGTTTTTCAAGTATTACCACAAACATTGGAACAGTGAGGTATTACGGATTTGATTTCCAAATTTCATCAACCAATATAAAGAAAAATGACTTTACATGGTCAACCGATTTTACATGGAGTTATGTGAAAAATAAAGTAGTGAAACTACCTGATAACGGAAGGGACAAAAACCGAATTGGAGGCTACCAATTGCCTGATGGTTCAGCATTTGGAGGGATTGCTGAAGGTGAGCCACTCGATCGTTTTTATGGTTTCAAAGTAGACTATCTCATTGACAATTTTGAACAGGCTGAAAATGCTCTGTACGACCAATATGCCGTTGGTTACGACTATAGAGACGGCACTACAGTAAAAGGCAGGAAAATGCCTGGTGATTACGAATGGATAGACAGAAACGGAGACGGTGAAATAACATCGGTTGATGTTTTCGAACTAGGACGTACAACGCCACACACAACAGGCGGGTTGAACAACACCGTTAAATATAAAAATTTCACCTTCAGGCTATTCCTCGATTGGGCCATGGGACACTCTATGATGGATGTTGGATTTAAATACCATATGATGAGTACTTTCAATTCAAACGCTAACCCTGTAACACAGGCTCTGGATGCATGGAAAGAAGAAGGTGATGCCGCCAAAACAAAATGGGCACGATTTGCTCCGCATGACAGTAAAGAAAACTGGAATTACAGGCGAGATAGCGATGCCGTAACATTCAAAGGAGATTATTTATGTATAAGGGAAATTTCAGTTGCTTATGACATCCCTTCAAAACTCCTAAAAAGAACCGGATTTAAAAATGCCAATATTTTCATTTCCGGAAATAACCTGCATTATTTTACAGAAGTGCTTGCCACTCCTCCTGAAGTTTCTACCAACAATTACAGCTCTTCCACCGGGTATCCACCTGTACGCAGGATTAATTTTGGTATTAAAGTAACGTATTAACAGAAATTTTGAGATCATGAAAAAAATAATTCAAATAACACAAATAATATTGTTAGTCCTTTTCACTACTTCCTGTGAAGATATGTTAGATGTTACTCCTGAAAGTTCAATAACTTCCGCATCTATGTGGGAATCGCCAAATGATGCTGAAGGCGCAATGTATGGTGCATTCTCCCAGTTCAGAACAGCTTTTGGAGTAAACTATTTGGCTTGGGGAGACTACCGAACCGGATTTTATACGGATGGATATTCTCTGGGCTCTTATTATTACAATGATTTATGGACCAATTTACTGGATGGTGACAGTTATGGGACAAACTGGGAAAGTCTTTACCGGTTAATTAACGACTGTAATCTTATTTTGAAATATACCCCTGATATGGATTTTACAAACGAAAATGATAAAAATTTTATATTGGGTGAATCTTACTTTATGAGAGCTTTTGCTTACTACTATATTGCCCGTATATGGGGAGACGCCCCAATTTTAACTTCCGGGTTTGAATCAGACAAAGCAGAAGATTTATTTCCATCCAGAGAACCGCAGGACAAAGTTTTTGATCAGGTAAAAGAAGATATAAGCAAAGCAATAGAGCTTATTCCTGAGAATTATACTGTTCCTCAGGGTACAGCCTCTATATATACTGCCTCCATGCTGCAGGCTGATATTTATTTATGGCTGGCAAAAGTAAAAGGAGATTCAAATGCAATTGACATTGCAAACAATGCTGTTGATTATGTTTTAAATAGTGGAGATAAACTTTCAGACAGCTACCAGGATGTATTCAGAAATGACGATAATCAGGAAATCCTCTTTCAAATTGTTTATGCCGAAAATGAAGCTGAAAATCCGTATGCAGATGATTTTCTTATTCCCATTGCAAACATTGAAGATGAAAGTCTGATTAATAATCCTATTCCACTTGGAACAACACAATGGGTAATATACAAAGACAGTTTTAAAGACTTTTTGTGGGAGAATGAATCCGATACGCGGGCAAAAGTAAATGTTGATGTTTATGAAGGTTACAATAGCTGGATAAATAAATTTCTGGGAATCTGGTCAAATGAAACCAGAATTTTGGACACAGATACACGAGTATACCGCTATGCAGAAGCAATCCTGTTTAAAGCCGAAATTGAAAACGAATTAGGGAATACCGATCAGGCATTGGCACAACTGAATAAAATAGCCAAAAGAGCATATGCAGTCGAAAATTATTATTCTGAAAATTATTCGAAAGATGAACTTGACGAACTAATTTTAAATGAACGTTTAAAAGAATTTGCATCGGAAGGAAAAGCCTGGTTTGATTTGATTCGTTTCGGAAAAGTTTTCGAAAGAGTTGAAACACTAAATGGCCGTGAAAATGAGACTAATATCCTCCTTTGGCCTGTCAATGACGAATCACTCAATTCTAACGAAAATATTAAACAAACTGTTGGATACGATTAAAAATGTAATATAACAGGATTGGCTTAAAAGGCCAATCCTGTTATATTAAAGATTAACCCAATATCTAAAAATGATATCCGTGAAAACAAAACAAATATCACTCTTACTTCTTATCTCTTGTATATTTTTTCTGGCCAATTCATGTCAGTCAAAAAAAAACAAAAGGAAAGAATATATTAACAATAATCCACAAAAAATAATAGTCTGGAATCCTACCGAAGAAAATGTTGAAATGTACAGAATTCCCGGAATCATCGTTTCAACAAAAGGAACTGTACTTGCATTTGCCGAAGAACGTCCGATTGCAGGCGACGAAGATCCAAAATCACTCGTTCTTAGAAGAAGTGCAGACAATGGAAAAACTTGGTCCAAAAATATTTACATTGAAAAATGCGATGGTAATTATTGGTCTGCTCATGCAAATGAAATTGCCCCCATTGATGATAGAAACAAAAAAGAAGTATGGACAAATGTAGCTCCAATAGTAGATAAAGAAACCGGACGTATATTCTTCTTCTACTCTTTAAGCGAAGGAGCTGTTGCCGAACAAAACCTGCAACGATATACAAAAGTTTTCTACAAATACAGTGATGACGACGGATTAACCTGGTCTGAAAGAACAGAAGTTACAGACCTTTTAAATGCAAAAGAAGACGGATCTCCCAACAAAGATGAAAACGGCAACTGGATAACCGATGTTAACGGATATCCATGTGACTATCTCGGTAGAGCTTTTCATATGCCGGGCCCCGGGCATGGAATTCAACTTACAGGCGGACGGCTTCTTCTCCAGCTATGGAACAGAACTGCCCTCGGAAAAATAGATGAAGGAAGTATACCGATAGAAGAAAGGCAATACGGTATTTGCACCATTTATAGTGATGACCATGGAAAAACATGGCACTACGGTTCAGCTTTTGGCCATGATGGGTTAAACATGAATGAGTCGAGAATAGCAGAACTGGAAAACGGAGATGTATACATCAATTCCCGTTACGTTAGTGTAACTTCCGGGCAAACCGACAATCGACGTATAACCGGAATTAGTCATGACAAAGGGGCTACATGGACTAATATTAAGATTGACTCCAATTTCCCTTTAACCAATCCCTGTGACGGTGGATTAGTGGCTATCCCTTCTGAAAACACTGACAAAAAAATTCTTTTATATAGCAAAAATGAAATTCCGGGAAAACGCGAAAAGCTTGTTATACGCTTAAGTCACGACGAAGGAGAAAGCTGGCCTGTTTCCAAAGTTGCAGACGAAGGCCCGGCCTGGTACAGCGATCTTACTCTACTACCCGACAATACAATTTTAGTTATATACGAAGCAGGCATAAACAAGCCGGTTTACTGTATAAATTTTAATTTGGAATGGATAACAAGTCAATAAATTACTTTGATTAATATGACACTTCAATTCAGTTTGATAAAAAAGATATTATTTTTTTTGTCCCTGTTTATTTTACTGGCCAGTAATGGTATTCTGGCCAGTAATTCAAATCAAAAATCTGCCAACTGGCTTAATTTTTCCGAATCATCAATTCCTGATATTCCTGTAAAAAAAGGAGTTGCCGGTGCATTTTCAGGAATTTATGACGATGTCCTCATTGTAGCCGGAGGTTCTTATTTTGATAAACCTCTTTGGGAGGGAGGGCAAAAAATTTACACTGATTCCGTATTTGTCTGTATCAAAAGCGGTGATAATTACCAATGGCATTTTGCCGGACATTTACCATATTCTATGGCACATGGAGCAGCAGTCACAACTACCGAAGGATTGTTGTGCATCGGAGGACAAGGTGAAAATCAAAAATACAATAACGTTTTTTTGCTTCACTGGAATAGTGAAAATCAAAAAATAGAAATTCAACAAAAAATACCACCAATTCCGGTAGCTACTTCCTATTTTTCTGCTGCAGCTATAAGCAATATAATTTATGTCTGTGGTGGTAAAACTCAGGATAACGAAAAAGAAGAAATAACGGATAATTTCTGGAGATTAAATCTGGATAGTGATGAAATGGGCTGGGAAAAACAGGAATCTTGTCCGGGAGGTGAACGATTTGGTTCATCACTGGTTACCCAATCAAACGGCGATTATAATTGCCTGTTTCTTTTTGGCGGAAAATCAGATGCCGGCTATCTTAACGACAGCTACTCATTCGACCCAAAAACCGGGGAATGGACAAAGAAAGCAAACATGCCCTATCCTGCTCTTGCTGCTCCCGTGCTTCCGGTGGGAGGCTCACAAATCTTTCTTTTTAGCGGCTCCGACGGACATGACGTTGATAAAATTCTGGAAGTAAAAGATAAATACCGATTCACAAACAAAATCTTATCGTATAATACCATTACCAATACCTGGACAGAAGCAGGAGAAATGCCCCGAGGAGTAGTCAATACAACTGCATTAATGTGGAACGACCAGATTGTTATCCCCGGAGGTGAACTCAGGCCTGGAAAAAGAACGCCCGGAGTATTAAGTGCTACCATTAACTCGGTAAAAAAAGACAATTTTTCGACATTGGATTATGCCATGTTGTTTATTTACCTGGCATTAATTGCATTTCTTGGATACTATTTCTCTTCTAAGAATAAATCATCAAAAGACTTTTTTCTGGGTGGACAAAAAATTCCGTTCTGGGCAGCAGGACTGAGTATGATGGCAGCCCAGGTAAGTTCCATTGGCTTTATGTCTATACCGGCAAAGTCATTTGCCACCAACTGGAGCTATTTTGCCGGTGTACTCACGTGGTTTGTTGCTGTACCTGTTGTTATTTATGCCTTTGTACCTTTCTACAGGCGTTTAAATGTGACCAGTGCTTATGAATACCTTGAAAAACGGTTTAATCCTTTTATTCGCAAATTCATAGCCGCACTTTACCTGTTATTCCAACTTATCGGGAGGCTGGGAGCCATCATATTCCTCCCTGCCATTGCTTTGTCTGCTGTTACCGGTATGGATACCATAATTTGTATCCTGATTATCGGGTTACTTGCCACAACATATACAGTTCTGGGGGGAATGCATGCGGTTATATGGATTGATGTAATTCAGGCTATCGTATTATTTGGCGGTATTTTCCTGATAATCTTCTATATCTTTTTTAATGTTGACGGAGGATTTACAACATTTACCAATGTGGCCTGGAACGACCATAAATTCAGTTTCGGGAGTTTTGATCTCAATCTCACAACAGCCGTTTTCTGGGTAATAATAATCGGTAATATTTTCAACAGGCTGGGAACGATGTCCACCGACCAGTCGGTGGTACAACGGTATTTAACTACCCGCGATGAAAAAGAGACAGCAAAAGCCTTATGGACTGATGTAGCTGTATCCATTCCCTGGGCGATGGCTGTTTTTGGATTGGGAACTGCGCTGTATGTTTTTTACAAAGTCAATCCTAACCTAATAGATCCCGCGCTTGCCAACGACGAAATCGTACCTTTTTTTATTGGACAAAACCTTCCCTCAGGGATAAGCGGGATAATTATTGCCGGGATTTTTGCCGCCTCCATGTCCAGTGTCGACAGTTCTATTCACAGTTCAACTACAGTATTGATGCGTGATTTTCTGCACCGCCGTGTGAGTTCAAAATCGGAACTCCGAAAAGTTTCGCTTGCCCGGTGGATAACTGCAGGCCTGGGTGTCATGGGAACGCTCATCGCCATTGTAATGACCTTTTTCGATATCACTTCTGTTTGGGATATTGTCCTTGAATTTGCAGGACTTTTTACAGGTGCCATGACCGGAGTTTTTATCCTTGGAATTTTTAGCGAAAGGGCCAATGGTAAAGGTGCTGTTATTGGCACTCTTACAAGTGCAATTATACTTCTATGGGTGAAAAACTTTACGTCATTACACTTTTTCCTTTATAGTGGTATTGGAATCATCAGTTGCGTTATTATTGGCTACCTGGCCAGCTTGCTTTTTGTTGATACAAAAAGTACAAAGGGACTTACTATTTATTCAGTATTAAAAAAACAATAGAAATGAACTCAATAAAACAAATTTTATATAAACAAGATATTCCTGTTACCTCTGAATACGATGTAGTAGTTTGCGGGGGAGGCCCTTCCGGCTGTGCTGCGGCTTTGTCCGCTAAAAGGGAGGGGTTAAAAACACTCTTGATTGAAAGCATGGGCCAACTTGGCGGAATGGCAGTAACTGGTTTGGTTTCACATTGGCTCGGCGGAAGAACACAGGAAGGTGCGTGGGTTGTTGGCGGACTGTTTAAATCATTGGCAGAAGAATCTGCCAGCCGCGGATATGCTGTTTTACCCCAATTAAAAGAAGGAGAAAAATATCACCCTTACGGTTGGTTCAACTGGTTTATCCACGGGATTCCGTTAGATCCTTTTGCTGTTGACCTGTTTCTGGATGAAAAAATGGAGATGGCAGGTGTTGACGTGTTACTTCAAACACAATTTGTTGATGTGATTACAGAAAAAAATACCATTTCACATCTGATCGTTTACAACAGGGGCGGACTTCAGGCGATAAAAACAAAAGCAGTAATTGATGCTACAGGGAATGCCGAAGTAGCATTTAAATCAGGCTGCCAGACCATAAAAGGGAGAAAGGAAGATGGAAAAATGACACCGGCTTCTCTTATCTTTCATGTGTATAATGTAGATGAAAAAGCGCTTACAGAATACATTGAAAAAGAAAAGGATCCCAAATTACGAAAGCTGATAACCGAACTACGGGATAAAGGTATCTGGAACTTCCCTTACGATATTTTTATTGCTACCAAACTGGTTGAAGACGGGGAGTTTTATATCAATACCAATCGACTTACCGGTGTAGACGGGACAGATGGAAAATCGCTTTCAGAGGGAATGAAGCGAGGAAGAAAAGAGAATCAAAAGTTAATGGAAATTTTCAGAAAATACATTCCAGGATTTGAAAATGCCCGCGTTAAAACCATAGCTCCGCAAATGGGTGTTCGGGAAACCCGCCGTATAGTTGGCGATTTTATGCTCACAATTGACGACCTGGCACAGGATAAGACATTTGACGATTGTATTGGCTTTAGCATGTATGGATGGGATTTACCCGACCCCGAAAAACCAAGTGTACAACCTTTTGCCAATGACGAAATAACCGGTTACAAATACAAAATAAAAAAGGGATTGAGCACACCGCTTCCTTACCGAATTATGTTGCCAAAACCGGTTGAAAACCTCATTTGTCCGGGAAGGGCAGTAAGTGTGGAAGGCCAGGTTCTGGGCCCCGTAAGGGTTATGGCGCCATGTATGGCCATGGGCGAAGCAGCAGGAATGGCTGCAAAACAGGTGGTCAGAAAAGACACTTCCTTTCACCAAATAGATATTCAGAAGCTCAGGGAAGAATTAAAAGCAGCGGGTGCCATTATCGAAAAGGAACAGTTGCCGCCTATTTATCCAAGAGTTGATCAAACATAAAATAATTCCAACATAAATTTTAAGAATGAAATTATCCAATATAAATTTTAGACTTCTGATTACAGGCCTGGCCATTATAGTTTTAAACAGTTGCAATAACAGGCCGGCAAATACCAGCATTTCTGCAGATACAACTGGTTTCGATAAAAGAAACATTAGCATTCCAACAGTAGACATTTCAAAGGATTCTTCCCGTCATGTAATCATATCAAAAGGCACAAAAGACAAGCGAAACGGACATTGCAGTACTTTATTAATGCCCGATGGCAAAACAATGTTTGTTGCCTGGACCTTTGGTCATGGTGGCCCGGTAGGTCCTTTAAAAAAAAGTACCGATGGTGGACTTACATGGAGCGGGCTGTTAAATGTTCCTGAAAACTGGTCTCAATATGAAAATTGTCCTCCACTCTATCGTTTGACTGACCCACAGGGGAAAGAACGTTTATTCATATTTGCCAATCGAAAAATCCGAAAAGAATTTATAAAAAGAGACTTTCCGCTGGATGGAAATAAAGACTTTCAAATGTACCAGTCAATTTCTGAAGATGGAGGTACTACCTGGTCACCAATGGAAGCAACACCTTTGTCTGACAGGAAAGGATACTTAAGTGAAAATTCATTGCCGCCTACTGTTATGCCATTTACTGCTATTGTATCTGCTGAGGGTGGGAAAAGTTTGCTGGGTTTCACCAATCTCAGGAGGGTTGGAGAATGGGATCGAACCAACATCATTGCTCAAAGCCATTCAACTGATGGCGGATTAACCTGGAGCTACTGGCGGGTAATATTAGATCTTGGCTCTACCTTTAAACTTTGCGAACCCGAAGTTATTCGTTCTCCGGATGGTAATCAGTTATTAATGCTGATTCGTGAAAACAACAGAGACTACAATTCATGGATAATGATTTCAAATAATGAAGGAAAAACCTGGTCTGAACCATACCAATCTACAGCCAGTGTAACAATGGACAGACATCAGGCCACATATGCTCCGGATGGCCGCCTGGTTATTGTGGGCAGAGATGTTGCAGAAAACAGCCCCACCAAAGGCCACTTTGTTGCATGGGTTGGTACTTACGATGATTTGGTTGAAGGACGTGAAGGACAATACAGGGTAAAACTTTTACATACTTATAAAACAACGGAATACCCAGGACTTGAAGTACTGCCTGACGGAACCTTTGTTGCTACAAACTCTGTTAGTTATCATCCGGGGGAGAATTACTCTCTCGTTTCAACCCGGTTTAAATTGGAAGAACTTGATAACATGTTGAAATGAATAAACTATTATACAATCTGTTACTAACGCTCGAAGATCAATTAAGTCTGGAAAACCAGCATAAAATTGACACTATTCATCGCAAAGCCTTAAGCTGGGAACCGGTGGAAAGGCTTCCTTTAATTATTTCCTATCCTTATCCAAAACCGACAAAGTTACTGCCTTTTCCTCATCGTGAAATTTTTGATGATCCTGAAAAGATGCTTTTCAATGAACTCGTTCATGCTTTTGATACCAGCATTTTTTTACATTCTGAAATCGAAGACGACCTACCTTACACTGTCCGAGCTAATTTCGGTACAGTAATTATTGCTTCACTTTTTGGGGGGAATGTGGAACAACGCGACGACAATCCCCCTTGGGTGCGCCACTTTGAAACACCGGATGAATTCAAATCTGTTTTTGACAAAGATCCACTGGATTTTTCTCAGGGTATTTGCCCGCAGGTTGTTGAAAGATACCGGTTTTACAACGATATCCTAGCCGATTTTCCCAATCTGCAAAAATGTATCAAAATTGTTTTGCCCGACCTTCAGGGGCCACTGGATTCACTTGAACTACTGAGGGGAAGCGAAATTTACACCGACTTCATCCTCGATCCTGAAATGATTGACAACGGGCTACACCTTATGGCGAAAGCACAGATTGGATTTGCAAAACATCTGCAACCATTAATATCATCAGACATTGACGAATACTCTTATCAACATGCCATTCCGATAAAAGGAAATATCCTGATAAGAAACGATTCCGCTATTATGATTTCTTCGGATATGTATGCAGCACAAGTGGCTCCTCACGATGAATTCGTATTAAAGGAAATGGGTGGCGGTGGAATCCATTCCTGTGGAAAAATAGATTTTAATCTGAAAGAAATTTTTGAGCTCCCTTCAATTCAGTCTTTTGATTTTGGACAATCTTACCTAAACGATGTAAATTCAGCATATCAGCTGGCACAAAATAAAAAAATACCCTTATTGCGAATTCGCCCAACTCAGGAGGATTTGCTATCAGGAAAAATACAACAAATGTACCCCACAGGGATTTCGCTGGTTTATGAAGCCGAATCTTTTGAAGAGGCAAAATTTGTTTCAAAAGAATACTTTGGATAAAACTATGGAAGCAATGGATTCAAAACAACGTATAAAACTTGCCACAAACCACAGGGAACCGGATAAGGTTCCGGCACATATGAATGCCACAAAATGGGTTGTAGCCAAACTTAAAAAAGCATTAGATGTAACAACCGACAAAGAACTGCTAAAATCACTACATATCGATATTTATGATATGCGTGGCATTGACCTGAATTCAGGAACGGTCCCCAAATATATCGGTCCTGAAAATGAACTATTTACAAACTGGAAGGGCGGAATTTTTAGTTTCTGGAATATGCGTGAATTCGAAAATAAAACTGACGCCGGCTGGACAATGGAAGCACCACCACCCCCACTCTCAAATGCTCTTTCAAAAGAAGAATGCGAAAAATATCTCTGGCCGGATAACAACTGGTTCGACTATTCCAACCTGAGAAAAGAACTGGAAGAATGGAATGATTTTTCAATTATGGCCTCGGGAGCTTCGGTATTTCAGCATGCCACATATATTCGTGGAATGGATACGCTGATGATGGATATGATGGCAAATCCTGACATGGCACATTATATACTCGGAAAAATTTCTTCCTTTTATTATGAATATTACCGGCGAATGTTTGAAGAAGCCGGAGACTTGATTGATATTTTTGCCCTTGCCGACGATTTGGGGATGCAAAATACACTGCTCATCAGCCCGGAACTTTTTGAAGAGTATGTAGCACCACTCCTGAAAAAAATGGCTGAGTTGGCACATAAACATAATATCAAACTTCTCCTCCATACCTGTGGAGATATCGAATTACTCATCCCTCACTTCATTGAACTTGGAGTGGATATACTCGATCCCATTCAACCTGAAAGTATGAACCCACTGGAGATAAAAGAAAAATATGGTCAGCAAATTACTTTACGAGGTGGAATAAGTGTACAAGATGTCGTCTCACGTGGAACAATTGAAGAAGTTAAAACTGAAACACAACGTATTGTGGAAGCATTAAAATCTGGCGGAGGTTATATCTTTTCACCCGGCCACCCGGTGCTTCAGGATGATATTCCTGTTGAAAACATAATAACAATGTATAAAACAGGATATAAATTCGGGAAATATTAAAAATTCATTGTAATTTTTCATCATTTGATACAAACAGATTTTAATCAATTTATGCAAATTACTTAATGCTTGCGATTTTTTTAACATCCAAAAATCAAATAATTTTATACATATGAAAACAAAATTATTCTTCACGATTATTTGGATTTTAATCCTTTGCATTTATTTCCCTAAGTATGTTGAATCAGCCAATAAAAACAAAACCATTCGCCTTGAATCTAAGCAATCTCATATACCCGTTCTTATTTTAAAAAATAAAAATCCGGTTCTCCAAACAAAAATGACTGTTTCGTCTAAAAAAGCAAACGTGCAGAAAATTGCCGTTTCCCTTGATGGCACAACCGATTTAAACGATATTGAAACAGTACGTTTGTCGTATACCAAAAGCCAGGATAACAATAATCAAATGCCATTTGGAAAACCCGTTTCGCCTTCTTCTGAGATCATTTTTGCAGACAATGTAAATTTCGAAAATGATACTATCCTGTTCAACGTATTAATAAAACTAAAAGATGATGCCAATTTATTTCACAAGATAAATGCTTCCTGCCCCTACTTTGTAATAAATAACAAAAAGGTAATTCCCGAAAAAAAAGGTTCCCGGCATCCTCTTCGCATTGGAGTTGCCATACGACAACAAAACGACGACAATGTTCATACCTTCCGTATTCCGGGATTGACAACCACAAACAAAGGAACATTACTGGCCATTTACGATGCCCGCCGAAACAGCAGTCGTGATTTGCAAGGAGATATTGACATTGGTGTGAGTCGCAGCACCGACGGAGGGAATACCTGGGAGCCTATGCGTATTGGCCTGGACATGGGAGAATGGGGCGGTCTGCCTGAAAAATTTAACGGAGCTAGCGACCCCTGTATTCTTGTCGATAAGAATTCAAATAAAATATTTCTTGCCGGACTTTGGATGTACGGCGTATTGGATGAAAACGGAAAGTGGATAGAAAATCTGAATGAAAACAGCGAAGCCTGGAATCACCAGTGGCGAAACAATGGTTCGCAACCCGGATTTGGTGTAAAACAAACTGCCCAGTTTCTGATAGCTACTTCAACCGACGATGGAAAAACATGGAGTACACCGGAAAATCTGACCCAAATGTGCAAAAAAGAAGCGTGGTGGTTATGGGCTCCGGCGCCCGGACATGGCATTACACTCGAAGATGGTACATTGGTTTTTCCAACACAGGGCCGTGATAAAAACGGCAGGTCATTTTCAAATATTACTTATAGCACAGACGAAGGGAAAACATGGAAAACAAGTCAACCTGCCTATTCCAACACCACCGAAAACATGGTGGCACAACTTGACGATGGAAGGCTTATGCTAAATGCCCGTTATAATCCAAATCGTTCAAATTCAACCGATACCAATGGCCGGGTAGTTGTTACCACCAACGATCTTGGTCAAACATGGACAGAGCATCCATCTTCACGATCTGCTTTAATCGAATCAACATGTATGGCTTCGATTCACAAACATATTTATCATGAAAACGGAAAAGAAAAAAGCATTCTCCTATTCTCCAATCCAAATACCAAAACCGGTCGGCACCACATGACGCTGAAGGTAAGTATTGATAATGGAAACACGTGGCCGGAAGAATTCTGGATGTTGCTCGATGAAGGAAAAAGCCGCGGATATTCTTGTATAACTTCAATTGATGAAAATACCGTTGGTATATTATACGAAGGGAGCCAGTCGGACCTCATTTTTGAAAGCATTCCACTGAAAGAAATATTAGACATCGAAACAAATGATTAATAATAGTTTACTTAATAAACAAATATTGTTCTTCAGAGTGAATAAGGCAAAAATAAATAAAATACTAATTGACCTTAACAGACTTTATATGTCTAAAAATTGTATCATGAAAGGGCTATTTACAATGCTTTTTTGTTTTACGATATTCTCTTCCAACAGTCAGGAAAAGCCTAATATTCTTTTTATTGTTTCAGAAGATAACGGCCCGGAGTTGGGTTGCTATGGTGCACCTGTGAAAACGCCAAACCTTGATAAGCTTGCTAAAGACGGAATTCTTTTCAAAAATGCATATGTTCCTCAATCCGGATGTTCACAATCGCGTGCTGCTTTCCTCACGGGTCTGTACCCTCATCAAAGCGGACAAGTTGGACTGGCAACATGGAAATATCAAATGTACAACCCTGAAACACCCAATATTCCTAAAAGTTTGAAAGCTGCCGGCTACACCACTGGCATAATCGGTAAATTGCACGTAAACCCTGAATCTGCATTTCCGTTCGATTATATTTCTCCATCTCACCCAATTAACGACAGCAATTTCAGAAGAAAAAATATGGCTGGTTATGCCACAGATGCCAGGGAATTTATAAATAGCACAAATCAATCCTTTTATTTGCAGGTAAATTATCCCGATGCACACGCTCCTTTTTTGAAACAAGTTGACGGATTGCCTAAAAAACCTTTAACTGCTAAAGATGTAGATGCTCTTCCTTATATGGAAGCGAACAATGAAAAAATGAAAGAGGCCACTGCTAACTATTACAATTGCATTATGCGGCTCGATACCTATATCGGTGACTTGCTAAAAGTACTGAAAGAAAGCGGAAAATACGATAATACATTGATTGTTTATATCGGCGACCACGGAGCTGATTTATTACGGGGAAAAAGAACGAGTTATGAAGGTGGGATTATAATTCCCATGATTATTTCCTGGCCAGGCAAAAGTTTGGAAAATGAAAGTCTGTTTCAAATGGTCAGTACTATCGATTTGTATCCTACATTTCTCGATGTTGCAGGATTGCACGTCCCTGAATATTTACCCGGCAAATCATTGCTTCCGTTATTAAAAGGAAAAAAAACGAAATGGAGAGATTATTTATTTGCCGAATATCATACCCATTCCAATCACAATCCTTATCCTCAGCGTACAGTGAGAGATAATCGCTATAAACTAATATACAATCCAATTTCAGGAATTGAAAACCCCGGGTATGATTTTACCTTGTCTCACACTGTTAAAATTAGTCAAGGCGAACTTTTTGAAGATATGACACCACAAGTTAAAAATGCTTATCTCTTAATGAAAAATCCACCCGAATTTGAACTTTACGATTTAAAAAATGATCCTTATGAGATGACCAACCTTTCAGAAGATAAAAATTATGCAGAAATACTTAATAGATTAAAAGACGAATTGTCTAAATGGCAAAAGGCAACATCCGATCCATTCACTGACCCGTTAAAAGCCCGTACTCTTTTCAATATGATTATAGAAACAGGAGCTGATGCAAAGGAAAGGAAACAGGTGCCTTATTTAGATATGATGGATCCAAAACTCAATTTTGATAAATAAACAGCAAAATGCAGGTTAAAAAATTATTATGGACAGTCACTTTTATTTTCTTCTCATTATTAACATTTGCACATAAAGACAGCAATAAGGTAACAAACACATATAATGTATTATTTATTGCTGTCGATGATTTACGCCCAACAATCGGATGTTATGGCGACAAAAGAGCCATAACACCCAATATCGACAGGTTGGCAAAAAGCGGCACTATTTTTACAAATGCCTATTGTCAGCAGGCTGTATGCAATCCATCAAGAGCATCCATATTAACCGGATTAAGACCCAATGAAAATGGAGTGACCGATCTTGTTACCCATTTCAGGGAGAAAGTTCCTGATGTTATCACGCTTCCTCAGATTTTTATTAATGCCGGATATCAGGTTAACAACATAGGGAAAATTTATCATGGCAAAAATGATACACAGGATGACATATCATGGTCGGAGCCACCAAAATTTAATATTTCCGTAAAAGAAGAACAATATTATTTACCTGAGAATAAAAAAGGCGGAAAGGCTGCATCATTTGAATTTGCAGATGTTGAAGATAGCAGCTACATAGATGGAAAGATAACTCATGAGGCCGTCAGCCTGTTGAAAGAATATAAAAAATCCGAAAAAAAATTCTTTCTGGCCATTGGATTTAAGAAACCCCATCTTCCGTTCTGTGCCCCTAAAAAATACTGGGATATGTACAAAAACACTGATTTTTCAAACATAACAGATAAAGAAAGACCCGAAAACGCTCCTGATATAGCATTCCATCAGTGGCAGGAATTAAGAGGATACACTGATATTCCAAACAAAGGGGAACTTACCAGCGAAAAAGAACAGGAACTTTGGCGTAGCTATTATGCTTGCGTTAGTTATATTGATGTTCAAATTGGTAAAATTATAAACGAACTAAATCGGTTGAAGTTAAGTGAAAATACAATAGTTATTTTATGGGGAGACCATGGCTATCATCTTGGGGAACAGAATTTATGGTGTAAATCGACCAATTTTGAACTCGACGACCGCATACCTCTGATTATATCGGCTCCGGGTTTTTCAAGAGAAGGTGCAAGCTCAGAAGCAATTGTGGAAGCATTAGATATTTATCCTACACTTATTGACTTGTGTAGTATTAAACCTACAAAAAAATTAAGTGGAATGAGTTTAAAACCGTTGTTATTAAATGCTGACAAAAAATGGAACCATGTTGCCTACAGCCAGTTCTGCAGGCCTTACAAAGCACTGTCTTCAAAAAATGCTACACACATGGGTTACACCATCAGAACTTATGATTGGAGATACACTGTTTGGTATAATCTGCAAAATGATTCTGTTGAGTACAGGGAACTTTACGATTTAAGCAAATATCGTGTAGAAAGGAAAAATCTTGCAGGAATGGATAAATACACAAAAGTTGAGAAAAAGCTCGGCAAACAACTTGAAACATATAAAAATATAAAATGAAACTGAAAGGCACATTAATTTCGGTATTTGTTGTTTTATCTGCATTTCTCTCCTTTGGTGAGAACAAAAAACAAGAAAAACCCAATGTTCTGTTCATCACCATCGATGATTTGAATGACTGGACTACAATTTTCGATAAAAACAATCCCATTCAAATTCCAAATATCGAAAAGCTGGCAAGCCGCGGTGCATTCTTCACCCGTGCTTACTGCTCATCTCCGGCATGTAATCCATCGCGGGCATCGGTAATGACAGGCACGCGCCCTCACAAAACCGGGATATATGGGAACAGTTCGGATTGGAGAGGCGCACTTCCTAAAATTAAAACCATACAACGCTATTTTAAAGAAAACGGGTATTTTGTTTGTGGCTCAGGGAAAATATTTCATCATCACAAAGACTGGGCATTTCACGATAACGCCTCTTTTGATGAATACCTGATGATGGACATCAATGAACCCTATCCCGATAAAAAACTAAATAGTCTCGACTGGTACGGTTCACGAAATACCGACTGGGGCCCCTGGCCTGATGATATCAAAAAAACCGCCGATTACCGGACAGCCCAATACGCCATTCAAAAACTGAATCAGAAATTTGACCAGCCCTTTTTTCTCAACGTAGGAATTTACAAACCACATTCGCCATTCTTTGCTCCTCGGGAATTTTTTGATAAATATCCTTCTGAAAATGTAGTGATGCCACAAATTCCCGAAGAAGACATGAAGGACCTTCCTGAAGGAGCGAAAGAACTGGTAAAACCAACCAACTGGTTTTGGGACGGGATGATAAAAGCAGAAAAACAAGATTCAACTGCATACAAAGACTATGTTCAGGCCTACCAAGCATGTGCTTCGTTTGCCGACGCTATGATTGGAAACATTATCGACGCGCTGGATAAAAGCCCATATAAAAACAACACGATTATTGTTCTTTGGTCGGATCATGGTTTTCATCTGGGTGAAAAACAGCACTTTGAAAAATTTGCACTTTGGGAAAAAACCACCCACATTCCTTTTATTATTATTGCTCCCGGGCTTACAAAACGTAAAACCATTATTGAAAAGCCAGTGGACATGACGACCATTTATCCAACGCTTTGTGAACTTTGCGGCCTGGAAATCCCGGAACATACAGATGGTTTTAGTCTTGCTCCTTTGTTAAAAGATACGGCTACAGAAATTCCACCTGCATTAATGACTTATATGAAAGGCAATCACGCCATCCGGACGGAGCGATGGAGATACATTCAGTATGCCGATGGGACTGAAGAACTTTACGATCATAAAAACGACCCAAACGAATGGAACAATGTAGCTCAAAATGAAGAAAACAAAGCTGTTATTGAACGACTAAAAAAATACATCCCAAAAGAAAATGCAGAACAAGTGCCTGATTTATAAATCAAAAAAATGAAGAAAACAACTTTTATATTGCTGCTTGTCATTTCTTTGATGGCCTGTAAAACAAAAGAAGAAAACACCGAACATCCGAACGTAATTGTTATTTCGGTTGACGATTTACGCGACTGGGTAGGTTATTTGGGTGGTTATAAAGGAACGGTATATACACCAAACATCGACCGGCTGGCAGCATCAGGTGTTGCTTTTACCAACGCACACACAGCTGCCACAGTTTGTTGCCCTTCTCGAAACGCTTTGATGCTGGGGAAACGCCCTTCAACCACAGGTTTGTACAACAACGGACAGTGGTGGAAAGCTACCCACCCTCAAGAAATTACACTCGCTCAATATTTCAAAAATAACGGATATTACACTGCCGGGGCTGGCAAGGTTTTTCATCACACTCCCGGGAATAATCCACCTTGTAGCTGGAATGAATTTCAGGATCAGGTATTTGACGACCCTTGGAATTTTGCGGACTGGAGTGCCGAAAGATATTTCCTTTCCTATGGTTACCGCGGCGAAATCGTTCAATATCCGGAATGGAAACCGTTAAACGGAATTTATCCCATTCGTTCGGAACTCGATTGGGGCGCTATTCCGGGAAAAGAAGAAAAAGATTACGGCGATGTTCAGGTGGTAAATTATGCAAAAGCATTTCTTCAAAAGCAACACGAAAAGCCTTTTTTCCTGGCACTTGGAACCTACCGGCCACACATGCCCTGGCATGTTCCGCAAAAATATTTTGATATGTATCCGCTGAATGAAGTTGTTCTACCGGAAATAAAAGAAGATGATTTGGATGATATTCCCGAAGAAGGCAAAAAACTGGCAATGGCAGGTTCTCGCGACTTTTTTCAAATCAGGGACGAAGGAAAATGGAAAGAAGCAGTTCAGGCATATTTGGCAAGTATCACATTTGCCGACAAACAAGTTGGCGATATTTTGGATGCACTTCAAAACAGCGGATTTGCGAAAAATACAATTGTTGTTCTTTGGTCGGACCACGGGTGGCACCTGGGAACCAAACAACACTGGCACAAACAAACGTTATGGGAAGAGTGTACGCAAATTCCTTTTATCATAACCGCTCCGGGAACTACAAAACCAAATTCGCTTTGCGATAAACCCGTTGATATGGTCAATGTTTTTCCAACGCTGGTTTCACTTTGCAAGCTTCCTGAAAAAACGGATTTAGATGGCCATGACATGTCGCCACTTCTGCGAAATCCAAATTCAGATTGGGCATATCCTGCTATTTCCGAAATAAAAACAGGAAATGTGTCCATAAGAACTCAAAATTGGCACTTTATTCATTATAAAGATGGTACTGAAGAACTTTACGACAGTAATAAAGATCCCAATGAATGGAATAATCTGCTCGGTCAAAATCCTGATAAATCGATTCTAGAAGAACTAAATAAGTGGGTTCCAAAAACATTTGCAGAATCGGTGCCTGATAAAAACAGTTTTTATTTTGATCCTTATCAGTACACTTATTTAAACAGAGAAACAAAAGAATTTATAGACGGGAAAAAATGATATCTTTAAAATCCAACTAATATCCTAAAATACCAACGTATGAATCATAAGCCTAATCAACTAAGTCGAAAAATAAAACAATTTGCAGGAATTGCATTTTTATTTTTCTCGAGCCATTTCAGTTTCGCCCAGGAACAACCTGATTTGCCTATTATTGATATTTCGGGTGAAACCGAACAACAGGTTGTAATTGCCGAAGGAACCGAAGACATTTATCAGGGGCACCCGACAACCGTGTTGCTTCCCGACGGGAAAACCATTTATTCTGTTTGGAGCACCGGGCACGGGGGACCTGCCGGAACCATGTCAGTTAGCCACAATGGAGGGCTAACATGGTCGCGCATAGATAATATCTTGCCTGCCGGATTCAGGCTGCACAGTAATTGCCCCAGTATTTACCGGATGATGGATAAAAAAAGCGGGAAAGTGAGGCTTTGGGTGTATTCACAATTTAAAAATGTAGATGGGGAAAAAATACCCATGCCGCGTATAATGAGCGAGGATGGTGGAAAATCATGGAAAGAATATCCAGCTCTTGGCGAAAAATTCGAATGTGTAATGACATTCAGCAGTGTAGTCAGATTAAAAGACGGAAACTACATGGGATTTTACCATCGAAGAAAAGGTGAATCGCTGGTAGTTCTTCAAACCAAAACCAACGATGGAGGAATGACCTGGTCAGACCCGGAAGTAATTGCCGATGTGGACGGCAAAAAACCATGCGAGCCTTTTGTTTTTCGTTCGCCCAACCAAAAAGAACTTTGTTGCCTGATGCGTGAAAACACCCACCAGGGAAGAAGTTTGATGATGTTCAGCAAAGACGAAGGAAAAACCTGGAGTCAACCTGAAGATACACCCTGGGGACTTACCGGCGATCGCCATATGGGTGTTTACACCAAAGACGGAAGGTTGGTTATCGCTTTCCGCGACATGGCATTGAACAGTCCAACGGCAGGTCATTTTGTTGCCTGGATTGGAAAATATGAAGACATTAAGAATGGAAAACCCGGAGAATACAGAGTTAAACTTTTGCATAGTTACGCCGGCCGAGACTGTGGTTATCCGGGCATGGAAATTCTCCCCGACGGAACAATCGTTGCTACAACCTATATAAAATACTGGGACGATCAACGGAAACATTCAGTGATTTGCACTCGTTTCCAAATCAACGAACTGGATGCGATGGTTGCGAAACAAATCGTAGAAAAAAGCATTATAAATCAGCAACCTTTCTTTCAGCTTCAAACACTCTACAAAAATAAAAGAATGCCGGTCATTATTGCCTCAGAAGGGACTGTATATGCTTTCGCTGATGCCGGTTCTCTACTTAGAAAAAGTGCTGATAACGGGAAAACATGGTCGCCTGAAAAAGAAATTCTTCCGGGTAAAAATCTAAAAGGAAATGTAATTCTGGACGAAAATACAGGGGAATTACTGGTTCTTTCTCCTTCTGGGGAAAATCCTTGCCTTTATCGAAGTTCAGATAAAGGGGCAACCTGGAAAAAAGAAAATATTGAAATAAAACCCAATGTAATGGGACATGGAACTTACGGAAAAGCTCCAATTAATATCATCTCCATGGAACCCGGAATTACCCTGAAAAATGGCGAACACAAAGGCCGCCTCATCATTGCAGGAAGGATTCAGCCACCCAATGGCGACAATGCACAGGAATATTGGATGTACAATTACAACACGTCTATTTACAGCGACGACAATGGAAAAACCTGGCAGGTAAGTGACGCAATTATGACCGGAACCGGAGAAGGTGCTGTTGCCGAATTATCTAACGGAAGCGTATATTACAATTCCCGCTCACATATGTCGGTTGACCATAAACGAAGAATTGCATGGAGCTACGACGGAGGTAATCGTTACGTTGACTGGCAAGTTTCTGATGAACTCTACGAAATTGGCGAACCGTTCTATTTCAAATACGGAAGTAAACCCAGTTATGGTTGTAAAGCCGGGTTAGTTAGAATTCCCGACGGCGTAATTGATGCCGAAGATGTATTGCTGTACAGTATGCCCGACTGGAAAGGAGGCTGGCGTTATCAACTGACCGTTTGGGCTTCGTTTAACGGAACGTCAACCTGGCCAATAAAACGTTTAATTGATGCTGACTTTAGTGCATATTCATCTTTGACGGTCGGTGAAGACGGAACCATTTTTCTGCTTTATGAAGGCGGCGAAGAAAAATTATACGACGAAATTAACGTGGCGATATTTAATCTTCCTTGGTTGTTAGATGGTGATAATTCTTAATTCATAGAAAATGAATCAACTGTCAAAAATAACAATCATCCAACTATTCATTTTTCTGAGCTTTCTTCCTAAGATTTATGGTCAGCATAGCACAAATGACTGGTTGAAAAGCAAAAACGAAACTTTTGATGTATTACCGGGATTTCAGAATCCGCCAAAAGGTTATGGCGAAGTGCCATTTTACTGGTGGCAGGGAGATACACTCACAAAAGAAAGAATCTCCTGGCAATTGGATCAGTTGAAAGATAAATGCATTTCAAGTTTACAAATTAACTACAGCCATTTAGATTCCGGCGGACTGATTTACGGTTTGTCAAGACCCAGTAAACCTGCTCTTTTTACTCCTGAATGGTGGGATCTTTTTAAATGGTTCGCAAAGGAATCTCAAAAACGTGGAATGACCATCAGCGTAAGCGATTACACTTTGGGCGTTGGACAGGGATTTTCAATGGATGATGCATTAAAAGAAATCCCGGAAATGAACGGTAGCATTCTTCGGGATTCTGTAAAAATCGTTACAGGGAAATGCAAATGGAAACTTCCTCCCGGATTTCTAAATGTTACAGCTTTCCAAACCAACTCCGATGGCTCTGTAAAAGAAAACACGCGTGTTAATCTACTTCCTTATATAAAAGACGGCAATCTTATTTTCAATTTCGGAAAAGAAACCTGCCAAGTCAACTGCATTTACGAGGAGAAAATAATTCCTTCCTACAATCCGATGCATCCTAAAAGCGGGGAAGCTTACATTCACCATTTTTTCGATCGTTTTGAAGAAGCACTTCCTCCTGAAAATAAAAAGGCCCTGGATTTTTTCTTTTCTGATGAATTAAATTTTCGTTTAAGCGGAAACATTTGGGACAATCGTTTTGCCGAAGAATTCAAAAAAAGAAAAGGGTACGATATTGTGCCTTATTTGGATGCTCTGTTTAATAATATTGGAGACATCACTCCAAAAATCAGGCTCGATTACAACGATGTAATGGTGAGTTTAAGCGAAGAAAACTTTTTTATTCCGGTGTTTGAATGGCATGAAAAACGGGGCTTAACTTACGGTTGCGATCACGGCGGGAGAGGACGAGATGTGACTGAATTTGGCGATTATTTCCGTACCCAGCGCTGGAACCAGGGACCGGGCTCCGATCAACCGCGTGTTTCAAAAGACATAATTAAAGCGAAAGTTGCTGCTTCCATTGCGCATTTGTACAACCGTCCGCGCGTGTGGCTCGAAGGCTTTCACAGCAGCGGGTGGGGAACCTCATCGGCCGATGTTACCGAAGCCATTTTAGCCAATTTTGTTGCCGGATATAATCTACTGTCTTTTCACGGATTTTACTACTCCACCATGGGCGGATGGTGGGAATGGGCGCCGCCGGACAACCATTTCAGAATGCCTTACTGGAGCCAGATTGAACCATTGATGAAGTGCACAGAACGGTTATCCTACACTTTGTCGCAGGGAAACCATGTGTGCGATGTGGCTATTATTTATCCAACCGAACCAGTGGTTGCGGAAATGGATGGAAACAATTCCGTACAAATAGCATTCAAAACCGGAGAATTGATTTATAACAAAGCCATTGATTTCGACTTTATTGATTATGAATCTATTGCCCGCGCTGAAACAAAAAATGGGGAATTGCAGGTTTCCGGTGAAAAGTATAAAGTAGTCATCGTCCCTTCAATGGAAGCGATTCGTTTTTCAACACTTCAAAAACTAAAAGAATTTCAAGAAGCTGGTGGGTTGATTGTCAACATTGGAGAAAAGCCAGCAGCAACAGAAAAAAATGGTTTGAATGATACCGAAGTTGAAAAACTTGTTGCTTCCATTTTCTCTGGTAAGAATACTTTTCAGTGCAAAAATGCAGAGGAAGTTCTTGAAAAACTACCGGGCTCTTATTCCCCTAATTTTAAAGTACTTTCTGAACTGGAAGAACTTCCGTATGTGATGCACCGTTCCATTGGAGAACGTGATATTTATGCTTTGTACAATTTCCCCAAAAACACAAAATGCTTTTTCAATTCAAAAGGTTCAGCGCAACTTTGGAATCCATGGAATGGAGAAATTTCATCCCTCGTCCATCTTGCAAAAGAAACAAATGAAGGAACAGAAATTACTTTACCGCTTTCCAAAACAGAAATACAACTCATCGTTTTTGAGCCTGAAGAAAAAAGCCAATTCAAAGAAATTGTTCTTAATGAACCTATTCGTTGTGACACGCTCGACGATATTTGGAATTTTGAATTAAAACCTTCACTCGACAACCGCTGGGGAGATTTTGAACTTCCGGCTTCTGAAAAACTAATGGGGGCACAGGTTCGCCAGGTTTATTTTAAAGAAAACGAAAATTACAAGGGCGGAAAGCCTAAACCTGACAGCACCTGGGACATGATTACCTGTGCTTACGGAACACATTTCATGAAACTTGGGCCGCTGGCAAAACTTCCTAAAAACAAACAATTATTGAAATTTATTCCTGAAAAAAACTCGGATTCTATCAGCTGGGATAATAAAAAATATGCCTGGGAACCTTATAAATTTTCGTGGCAAAGAGGCGTGGAAGGAGACTACGGGCATCAGGGCTGGCACGGCCTAAAAGGAGAAATGTACGATAATTTTATCCGGTTGGGAGCAATCGATGAATTCCGGCATTCACGATTTAGAGTTCCCGAAAAAGAAGGCTCTTTTTATGTTCTCTACACAGAAGTTGTAGCTCCCAATGATGGGATTTTTGACTTACTTACCGGAGAAGAAAAACCGGTGCTTCTCTTTATAAATGGGAAAAACACCAACACAAACAGTAGTGTTGCCCAACTGAAAAAAGGGAAAAATCCGGTTCTAATAGTTTACAACAAAGCTTGTGAAACCTACCTTGTTTTCAGAAAACCAGATATTCCCCTGCCGGAGAAGCAACCCATTTCCATGTGTTGGTACGGCGACAGTGGAGTTTTGCCTTTCGACTGTTCTTCGGTAACTCAGGCAAATTCCGGATTATACACATTCCAGTCGGCGCCGGGTTTAGAAGCTTTATCTTTTACAGCTTACGGAGACGTTTCACTTTGGATCGACAGCAATAAATACACGCCAGAAATTACAAGGGAAGATTCAAACGGATTAAAAACCTACGCTGTTAATATCAAAAACGCAATTAAAGAAACGTCAAACGTTGTTTTGAAAATCGATTATCAGGCAGGTTATACAGACGGAGCGGCGTTGCCTCAATATTTCAGGCAAACCTGTGGCGAAGGCATCATAAAACTTGGCGACTGGTCGGAAATCGACGGGCTAAAAGCTTATTCAGGAGGCGCCTCGTACAGCAAAACAATAGATATTGATGCGTCCAAAATATCCGCAGGAAAAATTGAAATTGATTTGGGAGAAGTAGTTTCCTCTGCTGAATTAATCGTCAACGGTAAAAGTGCAGGAATAAAACTGGCACCTCCATACAAATTCGATATCACAGAAATGGCACAAGCAGGAGAAAATAAAATTGAAGTTTTGGTTTACAACACATTATCCAACAATTTCATCGGCACACCAACCCGTTTTCGGGGAAGCATAAAATCGGGATTACTAGGGCCGGTAACTTTACTTACATACAAGAAAAATAACGAATAAACATCGAAATAATGAAAAAAAATCTGTTCATACTTACCATCTTTATTTTAGGACTTTTTCAATACGCCTGTAAAGAAAAGACAACTCCAATTCAAAAATCCGTTTTGTGGGAAAAAGGTACCGGCGACTACAACAACTATCGCATTCCCTCTTTGATTACAACTCAAAAAGGAACACTTTTGGCTTTTTGTGAAGGACGAGAAGCTGGTGATGCCGGCGACATCGATTTATTGCTAAAACGCTCGGAAGATAATGGAATAACCTGGAGCGACGAACAAATTGTATGGAACGACGCCCAAAATACCTGTGGAAACCCTTGTCCTGTTGTGGATGAAACAACAGGCCGGATTTGGCTCTTTTTAACCTGGAACAATGGAGAAGACGGAGAATCTGCCATTATTCATAAAACCTCATCCCTTCCTCGCCTGCCCTACCTTTCTTATTCTGATGACGATGGAAAAACATGGTCGGAGCCGGTGAATATGAACGAAAGTTGCCGCGACACTTCGTGGGGTTGGTATGCCACTGGCCCTGGTTTTGGAATTCAAATGAAAAACGGCCCACACAAAGGAAGATTGGTAATTCCGGCCAATCACAGTTACAACGATCCGGACGGAACCATTAGAAACGGCCCTTATGGCTATGGTGCACATGTTTTATATTCTGACGACCATGGCGAAATCTGGGAAATGAGCGAGCCAATAAAACCCGGCTGCAACGAAAGTCAGGTTACCGAACTTTCTGATGGCACGCTGGAAATGAACATGCGATCGTATAACGACCAAAATGCGCGGGCAATTAGTTTCAGCAAAGACGGAGGCGAAACGTGGACAGAAATTGAACACGATTACCAACTGGTTGAATCGAGATGCCAGGCAAGTATTTTAAATTACGGGCAGTTTGATGAAAAACAAATGCATCTGTTCCTAAACCCGGCTGTTCCTTCCGGCAGAAACCACCTGACTTTAAAAGCCAGTTTCGACGATTGCCAAAGCTGGAGCAACGATAAATTAATTTATGCAGGCCCGGCTGCCTATTCTTGCTTAACAAAACTCCCCGACGGAAAAATCGGGATGTTCTTCGAAGCCGGAAAAGAAAGCGCCTACGAAAAAATGGTATTTGTTTCGTTCGAACCTACTCAAATATTTGCGCCAGGCTCATTACTAAATTCGAACAGCTTTTAATGAAACCTCTACAATCAGGTGAGATATATGGAAACTGGGCTACATTGCTTTTAGCTACCGATAAAAACGGAGATATTAATTATTCGAAATTGAATGATGAAATTGATGTTTTGATTTTATCTAATCCGAATGGCATTTACTCCAACGGAACGGCTGGTGAATTTTACTCGCAAACCGAGGAAGAATTTTTAAAAGTAAACGAATTACTGGCTGCAAAGTGTGAAAAGGCAGGCATTCCCTTTCAAATTGGAGTAAGTCACATGAGCCCGCAAATCTCTCTGCAGCGGCTAAAAATGATAAAACATTTGCTACCGGGAGCTGTCCAGATTATTTTACCCGATTGGTTTCCTCCAACTCTGGAAGAAAGTATAATATTTCTGCAAAAAATGGCTGAACAAGCTGGGAACATAAGCATGGTATTGTACAATCCGCCACACGCAAAGAAAAAATTACAGCCGGAAGAATGGACCTTCTTAAAAAAGCAGGTTCCATCCCTAATGGGAGTGAAAGTTTTCGATTATAATTCTGATAAACAATGGTATGAGTCTGTTCGGAAAAACAGTGAAGGACTTTCAGTATTTATCCCGGGACATAATCTGGCAACAGGAATTACTCTTGGTGCACACGGGGCATATTCGAATGTAGCCTGCCTGAATCCGTTTACTGCACAAAAGTGGTTTAATCAAATACAAAGTGATTTGAGTTCCGCTCTGGAACTGGAGAAAAGAATCAAACAATTTATGAGTGAAGTCATTGAACCTTTCATCAGTAAACAGTTTTTCCCAAATCATGCCTGTGATCGTTTTATGGCACTTGTTGGAGGATGGGCAGACGTCGGCGCAAATTTACGCTGGCCCTACAAATCTATTCCTGACGAATTGACCGAACCTGTGCGAAAAAAAGCGCGAAAAATTATCCCTGAGTTCTTTTAATACGAATTTGAAATAACAATGAAAATGAAATACTTTTTCTCTATCCTTCTCTTTTTCATTATCTCCGCCACACATGCTGAAAATCACTACCTGAAATTTTCATCGTTTCCGGAACTTCCTCCCAATACAGGTTATTTCATTCAGCCAGGCCTCGCCGGACCTTATTCTGGTGTGGATGACGATGTATTAATCGTGGCGGGAGGAGCAAATTTCCCTGATAAAGTTCCATGGGAAGGAGGAACAAAAGTATATTACAACGAAATTTTTCTTTTACAAAAAAACGGAGATGCATATTCCTGGAAAAAATCGGAGGCAAAAATTCCATTTGCGGCCGGTTACGGAGGGGCTGTTTCCACTCCGGCAGGATTATTTTGTTTTGGCGGAAACACAAGCAATGAGTGTATTTCCGAAAGTTGGTTCATCAATTACATTCCCGAAACCGGAGCTGTTGAAATAACTTCTGGGCCACAACTTCCTGTACCTTTAACCAATTTTGCATTTGCCAAAGTAGACAATACCATTTTTGTTGCCGGAGGAATTTCAGAACCGGGTGGAACCTCAAAAAAAATATTTCTTTCGTTAGATATTTCAAACGCAACCCCCGACGAATGGAAATGGGAAAGCCTTCCGGAGTGGGAAGGACCGCCGCGTGCTTTCTCCATAGCAGCCGCTCAAAGCAATGGTGTTACCAACTGTTTTTATCTCTTTTCAGGAAGAAACATAAAACAAAACGGTGAAGTTGAAATCCTTTACGACGCACATGTTTACAATCCTTTGATAAAACAGTGGTCGCTTATTTCGGATGGAAAAAACAAAGAATTTCCGGTTATGGCAGGGACTGCCTTTCCGGTTGGTGCCAGTACCATTGCTTTTTCGTCAGGTGCCAATGGCGAATTGATGCTAAAACAGATGGGCATTGAAAAACACATCGAGGAACTCAAAGCCGCAGATAAAAACGAAACTGTTGATAGCGAGTTAGCAAAGGTACAACAAAAATTATTAAGTCATTTGGAAAACCATCCGGGATTTGGGAATAAAGTTATCGGATTTAATACCTTAACCAACAAAACGTTTGAACTTGCCACGCTCCCGGAAACCGGCCAGGTAACAACCACTGCCGTTCAATGGGGAAATGATTTTATTATTCCTTCGGGAGAAATCCGTCCGGGAATTCGCACACCGAAAATCCTAAAAATTCAAGTGGTAAAGGATGCTAAACATTTAAGTTTGCTAGACATCGTTGTTATCGGCCTTTATTTTCTGGTGCTTTCGTGGATGGGCTACTTCTTTTCAAAGCGACAAAAAGATACCAACGATTATTTCAAAGGTGGTGGTCGCATTCCCTGGTGGGCAGCCGGACTGAGCATCTTCGGAACCGCACTCAGCGCCATTACTTTTATGGCTATTCCCGCCAAAACTTTTGCAACCGACTGGTCATATTTTACACTCAACATGACCATCTTTTTAGTGGCGCCGGTTATTATCTTCCTGTTTATTCCGTTTTTCAGGAAATTGAATGTAACCACCGCTTACGAATATCTGGAAAACCGTTTTAATCTCACCATCCGTCTAATTGGAAGCCTTTCTTTCATCGTTTATCAAATTGGCAGAATGGGGGTCGTTTTGTTTCTCCCGTCAATTGCACTGAACGTAGTTACCGGAATCGACATATTTTTATGTATCGCACTAATGGGAATTGTAGCGCTTGTTTACACGATGATGGGTGGAATAGAAGCTGTTATTTGGACGGATGTAATGCAGGTAATTGTTTTGCTTGGAGGAGCCATTCTTTCGTTGTCTCTAATCATTCTTAAAATTGACGGTGGATTTTCTTCCATTGTTGAAACAGCGGCTGCCAATCATAAATTTAATGTTTTCGACTTAACACTTTCGTTAAAACAACCCACGGTTTGGGTGATGCTTCTGGGGGGAATTTTTGCAAACATTACTACTTACGGAACCGACCAAACCATGGTACAACGCTACTTAACCACAAAAACGCAAAAAGAGGCAAATCAAAGTGTATGGACCAACGCTATTTTGACGATACCTGCTACCATTATTTTCTTTTTTGTAGGAACTGCACTTTTTGCGTTTTACAAAGCTTTCCCAACAGAATTAAACTCCACTTTTTCAAACAACGATGCCATTTTTCCGTGGTACATTGCATCTCAACTTCCTGCGGGAATCTCAGGACTGTTGATTGCCGGAATATTTGCCGCAGCGATGAGTAGTTTGAGCAGCAGCATGAATTCAGCCGCAACTGCTTATTCCACCGACATTCATTTCCGTTTTGGATGGAGTAAAAATACAAAACCGCTAAAACTGGCGCGAATAGCCACTTTTATTGTCGGAATTTCAGGAACCTTATTTGCGTTTATGATGGCAACCATGGATATTCAGTCGCTTTGGGACGAATTCCAAAAAGTACTGGGACTGGTTATCGGCAGCTTGGGCGGTGTTTTTCTTTTAGGAATTTTATCAAAAAAAGCCAATTCAAAAGGCGTTTTAGTCGGAATTTTCATTAGCATAATGATACAGATTCTGGTAGCCACATATCAACCCGTACATCTGATTATGTATTCGGCAACAGGAGTACTGTCATGTTTTGTTACAGGTTGGACAGCCAGTTGGTTTTTTAAAGAATAACAAATTCGTTTAAAATGAATTGCAACCTACCTAAAACTTTAAAATATAATTTCTTCTTAATCGTCTGAAGAAGAAAACGGAGTGATATGCCCAAAAGAATACCACACACGAAACTACGGATTACGACCGGCGATAAAATAAGGAAGATTACATAAAATCTATAAATGGTGCAGTTGAAGATAGCCAGCTTATTGAATCTTGTGGAAAATTTAATATGATTTATTCTATACTCTCGCTTCACCTCTGGGCAACTCCGGGCTTAGATTAAAAAAACCTGTACTACGTTTTAAATGAGAGCAGCAAGAGTTGTTTATCTATAATTTTTCAGAGGAGGAATATTCTACCACAAACCTCAAACGTGGCATCCGGGAATCGATAAGGGCCTCGTACCGGGCAGATGATATAAACGAGTTGCTACTTGCCCTTGATTTAAAAAACTTTCCTATCCGGCGTAAAAGACTTTACATAGATATTGTGGTGGATAAAAATTAAAACGACTGTCCTAAAATAAGCCAGGACAGCCGTTTCTTTTTTTAATTTGTTTTTAGTGTAATACCAATTTTTTTATTGCAGAATTATCTCCCTGCGTAAATGAAACAAAATATATTCCACTCATCTGGTTTGTCAAATCTAAATGAATCTTTTCGGCCGCTTTGTATTTTTTTCTGAATATTTCACTTCCGGTCACACTTCGCAATGTAACTTCTGAATCCATAATCTCCGGAGAATGGATATAAAGATTCACTTTTCCAGTTGATGGATTTGGATAAAGCTCTACATCAAAGAATTGTGGTTCTTCACCAATAATAGGAGCAATTTCAGCAATAGCGGCACTTTTTAATTCGAAGCCGGCATGCACAACAATGTTTCCGGTTTCTATATATTGCAGGTCAGTGTTTAATCCATTCCATTCACTTGAATATAAAAGCGTGTTGCGATTCCACAATGTAATTGCAATTTCATCATTTGAGCCCGGGTTTCCACGATCAATTATTTTAGAATGTAAGGTCAGGTTTCCTCCCAGACTTTCTTCGGTTGTTAAATTTTGCAGGGTTGCTTTTGATTCAAATTCGCCAATCTGTTCATCGGGATTGGCCGTATTAACCCCAAGCGTGGTCATGGAATTTGTTTTAATCTGAAAAATTTGAACTTCTTCACCAACTTGCTGTCGGAATAAAATATTCATGCCTCCCTGCAAATTTTTACCTGTTTTGTTCCATTTGACGTGGAATCCAAAGTTGGTTTTTAATCCGGGAGTGGACGCGTACATTCCTGCTGAAAGTGTTGGTTTTATGTGACCACCTCCGGTTATAAAGTCACCCACAGGTTTGTAAACTGTTACAACCGTTTGGTCTACTCCGGAAAAATAACAATCAGCTGTGATTTTCACATCAAATGACTCATAGTCTGCGCTGCCAATGTCAAAAGTCCACGGAAATTCAACGATACCTGTTGTTAAATCAGATGGATTAATAAGTTCCGGATTCAGGCCACCGACAATAATTGAACTATTAACTTCAATCGTTACACAAGCATTTCTGATGTCTCCACCCAATCCGGTTCCATCAGGATTTGACTGCAATATTGCTCTAAGTGCAACAGTGGCTTCAGCGGAATTGGAACCATCGGTTGCCTGAAATTCAATACCATTATATTCAATATTGGCGTCTTCCGGAGTAATCGTCAGAGTCGTTTCTGCATCCTGAACCACATATGCCGAATTTGTATTGTTAAATTCAGCTGTTACTGTTTTAATTCCGGGCGACATTTGTCCGTTGGACGGATAGCCAGGTATTTCTGCCAATGAATAAGATGCAGTAGCAGTTCCGTTTGCATCGATATTCACAGTTCCCATTGCCTGCGTACCAACATAAAATGTTACATCTCCCGTTGTCTCTGTACCTCCACAACCCCAGGGAGTTACATTAGCCTGAAATTCAACTAAATCACTGTATTGCTGTGATACCGGATTAACTGAAACTGTTGTTGTTGTTTGTACACTGTTGACCACTACATCAAATGAACATGTCGATGAATTTCCACACTCATCCGATGCTGTCCAGGTTACTGTTGTTGAACCGGCGTTAAAATGTTCTCCGGATAAAGAAACTGTTCCGGATGAAACAGTTGCTCCCGACAACTCATAGGTTAAACTAACCTGACCACTACAATTATCAATTGCAGATACATCAAACTCGTTTCCCGATGCTGTATAGTAACATTGACCATCATCCGTAGATGCAATCTGAAAATCTGCTGGCGGGCAACCTGAAATTACAGGCGCATGAGTATCATTAACAACAATGGTTTGGCTAACTGAACTTTGATTGCCACAATCATCAACAAATGTCCAGGTACGGATCATTGTAAATTTGTTTTTGCATTCCCAGGATGTTACTTCATCAGTAGGATTTACCGTAATGCTGCCACTACAATTATCTACGGCCGTTAAATCAATCTGAGGTGGTGCATCATAAGCACAAGTAGCTTCTACGCTTGCGGGCGGTGTTGGTGCTATTGGTGCAATGGTATCATTAACAATAATTGTCTGATTTACATAGCTCGAATTTCCAGACAGATCGGTAAATGTCCAGGTACGAACGATAGTAAAATTGTTTGGACAGTCCCCGGGAGTTATATCATCTGTAGGACTTACTGTAATGCTACCATTACAATTATCTATAGCCGTTAAATCAATCTGAGGTGGTACATCATAAGCACAATCTGCGAATACATTTGCAGGAGGCGCCGGAGGTAGGGGAGATGTCGTATCTATTACTGTAACCGTAGAATTACATGTGCTTTCCGTATATCCATCGTTAACCATAAGTTTTACTGAATGAATACCAGGATTGAGAACACCGGTAATATCAATACTGAGGGATATAGGATCACCATCCGGATCATAAGAACCATTATCAATATCTGCAGGTGTAATAGTAACCTGACAGTTATTATCAACCGTTACTGTAATGTTTTGGCATTCTGCAACCGGGGCAATATTCTCAACCGTAATACCTACTTCTGCCTGGGCAGTTGCTGAGCCATTTGATATTTTGTACAGAAAAGAGAAATATCCTAATTCGGTAGGTGAAACAAGCGATATGTTACCATTTTCATTTACAGTTAAAGTTCCACCTGCTAAAGCCACACTGGAACCGGCAGCATTCGAATTCAAATCTCCGGCTAAAGAACCTCCTCCAAACGATATGATTGTAGTAGAAGGATCCAAATACAAATCAGGACCATTACCATTGTCATTAAACAAATTCCCGGAAATATTTTCTATACGCGTTAATAAAAAATCATCGTCAACTGCTTTCGGGATTGGCGATACATCAAAAAAGTCAATAATTTTAGCCAGAAGATCCTCTTTTGTAGAAGGAGAAGTTTCATTTGTTAATCCGGCCAGGGCATAGGAAAAACAAAATGTTTTTTGCGCTGCAGCACCGCTGTTCTGTATAGCGACATTTCCATAAGGTTGTTCTTTAAATGCAACGATACCGTTACCGGGAGTATAAGTGTCAATAAAACGATTTTCAACCTGGGTAGAAGAACTAAAAAACATATTCTCGGTAAGTGAACCCGGTTGCCCAACTAATGTGTCAATCACATTTGTACTACCATCAGCGACTCCAGCAATGCCAAACAAATTATGCAAAGTAGAATTTGAACTCTGATCATATCCCAAAGCATCACCTCCTTCCAGGTAAACCTTTCCTCCTTGTTGAAGGTATTGCTGAATTAAAAACGCTTCTGCGGTGGAGAATTGGATATATGAAATATTGGAAGCATTCCCGAAGGATAAAAATACTGCATCATAGCCAATCAATGTAGCAGGAAGATCGGAAGTATAATAGGTAGTAAAGCCAGCATCCGACAGATAATTGTTAATAAAAGTTCCACTAAAATCCTGACCTCCAACAATGCGATCCCAAACTAAAATACCCTGGGCAGGAGGATCAGCATAAACACCAACTGCGTCCCATGCTGCTCCCACCGCGGCCACTTCTGCCGAACTTTCACCATACATATCAGTGGCCGCCATAACCGCACCAACCCGCGCTTGTTTGTAACCGGAATAAGGAGTTAAATAAACCGTTAAGTTCCGGTAAGCAATTGCTGCTGCTGCTTCAATTCCTATGCCGGTAACGTTATACGATTCACCAAAATCATTGGTGCCAGCTTCTCCGTTAGAGAGAATGTAAAACCACTTATTCTGTACGCCACTATTTGTATGAACACCCCCATAATCCCAAGTCCCACTATACCAATAAGTCCCCTTATAAGTATCAGGGTCATTAAATGCATTCGGATTATCCATAGATCGAATCGCACCACTACCACCGATTCCAATTTCTGTACCGCACTGCCAGTTATTTGGACCGTCAGCATAATTTTCAACTACTTCACCAAAAATATCCGAAAATGATTCATTAAGTGCACCCGACTCATTCTGATATATCAAACCCGCAGAATGTTCTGTTACACCATGTGTTAACTCATGTCCAACAATATCCAATGCAACCAAAGGCCCGTAATTCGTACCGTCTCCATCACCATATTTCATTCGCGTACCATCCCAAAAAGCATTTACAAGATTATTACTTAAATGCACATAATTGAATAGTGGTAGTCCGGAATCGTCAATACTGTTTCTTCCAAAAGTTGTATAAAAATAGTTAAATGTCTGTTCTGCACCCCAATGAGCCTGTACGGCCACGGAGTCCCATACTCCATCAGCTGTAGTTGATATTACGTTTGTTGCCAGAGAAAGATTGGTTTGGTTATGCATATCAAATGTTTGAATCTGCACATCAGGATAAAGTGGAGTTGATAAAAGTCCATTCAAATGGAAACTATCTGTTTCTATCTCCTCAACTGCTAGTGGTACTGTACCGTTATAAATAGATTTTCCGCTTCCCGGAACAAAAGAATTATGAATACGACTTAATTTATTAACAATTTCGCCTGTTTTGGCATCCACATCCACCCAGTAACGACCTAAAGGCTCCTCCGCATAAATATCAAAACGGTAAACCAAACGTATATTTTCAGCTGTTAACTCTTCTCTGCCTGTTGTAATTTTTAAAACCCCGGAAGGTCGAAAAGTAGCCTTATTATCATTTTGTTCCTTTTTAATAAATTCTTCATTTCCCGGATTTTCCCACATGTACCTTTCAGCCCCAACTTCATTTAAAGCTGCTTTTAGTGCTTCCTGCTCACTTAACACCGGATTAACATCAAAGTCGGTAATGTGCACCAATTCTCCATTTGCATAATGAACAAAACCTGATTTTTCGTGCAAAATGTATTGTGCACCAAGCACTTCAACATCCTTATAATACTGATAAAACCGTTGATGCGTACCCGATTTGTCTTTTATTTCTTTTCCGGCCTTCATTTGGTTTTCCCTCGGAAAATTGTAATTCTTTCTGTATTCATTAAAAAATGCGTTTTTGGGTGGCTGGTTATTTTTATCAAAACGAATCGAGGTTGGAGACTTGCCGGTTTTTCTATTCTCCATTCGTGCCTGATTAAAATAATCCGATTTGTTCTGATCATTCCTTTGAGCAAACACATCGTTACTCATTTGAATGAGAGCAAAAGAAAAAAGAAAAACAACAGACAAACGTTTTAGTTTGATATTCAATTTTTTAGACCCTATTTTCATCTCTTCTATTATTAATTAATACCATCAAATTTTCTCTTATTTTTTATAAAAAAATCCCCTTTTAGATTATCCAATCTGATAATCTATCTAAATGCGCAAAAAATTAAAAACGTGTGGGTTTAACTGAAAGCCATTTTGTTTAAAAAAAACAACTTCCGTGTGGATATATCAAATAATTACTGTCGATTAGTTCGAAATAAACAAATAACAATAGGCGGTTAAAGGGTTGAATAATAAACATTCTCATAACCTGTAAAACTAAGTTTGATCTAATTATCTGATACAATTTCGGTTATTTTTTGTAAAAAAGAAAAAAATATAAACAAATCTTTATTTTTTATTTTAAGAACAGAAGAACATAGAAATTTTAAGTACTAACTATTCATATAGAAGGCAAAATACCGAAGAAAAAAAAGAGACAAAAAGAAAGTAACTGGTTTGGTTACTGAAACATATTCAAAAGCTGGTATTGATTAAAAAATCGCTTACAAACACCAAATAAGCCGACTAGTGTAGTTCGAACAATTATTGAACACGTGAATAAGCGTTGAACAACTGTTGTATCCATTATTGACCGTCTGACAAACTCACTTTACGAAATCCCGGTTTCTTTCGATTTGCCCATTGAGGAATAATTTTCTACGTTCGACATTTTTACCGTTATCTTATATTTCATCTTCTCACCATCCAATTTTCGTGGACGTCCACCTTTATTAAACTGCACCATTTTGTATTACCATTTTTTAGACCAACGGGATGCTAAACAAGAGTTTTGGTCTGACCAAAATATAAACTTGCTCACCTACCCCGAGAGGTGTCTCTTACTGAAAATAAAGTTAGAGACAAGGATGGAGAAAGAAAACAGCAAACTGATTCAATATAAGCTAATTGATATTAGAAAAGCTATACTTAATTATGTTGGACAAAATGATAGAAAAGATGAAATATAATGTACATTAACATTTGAAAAATGGGTTTAATTTTTGAATAACTTAAATCCGAAAAAGAAACCAGTTAAAAATAGTTTTAAAATTTAAACATCAGGAAAATTAAAAATAACCATTAATTTTGGTAGCTAATTTAAGTTTCATTCTACACATTAAACTAACATAAACGGTTAAACACGGCTAATTGAATTTACATAGTGAAAATAATGATAACAGGCTAATTTCCTTACTTCAAGAAGGTGATAAAAAGGCTTTCAGACTACTATTTGAAAAATATTCAAGCCGTTTATACCAATTTGCAATTAAATATTTAAGGGATAAAGAAGATACCGAAGATTTACTTAACGAAGTTTTTCTAAAAATATGGGAGAATCGTCATTCCCTAAAAACAAATACTGTATTTCAGTCGTATTTGTTCACTATCGCCTACAATAATATCCGCCAAAGGTTTCTGAAGAAAAGCAGAGAAGAAAAATATATTCGCATTTTTGCAGAAGAGTATATTTTTGACTCTGCAAATAAAGAAGAACAATTCGATTACCTTCTATTTTTAAAAAAACTAGATGAAATTATAGACCTGCTACCTCCCCGTAGAAAAGAAATTTTCATTTTGAGTTTTAAAAAAGAACTAAAAAACAAAGTTATTGCAAGTCAGCTTGAGTTAAGTGAGCAATTCGTTAAAAATCAGCTGTCTCTGGCTAGAAAATTTATTGTAAAAAAGATGCAGGAAGATAAAAATCTCGCAGGAATTTTGTTTTTCTTCTTATTTTCATCGCAAGGAAAAGCATAACTTTAAAAAAAATACATTTCGGGGAGTACTTTTTCAGGAGATGTTGATATTACAATAAAGGCAATCCTGAAAATGGTCAATAAAGAACATGTAGATAAAATTTTCAATCAAAGATTTAGTTTCCTTGATCAGAAAATGCTCGAAAAATACTTTGAGGATAAGGTGGAAAAAACGGTCAAACTGACCACCCCAGGCCGGAATAAAATGACCACCCTCGCCAGTTTAAACTGACCACCGCGTGCCGGAGCAAATTGACCACCAGCGCCGGACTAAAGTGACCACCCACCAAAAGAGATTGATTTTACTTCTGTCGAAGCCATAATTTCATACTGATTTAAACAAATTAATATGAAAACATGGCTAATAAATTAATCGACATGAGTAAAGTAAGAAAAGTCATTCAGTTACACCACCAGGGAAAAGCAAAGCAATTTATCAGTAGGTACCTGGGCCTTTCACGCAATACGGTCAAGAAGTATATCGCTCTATACAAGGTGTTAAACCTTACAATTGATGATATTGATAAGAAGAGTGATTCCGAGCTGGAAAAGATCTTTAGCAGGGATACCGAAGATGTTCTTTCCCCAAAGCTAAAAAAGGTTTATAACTTCTTTCCCTACATGGAGCGTGAATTAAAAAAGACCGGCGTTACCAAACAGCTGATGTGGGAAGAATATTATGAAAAACATCCCGATGGACTAAAACTAAGCCAGTTTAAAGCCCACTACCTGCGTTGGAATAAAAAGGTTAACCCGGTAATGCATATGGAGCATAAAGCAGGCGATAAGATGTTTATTGACTACGCTGGCAAAACCCTGGAAATTATCAATAAAGAAACAGGCGAGATTGAAGAGGTACAGTTTTTTGTTGCCATACTGGGGGCCAGTCAATACACCTATGCAGAAGCCTCACCGAGCCAACAAAAAGAAGACTTTGTTGCTTCGGTTGAAAATGCACTGCACTTTTACGGGGGAGTTCCTGCAGCTATTGTCCCTGATAACCTAAAGTCTGCCGTAACCAAAAGCAGCCGGTTTGAACCTACCATTAACGAAACGTTTATGGACTTTGCCGAACATTACGGTACAACAGTTCTTCCGGCTCGGGCTTACCGTCCCCGGGACAAGTCACTGGCAGAAGGAGCAGTCAAGATATTATACCAAAGAATATATCCGGCCTTGCGCGGCAAAGATTTTTACAGTTTAGAAGAGCTTAACAGTGCAATTTGGGATGAACTGGACAAGCATAACAACAAAAAGTTAACCGGCAGGCCAACGTCCCGGTATCAATTATTCGTTGAAGACGAAAAAGGCAAGCTTACCGCATTACCTGTAGAAAAATACGAGATTAAAGAAATAGCAATAGCCACCGTAGCCATGAACGGGCACGTGCTGTTAAGCAAAGACAAACATTATTACAGCGTTCCGTGTCAGTATTTAAAGAAGAAGGTAAAGCTGGTGTTTACATCAAAAACCGTTGAAATATACCATAAATACAACCGCATAGCTTTGCACAAAAGAGATGGACGTAAATACTTCTACACCACAAACAAAGACCACCTGGCAACAACACACCAGTTTGTTACCGACTGGACACCGCAGCGTTTTATCAACTGGGCAGCTTCAATTGACGAGAGTGTAAAGGAATTTATAATCAATGTGCTGGAAAGAAAACAACACCCTGAACAATCCTATAAAAGCTGTATGGGCGTATTGGCTTTTGCCAAAAAGGTTGGGGAAGAAAGGCTTGCCAATGCGTGTAAACGTGCATTGGAACATCAGGTTTACAACTACAAAATCATACAAAAGATACTGGAAAAAGGGTTGGATAAACTTGATGATGAAAAACCGGACGAACCGGAACTTCCTTTTCATAACAACATAAGGGGAGGAAAATATTACAACTGATAAAGTAAAAAACAATGAACGAAGTAACATTAACACGAATGAAACAGATGAAGCTCCATGGTATGCATGGGGCTTTTAAAACAGCTGTCGAAACAGGTAAAACCGATGATTACACCATCGACCAGTTTGTATCGATGATAACAGATGCCGAGTGGGACGATCGCAACAACCGCAAGATAGAGCGATTGATAAAAAATGCAAGGTTCCACTATAAAGCAACCATTGAAAACGTGGTGTACGAACATACAAGAAATATCGATCGGACAAAACTGTTAAGACTGGCTGAATGCGATTTTATTAATAAAAACGAGAATGTATTAATATCGGGCAGCACCGGTGCCGGCAAAAGCTACATTGCAACAGCCTTAGGGTATCAGGCCTGTATCGAGGGATACAGGGTTTTGTACTTTAATACAACCAAGCTGTTTTCTAAACTAAAAATGGCAAAAGCCGATGGATCTTATCTCAAAGAACTTGCAAAAATGGCCAGGCATCAGTTAATAATACTCGATGACTTTGGCCTGCAACCCTTAGATAGCCAAAACCGGATAGCTCTGTTAGAGTTAATTGAAGATAGGCACAATAAAGGATCTATGCTTGTAACATCACAGCTGCCCGTTAGTAAGTGGTATGAAATAATCGGGGAGAAAACGATTGCCGATGCCATACTTGACCGGTTGATCCATCAATCGCACAGGATTGAGCTGATGGGTGAATCGATGAGAAAAAAACGAAACATTTATAGTGAATAAAAAACAGTAAATTTGTTGTAATCTGACAGAAGAAAAACGTTCTCTTTTTGTTGAAAATGGTCGATGGTCAATTTAAATTGGCCTGGGGTGGTCAATTTGACTGGCGTTTCCAGTCAAACTGTACATTGAGTTCTTCAATTGTGCAGCCTTTCTGACCAGAAAACATTCGTATGCAGTTTTCAACTTCATTTTTTATTTCTCCTTCCAAAATTCTATACCTATATTTAGGTGTCCATACAATATGGTAGGTACAATGCCATACTGCATGTGATAACTTTTTAAATCGACTCATTGTTCTTTCTGTTTGTTGCGGACACAACTTTGGAAAGTAAGCAATGAGTCCTTTATTGGCAAACCCGTAAAACGGCTCTGACCACGTTCAGAGAACGTGGGTTTTCAATTTGAACTAAACTTCGACAACAGGCTTTGGATAATGAACAGAAAGCTGCAATGGATAGGGCTGCCATGGAAGAACAACTGCAGCAGCAAAAAAAGAATGCTTATTTATCTACACTTGATACAATAATAAATGTTTTTGGACAGGAATCAGCTATTGCAAAGGCAGCTTTATTGGCAAAACAAGCCCATGCAATTGCAACGACCGTTATTAATATTGCAAAAGGAACTGGAGAATCAGCTGCAGCTGCACCTTTCCCTTTAAATATTCCATTGATTATTGGTTTTGTTGGGCAAGTTGCAGGATTGATTGCTACTATTAAAGGAGCAACAAAAAAAACAAAAGCTTATGCCACCGGTAAATACCCTGAGATTCAATTTGCCGGCAGGCCAAAAACCGGAATGTACAGCGGTCCGCACCTGGGGCTTTTTAATGAAGTTTCCGGGCAGCCCGAAATGGTTATTGATGGGATTACCACAAGAAGAATCCGAACCAATGCACCGGAAATATTGGATGCAATTTATTCATATCGGGATGGTCATGCTCCCAGGTATGCAGACGGAAAGTATCCTGAATTTGGTAACACGAGCAATTCTAGTGGTGCTGTTTTAAAACGTAACAGAGAACTTGAAGTAATTGAGAATTTTACACGAGCATTAGATGAAAATACATCTGCTACACGTCGATTTATGACATGGAAACCATATGTTTCAATAGAAACGATTGAAAAGAAATTGCAACAATGGAACGAAATTAAAAAGAGAAGTAGATTTAGCCAGACATAACAATGAATAAGTTTTATTAAAAAATATTACAATCATGACAAAAGAAAACATTACCAGCGCACTAGTTGCAGAACAAACACCTTTTGAAAAAGGTAAAACCTTATGGGAATTGCATAAAAAACAGCAGGAAGCGGAACGTCAGAAAGCTATCCAGAAACAAAAAGAATTTGAAGAGAGGAAGAAAAAAGAACAGGAACAAGTAGAAAAAGAAAGAGAGGAAGAGTTTAAAAAAAAGAAAGAACTTGAATCAGCCAGGAAACAACTTGTTTTTGATAAATATTTATCTGACTTCGAACCCAAACAAATCGGAGAAGCTGATTACACCCGATATGACGAAATTTATAGAAATTATAAATTCTTCTGTAAGTTGATTAATAAATGCAGACTTGATCTGGCTGCATTTTTCGAGATGGAAGGTAATTATGGTCTTACGGAAACAACCGAATTTATTAAAAGTAACCCTCAGAGATGGTTGCCAGGAATGTATATTGAAACTAAAAAGATACAAATTCCGGAAGGGCTTAATAAAGAAAGAGTAATTGAGGAAAAATTAGTTACCTATCCTGAAACTTTGGAACTTGTCTCACTCCATAGTCAAATAATGTCCACATGGCAAAAAATAAAATCAACTGGGTTTATATTTCCATTTCAAAAGTTATATGATAAAGAAAGAGACTTGTTTTCACTCGAATTTAATTTAGATTTCGGTGAATATGTTTCGAATTTCTTAGCCATCCTGACAACTACACCCGAACAAAACGTAATATTGAATATTATTGAAAAATTGCTTGAATCATTAGAAGATTTAAGCGCATTGAGGATTATTAAACTTGAAAAAGGGCTTGGAGAGCTTCAACGCATAGAACGTTTTTTTAAATTTAAAGGAAGAAGTTTTGATATTAATCCTTTCATTTTTCACCGCGACCCATCGCTGAAACAATATGGCCCGGTTGAAAGCTCTCAAAATATGAATCTTTCATTGGAAGATTTTCTTAAATAATATGTGTTTTTTAATTGAATCTCCTTTATAGGAGGCACCAGTTTCATTTGATTTTGCCCACTCCGTATTCGGGTGGGCTTTTTTTGTGTGCTTTTTGCTTTATAAAATAATACCGTATATCAAAAAAACATCCCTTATTTGGTCACAAAAAAGGTCACAAAAAAGTCTAACTACCTAATAGTCAGGCTTTTTTGTACCCGGGGCGGGAATCGAACCCGCACTCTGTTGCCAGAACTGGATTTTGAATCCAGCGCGTCTACCAATTCCGCCACCCGGGCTATTCCCTTTGCGGAAAATTGGTGTGCAAAACTAAGTATTTCGGTTGAATTGGCAAAATATTAATTTAGATTTTGATTTCTACGGTCAATTCTTTTTACTACTTGTCCGTAAATAATTAATGCAATTGCCGAAATTAAGGCGATTCCTACAAAAAAGTACCAAATATAATGTGCATGTGTTGCAGACTCTTCCCAAGCCTCTCTGGAAGGAAACAAACGCGGATCCGGGCAGAAACGGTCCAGAAGTACCCCAGACATGATAAAACCGAAAATAGACGATAAAAACGAATGTAAATGGCTAAATCCCAGATAAAGTCCTTCTTCTCCTTTAGGAGCCTGCAAAGAAAAGTATTCCAGAAAACGCGGAGATATAAATGTTTCGGCAAATCCCTGGAAGGCAATCCCTACTACCATCATAAACGCAACAGGGTGCATTCCCAAAATATTTCCGTCTATCAAATTACCCGACGCCATAAAAAGTGCTGAAACCGGCATAATAAACATTCCAACAGTCATACTAAAAAGAGCAGTCCGTTTCCGCATTACATGTGTTACCAAACCAACAGTTAAAAATACGACCAAGGGATTTACATTGGCATACCACGAAGGTGAAGCTCCCTCGCCGGCCAGACGCAGTACATATTTAGGCATGGTTGCATACATTTGGTGCTGTACCATCCAAAAACCTGTAATGATTAGTATTAAAACAATAAGGCGAAAGTTTTTGATCACTTTAAAAAGTCCTTCCAAAATTTCATTAAGCGTTTTTCCTTCGCCTGCTGTCTGACGGCTTTTATACCAAAGAAAAACTACAATCAGTCCCAACAGTGTCATTACTGCAGAAAAGTAACTTATCCAAATTAATCCGGTATTCCCCATCATCTCGCGAAGCGGCTTAACAACGGTTTTCCCTGAAAAGGCCCCGATATTCACCATCGCATAAAAAATACTGTATCCCCGGGCTCTGTTCTCTTTGGTCGTTTCTTTGGCTACGGTACCTGTAATTACCGATTTAATAAATGACCCACCCAAAATAATCAACAACATCACGGGGAGAATCGCATATCTTTGCGCTGAAGTATCCAGACCTTTAAAAACGGTGGTAGAGTCATAATCAACCAGTCCGGCCGATTCAAACATTGTCGGCAAAACACCCATTCCGGCATAACCAAGAGTTAAAAGCCCAAAAGCCAGTATCAGTGATTTTCGAAATCCTATTTTATCAGCAAAAGCACCTGCAAAAGTAGGTAACAAATACAGCAATGCCTGAAAAACACCTGCAATAGTAGCTGCCTGAATATCACCAAATCCTAAAATTCTCGACAAATACAAGGTAATAACAATAAAAACTCCGTAATATGCCGCCCTTTCAAATAACTCTACGGTATTGGCCACCCAAAATGCCTTTGGGAAGTTCCAGGTTTCTTTTTTCTCCACTATTCCCTTATTTAATAATTAACACACAAAAATAGCAGCATAATCGATATTGCAAAATGACATATCTCCGTAAAAAATCGTCTTTTAAAAGGTTTTTGAAAGGAGTAACTTTTTTTTACCTTAGCTTCTGCGGTAAAATAACCAAAACTATGAACCTACCTGAAGAAAAGGCATGGATGAAAAAGATGCAAACAGGCGATCAGAAAGCTTTTGAAATGCTATTTCACAAATATTACGGCAACCTCTGTTTATATGCAACAAAAATTTTAAACAATAATGAAGCTGCAGAGGAAGTGGTTCAGGAGTTTTTTGTAAAATTTTGGGGAAAAAGAGAACAAATCAATATCGATACGTCCATAAAAAATTATGTTTTCCGTTCAGTAAGAAATTTATGTTTAAACTATATTAAACATAATAAGATAAAAGAAAACTATATAAAGAACAGCGAAAATGATATGCAGTCAAATATTGACTTTGAAGAACACTTTATAGAGGTTGACCTGGCACAAAAAATTGAAGAAAGTATCAATTCTCTTCCGGAAAAACGACGCGAAATATTTCGCTTAAGCAGGGAAGAAGGTTTAAAATACCGGGAGATTGCTGAAAAACTAAATATTTCTATAAAAACGGTTGAAGCCCAAATGGGGTTGGCAATCAAAAATTTACGCGAAAAATTAAAAGATTATAAACACTTTCTGATGCTCTTTTTCATTTTGTTTAAAAGGACAAATTAAGGGTAAACTGAATGTACATTGTCATTTAGGTAACATGGGAAAAAAGAAAAACATAGGAAAAGGGGAGTGGGAGCTTCTGGCGAAATTGGCTACCAACGAAAGCGGAAGTGAAGATAGGGAAGAAACAAAATCCTGGTTGAAGAAATCGCAGGAAATCCGGAGTGAGTTGGAAACAACCCAAAAAATGCTGAAAAAAATTGATGATTTCTACACTTTAAAAAATTTTGATTCTCATGGTGCATGGAGAAATGTACAATCGAAGATTTATCCTGAAAAAGCAAAAACTGTTCGGCTTAAAAAAATCAGAAAGGAGGCAATTCGCAAATTTTATAAATATGCTGCCGTAGTTCTTGTTGCTTTACTTTTAGGATCAATTGGATATTATATCGGTTTCGTTTATCAAAATCCGGTTCAGGAAAATCAAATTGTTATGGCCGAAAACCAGGTTTTAAACGAATATGTTTTGCCCGATGGATCGGTGGTTACATTAAACTGGAACTCGCAACTTGAATTTCCGAAAAATTTTAACGACAGCATTCGGGAAGTAACCATCAGGGGAGAAGCATTTTTTGACGTAAAACCAAATGCCAAAAAACCTTTTGTAATTAATGCCGGCAATGCACAGGTAAAAGTTTTAGGTACCTCTTTTAACGTTAGTGCATATCCCGAAACCGAAACCGTTGAAGTTGTGGTAAAAACCGGAAAAGTCCGGGTTATTCGGAAAAAACCGGATATGCAAACCGCAATCAATGAAGTGATCCTTGTTCCCGGCGAAAAGGGTACGCTTTTTAACCAAAATAACCTTTTGGAAAAATCGGTAAACACAAATCCCAATTTTGTTGCCTGGAAAACGCTAGATCTGATATTCGACGAAGTTCCGTTAAATGAAGTTATTCTGAATTTAGAAAAAGTATATCACGCTGAGATTCAGTTAATGGAACCTGAATTGAATAATCTTGTATATACTGGTCATTTCGACCAAAAACCGATTAATTTTGTTTTAGATGTGATACGGCTCACTTTTAATTTAAATTTATCGGAAGAAAATGAACAGTTTGTCCTATCTGACCGTAAATAAAACAGATAAAGCCTTAAAGACATGAAAACTCTAATAAAAAAAATAGGTATAACAACCATATTTGCGATTGCAATAATGGCTTTTATTCCCAAAACACTGCTCGCACAAGAAACCAAAACACAGGCTCTGGATCAAAATATCAGTATTTATGCAGAAGACGAGCCTTTGGCTGACGTGATTGAGAAAATATGTGATTATCTCAATCTCGATTACTCCTATAATTCAAGTATTGTTGAAGACAAAAAAATCAGCTTAAACGTATCGAACAAACCCATTAAATTTGTTCTCGACAAACTGATGAAAGACTTTTATCTCCTTTTCGAAATTGAAGATAATATACTGGTTGTTCGCGACTATGTTCCGCTGGAACAAAGTATTGATTTTGAAGAAAGTTCGCAACAATTTTTTGGAAACAACAGGGGATTTTTATTTGATGATCCGCGAAAAAAATCGATTACCGTAAAATTTAAATCTGCGAGTAATCTCATCATCATCCCGGTAAATATCAATGATTCAGACACATTAAATTTTATTCTCGATACAGGTGTTCGCCACCCGATTATTACCGAGTTGCCCTTTGTAAACAAATTGAACCTGAATTATATGATGCCGATCCAAATCAAAGGATTGGGAGAGGGGGAGGAGTTGACGGCATACCGTTCAGGAAACAATTCCCTTAGTATTGACGGGCTCACAGCACGAAATCAGGAAGTTCAAATGATTATAGACGAAAACTTCCAGATTTCACATATGCTTGGAATTCCGGTTCATGGTCTTATCGGTTTCAATTTATTCAAAGATTATGTGGTTGAAATTGACTACTTAAATGAACAAATTACGCTAAACAGACCGGAATATTACAAATACCGCGACAGAAGAAAAGACATTGTCCTCCCCCTCATGTTTGATGGAAACAAACCTTTTGTTAGAACCAGTATTGTTACCGACGAGCTAAAAGAAGTTCCTGTAAAACTGCTGGTTGACACCGGAGCGAGCGATGCAATCTGGTTGTCTGAAAAATCAGATTCACGTATTGACTTGCCGCAAAACCATATTGAAACATTTTTAGGAAGAGGATTAAACGGTGATTTGTATGGAGTAAAAGGAAGAATTGACGGAATTTGGGTTGGTCCGCTGGTGTTGCCCAAACCGATAGTAGCATTTCCCAACTCAGAATTAATCGACCAGCTGATTTCTTCGAACGACAGGAACGGAACCATTGGTGCTGAAATTTTGCGTCGATTTAGGGTTACTATTGATTACAGAAACAGCCGCCTTACTTTACGCCCAACTCATAAAATTAAAGATGATTTTAATTACAATATGAGTGGTATGGAAATCATTAATCCAATGCCCGGGTTACCAATTTTTACCATTACAAGCATCCAGGAAAATTCACCTGCATTTTATGCCGGGTTAAAGGAAAACGACCAGATTTTATCGATAAACAGCAGCAACCACCAATCGTTGGAATTAAACGATATCAACTTATTGTTACAAAGTAGAGAAAATAAAAAGATCAAGGTGAAAGTTCTGAGAGACGGAGAGGAATTTAAAACTTCTTTTGAGTTGAAAAAGATGTTTTAATGCTCAAAGTTAAAGTTAGCATATTACTGGCCATCCTGTTTTCCAGTTCCATTTACGGACAACAGGATGGTTCTGTTTTAGAAAAACGCGTTACTATCGTCCAAAATAACCAAACGCTCTCAAATATATTAAACCAGCTAAGCTGGCAGGCCGGTGTGTTTTTTTCCTACGACGCATCAGTTATCGATGCAGAAAAAAAATACAACATCGAAGCAGCTGACAAATCCCTGTTTACTGTTTTAAGCGAACTTTTTGGCACAAAAAAATTCCGCTTTTCTGAACGCGAAAATCAAATCATTATTTCTGAAAATACTGATTATAAGCAACCAGAAGAAAAACAAGATTCGATTCCTGTAAAATATTTCTTTCTGTCGGGAAAAATAATTGAAGATAAAAAAGAAGAACCAATTCCTTACGCATCTGTTTCATTACTCAATAAACCAATTGGCACCATTACCAATATTGATGGAGAATTTCTTTTAAAAGTCCATCCGGGTAATATCAAAGACACCGTTATCATTTCATGTATGGGTTACGAACAGATAGAACTTCCAGCTTTTGAACTGCTTGACGAAGATTTATTTATCATGAATCCCGTTTCTATTAGGATTCGCGAAGTTAAAGTCACAGCAATCACACCGGATAAACTGCTTAAAAATATAAGAAACAACATTTCCAAAAATTACAGCGACAATAACCGTCTGATGACCGCTTTTTATCGTGAAACAATAAAACAAGATAAAAATTATGTTAATATATCAGAAGCCATTGTTGAAATTTTAAAAGCTTCCTATATAAATCTTTTCCGCGACGATTTAGTCCGGCTTTTAAAAGGAAGAAGAAGCCCTGATGTACAACCGTTTCAATGGTTAAATTTTAAATTGCAGGGTGGACCGTTTACAATTACAAAACTCGATGTAATCAAAAACATGGAGTCTTTTATTGATGGAGAGTTTGAACATTTATACAAATACAATATAAAAAAAGTAGTCTGGTACAACGACTATCCAGTTTATGTATTGGAATTTAAGCCCACTTCCAATCAAATCTTTCCTCTGTTTGTAGGCGAAATGTATGTTCATCGTGAAACATTTGCTGTTTTACATGCCAGGTTTCAATTAAATAAAGAAGGACTAAAAACCGCTGAAAGTGTAATGATTAAAAAGAAACCGCGGCGGGTGAAAGCAAAACCAACCGATGTAAAGTACGAAGTAAATTATCAGCAATACAGTGGAAAATGGCATTTGGCTAACGCTAAAGCCTCGGTCAAAATAAAAGTGAAAAGTAAACGCGATAACGTAAATTCAGAGTATCATAGTGTTTCGGATCTGCTGGTTACCGATATAAATAAAACTGAAGTCAAAAGGTTTACAAGAAATGAATCTATAAATCAAAGCGATATTTTTGTTGAGCTTATTAATGAATATGATGAAAAATTCTGGGAGAATTACAACATTATTAAACCCGACGAAAATTTGATAAATGCTATAAAAACAATAACATCAAACAACTAAACGGTTTTTCCAGGTTTCTCCTTCTGCCTTTAATCTTTTCTGCTTGTTCTAACTATTTTCTGTAATTTTGACCCGATCAATGTTTTGAAACAAATTAATTTTATATCCAATTATGGAACAATTTAGCACACGTCAGAATAAGATATCAAGGTTGGTTCAGCGTGAAATGGCAGAAATACTTCTAAAAATAAACAAATCGAAATACACTGGAAAACTAATTACGGTAACTGTTGTAAGAGTTACAAAAGACCTGGGTATTGCACGCATTTACCTTAGCATCTTTCCTTCCGAATTTGGGGACGAAATTCTTTCAGACCTGAAACTACAGGGTAAACAAATACGAGGAGAATTGGGTCGGAAAGTGGGTAAAAGCCTGAGGGTGATTCCCGAACTTGAATTTTATATTGACGACAGCCTCGATTATATCGATAACATTGATAAATTACTAAAGTCGTAGGTTTTCAAATATTTTCAATTATTACCCGTTAAATTAAAAAATATCCATATTGAATCTTCCGCTTTATATCGCAAAACGGTATCTGATTTCAAAAAAGAAACAGAATATAATTAACTTAATATCAGGAATATCAATAAGCGGTATTATCGTGGGAACGATGGCTTTAATAATCGTTCTTTCGGTAATGAACGGTTTTAGCAGCCTGATAAATTACTTTTTTAGCAGTTTCGACGCCGATCTGAAAGTTACTCCTGTGGAAGGAAAAATGTTTGATTCCTCGGAAATTGATGCTGATGCAATTAAAAACATCCCCGGGATCCTGCATTATGCCGAGATTATTGAAGAATCAGCCATGTTAAAATATGGCAGCCAGCAATATTTTGCTACCATAAAAGGCATACCTCAAAACTATGCAAGCTATACAAATATTGATAGTTTAATTGTTGATGGTGAATTTATCCTGAATGACAAAGGAACCAAATATGCGGTTGTTGGCCAGGGAGTTGCATACAATCTTGGTATCGGACTTACATTCATCGATCCCATCCGTATAATTGTTCCCAAAAAAGGACGTCAGATAAAAATAAATCCTGCCCGTGCTATCAATTACAACTCAATTTTTCCATCCGGAATTTTTGCCGTTCTGGAAGAAGTAGACTCCAAATATGTTTTGGTTCCTTTCGATTTTGCAAAAGATTTGTTTGAAAGTGGCTCAAACATTTCATCCATTGAACTTGGAATAGACAAAAATGCGAGGGTAGGTGCCGTGCAGAAAGAAATTCAGGACATTCTCGGGGAAAAGTTCCACGTGAAAAACAAATACCAGCAACACGATTCCCTAAACAAAACAATGAGATCTGAAAAAGCTGTTGTTTATTTAATTCTTGTATTTATTCTTGTCATTGCTTCTTTTAATGTACTCAGTAGTCTTTCTATGCTGATTATCGACAAAAAAGAAGATATTGCCATTCTCAAAAGTATGGGTGCTACTTCAAAATTAATACGCCGGATTTTCCTGTTTGAAGGATGGTTGATTTCAGTTTTAGGCGCAGTAATTGGTACTGTTTTAGGGCTTTTTATCTGTTGGTTACAAATCGAATTTAGCTTTATGAAACTACCGCAAAATGGTTCATTTGTAATCTCAGCTTACCCGGTTCGTATTATTTCAACCGATGTTGTTCTTATTTTCGCCGTAGTTTTGCTTATCGGATTTTTGGCTCCTTTGTTTCCCGTCAAATTTATTTCTAATAAATATTTATTACGGTCTGACTCATAACTAACTAAAAAACAAAAAGTTAAAATTGAGTCATATTCTATAATCTGATTTTAGTTATCATTTTGCGGATTTTTTTGTTTTATCTTGCAAACATAAAATTTCTATAATACAATGAAAGCTCTGGTAAAAAGTAAACCTGAAAAAGGTATCTGGATGGAAGAAGTTCCAATTCCAAAAGTTGGTCCGAACGATGTGTTGTTAAAAGTAAAATATTCCGCTGTTTGCGGAACCGATTTACATATTTACAAATGGGATGAGTGGGCACAACAAACCATAAAAACTCCGGTAGTTATTGGGCACGAATATATGGGAACTGTGGTTGAAGTTGGCTCCGAAGTTGATCGGGTGAAAATTGGCGAACGGGTGACTGTGGAAGGACATATTTCCTGTGGATTTTGTCGCAATTGCCGGCGTGGAAGACAACATATCTGCGATAACACCATTGGGATTGGTGTACATCAGGACGGGGGCTTTGCGGAATACATTTCTGTTCCGGCAAAGAACGTTTTACACATAGATAAGCGGATTCCTGACGAAATTATGGCAATTATGGATCCGATGGGAAACGCCACACATACCGCACTTTCATTCCCATTACTTGGTGAAGATGTATTAATTACCGGTATTGGCGGCCCAATTGGCGCCATGGCCACAGCAATTTGCAAATTTGCCGGAGCCAGAAATATTATAGGCACTGATTTAAGCAAATTTCGCCGCGATTTAGCTCGCAAAATGGGAGCTACCCGTGTGATTGATCCTACAAAGGAAAGTATCAGGGAAGCCATGGAAAAACACGATATGGTAGCAGGTTTTGATATAGGACTAGAGTGCTCCGGCTCTCCGGCAGCTTTTAACGATATGGTTAACCACATGTATAACGGAGGTAAAATCAGTTTGCTCGGATTACTTCCACAAAACACTCAAATCAACTGGAGTAAACTCATTTTCAAAGGATTAACACTAAAAGGAATTTATGGGAGGGAGATGTACGAAACCTGGTATCATATGGAAATGATGTTAACCACCGGACTTGACATTTCGCCCGTTATCACACACCGCTTTTCAGCAGATGATTTCCAAAAAGCATTTAACATAATGGAGGAAGGAAATTGTGGAAAAGTAATCTTAAACTGGGAATAACTAAATTGTTCCACGTGAAAACAAAAACTATCCTCTTTTTTCGTTTTTAACGAATATGCTATTTTTGCATTAACAAATATGTAAAGGTTTGGAAAAAGGATTAGTAATAAAATCGACAGGAAGCTGGTATACCGTAGAATCAAAAAGCGGAAAAATTTTTGACTGTAAAATCAAAGGAAATTTTCGTATTAAGGGAATAAAAAGTACCAATCCTGTCGCCGTTGGAGATTTTGTTGATTTTAAAACCCTTCCAAACTCATCCGAAACTGACGCCCAAAATATTGGTTTAATAACTGCGATTTCAGAACGAAAAAATTACATTGCTCGTAGGTCACCAAATCTTTCCAAACAATCGCATATTATTGCGGCCAATATAGACCAAGCCATTCTAATCGCTACCATAAATTACCCGATAACAACCACTACATTTATCGACAGATATTTAGCGTCGGCAGAAGCTTACCGAATTCCCGTACTCCTGGTTTTCAATAAAACAGACAGATACGACGACAAACAGACGGCAGAGTTAAAAGAATACATCAGAATCTACAAAAATATTGGCTATAAGTGTTTAGCAACATCAGCTGAAAATAGGGTAGGAATTGAAGAATTAAAACAAGCAATCGCAAACAAAACCAATGTCATCAACGGTCACAGCGGTGTTGGAAAATCAACACTAATAAACCTTATCCAGCCGGATCTAAATATAAAAACAAAGCAAATTTCCGATGTTCACAAAACCGGAAAACACACCACTACATACTCAACCCTCTATAAATTAGATTCTGGAGGATACATCATTGATACTCCGGGAATAAAAGGTTTTGGTATGCTTGATATGGAAGCCTGGGAGATATCACACTATTTCCCTGAAATATTTAAACTATCAGAAAAGTGCCAATATAACAACTGCTCGCACACACACGAACCGGGATGTGCTGTTAAACAAGCAGTAGAAAAGGGTGAAGTTGCGCCTTCAAGATTTATCAGCTATTTAGGATTATTGGAATCAGACGACAAATATCGTCCGGCTTTTTAACTACTCGGAACTTTCAATAAAACCGCCTCCAACCACTCTGTCTCCATCATAAAAAACCGCGGTCTGTCCGTTTGCAACCATTGCAACCGGTTCCAACAGATAAATTATTGCCTGGCCTTTCTGAAGCAACTCTACTTTACACGGAGTATTCTGTAGCCGATACCGAATTCTTACAGTGAAAACTCTATCCTTGTCAAACTCCTGAATATCAATGCATTTCATATTACTTACAAGTATCCTATTTTTATATAAATCTTCATAATCAGAAAGAACAATTTCATTAGTGGCGGCCGAAATACCGGAAACAAACATTGGTTTGTTCGCATTAATACCAAGTCCTCTTCGCTGCCCTATTGTATAATTTAGTATCCCGGAGTGCCTCCCTAATACTTTTCCTCCTATGTCCACAAAATAACCAGGTTTAGACTCTAAGCCTTTTGACTTCAAAAATTTTCTATAATTGTTTTCTTCTATAAAACAGATACCCAAACTGTCCTTTTTTCGAGATAAATAACTAAATCCCAGCCTATTAGCATAAGTTCTGGTCTGTGTCTTATTAAGTCCGCCAAGAGGTAAAATAAGCTTATTTAAAACATCTTCACCTAAGCCCCACAAAAAGAAAGACTGATCCTTGTTAGTATCTGTACCTTCAAAAATATACTGCCTTCCGTTATGTTTTTTGATTCTTGCGTAGTGTCCGGTCGCGATATAATTACAATGGTAAATTTCAGCATTCTTCAACAAATTCTTAAACTTAAGTTCAGGATTACATATTGCACAGGGAAAAGGGGTTCTACCATTCTGATATTCCTGAGTAAAATAATTGACAATCGCCTTTGTAAAATCGGATCGAAGGTCACAAACAAAATGTTTTATTCCAATTTCTTCGGCAAGTTTCCCCGCTTCCCTAACTGCAATTTCATTTTGTCCTTTTAGTTCTGAAAAAATAAATGTCAAACCAACAACTTCAAAACCATCGTTCTGCAACATCATAGCTGCAACTGAGCTATCCACACCACCACTCATTCCCAATAACACGCGCCCCTTATTCATTTGTGAAAATACTGATAAACAATTTCAGCTTTAGCTTTTCCTACTGACTCTACCAACAGTTTCTTTTCCAAGCCTTTGATATGCTTAACAGACTTAAAATCATTAAGTAACTTTTGGGCTGTTTTCTCACCTATTCCGGCAATCGAATTTAACTCAGATGTGACAAAATCACCTGATCTCTTATTTCTATGAAATGTAATTCCAAACCGGTGAGCTTCATCACGCAAATACTGAATAACCTTTAATGTTTCTGAATTTTTATTGATATAAATAGGTACTGAATCACCCGGAAAATAAATTTCTTCCAGTCGTTTAGCAATACCAATAATTGTAATTTTTCCTCTTAAGTTTAGCTTATCAAGTGCTAAAACAGCTGAGCTTAACTGACCTTTACCTCCATCTATAACAACCAACTGCGGTAATTCATTCCCTTCTTCTATTTGCCTTTTATACCTTCTGTAAACGACCTCCTCCATAGAAGCATAATCATTTGGCCCTTCTACAGTTTTTATATTAAAATGCCGGTAATCTTTTTTATACGGCTTTCCATTTACAAAAACCACACAAGCAGCTACTGGGTAGGACCCCTGCAAATTACTATTATCAAAGCATTCTATCCTTTTTGGAGGATCTGATAATTGCAAATCCTTCTGTATCGTATTCAAAATACGTTCTTCTCGTACCTTAGGATTTTTTAAAAATGTTTGTTTATCCTTCTCTAACCGATAATATTTTGCATTGCGTTGAGACAATTCCAACAAACTCTTTTTTTCCCCTCTTTTTGGAATAACAAATTTCACTTCATCCAAAACATCATCCAGCTTATATGGGACTAAAATTTCTCTGGCATTACTGAATATTTTTTGTCTAATATCCACAATTCCAGCTAATAACAGATCTTTCGACGACTCATCCAGGCTTTTCTTTATCTCAAGCGTAAAAGTTTGAATTATTGCTCCTTTGATAATTTTTAAATAATTAATAAAAGCAAATTTTTCATCCTCCTCTATTGAAAACACGTCAACATCAGTAATGTTAGGCGATACAACAGTGGACCGGCTCTGATAACGCTTTAAAGAATCGTATTTCTCCTTTATTTTTAAAGCTTCTTCAAAATCCAGTTTCTCCGACATTTTTTCCATCATTCCTTCTAAATGAGAAACAACACCGGAAACATTTCCTTTCAAAATATTGATTATATCGTTAATACCTTCATTATATTTTTCTTCAGGGTAAAACCCCTCGCAAGGTCCATAACAATTACCAATGTGGTATTCGAGACAAACTTTAAATTTACGACTAGCAATATTATCCCGACTTAATTGGTAATTACAAGTCCTCAATTTATATTCTGATTTAAAAAGCTCCAAAAGAGTCCTAACCGTATATATTGAAGTATAAGGACCAAAATATTTAGAACCATCCTTAACCAAATTTCTGGTTTTAAACACACGCGGAAATGGCTCATTTTTCACACAAATCCAGGGATAACTTTTGTCGTCTTTAAGCCTAATATTATACCTGGGCTGATACTTTTTTATAAGATTATTTTCTAAAAGTAAAGCATCCTGTTCTGTTTCTACAACCATATGTTTTATATCAACTATATTCCTCACCAACAAAACAGTCTTCCTGTGCTCGTGACTTTTGGAAAAATAAGAGGATACTCTCTTTTTAAGATTTTTCGCTTTTCCTATATAAATAATCTTATTCGTATTATCAAGAAACTGATATATCCCGGGTCGGTTGGGTAAAACCGCAATTAAGGATTTCAAATAGTCAATATTCGTATTTGATGTTTTATATTTCAATACTTAATCAAAATCTGCGGATCAAAACTTCTTATTTCCTTTTTCTTTGGAGTGTCTATAAATTCCAAATCACAAACAAAACTAAAATAAGTTCTTTTAACTCCAACCTTTTTCGCAAGACTTAAAGCAGCATACGCCGTCCCGCCTGTTGCAAGCAAATCATCATGAATCAAAATAACATCTTGCTCCCCTAAAGCATCTTCATGTATTTCCACGCTGTCTTCACCATATTCCAACTCATAAGTTTCAGTTAAAACTTTTGCAGGAAGTTTACCTTTTTTCCGAATAGGAACAAAACCAGCATTCAATTTACTAGCGATAGCGCCACCAAAAATAAAACCTCTTGATTCCAAACCTACAACCTTGGTTATACTTTTATCTTTAAATTCATCTACTATCGAATCAACAACCATATTAAACGCTTCCTTATTTTTCAAAAGTGTTGTAATATCTTTAAAACTAATTCCCTCTTTTGGAAAATCTGGAATCTCTCGAATTTCTTTTTTAAGGTTCATTTTGATTTTTGTTTCACGTGGAACATTTAACGACCAAGCATAATAAGTAAAACATTTATATCAGCAGGAGAAACTCCCGAAATACGTTTTGCCTGACCAATAGTCTTTGGATTAATTTTTTCTAATTTTTGTCTACCTTCAGTTGAGATAGATTTTAATTTACTATAATTAAATTTATTTTCAATATTTATGTTCTCAAATTTATCTAATTTTTCGGCAAGCAACTTTTCCCTGTTGATGTAACCTTCATACTTAATTGCTATTTCCGCTGCTTCTATAATTTCATGTTTTCTATCCTCCGGAACCCTTTTGAGAAACTCTTTAAACGGGCTTATGTACTCAATTAAATCAAATATTGAAATCTGAGGACGTAAAATTATGTCAATTAATTTTACTCCTTGTTTTAATTCTGTAGTATTTTTATTCTTAAGTAGCTGATTTACAAACATAGGCTTAACACTAAATTGTTTAGTGTAGTCAATTATTTTTGAAATTATGCTCAATTTTTGATCCAACAAATTCTTGCGATCCAGAGAAGCTAATCCCAATTTATATGATTTTTCGGTTAACCGAATGTCGGCGTTATCCTGACGAAGCAAAATTCTAAATTCTGCGCGACTGGTAAACATCCTGTAGGGCTCGTCCACCCCTTTTGTAACTAAATCATCGATAAGAACACCAATATATGCTTCATTTCGTTTGAGAATAAATTCTTCTCCTTTTTGTTGGGATTTTAAATGAGCATTTATACCGGCAATGATTCCCTGAGCACCTGCCTCCTCATAACCGGTTGTTCCATTTATCTGACCAGCAAAAAACAAATTTTCCACCAATTTGGTCTCAAGTGTATGATGCAATTGTGTAGGTTCGAAATAATCGTATTCGATAGCATAACCAGGGCGAAAGATTTTCGCTTTTTCTAATCCGGGAATTTTGCGCAACGCTCTATACTGAACTTCCCAAGGTAAGGACGACGAAAAACCATTTAAATAATATTCTATTGTTCGTTCTCCTTCAGGTTCCAAAAAAAGCTGATGTCTTTCTTTTTCAGAAAAAGTTACAAGCTTTGATTCTATGCTTGGACAATACCTTGGACCTGCTCCTTGTATTGTGCCATCAAACATTGGTGAAAACTCAAAGCCTAACTCCAACTCACTATGCACCACCGGATTTGTGTAGGTAATCCAACAGGATCGTTGAATCAATGACGACTCTGTACCAGGTAAATAAGAAAATTTATAATGACTTGTGTCTCCCTTCTGTTCAATCAAATTTGAAAAGTCAATTGTCCTTCCGTCGATACGCACAGGCGTACCCGTCTTTAACCGCCCGGTTTTAAACCCTACATCAAAAAGTTGTTCAGAAATATTATAAGAAGCTGCTTCACCAATTCTCCCTCCTTTCATCTGAGCAGAACCAATATGCATTAAACCGTTAAGAAAAGTACCGTTAGTAAGTATAACAGTTTTTGCGGTAAATTTAATACCTATTTTAGTTACAACTCCTTCAACAACTTTGTTATTAATTAATAGTCCAACAACTGCGTCCTGCCACAAATCTAGATTTTTAACTGACTCCAGCGTTTCACGCCACAACTCAGCAAACCTAAACCTATCGTTTTGAGAGCGGGGACTCCACATTGCCGGACCTTTTGATTGATTTAACATCCTGAATTGTATGGTTGACTTATCAGCAATTATCCCGGAATAACCGCCTAAAGCATCTATTTCGCGAACAATTTGCCCTTTTGCTATTCCTCCCATCGCGGGATTACACGACATTTGACCATACTTGGTCATGTCCATTGTTATCAACAATGTTTTTGAACCAAGATTTGCTGCCGCTGCTGCTGCCTCACAACCAGCATGTCCTCCTCCAACAACTATTACATCATATTCTGGTATCATAACTCTATCCCACTAAAATCAACCTCACTTAAATAATAATTTTCCTTTTGTCTCATTTCAAACTGTTCAGCCTCGGTTTTATCATTATAACCAACTAAATGCAAAACACCGTGAAAAACAACTCTGTACAATTCTACAACAAATTTACTTTGAAAAGTTTCAGCGTTTTCTCTTACACGATCCAAACTAATAAATAAATCGCCCGAAATTACAGAATCTTCTACATAATCAAATGTTACAATGTCTGTATAATAGTCGTGATTTAAATATTTTTTATTAACCTCTAATAAATAGTTATCGGAACAAAAAATAAGCGAAATATCTCCAACACTCTTCAATTCACTTAATATAAGTGAATTAACATATCCTGTTAATTGATTTTTTCTTAGCTTTAGCGGATGAATATCCTCGAAAAAAAACTGAATACTACTCACTTACATTTCATTTTTAAGTGAACACTATTTCCTTTACTGTTATAGCGCAAAGAATCGGAAAGTGACCTAATAATATGAATACCCCGACCTGACTCCTTTTTTAAATTCTTTGATATAGTTGGATTTTTAACTTCATTTAAATCAAAACCTTGTCCTTCATCCTTTACTTTAACTGAAATGTGATTAAAATCGCATTCCATCGTGATTGTAACCGGCTTTCTGGAATCGTTTTTATTACCGTGTTCAATAGAATTTATCACAGCCTCAGATACGCAAAGCAAAACCCTGTTATAAAGCGCTTTATTAAGCTTATATTCGTCAAAAATTTGTTCAATAAACTTTTCTACTTTGAAAAGCTCTTCTTTATCTGATTTTATTACTAATATTTTGTTCGTTTCAGTTAGCACTTATTTGTCTATATTATTTAAATACTGTTTGTATTTACTATTATAGAAATTGTTTAGTTTATGCGAATTCTTATACAAATACTCTATTGAATAGTTTTCATTTTCTTTATACTCAAAAAATTTAACCGGGTTACTAAAGAAATCATCTGCGGTTTCCGATTCCCGCTTATCCTCGTATTCTCTTTCCAATTCAGCCTTCTCAGCCTCGAGTAAACGTGTTGTAATAAGATTTTGTCTTGCTATAGTTTGAGCATTGATATTTTTATTCATTAATTCCTTTCTGTTTTGCTCTAATAGTTGGTCTATTTGTTGAAGTTGATCTTTGGCGCCACTTCCAACATTTCCATTGTTCATCAGCTCCCGTAACATTTGTTGCATCATTTCGTGTTGCATCAAAGATTCACCTAACTGCTGGCTCATTTGTCCTTTATTTCCGTTTTTCATCTGCTCTATCATACGTTCCAACTGTTGCTTTAAATTTTCGGAAGCATTCTTCAACATATTCATTCCGGGTTTACCTTGTCCCGGATTCTCATTCTGTTGATCTCCAGGCATTGCATTAGCCATTTGCTCCTCCAAATTTTCCAAAGCCTCATTAAGCATCAAAGCCAAATTATTTACAGAAGTAATAACAAACAACTGGTTCACTTTTGCATTTGGAAACAAACCTTCCTCCATCTGGCTGGTTGATTTTTCAAGATTCAATTCCATTGAAAGTAATTCATTATTCACCATACTGTTGATCTGTGGTGTTCTCATGGCAAGTGCATACAATGAATCCCGTACTATTTTACTTTGATCAAATATTCTTTTTTGCCCCTGATTTAATTCCACCAAACGAGGATCACTTGCATCAATCCCTGACAAACCATCAAAAACCTCTTCCTGCGAAAAGGACAAAACGATCAAATTACTAAGTATCTGCTTTAAATTTTCAATATTTTCCATGTTCTGTTGCATGGTATTCTGATCAAGCATCTGTTGCATCCCAAAAGCCATATTCTGAAGCTTATCAGAAGTATTCTTTAAACCTTCTCCTGACTTTTTTCTATTTCTTTTATTAAGTTCGTTTTTATTTTCATCAAAACCCTGTTTAATATCTTCAAACTCTTCACTAAAATCATCAAAATTTAACGGCTCAGTTAATTCATTATTTAAATCAAGTGCGTCTTTTACCTCTTTTTCAATTTGGTTAAACTCTTGCTGGTGTTTTGTAACTTCTTCAAACGCTCTTTCATAATTCTTTTCTTCCAAAACATCATCGCTAAGTTGACGCTCTTCACCAGCCATCTGGTTTACATCTTCAATTACCCTCTGTAGTTTTTCCTCTATCTTCATCTTCCGCAACATTTCAAGGTTTCGATCCATTTGTTTTTGAAGATCCTCAAAACTAAGATCCATTTGCTGCGAAAGTTGGTTTAGTTTCTTGCTATCAAACTCTTCAGCCAGTTTATTAAACTCCTCCATCAATTCCTTTAGTTCATCAGTAAAAACTTCTTCAAGCAATTCCTCTATTTGTTTTTGTTTTTCTATTATCTCGTCGCTTTGTTTATTAAATGAATTCAGATAATTATTCAAATTTTCATTATTTTCTTTTATCTGATCGTACATCTGCTCCAACCGGTTTTGCTTTGAAATAATATCATTTACCATTTGAGATTTTTCCCAGTCCGAAGTGTTTGTATCCATATTTTTCAAACGCAGATTTTCCAAATCATCCTTAATTTCACCAGCCATTTCTTTACTTTGTTTCAGCATATCCTCCAATTTCTGAAATTGTTCTTTTTCAGTTTTAGCAATCTCCTCCGTATTGGGATATTGAAACGTAAAACTACTCGAAGTAGTTGTTTTATAATTATTTACGACATCATTATCAGTTACAGAAAAATAGTAGGACACTATACCCGACTTCTCTCCTAAAGTACTAAAATCGAAGCTGTAATAAAATTCCTGATCGTTTAACGACCGGACAAAAGGAATAGAAAAAGCGGAATCGGTATTTTCAATATTATAGTGAAACTTTAAATCAGTAAAACCATAATCATCTCCAATTATTCCTTTAAAGAAAAACCGTGTTACCTGAAAAGAATCTTTAACTTGTGCAACATCTATTTCCGGAAAAAGATCCGGAATTACATCAATTGAATAGGTTAACGCAAGCTCGGCTTCTGTTATTTTATTTTTAATTAATACACTATAATTTGTCGATTTATAAAATTTCGATTCAATAACAAACGAATTGTTTTGCCGGCTACCTGCAACTTTCAAAGAGTCATTAAAAACCATATACAGTGAATCAACATCAATACCGGAAAAATTCCACTCTACATTAGTACCGGAAGGAATCTGTATATCGCCAATATTATCAAAAGACTGATTTTGTAACGATGTATAAGAAGGAGGAGTAATTTGAACATTAAAACTGGTAATACCTGGTTTTGGAAGAAGTTGTAAATTGTATCTTTCTGAACTGTACTTTAAGTCCGTAAAATAAAAAGTTACAGGATTTATTACCGATGCCATCTCAAATTCGAAGCTACCGGCAGCAATATTTTTCATCAGATAATTATTCCCTTCTATATTAATATATATCAACTGTGGTAATTCGTCTCCTTTACAATTAACAGCAATAGTAAAAGCGTCTCCCTTTTTTGCTTGTAAACTCGTATTCGATAAATGAAAGGTATAGGGAGCGGGTTTTACATACTGGGTATTATAATGTATGATTCTGTTCGTAGATTCTGTAAATATATTCCTGTTTGCCAAAAATATTCCGGCCGTAACAATTATACTAACACCAAAATACAACAATATAAACCGTAATTTTTTAAATTGAACAGCATCATTAAAATCAAAAATTTTTAACTCATTGATTTTCTGATCAATACTTGCCAAAACAATTTCGTTTGAATATTGCTTATCAGAAATAGAAGCCAACTCAATAACATTCAGAAGCTTATCCTTAATTTCAGCAAAATTATCCTGAATAAGAACAGAAGCAGATTTTGTATCGATTGGCTTTAATATGTGTAATAATTTTAAAAGCGGTATTCCTACAAACTGAACTATCAACAATCCACCAAAAATGGTATATCCATAAAAAAGGATTTTCCTGTATTCGACCGGTAAATAAACATTGTATTCAATAATTGAAAAAACAACATAGAGTATAAGTAGTATAAACAATACAAGAAGCAAACCCTTTAAAATTTGGTAAGAGTAATACCGCAGTTTAAAAGCATTTAGTTTATTAACAAGTATGTTAAAATTTTCCGTCATAAAATATAAAATATTTGGTCACAAATATTTACAAAAATCAGCAATGTTAATAACTACACGTTAAAAACTTGAAAAACAAAAATAAACTTTTAAAATTATATTTGTATTGTTTCAAAATTTATCTATACAATCTATTAATCAAAACGACCTTTTTATTTAACTATTTTTTAGCATCAATCTTTTCACAAAATATTAACTGTTCATTTCAAGTATAAAACAGAGCCCACAATAATTAACACCTGTTAAAAAATAAAAACATATTCTTGTGGTATAACAATTTAACCTTACAACAAGTTGTTAAAAACATATTAAAACCAGTTTACAGTTTCGGGAACAAAAATTAAAAAATAGAAATTAACAAGTGTGAACAGGATATTATTAATTACATATATCTTTATATTTGTTTTATTCTAATATAAATACAGAGAAATGGAAATCCTTCTTGTTGAAGACAACCAATTAAATCAAAAAGTAGTTACATTTAATTTACGAAAATATAATTATAATGTAACTGCGGTAATGTACGGAAGCGAAGCAATAAAATTGATGAAAGAAAGAAATTTCGATCTTATTTTAATGGATATCATGCTACCTGAAATGGATGGATTTGAAATAACAAAAGCGATTAGAAAATACGAAAAAGAGGAGGGTATTAGCATACAAATTCCTATTATAGCATTAACGGCAAATGCTTTGGATAACGACCGGGATAAATGTTATAATGCCGGAATGAATGAATACCTGTCGAAACCCTTTACGTCAGATGAATTAATCGGAGTTATTGACAAATTTTTTCCGCGACAGTAAAATTAATGGAGGAAAATATAGACATTAGGGGAGGAAACTTTTCAGAAAGTGAGAAAGAGCTGGACAAAAAATTGCGGCCGCTTCAGTTTTATGATTTTAGTGGACAAAATAAAATTGTTGAAAACCTCAAAATATTTGTGGAAGCAGCCAAAATGCGTGATGAATCCTTGGATCACGTGCTTTTACATGGGCCGCCGGGACTGGGAAAAACTACATTATCAAATATTATTGCCAACGAACTTGGTGTAGGTATTAAAATTACATCGGGACCAGTATTGGATAAGCCCGGAGATTTGGCCGGATTACTTACCAACCTCGAAGATAAAGATGTACTTTTTATAGACGAGATTCATCGCCTTTCTCCTATTGTGGAAGAATATTTATATTCTGCAATGGAAGATTTCAGGATTGATATAATGATTGATAAAGGACCAAGTGCACGTTCCATTCAGCTGGAATTAAATCCTTTTACACTCATTGGAGCCACAACACGGTCGGGTTTGTTAACATCGCCCTTACGAGCCCGTTTTGGGATAAACTCACATCTTGAATATTATGATTCAGAGATTTTAACTGAAATTGTAAAACGTTCGGCCCGAATTTTAAATGTTAGTATTTCAGAAGATGCTGCAAAAGAAATTGCCTCACGAAGCCGCGGAACTCCCCGTATTGTTAATTCACTGTTACGAAGAGTTCGTGATTTTGCACAGGTAAAAGGAACCGGTGAAATTGATATGTCGATAACCAAACACGCATTATCGGCCTTAAATATCGATGAGTATGGTTTGGATGAAATGGATAACCGTATTTTGTATAGTATTATTGATAAATTTAAAGGTGGCCCTGTTGGTATTACTACCATTGCAACCGCCGTGGGCGAAGATGCCGGAACCATTGAGGAAGTGTACGAACCCTTTCTTATAAAAGAGGGATTTATAAAAAGAACTCCCCGTGGGCGGGAAGCAACTGAATTGGCATATAAACATTTGGGAAGAATAAAGTACGGCGATTCACCAACTCTATTCTGATTCTATCAATTTTATTTCGAAAAGACGAGGCCAGTATTTTCCTGTCACAAATAACCTGTCATTTTCTTTGTCGTAAGCAATTCCGTTCATATAATCTAGTGTATCCGATGGATTTGTATACATATTTATAATTCCGTCCAAATTTATTTCCCGGATAACTTTGCCTGTTTCAGCGTCAATTTCAATAATGCGGTTAGTAGTATAGACATTAGCCAGAATTTTACCATCGATGTATTCCAGTTCATTAATAAAATTTACCAATCCCTTATTGTCGGCAACCTGTACCATTTTTATCACAGAAAAATCTTCCGGGCTGAGCCAGGTTAAAGTGTGTGTTCCGTTACCCATAATCAGGTTGGTTCCGTCGTTGGTTAAACCCCATCCTTCGCGCGAACTGTACTGAAAACTGTCGATAAGTGCAAAATCGGAAAGATTATATACAAAACCTTTTTGCGCTTTGTAGGTAAGCTGATAAATTTTGTTATTGAGAATTGTAATTCCTTCACCAAAATATATTTCATCGAGCGAATAGGTTTGAACCACATTTCCGTTTGGCATATTAATTTTCATTAAATGTGATTCTCCGTTATTTCCTGTACCTTCATACAAAAATCCCTTGTAAAATTCCAATCCTTCAGTAAACGAAGATTTTAAATGAGGATAGTTGTTTATAATCTGGTAACTGTATTTTTTCGGAACAACATCTGAAACAACCGGAATGCTTTTTACCCGGGAATTATCAACACCATCGGTTTTTGTAGCAACTACTTTGAAATTGTTGTTTCCCAGTGCGTTTAGTTCAACACCCGGAACAGTAAATTCAAGTTCTGAACTTTCTTTAATTAACTGATTTTCATAAAACAACTGTATATTTTCTATTTCTCCGTTTTTAACCTTTGTTTTTACTTCAACGGATACTTTTTCGCCAAAGACATAATTTTTTTTTGACGGCTGAATAACAATAGTGCTAACCGGCTTGCGCGAACGTTTTGGTTTATTTGAGCAGGAAAAAAAGGTTACAAACAAACTAAATACAAGTACCAAGGGAAAAACCGATTTTTTCATGTGCTGCATCTTTTATTTTAATCTTTTCAAAGATAAAATATAAAAGGAAACGTTCGGGTAATTTCCTTCTTTCAATAGATATGAATGCTATCTTTGTTTCAAAATTTGAAGGATTTGAATCCATTTAAAAAACTTGCAGGCGACACAGTAATTTATGGAATGAGTAGCATTGTTGGCCGGTTTCTGAACTGGTGGCTGATGCCGCTTTATGTTTCGCTTTTTACACCTGAAGAGTATGGCGTTGTAACCAATCTGTATTCTTATGTGGCGTTTTTTATGGTATTGCTTACCTACGGAATGGAAACCGGATATTTTCGTTTTGCCTCAAAAAACAGTGAACCGGAAAAAGTATATTCCACCTCACTTATTTCGTTATTTTTTACCTCATTATTGTTTTTACTTTTTGTAGTAGGATTTAAAGATACAATTGCAGGTTTAATTCAATATCCCAATCATTCGGAATATATTTTATGGTTTGCTGTAATTCTTTCTGTTGATGCTTTTACTGCAATTCCTTTTGCCCGACTCAGATTGAATAACCGACCCTTAAAATTCGCTTCTATTAAATTGGTAAACATAGGTTTTAGCATTGCTTTTAATTTATTTTTTCTTTTGTTGTGTCCCAAAGTATTGGAAAATAATTCTGATTCATTTTTAAATATTTTTTACTCGCCCGAAATAGGTGTGGGCTATGTTTTTATATCGAATTTACTTTCATCTTTGGTTACACTTTTATTATTGTTTCCCGAAATTATTAAGATTAACTTTCATTTTAATGGAAAACTTTTGCTGAAAATGCTGAGTTATTCTTTTCCTATTTTAATTGTTGGTTTGGCAGGCATGGTAAATCAGAATATTGATAAAATTTTGATTCGCTTTTTGTTGCCTGAAAGTAAAAATCCGATGGAGCAGATCGGAATTTACGGTGCAGCTGTTAAAATTGCTGTTTTAATGAATATGTTTATTCAGGCTTTCAGGTATGCTTTTGAGCCTTTTTTCTTTTCGCAGGCCGAAAGCAAAGACGATAAAAATATTCATGCCGACATTATGAAGTATTTTGTAGTGTTTGGGCTGCTCATTTTTTTGGGAATGACACTTTATATCGATGTCATAAAATTGATTATTCCTGATACTTATGACGAAGGTTTTTCGGTTGTTCCGCTTATACTGTTGGCCAATTTATTTTTTGGAATTTATTTTGCCCTTTCCATGTGGTATAAACTTAGTGATTTAACACGTTTTGGGGCTTATATATCTATTTTTGGAGCGGTAGTAACCATTGTTTTAAATGTAATTCTAATTCCCGCATATGGCTACAAAGGCTCTGCATTTACTGTTCTTGTATGTTTTTTTACAATGATGGTGATTTCATATTTTTTAGGGCAGAAGTATTATCCAATTCCATATAATTTGAAGCGGATAGGATTATACTTTTTAATTGCCGGTGTTATTTTTTTCCTTTCATTTTTTACACACAAACTACCAGGGAAAATGAAGTTTCCGATTCACACACTATTTGTGATACTTTTTATTTATTCATTCTATATTTTGGAGAAAAGGAGAATTAGATCCTTATTTAAATTCAGTAAAAAGAAATAAATACCAAAAACTATTAAATTTGTCAGCATGAAATATTTAGGAGGCAAAGCAATTGCCCTGGCAAGCGATCATGCCGGTTTTGATAAAAAACAGGTAACAATAAAATATTTGCAGGAAAAGGGAATATCCTACAAAGATTTTGGATGTTTTTCTGAGGAGAGCTGCGATTATCCCGATTTTGCCCATAAAATAGGAAAAGCGATAGATAATGGCGAATATGAAAAAGGTATAACTTTTTGCGGAAGTGGACAGGGTATCAGTATTACAGCAAACAAATATCAAAATGTTCGCTCGGCTTTGTGCTGGAATGTTGAAATTGCAGTGCTTTCAAAACAACACAACGATGCAAATATTTGTGCTATTCCCGGTAGATTTGTTAATGAAAAAGAAACGATTGATATCGTAGAAGCATATTTATCTGCCGAATTTGAAGGTGGGCGTCATGCCAGAAGAATAAAAAAAATTCCTATAGAGTAATATGTCGGAAAACAAAAAAATATTTCTGAAAGAATCCTCCATTTCTTTCGACAAAAAACATCGGAAGACGATAAATTTTAATATTTCGAGATATAATGCTGCCGTTGCCAAAGGAAAACTACGCTATAAAAATATGGAACTGGCAAAGCAACGGGCTTCTTATATAAAGTCGGATGTAGTAAAAAATTTGGCAACATATCTTGAAGAATTTGAAAGGAATGCTGAAAATAATGGGATAGAGGTTTTATGGGCTCGCGACAGTAAGGAAGCTATTGGTGAAATAAACCGGATTTTGAAGGAAAATAGTGCAAACTTACTGGTTAAAAGTAAATCCATGATTTCGGAAGAAATAGAGTTGAACGAAAATGTGGAGAAAATCGGTGTTGAGCCTGTTGAAACAGATTTAGGAGAATTTATTGTTCAGGTGGCGGGTGAAAAGCCTTACCATATTTTAACTCCGGCCATGCATAAATCAAAAGAAGATGTTGCCCGGCTTTTTAACGAGAAATTTGATACACCGCTGCATTCAACTCCTGAAGAACTTACTCTTTTTGTTCGGGATAAGTTGAGAAAACAGTTTACATCGGCCGAAATCGGTGTAACCGGTGCAAATTTTCTTGTTGCTGATGTTGGTGGTATTGCGTTGACTGAAAATGAGGGAAATGGTTTTATGTCAGTCTCCTTCCCTAATATACATATTGTAATTTCGGGAATTGAAAAAGTTTTACCCTCAGTAAAAGATCTACCGTTGTTTTTTCCCTTGCTTTCTGCTTTGGGCACAGGTCAGCAGGTTACTGTTTATAATTCACTTTTAACCGGTCCTAAAAAATCAAATGAAAATAATGGACCTGAAAAGATGTTTGTGGTTTTGTTGGATAATAACAGAACCGAAATAGCTCAGACCAGCGAACAATCGCAGGCTTTAAAATGTATCCGTTGCGGAGCATGTTTAAATGCTTGCCCCATTTACCGAAATGTAGGTGGCTACACCTATAATACTACTTACAGCGGACCAATCGGGTCAATTATTTCCCCCTTCTTTAATGGTTTTAAAAATTACGACCATCTGAGTTTTGCATGTACCGTTTGTGGAGCTTGTTCCGAAGTATGCCCGGTAAAGATACCTTTACACGAATTGCTGCTTAATAACCGGAAAACAAGTGTAGAAATGAGCCTGAGTGGTTCAAAATGGGATTTTGGGATGAAAATGTATGAATTTGCCTTCAAAAAACGTAAAAACCTTGATGCTGTTAATGGGAATGTTAAAAACAGTTTATTACATTTAAACCCGAAAATTTTAGGAAAAGAAAAAACAAAACCCTCGTTTGCAAAACAGTCGTTTAGTAAATTAAAGAAGTTAAACAAAATTTAAAACTAATATTGTTATGTTGTCGAATACTTGTAAATATGCACTCCGGGCATTGATATATTTAGGGAAATTTTCCGAAGATGATAAACGAATAGGGATTAAAAAAATTTCGGAGGATCTTGGACTCTCGTCTCCTTTTTTAGGAAAGATTTTACAGAACCTGGTAAAACAAAAGTTACTTGTTTCAACTAAAGGTCCAAACGGAGGATTTGCTATTGCGAAAAAAACAGATGAAATTACGCTTTGGGATATTGTTATAAAGGTTGATGGAGAGGAATTTTTTACCAACTGTTTAATTAGCCTTGAGCCTTGTAAAACACACGATCCTTCAAAACCATTGTGTCCGGTTCACGCACAGTACGATAAACTAAGGGGAGAGATATCAAGTTTCTATCAAAAAACCACTTTGGAAACCATTAGCAAGGATATCGATAAATTTGAAGATTTGGTGAGGCTTTAAAAAAGTTTTTCCCATTTTTTCCCGGAAATAAAAAATTGAAAAGCTACGATTGAGAATAAAATCCCTGACGTATTTGCTATAAAATCATATATATTGCTGCTTCTGGTCGCTGAAATCGTTCGTTGAATTGATTCCAGAAAACCACTTAACAAAATAGCAGAAAGAGGAGCCCAAAGTAAATATCTGGTTTCAAGCTTTTTAAAAGGTCTGAATAACAACAGACTAAAAACAAAGAAAAGACCAAAATGAACCATCTTGTCAAAATGGGGGATTTGTAATAATGGTTTTACAGGAAGGTCTTTTGCGGGCAAAAATAAACCGTAGCATATTAATGCAAGCCAGATAAACGGTTTTATAAAAAATGTAATTTTCATTTATTGGAAGTTTATATTTACAGGCAAATAAACAAAAAGTATGGCAGGTATTTATATTCATATCCCATTTTGTCGACAAAAATGTTATTACTGCGATTTTTATAAAACTGTAAATACCGGGCAAACACCAAGATTTATCAAGGCTATTCAGCAGGAAGCCAGGAAAAGAAAAGATTATGCAGGTAGTGAAAAGATAGAAACCATTTATTTTGGAGGAGGCACACCTTCGGTTTTAAACGGGAACGAACTGGCAGAAATTTTACAATTTTTCAGAAAAGAGTTCGAAATTGTAAAAGAAGCTGAAGTTACATTTGAAGCCAATCCTGATGATTTAACTGTTAATTATTTAGAAACACTGTACCAGGCAGGAGTTAACCGTTTAAGTATTGGTTTACAGGCACTGCAGAATGAACATTTAAAACGAATGAATCGCCGCCATGATGTTCAGCAGGCAATTGCTTCGGTAAATGATGCCCAAAAAGCAGGCTTTCAAAATCTTAGTGTTGATTTAATTTATGGTTTGCCCGAACTTACAATAAATCAGTGGAAAAGTACATTGAAACAAATTTTTTCGCTTCCTTTTCTACATCTTTCTGCGTATCATTTGACCTATCACCAGGGAACTCCTTTTTATACCTGGCTCAAAAAAGGAACATTAAAAGAGCTGGACGAAAAGGAAAGTGTGGAACAGTTTGAGATTTTAATAGAAACTGCGGAAAGATACGGATTTGAACATTACGAGATTTCAAATTTTGCCAAAAATCACCTCTATTCAAAACACAATACTTCGTACTGGACAGGCAAAAAATACCTCGGGCTAGGTCCATCGGCCCACTCTTTCAACGGAAATTCGCGACAATGGAATATGGCGCATCTCGAAGGATATTTAAAAGCTCAGGAAAATAACTTGCCTTTTTTTGAAGAAGAAGTTCTTTCTGAAAATGAAAAGTTTAACGAATATATTTTAACCCGGATGAGGACAAAGTGGGGCATACAGGAACAGGAGATTAGGAATATATTTGGCTCACAAGTATTAAATGCTTTTCAAAAAGAAATAGAAAATTATTTGCAAATGGAACTGATAAAAAAAGAAAATGGAAATTTTACATTTACACGAAAAGGACTTTTTATTTCAGATGACATTTTGTCAAATCTGATGATTATTTAATTGTGATCCAATCAATTAAAATTTAGTTGTATTTGATAAATAATGTTAATTCACACGGCATTCTCTGGTAAATTAGTATCTTAGCGGTCTTTTAAAATTCAGGTTTCAGATGCAGATTAAAATCGTTAATAAATCGAATAATGATTTGCCGGCGTATAGTACTGAACTGTCGGCAGGAATGGATTTAAGGGCTTACCTTCAGGAGCCGGTGGTGTTAAAGCCACTGGAAAGAAAATTAATCCCAACAGGTTTGTTTGTTGAAATTCCCAAAGGATACGAAGCACAAATCAGACCAAGAAGCGGACTGGCATTAAAAAAGGGAATTACGGTTTTAAACACACCCGGAACCATTGATGCAGATTACAGGGGAGAAATTGGTGTTATTTTGATTAACCTTTCGCAAGAAGATTTTGTTATTGAAAATGGAGAAAGGATATGCCAGATGGTTGTGGCTGCTCACGAAACTGTGGAATGGAATTTGGTAGAGGTGTTGGAAGAAACAGTCAGAGGTGCAGGTGGTTTTGGCCACACCGGTAAAAATTAAAACAATGAAAAGGATAATATTTTTGGGTAGTGTTGTTGGCTTAACTTCATTGCTGTTTTCATGCTCAGGGGTTAAAACTGTTGCACAGAAAGAACCTGTGGTTCAGGAAACGGAAGTTACTCTTACAGAAGAACAGGAATTAGACGAACGGAAACAGAAAGAGTTTGAATATTTATTTGTTGAGGCTTTAAAACAAAAGATGTTTGGAAATGCGCAAAAGGCAATCCAATTGTTGTCCAGTTGTCTTGATATTGATCCAAACTCTTCATCAGCAATGTATGAGCTGGCAAATATTCATGCGGCAAATAACGATTTTACAAGTGCTTCTTTGTTGCTCGAAAAAGCAATCAGTATCGATTCAGGTAATAAATGGTATAAATTGCTGTTGGCTCAAATTTATCAGAAACAACGAAAATTTTCTGAGGCAGCAGAAATATATACCGAACTGGTAAAAACTGATCCCGAGAACCTCGAATATTTGTATATGAGAGCGGCTCTGCTTGCCAATGCAGAGGAATTTGAAGAGGCTGTTAAAGCTTACGATGCAATGGAAGAAAAAACAGGCATTAATGAGCAAATTTCTGTTGAGAAGCAGCAAATTTATCTTTCTATGGGAAAGGTTGAGGAGGCCTTTGAGGAAATCGAAAAACTTATTGAATACAATCCGGCAGAAACAAAATATTATGGTTTACTCGCCGATTTGTACCAAAGCCAGGGAGATTCTGAAAATGCATTAAAATACTACAAAAAAATTCAGCAAATGGAGCCTGAAAATGGTTTTGTGCATTTTTCACTGGCGAATTTTTACTTGGAAAACGGGGATGAAGAAAAATCATTTGAAGAGACCAAAGAGGGGTTTAAAAGTGAAGAAGTCGATATTCAGACGAAACTTCAAATGTATATGATGCTTACTTCCAATCGTGAAGAATCAAAAATAACCGATAAAAAAGAACAGGAGCTTATTCAATTGCTACTGGAACAATATCCCGATGAGTTTTTAGTTCGCACCATTTATGCTGATTATTTTTTGAAAAAGAATGAGCTGGAAAAAGCCCGTGAACAAATGCTGAAAGCTCTGGAAATTGAACAAAGTGACTACATGGTATGGGAACGTATTTTGTTTATTGATAATGATTTACAGGATTGGGAAGGATTGTACAAACACAGTGAAAAAGCATTTGAATTATTTCCCAACCAACCACAAACCTACTTTTTGCACGCTATTGCCTGTATTCAACTCGAAAAATTTGAGGAAACCAAAACCATCGTGGAAGAAGGACTGGATTATGTTGTTGATAACCCACAATTGCAAGGTCAGTTTTTAATGTTAAAAGGAGAAGCAATTTATAAATTGGGAAATCAGGAGGAGGCTTTTGGATTTTTCGATAAAGCTGTTGAACTAGACCCTGATAATTATATTGCACTTAATAATTATGCTTACTATTTGTCGGTTGCAGGAAAAAATCTGGATAAGGCGGAGAGGATGAGTGGAAAAGTGGTTGAACGGTTTCCGGATAATCCGACGTATTTGGATACACACGCCTGGGTGCTGTTTAAAAAGGGTGAATATTCTCTCGCAAAATTTTATATGCAATCTGCAATAAATAACGGAGGTCAGGATAACCCCACATTGCTGGAACATTATGGTGATATTCTATTTATGCTTCAAAAACTGGACGAAGCCAAACAGTTCTGGGAAAAAGCAAAAAACAGCGGAAGTACTTCCGAGGTTTTGGAACGTAAAATAAAGGAACAAAAATACATTGAAGAATAAATGAAGGTAGGTTTGATGGGCGGAATAAAGTTTCCGTTTTTTATGATTCTACTCGGGCTTTTAGGATTTTCTTCTTGCCGTACTGCACGAAATATTGAAATGGTTGAGGCAAAACCTATGAGCACCGGAAAACTGCTAAAACAAGTAGAAAAGAATGCGTTTGATTACAGCTATTTTTCAATTAAAAGAATTAACTGCCAGTTTTCCGATAATTTTTCGAAAGCCAGTTTTAAAGTAAACCTTAGAGCACACCGCGACAATAAAATTTTAGTTTCAATAAGTAAACTAAATATTCCGGTAGGAAGAGTTTTGCTTACTCCCGACAGTGTAAAATATGTAAATTACATCGACAAAAATTTTTTTATTGATGACTATTCCTATTTAAGTAAGGTATTGAATATTGACCTTGATTTTGCCACCATTCAGTCTATTATTTCGAACAATGCGTTTTCTTACAGAAATGATCCGAAAGACCGTGACTTTAAAACATTTGATTCGTTTATTGAAAACGGACATTACGTGCTACAGTCAGAGAAAGAGAGGAAGTTGGTAAAGATAGAAGAGAAGGGAAAAACGGTTAAAGCAGATCGCAGGTTAAAAAGATTGGATGAGGATGCTTTGATTCTTCAAAAAATGTTTTTTGAACCGGTAAATTTTGCTTTAACAAAGCTAATTATTGAAGACAAAACAAACGAACGGCAGTTGTTACTTACATTCGACGATTTTGAGGAATTTGAGAAAAAGGATTATCCGGGCCTGATTGATATGAATTTCAATTCGCCCGAAAATGATGTCAATTTAAAAGTAAGAATGAGTGGTTTTTCTACCGAAAAAGTAAAATCTTTTAGTTTGAGAATACCCGAGAAATATGAAGAGATCAGGGTAAATTAAATAAGTTTCTTTTACATTAGAAGAACCAAAATTTAAGGTAATGAAAACTCTGGTTGTAACAAGTATCGTTTTATTTTTTGTACATACGGTTTGTTATGCCCAGTCATTGTCTGATCTTCAGAAGAAAAAAGAGGAAGCCGCTGCCGAAATAGAATACACTACAAAATTGCTAAATGAAGCGGAAAAAAGCGAAAAAACGTCGCTGAACCAGCTTAGGCTTTTAAATAATCAAATTCACCAGAGAAACATTGTAATCAACAATACAAGAGAGGAAATTAATGTTTACCAAGAATTTATTGATAATAATACACTGGTAGTAAAAATGCTGGATGAAGATATACAAAAGTTAAAGGAAGAATATGCGGAAATGATTCGTTCAGCGTACCGGAACAAAAATGCCAATGACAATGTAATGTTTCTTTTATCGGCCGAAGATTTTAACCAGGCTTACCGCAGGTATTTGTATTTGAAACAGTACACCAGTCAAAGAAAAACGCAGGCTGAGACTATAAATTCCGTTCAGGAAGTGTTAACAGAGAGCAGTAAAAAGCTGGCAGAACAAAAAGTAACCAGACAGCAATTGATTGGTGAAACACGAGAAGAGACTCAAAAACTGACAACAGAAAAACAACAACAAAATCAAGAGCTTCAAAAGTTACAAAAACAGCAACGCAGTTTGCGTCAAAAGTTGAACCAGCAGCGTCGGGTGGAACAACAACTGGAGGATGAAATTCAGAGGATAATTGAAGAAGAAGCCCGCAAGAATACTGATGCCGGAGCGCCCGCATTTGCTTTAGCTCCCGAACAAAAACTGGTTGGCGACAATTTTGAACAGAATAAACGACTTCTTCCCTGGCCGGTTGAAAGAGGTGTTATTACTGAACATTTCGGTATTCATTCTCATCCGATTTTAAAAAATGTGCAAATCCGGAACAACGGAATCAATATTGCCACAGAAACAGGTTCAAAAGTAAGAGCGATATTTAACGGAGAAGTCACACGTGTTTTTGGTATCACAGGAGGAAATACAGCTGTTATTATTCGTCACGGCAATTACCTTACCGTATACTCCAACTTGAGAGAGGTCGTGGTTAAAAAAGGAGATATGGTGGCAACCAAACAGATCATCGGAACGGTTTTTACTGATTTGGAAGACGGGAATAAATCAATTCTCAAGTTTCAGATCTGGCGTGAGAATCAGAAACTCAATCCTGAAGAGTGGATTGTGAAATAACATAATACATAGCTGTAGTAAAAAAATTTCGCAACCAAGGAATTGAAGAAATTAATTTAGATTGTGTCCGTGGTTTCAAGCCAAATTTTGTTTCATAATTTGGATTTATAAAATAGTAAGTTCGTTTGTCAATGCTAAATTTTTCCTGTTTGATTATTCTTTCAAATCTTTCAATTGAAATACCAGTTTGTTTTATTTCAACAAGAGTATTGATTTGACTTTCATTTTCACCAAAAGATTTAAGAATAAACCGGTATGTTTTTTGAGGTAATAAGTGGAAAAAAGGTATTTTAGATAGTAATTTGCTGCCGCAAATTTGTTGATGACCTCCAAATGGATTTTGCCATGGAGGAAAAGCTAGAAAAATTTTCCCATCGGGTTTTAAAAACTGTTTAATAAAACCCATAAACTTTTCTTGATTTAGAATGTGTTCAATCACATCGCGCATCATAATCAAGTCATATTTTTTATCCAGAGAATTATGTTTATAAATGTCTTCACAAATAAGTTCAAGATTATTTCTGTTTTTATGATTGGAATAAAATTTTTCTGCCTGTTTAATTTTGCCATGCGAAATATCTATTCCTGTTGCTTTGCAACCGATATCTATAAATGGTTTAAGATTACCAGCTTCCCCGCAACCAATCTCTAAAACTTCTGTTTTTGGTTCAATTTTAATTAAATCAGATAAATAAGGAATTACATGTTTGGCTGTAGTTATACCCTGTTCTTCGAAATATTTAATTCTATTTGTGTGCCTTTTTTGCATTAGGTTTTAATTTTTTGCAATATAGAAATTTTAGATATTATTGAGAAGACGAAACATTCTGTCGTGTTTCTATATTTTCTAATTTATTCAGGATTTCCATCATAACGGGATTTTCGGTTGAAGCGTTTCGCATTTCTTCTTTCCTCAGTCCAAGCTTTGTATCCAAACGCCCCAAAACGAGCGAGAAAATCATAAATAAAATCATTATAACCGGATAGGTAATGAACTTGTTTTCATCGAGAAAATGCCTTACACTTTCGTTTTCAAAATCATTTAAAAACATAAAAGCAATCATAACAAAACTGATGTAACCGATGTACATTCTCGCGCGGTCAATGTATATTTTCCAACGAACAAATGTTCTTCTGTTCATTTGAATACCAAATAGTTTCATAATATTAAACGGTTTTTTGTTATTGAAATCAATACGTTGTAATAAACGTCAGACAGGATTAAAAAGTATGGCACAAAAAAACCGGCAAAATGCCGGTTTATATTAAATATTTGCAACTCTTCTTAAACTGTGTATATCTAAGAATTTTATTTTTCTACCCTGTAATTCAATTAATTTATCCTGTTTAAATTCTGAAAGTAGACGTATTACGGATTCAGTGGCGGTTCCAACCATATTGGCCAACTCCTCACGAGTGAGAGAGATTTGAAGTGTATTCTGATTATCCAAATCAAAATTTTCTTTCAAAATGAGCAAAACTTCTGCCAGTCTCTCGCGAACAGTTTTTTGTGCAATATCGGTGATATAATCGTTGGCTTCGCGCAGTTCGCCACAAACAATTTGCAACATGTGATGTGAAAATTGCCAGTTGCTTTGAATAAGGTATAAAAGTGTCTGATACGGGACATGACAAAGAACGGCCTCGTCGATAACTTTCGCAGTGGTACACGCCAACTCCTGGCTTAATAATGAACGGTAAGCAATTATTTCACCTCTTTTGGCAAATCTGATTATTTGTTCTTTTCCGTCGATTCCGGTTTTGAATATTTTAATAATTCCACGTGTTACACAAAAAAATCCGGTAAGCCTGCTACCCTCCCGATAAATAACCGTACCCTTTTTATAAAGTGAGCAGGTTTTTTCATAATTCAAGCGGTTAAATTCCTCTTCTGTCAGTTTTTTAAATAGTTGAAATCCGCTCAAATTTGTTTCTTCCTCCGTTGGCCTTTTAATTGCACTTCTCATTTCCGTTTAATGTTAAATTCAAATAAACAAAATTTTAAAAACGCGTTAAATATACAATATCGGGCAATTTTAGTAAAACTATTTATGTAGATAGTTAGATGTTGTATATTTGCGATGCAAATTAAGTGAAAACTATTTAAAAACAAGATATTATGAAACATGTTGTAGATATGTCGTGGACTGATAAAGTGGCCTTTGAAGCAGATATGGACGGGCATAAAATCGTTGTTGATGCGGATAAAGAAAGCGGAGGCAGCGATTTAGGCTACAGACCCAAAAGGCTGATGTTATCTGCCCTGGCCGGTTGCACGGGTATCGACGTAATTATGATTTTGAAAAAAATGAAGGTTGAACCTGAAGCTTTTAACGTGATTGTTGAAGCAGATGTAACCGACGAGCATCCGAAACACTATACAAAAATGAAGGTAGTTTATCAGTTTAAAGGGAAAGATTTACCCGCGGAAAAGTTGGAAAAGGCGGTTAAATTATCCGAAGAAAAATATTGCGGAGTTACTGCTGTCTATAAAAAAGCAATGGAAATGGAAACTGAAATCAGGATTATTGAATAATTTTAAATAAAAAAATACCGGATTATAATTCCCGGTATTCTTGTGTTCTATTTTAGTTGATAAATTTTAAATATTAGGGAAAGAAATGCCAATCATGAGGGGATAAAGTTCGGGGCCTTTTCCGTCGCTAAACAACGGAGTCATGCTGTAATTGGCGAATATACAGAGGTCGCCAAAACCAATTCTTCCCGTGAGTTCGTATTTGAAGGTGTTGATGTTAAAATTACTTCTTAGTTTTTCTTTGTCTTTGCGGTATTTATATTTTGTATGAGAACCGATGTTAATTCCACCTATTACACCCCCTGCAAGGTATAAACGAGAACCTCCCATACGAAGCGGTGTTTTTATTTCAAACATTAAGGGAGCCGTTAAATAAGACATTGTAAGTTTCGATTTTTTTAGGCCATCGGGGTCAAGCGGAACAGGAACAATCATACCATCTCCGTTTTCTTTTTCGATGGTAATGGCGCGGTCAAATGTATAATCTGAAAAACTAAAACCAAGCCCGGTAACAAGCCCAAAATTGTTTTTTTCGTTTTTGAATGCCCATTCTGCAAAATTAAAGTTCCAGGTAAGTGATTTTCCGGGAATGAGGTCAAAAAATTCATCGCCTCCGTAAAGTGAATAATCAGTATCATAAAACATATTCATTCCAACTTCAATACCAGCCCAGTGGGGGTTAAAACTTCCTGACCAATGTTTTTCGCGTGGTTCTTTACTTACATTTACATGAGTTCCGTTCCAGTTGTCTACAACATCAAAAGTGCGCCTGCCAATGCGGATGTGTGTTGTGTCACCCCAGTCATCGGTAATAACTTCAACTCCTCTGTCGTTACCAACCTTTACCTTGGTTCCATCTTCGTTCTCAACTACAGTAACTACATTTTTTTTCAACATTTTAACTTCTGTAGTATCTCTTTGTGCAAAAGCATTCATGGCTATTACGCTGCACAAAATTACGGTAACTAATTGTTTCATTTGTTTTAATTTTTGTTTCTGTAGCTGTGACGGTCAGGTATTCTGAAAAGTTACAGAAGAAGGAAAAATGTTTTTGAATGCAGCACCGGGTTAAAAAAGGAATGTTGCAAGTTGCTTCCCGATAATGAGTTTTGAAAAAGAATAGATACAATATGAATTTCAGGAGCAGGGTTGGAAGCGCAGTTATGAGGCAATTTTAACCGGAGGGCTATTCTCCGGCTTCTTCGTTGTGCGTAGGAATAGAAAATGCCAGCAAACGGGAATCGTAATTTATTTCTGTAATATCGCCGTTTTTGTTGGTTTCGTAACTCAAATTGTCTTTTGTAATGTTTGATACCAGATTTAAGCCTGCTTTTTTAATTTTATTTAAAGAAAGTTTATCAATTCCGGTTTTTTCTTTTACAACATCTGCCAAAAGTCTTTCTTCATAAACGGGTGTTTCTGCATTATGTAATTTCATTGTTGCGAGAGGAACATCTAAAATTGTTGTTTTTACCGAGGCTGTAATGCCATTCATCTTTGATGGAACATCGAGAGGAATTCTATGTAAAGCCAGGTCTTCACCTCCCATTCTCCCTTTGGTTGTTTCACGCAGGCTTTTTGTTTCTTTTGCTTTTGGTGCAGGTTTTTTTACCACAGGATCAGTGGTCTTTATTTCTTTTTTTACCTTTTGTTCTTTTTCTTTTGTTTTGTCCTGTTCAACAGGAGTTTCTATGTTTTCGGTTTCTTTTGTAACCGGATCAGCATCTTTTTTTGTGTTATCTTTTTCTAAAGAAACAACCTGGCTGTCAGGAATGAGATTATTTGCTTTCTGATCGGTCAGAACATAAACCATAAATGCCAAAACTAATACTGCTGCTATTCTGGCTGACCACAACAGAACAGTTCTACCGGCAGAATAATGATACAATTTTTGTTTTTTCTTAAATACAAGCGACTCATCGGGCTGGAGCTTTGTGTAACTAAACAGTACCTCTTCCTTCTTTTTTTCAGGATGTTTTGAAAGATATTTTTCAAAGTTTTTGTTTTCTTTTTCCGAAATTTCACCTTCTAAACGTTCAATGGCTGCCTGGTTAAAAGCGTTTTCACCGTCGTATTTTTCTTTATATAATTTTTTCTTTTGTGTAAATTCAATTTTTTCAGGAATAACAGAAACAGAATCAAAAAGAGAGAGTTCTTTTTTTAATTCAGGATTTTGCTGAAGAAATTCAATAAAATCATCTACCAGCTTCTCGTCGAGGTTACCTTCAAGATAGTCGACAAAATACGATTCGTAATTATTTTTATTGATCTTCATCACACAACAACTTCAATGTTTCCAATATATTTTTTCAAAAATACCCTCGCACGGTAAATGTATACTTTTACCTGCGATTCGCTTAAGGTAGCCATTTCACCGATTTCCTGATAGGAGTAGCCTTCATAGTCACGAAGAAGCAGCACCATACGCTGAATTTCCGGTAATTTTCCGACCGCCTCTTTTAGTACCTCACTCAAATCTGAATAATTGTTTTCATGGCTTTCTTCAGTAAGTTTCAGGTCTTCAGAAAATGCTGAACGTTTATCTTTACGAATAATGTCAATCATGGTGTGGTAAGCGGTGGTAAATAAATATGAACGTACTTTTTCAGCGTTTACATTTTCCACGTTTTTCCACAACTTTTCGTAACTGTCCTGTACAATATCCTCAGCTCGCTGAACATCCTTAATGCTCTTTAAAACAAACCGGTATAACCGATCGGAATAAAGATCAATTGAGGAATTGTATTCGCTTATTGTCATTTGTTTTCAACACTGTTTACAAAAATAAGACGAAGAACTTTTTATATTGTTACAGTAAGAATATAGTTTTTTTTAGCTCAGTATAGTTCCGGCTGAACTACAATGGGCAGGCGTCCTTCTAGAGAAATATTCAGATAGATTTTCTGCTTAAAAATGTATCTTTAAGTTTTTTAACCCAAAATCAAATAGCCCAATGAAACGTACAATTATTTCTGCTGTTCTTATCCTGGTAATTTTTTTTCCGGTGTTTTCTCAATCTTCGGTTTATGTTATCGAAGACAAAAAAGGAGCAAAAATCTTTGTTGGCGGCAGTATTCACAAGCTTCGCGAACAGGACTTTCCTCTTCCTGATGAATTTTTAAAAACGTTGGATAATTCCGAAATTCTTGTTTTGGAAACCGATATTTCCAAAGTAAATGATCCGGCAAATGCTCCCTATCTAATGGAAATTATGACATTTCAGGATGATAAAACATTAAAATCCGTTTTTAGTGAAAATGTTTACAACAAGCTCGATTCTGCCTGTGGCAATTATGGTATTCGGTTGGAAGGTATTCAAAAATTAAAGCCCTTTACTGTGGTTCTGAATTTAACACAAATGGTATTGTTAAAAAATGGAGTCACAAAAGAAGGGGTAGATGTTCAGTTAAGTGATGAGGCGAATAAAAAAGGGAAATCATTTTTGTATCTCGAAACATTTGAAGAACAGTTGAGTTTTATGAAACAATTAACACAGGTTGATGAAGATGATTTTGTTTTGTATTCTTTGAAAGATATAGAGCAAAACAATGCGATGTTTGATGAGATTATTGCTTCTTGGAAAACCGGGGATAAAAAAGTGATGCAGGAATTGAACAAAGAGTTTAAACAAACGTTTCCCGAAATCTATCAGTTTTTGCTTTTGGATAGAAATAACAACTGGATTCCGCAACTTGAAGATTATTTAGAAACACCTGACACGGAATTTGTTGTAGTTGGAGCGCTGCATTTGTTTGGTCCGGGCGGAGTTCTCCAGCAAATGAAAGACAAAGGATATTTGGTAAAGCAATTATAAAAAAAGCCTCGGAATTTCCGAAGCTTTTCAATGTATATAAATATTATTCCACAATTTCTACCCATCCGTGAGTATCTGGCTCGTCACCGTATTGTATGGCCCGGAGTTTATTGTACAGTTTTGTACTCCATTCTCCTGGTTCTTCACCATATTTAAACCATTTATCTTTATCCGAGTCGTAAACGCCTTTTATAGGCGAAATTACGGCTGCAGTACCGCAGGCTCCAACTTCTTCAAATTCGGCAAGTTCATCGTACGGAACTTTCCGGCGTTCTACGTTTAATCCCATTTCATCTGCCAAAACCATAAGGCTTTTGTTGGTTATTGATGGTAAAATAGAATCGGATAGTGGTGTAATATAGGTATTGTTTTTAATTCCGAAAAAATTAGCCGGTCCACATTCGTCAAGGTATTTTTTCTCACGGCTGTCGAGATATAGTACAGCTGAAAAACCGTTTTCCTTGGCTTTTTTTCCTTCATACATACTGGCAGCATAGTTTCCACCAACTTTGTATTTTCCTGTTCCCTGTGGAGCTGCACGGTCGTATTCACGGTAAATGACCAAATCTGTAGGTTTAAATCCTTCAGGAAAATAAGGTCCGACAGGCATTACAAACACCATAAACAAATATTCTTCTGCAGGTTTTACACCAATCTGAGGACTGGTACCAATTAATAAGGGGCGAATATAAAGTGCTGCTCCGCTCTCACAAGGCGGCACAAAACGTTCATTTTTTTTCACAGCAATTCGAACTGCTTCCATAAACTTTTCAACCGGAAGTTTTGCCATCAGGATTCCATCGCTGGAATTCTGCATACGTTTGGCGTTTTCGTCCATCCTGAAAATCCGGATTTTCCCGTCTCTGCCTTTAAAAGCTTTTAATCCTTCAAAAGCTTCCTGGCCGTAATGCAACGCCGTTGCCGACATGTGAATGTCAATCCGGTTGGAAGTACTAACTTCAAGTTCTCCCCACGCTCCGTTTTTAAAATAACAGCGTACATTATAGTCGGTGTCGCGATACCCAAATCCCAGATTTTTCCAGTCTAAGTTTTCCATTATAGTATTTATTAAATCGGTTTTAGTTGAATTGGGATATTAAACCAATTCTGTAGCAAATTAAAGAAATTTTATTTTTTTGTGATGCGAGAAAAGTCACGTAAATCGCTAAAATTGAAATGTTTTACAGCTATTTAATATTCGGCATATTTTAGAATATTTTGAAAATGAGTAGGTTCAGTTTTCATTTTGTTAGAGGAAATCGGTTTTTTTTTAAATATTAATAATTTATCTGTAAAAAATAACCATTATGCTTCCGAATGTTTAAAACCGTATCATCATCAAAAATTAAATATTGCCCTTTAATTCCTTTAATCATTCCTTCTATTTTTTGAATTTTATCAAACGAAACGCTTTTTAGTTTCTTTGGATATTCGTTTACGGGATATTTAATCGATGTGATTTCATTATCCTTTTCCACATATTTTTGAAGTTCCGCAGGCAGAAACTGAATGATTTTCTCTTTTTCTTTTTGAAGGTCAATGTTTTCTGCTATTTCGTTTTTTAGCATTGCCCGCCAGTTGGTTTTATCGGAAATATGTTTTTTTAGGAAAATTTCCAAAATACCGGCGATATGGCGGTTGGGTGTTTTGGCAAGCTTTATGGCGAAACTTGCACCCTGATCAATCCAACGCGTTGGAATCTGGTGCTCTCGTGTAACACCAACTTTAATATCGTTTGCAACTGCCAGGTAAACAAAATGGTCAATGAGATCGTGTTTTTTTGCCCATTCCATATCGCGTGCTATTCCAAGGTGAGACTTTGAAAGTTCGGGCCGGATGATGGATTCGCTCGCCTCGGGAGCAGTTTGCATACAATTGTAACAAAATCCCTGGTTAAAAGAGGTTTTGGTTATTTTTCCACATGAAACACAGTTGATTTGACCTGTAAAATTCATCGAAATGTCTTTGCCAACCAGTTTGTTCATTTCAACTTTGTTTTCGCCAACGGGCAAAAAATAACTTACCGGGTAGGTGAGCTGAGTTCGCATTTTGCGTATGTTACCTTCAAGTTGCATTTTTCTTTTTTTATTGAAACTGTTTATTTCAGGTTTAGTTCATTTTAAGATTTTCATCATTTGCAATTCCCAGTATTCCAAGGTAGAGCAATTTCGCAGCATCTTCCATTATCTCAGGAGTGAGTACATCGGTTTTGTCAAGAGGTTGATGATAATGTACCGGGAAAACACTTCCGGAAGTATAAAGAGAGAATGTGGTTATTCCTGCATTTTCAAAGTTTGAGGCATCGGAACGCGGGCGGCCGTAATTTTTTCTCCACTCCGAAGCCCCCATTTTCCGATGTAAATATTTGGTGTTTACTTTTTCAAAATGTGCGAATAGTTCGGGATAACTTTTTCCGTTGGCAATATGAAAGCCGCTACCATTACCAACCATATCAAGATTGATCATCAGAAGCGTTTTATCTATTGGGAAAAGCGGATTTTCAGCATAAAACTTACTTCCGTATAAACCACATTCTTCACCGCCAAGTAAAATAAACAACACTGTTCGTTTGGGTTTTATTTCCGATTCAGCAAAAGCTTTTGCAGCTCCCAAAATATCGGCAACACCTGAAGCATTGTCAAGTGCACTTGGAAAAATTTCACCCAAATAACCTTGTCCGTCGAGGTGACCTCCAACAATAATTACCTCGTTTTTAAGAACCGGGTCACTACCTTCTATTTTTCCAATTACGTTACATGCTTTTGCATCGGGAAAATATTGGGTTTTTGCCGTAATGGAAACGGTTTGATTTGCAGGCAAAGCAAATGATGGAGTTTTCATTTTGGAAAGTTCCGTTTTTATTTCTGAATAGTTTTTCCCTGCATCTGAAAAAATTTGTTCCGCAATTTTTTGGTCGATGTGTGCGTAAACAAAGTTTTCGAGGTTTACGGTATTCGGATTGGCCAGTTTGCTGATGTACAACATACCTGCAGCCCCGTGTTTAACTGCATTTCTGAATTTGTACCGGTGATAAGCGTATGGTGTCCAACTGGCAAGTGTTGTGTCGTTTCTGGTATAAGGAATTCCTGATTCGAGCAGAATAACTTTACCTTTTACATCCACATTTTTGTAATCGTCATAATCCAATTCGGGTGCGGTAATCCCATAACCTACATACACCAGATTTCCACTTACGGTTCCCGATGCAGAATTGGATCCCGGGAGATAATCATCGGAAAATTGAAGTTGAATTTTTTCACCTTTTTGAGATGAATAAGTCACTTTTCCTTTTGTGAATACTTCTGAATATTCATTTGGAAAATACTGAAAATAACTTCCGTTATTTGCCGGCAGAACACCCCATTCTTTAAATTTGCCGGCACACCACTGCGCCGCTTCCAAATATTCAGGAGAACCCGATAAACGGCCCTTGTATTTATCAGAACTCAACTCTTCAGCAAACTGCAAAATTTTGTTACTCGAAATGTTGTGAAAGGTTTTCAGAAATTGTTTTGGCTCAGGGTTATTTTGAGCAGTTACAGTTAGGGTTACAAAAACCAGTAAAAAGGATGTGATAAAATTTTTCAACTTCATTTTAGCGAATGATTTAAATAAATCTGTTAAAAGTACGATTTTTTGAAAAAGTTGAATTGAAGATTCAAAAATTAGCGGGGATAAAAAATTAGCGTTTTAAAAAGGGAAAATAATCAAACACTTTTTTATATGGAATGTGAACTTTAAAAAAAACGTCGTAAATTATAATTTGTTAATTTAAAAACTGAACTACTATGAAAATTTTACGAGGAACTATTTTTGGCGGGATTGCTTTTTTCTTTCTCGGATGGGTTGTTTACGGAATGTTATTAGCCGATTTTATGGCTGCTCATTCAGATGCCAGTTTAAACCGACCGGATGACCAAATGGTTTGGTGGGCAATGATTTTATCCAACCTGGTTTTAGGACTGCTCGTGACACTGGTTTTGAAATGGTCTGGAGCAACGAGTATTATTGACGGTATAAAAACCGGGGCAATTTTTGGTTTTTTAATGGGACTTACCATGGATTTAATGATGTATTCGATGACAACTCAGTATGATTTAACGGTTGTTTTTGTTGATGTTATTGTATACACTATTCTTTTGGCTATTATTGGATTGGTAATTGTTTTGACCTGGGGAAAAGGAAAATAATAAAAAATAAGAAAGGGCCTTTGGATAAGAATAAAAGCTCCTGTTTTTCTGCAGGAGTTTTTATCCGCCAACTTCAACTTTTAAACCAAATGAATTAAAAATTTTAGTGGCTTTTTCAATCTCATCTTCCGAAGGTTCATCCATTTCACCGGCATTGTAATCCTGTTCCAGCTTCTGGTATTTTCCGGTAGCAATATTATGATACGGTAACAGGTTAACCATCGGTTTATCACCCGGCAACTCTGAAATAAAATCTGCCATTTTTTTTACTTCATCTTCACTGGTATTTACATTTTTTATAAATGGAATACGAATGTTGATGTTTGCTCCTGTTTCAGCCAGTAGCTTCAGGTTTTTAAGAATAAGTTGATTGTCAACACCGGTCCATTTTTTATGTTTGATAGGATCCATTAATTTCAGATCGAAAAGAAAAAGGTCGGTGCGTTGGGCTACTTCCAGCAAAGTTTCTGATTTTGTAAAACCACATGTATCTACCGCACGGTGCAGGCCCTTTTTACCGCAGGCATCGAGCATTTTTATCAGGAAATCCGCATACATGGTTGGTTCCCCACCAGAAAAGGTAACACCACCACCCGACTGGTCGATGTGAACCCGTTCTTTTTCAATAATTTTCAGAAGCTCGTTTGTTTCATATATTTTTCCTGACATTTCAATGGCTTTTGTCGGGCAGGCATCGGCGCATAATCCGCAAAGTGTACATTTTTCCCCGTCGGTTATAATTCCTTCCGGGGTTAAAGTCAGCGCATTCTCCGGACAAACCTCAATACAATCCTGTGCGCCAATACATTTCGAAGCCGTGTATAGCTTCTGTACTTTTGGCGATTGGCTTTCCGGATTATGGCACCAGGCACAACGCAGCGGACAGCCTTTCATAAAAATAGTAATCCGGATACCCGGGCCGTCGTTTATGGAATAGCGACGTATATCAAATATGAGTGGAATCATGTTTTGCGATGATATTTTAGTAGTGAATAATAAGAATGGAAGCATCAAAATGCAAATTCCAAAAACCAATTAAGTCTCAATAGTCAAAAACCAATGTCAAAACCATTCAGTTGATTTTTGTCTTTTTCTCATTACTCACTACGCTGTACTAATTATTCAATTTAAAAACCTTCATTTTCTGTCCGGTCGATGATTTCCTGTTGAAGGTCAGCATTCATGTCGTTAAAATAATCGCTGTAACCGGCCATTCGAACCATCAGATCCTTATAATCTTCCGGGCATGCCTGTGCTGCAAGCAGTGTTGCTGTATCCACAATGTTGAACTGAATGTGGTGACCACCCAAAGTAAAATAGCTTCGGATGAGGTGCCCCAGTTTCTCCACATCTTTTTCACGTTTTAATAAACTTGGAACAAAACGCAGGTTCAGCAAGGTTCCACCCGATCTTACCTGGTCGAGTTTTCCCAGCGAACGGATAACATTGGTGGGCCCGTGGGTATCGCAACCATGCGAAGGTGAAGTTCCGTCGGAAATTGATTTTCCGGAAAAACGCCCGTTTGGTGTGGCACCCAAAACTTTTCCAAAATATACATGGCAGGTGGTCGAAAGCATGTTTAAATGATACTGCCCGCCTTTTACGTTGGGTTTTCCGTCGATGGCAGCCAATAAATCGTCGTAAACACGTAAGGCAATAGAATCGGCAATTTCGTCATCGTTACCAAAAAATGGAGTGCGGTTTATGATACGCTGCCGCAGCGCTTCTTCACCGACGTAATTTTTTGAAATGGCATTCAGCAGGGTTTCCATGCTAAATGTCTTGTCCTCAAAAACATGTTTTTTCAGAACTGAAAGACTGTCGGTAGTCGTACCTAAGCCGGTACATTGAATATAGCTTGTGTTGTAGCGTGGTCCTCCGTTATAGTAATCTTTTCCGTTTGAAATACAATCTTCGATAACTACTGAAAGAAAGGGTGCCGGTGCATATTTGGCAAACATCTGGTCGATGTAGTTACTAACTCTTACTTTTTGGTCGACCACAAAATTTAGTTGTTTCAAAAACGCATCATATAATTCTTCATAGTTTTTAAATTCACGGGGATCTCCGGTTTGAATCCCTGCGACCTTCCCGGTAAGCGGATCGATTCCGTTATTTAGCGTAATTTCCAGTACTTTTGGAACATTCAGATAACCGGTTAGCAGGTAAGCTTCTTTTCCAAAAGCGCCTACTTCAATACAACCGCTACACCCTCCTTCGCGGGCATCCTGTAATGATTTTCCCTGGCGCATCAATTCCTGAATATAAATATCCGGGTTAAAAACGGAAGGATAACCGTGCCCCTGCCGGATCACTTTGCAAGCAGCATTCAGAAAATGATCGGGTGTTTTGGCACTGATGTGAACCGAGTTTCCGGGCTGAAGAATATGCAAATCTTCTATTATTTCGAGCATGATGTAGGAAACTTCACTCACTCCATTTGATCCGTCAGCTTTTACTCCGCCTATATTGATGTTGGTAAAATCGTTAAAAGTTCCGCTTTCGCGTGCGGTAATTCCCACTTTTGGCGGGGCAGGATGGTTGTTCACCTTTATCCAGAAACAACTGATGAGTTCTTTGGCTTCATCGCGGGTGAGTGTTTCTTCAGCAATTTCCTTTTCATAAAAAGGCTGCAGGTGCTGGTCAAAATGCCCGGGATTCATGGCATCCCAGCCATTCAATTCGGTTACGGTTCCCAAATGTACAAACCAGTACATTTGAATGGCTTCCCAAACATTTCGCGGGGCATGCGCCGGTACCCAACGACATACTTCAGCTATTTTTTTTAATTCCTCAATACGTTTAGGATTAGTTTCTTTTTCCGCCATTTTCTCTGCCAAAGCAGCGTGTCGTTCAGCAAAAACAATGGCTGCATCGCACGAAATATCCATCGCTTTTAATTCTTCCAGCTTGTCGGTGGCTTCCTGGTCGTTCATAAAATCGAGCCGCTGAATATGTTCGTTGATTTCTTTTTTGAAATCGAGCATTCCTTTCCGGTATATTTTCCCGTCGAGCGCAGTGTGTCCGGGAGCACGTTGTTCCATAAATTCTGTGAAAACTCCCGCTTCATAGGCAGCCTGCCATTCTTTTGGTACGTGGCTGAAAATTCGTTCGCGCATGGTGCGCCCTTTCCAGTAAGGAATAACTTCATGTTCGTAGGTGTCAATATCTTCCTGTGAAATGGTATAACGCTGCTGATCGCGTGTATTCAAAACATGAAAATCATCTACGCTGTGGCAGGTGAGTTCCGGGAAGGTGGGAACCGATTTTGGCGATGGGCCGCGTTCTGCAACAATCAGTTCATCAGCGCCGATATAAATGGTTTTTTGCTTGCAAATTTCCAGAAAATTCAGGGCACGCATCACCGGTGCCGAATATTTTCCTTCGTTTTCTTTATAAAATTTGGTGGTAATTAAAGCTCTTTCAATGGAAAGTGATTCCTGTGTTTCTACGCTTTGTTTGCGTAAACGACGGATTCTTTCGTTCATTCCCGGACCGTTATTTTTATGCGGATTATAAAAATTCCCTTCTGCACCAGCCAGGCGCTCCGGGGTTTTTGTGTTTTTTATTTTTGTGAAAGTCATTTTCGTAATATATGATTTGAAAATAGTTATGCCATTTAAAGCATACGAAAAAAATGAAAAATGGATAAAGGATTTGTTTGGGAAAAAAGACTAAGCATAAAACATCCGGCAGCTGTAAAGACAGCGGTAAGCTCCGGGCAAATTCGATTTATGCGGTTTTAAAATCATTGATTTCTTTTTGAAACAACACCGTAAAAATAGATAAAATTTTAATATCTGATATCTTGTCAGAAATTGTTATTGTGCTCATCTACAACCTTCGGAACAGAAAATGTATCAAGAATTGTGGTTGCCATTTTTTCTGAGATTATTTTGGCTCCTGGATAAAAAATTACTGTGGTAGTGTCATTTATTCCCGTTCGGTTAAAAACTTCAAACAAAGAAGTGTAGCGGTAATTCGAATATTTTATACCGGAATACGTTAGATATAAATTGATTTCTTTGGTTTCATGCGGAGCAAAACTTAACAAATACTTTTCTTTTTCAATATTTATTTCCACGTCGGAAGCGTAGTTTAAATAGAACATTTCTGATGAAAAAAAAGGAGTATTGTTTTTTATCAATATTTTAACGGGATAGGAAGAATATATTCCTACTTTTTCAGTAAAAGGAAAAATTTGAATGGTAAAATTTTGTGTTGAAACATTTTGTTGAGCTGTTATCTGAGCCGATACAACGGGTAATTCTTCACTTTCTATTTCTATATCGCCAAAAAAAGGAAGAAATTCCCACGTAGTTGAAAACATTTCTGAAACGGTATGGTGTTGTGCCAATTTAATGTGGCTTTGGTCGACATATCCGAATTGTCTGAAAGTGGCATCAAAAGGAACCCATCCTGTATTTTCAAAAAATACTTCAACCCAGGCATGATAATTAAAGCCGAACTCACCCTTGGCAATGCCCGAAACCAGACGGGAAGGAATATAAACCGATCGCAGCATGGAAAGATAGAGAACGGATATTTCATCGCAATCGCCAAATTTTGTATTAAAGACGGTGGACGCCGATTCAATTGTTTCAAAACCTGTTCTCAAATAATCTATATTTTCATATATCCAGTACCCAATATTAAAAACAGCATTGTATAACTCTGTTTCATGTCTGACAAGTTCCAAGGCTGTTTTTTCAATTATTTTTTTTTGATTGATAATATCGTCAAATCTCAGGAAGTTTTTTAAACTGTCAGGAATATCTATTACCGGAAAAGGAGTGCTTTTAACAGGATACAGATAGTTGTTCGTTTTAATTCTGGCGTCGTACGAAACCGAGTAATTGCTGTGTAATTTTTTCCAGGTATACTGTCCTTTTAAAATATCGGTAAAATCTGCTTCGGGGTGTGAATGGTAAAGAATTGAAATTACTTTTTGTCTTTCGTCACTTTTGGGAACAAACAGATATTTAGCTCGTAAATTTTTAAGGTTTCCTTTTTTTAAGGTATTGATTTCGGTGCTCATAAGCATTTCAATGGTGAGATTGTTTTGAGAAGTTTCAAAGGGATTTTGAGACGACCCGAATATGGAGAAAAGAGTAAAAAGAAAAAGCAAATTAATTTTTTGAAAAGAGACTGCCGGTGTACAAGTTTGATAAATTTGGTAGCTCATAGTTTTATTGTAATGCAGAATAGGACACAAAAAACTTGCCGAATATTCTAGTATTCAATGTTTTCAAGACCAATTATGCCAAAAAAATATTTTATGGTTAATTTTTTGAAAAAATACAAAATAAAATGGGATAAAAGTAAGAGGATGCTTAATTTGTATTTGTGCAGAAACTAATATTTCAAAATTATGGGAGAAATTCGTAAAAGCAACCACTTTGTTAACCTGAATTTGAATGTTCGTGGATTGAACCAATCGGCAACACTCGTGATTAACGAACGCAGTAACGAGTTGATTCAGCAGGGAAAAACGGTTTATAAGCTTGGATTAGGTCAATCTCCTTTTCCGGTGCCAAAAATTGTTCAGGAAGCTTTACAACGAAATGCACATCAAAAGGATTATCTGCCTGTAAAAGGTTTGATGAAACTGCGCGAAGCCATAGCGGATTTTAATTACCGGCACGAAGGAACACCTTGTTCGCCGGAGGATATTATGATTGGCCCGGGTTCAAAAGAACTGATTTTTATTTTGCAACTGGTGTATTACGGCGAATTAATAATTCCTACACCGAGTTGGGTTTCCTATTCTCCACAAGCCAGAATAGCCGGGCGCCATGTTACATGGGTTCCCACATCGGAAGTAAGTAATTGGCGGCTGAGTCCCGAAAAACTGGATTTGATTTGTCGTTCTGATCCCGACCGGCCGAGAGTTGTTATTCTGAATTACCCTTCCAATCCAACGGGTTCAACTTATCCGGAAGAACGGTTAAAAAAACTGGCTGAAGTGGCACGGAAGTACAACCTGATTCTGATATCCGATGAAATTTATGGTTTGCTCGATCATGAAGGGAACCATGTTTCCATATCTCGATACTATCCTGAAGGGACAATTATTAGCAGCGGATTAAGTAAATGGGCCGGTGCAGGTGGTTGGCGGTTGGGAACTTTTACCTTTCCCGAAAATTTACGCTGGCTGCAAAATGCAATGGCCATTGTGGCTTCAGAAACATTTACATCAACAAGTGCACCAATTCAATATGCCGCGATTACCGCTTTTGAGGAGCATAAAGAAATTGATGAGTATCTGGTTTATTCGCGGAAGATTTTAAAAGCACTTGGAAATTATATGGCCGATCGTTTAAGGGCGATTAATATTACCTTACCTTCCCCAAAAGGCGGATTTTATTTATTTCCGAATTTTAACTTTTATCGTGAAAAACTGGCTTCAAAAGGCATTTTAACTTCGTTTGAATTATGTGAGGCGGTGCTCAAAGCTACCGGAGTTGCTTTTTTACCCGGAATGGATTTTGGCCGCCAACCGGAAGAATTAACCTGCCGGATGGCTTATGTTGATTTTGATGGCGAAATGGTTTTGGATAAAGCAATGAACTATTTTAAGGATAAACCAATTGATAATGGATTTTTAAAAAGCTATTGCCCAAAAATGATAAAATCAATCGATCTTTTGGAAGAGTGGCTTGAGAACCTTTAGCAGCTTTTTATGTTTTTATTTTTAAATACAAAAAATAAATAAGATGGGTTCACGACGGGGATACGGCGCCGGACTGCTGATTTTGAGATTAACAATGGGGATATTAATGATTTTGCATGGATACGGCAAAGTTGTTAATGGCGTGGAAGGAATATCAAACAGTTTAATTGAAAAAGGGTTGCCTGGTTTTATTGCTTACGGGGTTTATGTAGGAGAGGTGATAGCGCCTTTGTTAATGATTGTGGGATATCGAACGCGCCTTGCAGCGATGGTATTCTCATTTAATATGCTTGTTGCGGCTTTACTCGCCCATCCAAATGATATTTTTGCACTTACAGAAAGGGGAACCTGGGCCATTGAAACACTTGGACTTTTCTTTTTAGGTGGCCTAACATTAGTATTTACAGGCGGTGGTAAATTTGCCGTTTCAACCAGAAGTTGGTGGGATTAATTGCTCAAACTGTAATTTTAGAAACAGCGGAGTTCTTGAATTTTTGAAAATTCGTCTGCCTGCAGCCAGGGGAGTTCGGTAACGCTGGAAATATTATTGCTTCTTTTTTTTGTTAATTTACTTTAAAATAAAAGAAAAAATCATCTTTTTACCCAATTGTGAATAACAAAATAACAATTGGTTCGTTTTTTAGCTGATTCAACTACAACAAATAACCACTTTTTATAATTGAACTCAAGTTTAATTTAAATAGAAAACAGTGTGAAAAAGTTAATTTTGATTGCTTCTGCAATTTTTGTTGTAAACACTATCCATGCTCAGAAATGGGAAACCAATTTCGAAACAGCAAAAAAGCGAGCTTCTGAAGAGAGAAAAAATATTTTGCTCGTTTTCTCTGGCTCCGACTGGTGTATTCCGTGTATGAAACTGGAAAAAGAAATTTGGGAGTCACAGGATTTTATAAAAGATTCAGAAGAGCATTTTGTTTTGCTTCGGGCCGATTTTCCAAAACGGAAAGCCAACAAACTTTCAAAAGAACAGCAGGAACAGAATAATCGTTTAGCGGAGACTTACAACAAAAAAGGTCTTTTCCCCATGGTTGAAGTTCTTGATAAAAATGGGAATGTGCTCGGAACAACAGGATATAAAAATGTTAGTCCGAAGGACTACATTGTAATGTTACATTCATTTGAAAAGTAATTGGTTGTGAAACCTATCTTTTATTTGGTGTTTTTCCTTTTTCCGGTTCTTCTTTCATCTCAGGAAAAATATACCAGGGTTTTGAAATTGATGGGAAGCCGTTTTGATATTACGGTGGTAGCTGATAGTGAAACCGAAGGAAATAAATATATTGATTTGGCAGTTGCTGAAATAAGCCGGATTGAGAAGATGATTTCCTCGTGGGATACCCTTTCTGAGACAGCAAAAATTGTAGAGAACGCTGGTATTCAACCTGTAAAAGTAGATGAAGAACTATTTGATTTAATTGGCCGTTCCATCAAAATTTCTGAACTCACCAGCGGAGCTTTCGATATTAGTTATGCTTCAATGGACCGGATTTGGAAATTTGACGGTTCGATGAAGGAACGACCAACCAAAGAAGAAGTAGCTGCTTCTGTTTCAAAAGTCGGTTACAAAAATATTATCTTTGACCCGCAAAATCAAACGGTGTTTCTGAAAAACAAAGGAATGCGGATTGGTTTTGGGGCACTTGGCAAAGGTTATGCCGCCGATAAAGCCAAACAGCTCTTAATTTCAAAAGGAGTAAAAGCAGGAATCATTAATGCTTCAGGCGACTTAACTACCTGGGGAACACAACCCGACAAAACCCCATGGATGGTGGGAATAACCAACCCCTTGAATAAAAACAAGGTATTTTCCTGGTTTCCTCTCGATAACAGTTCAGTGGTTACTTCGGGGAATTACGAGAAATATGTCGAATTCAACGGGATAAAATATACTCATATTATCGACCCGAGGACAGGCTGGCCGGTAAGCGGGCTTACCAGTGTTAGCATTTTTGCACCAAAAGCCGAACTGGCGGATGCTTTGGCTACCTCAGTTTTTGTAATGGGAAAAGAAACAGGCCTGGATTTTATTAATCAATTGCCGGGTGTAGAATGCGTCATTGTCGATGATCAGGGAAAAATCTATAATTCAGAAAACATAAAATTAAATTCAACAAAATGAAAAAAATTGTTCCAATCCTTTTTACTCTTTTTTTACTGGCATCCTGTGCAACAGTAAAAGAGTATGAAAAGGTTTATGTTAATGATGCCGATATGAAACTGGCCGCAAATTCAAACGAACGTTTTGAAACAAACTTTCAGGTTTACCGCGAAGGAGCTGCCGGTGCAAACGGTGGAAAAACCGGCGGCGGCTGTGGTTGTAATTAGTATTTTGTTATGAAAAAAATACTATTCACGGTCTTTTTTATTTTTGGAGGTTTTGTGCTGTGTTTGGCGCAAAATCAGGATTCGACAAAAGTGTACAAGAAAAAAGTACTCGAAAATGCAGAGGTTGATTTTTTAATGAGTCTTTATCAGCAAGAGGGGGATCATTCTGCAGTTGGCGGGGGAGTAGGAACTGAAGAACTAACCGACGGAACACCTACAATTGTAATTAGCCTGCCGCTAAACGATGATGACGTGTTAACCATTGATGCAGGAATTTCGGCCTACACTTCTGCTTCTTCGAGTAACATAAATCCGTTCAACAGCAGCGGGGCATCACGTGGAGGGGAAGATGATGATGATGACGAGCACGAAGAAGAAGAAGATGATTTTCGACCCGGTACTTCCGGTACTCCTACCGGGACGCCCTGGCTTGCTTCATCAGGAGCCTCGCGAAGCGATGAACTGATTTCGTTGCATGTTGATTACAGCCACAGTTCCGATTCCAGGAATTTTATCTGGGGTTCCAATGTTTCTTTTTCAAATGAATACGACTACACCTCCGTTGGTTTTGGTGGCAACATAACGGGTTTATTTAATGAAAAAAATACCGAACTGGGCTTAAAAGGAACGGTGTATCTTGACCAATGGAAACCTATTTACCCCACCGAACTTCATGAATATGCTATTTATGGCAATAACTTTTTAAATCAGGGATATTTTTCGGGTGTCGATGTAATTAGTCAGAACGGAACGATCTCTGCAAATTATCATCCCGATGATTTTACTGCATTTACAAATAAGGAACGCAATTCATATTCTGTGTCATTTTTTCTGTCTCAAATTTTGAGTAAACGCTTGCAGGCCGCTTTATTTTTCGATCTGGTAAAACAGGAGGGTTTGCTTTCCACACCTTATCACCGGATTTATTTTGCCGATAAAGCGAATTACTATATTGGTGAAGCTAATTATATTCCGGTTTATACAACACCACAAAACCGCGGTGTTTACCAACTGGCAGATGATATTGAGCGTCTGCCGTCAACTCGATTTAAAATTCCAATTGGGGCGAGGGTGAATTATTACATCAACGAAACATTTGTGTTAAGAACATATTACCGGTATTATACCGACGACTGGGGATTAGAAGCTCATACTGCAAACATTGATTTGCCTGTCCGGTTTGGGCCAAAATTTTCAATTACGCCATCGTACAGGTTTTACACACAAAACGCGGTGAAGTATTATGCGCCCTACGAAACGCATTTGTCAACTGAACAATATTATACTTCCGATCCTGACCTGGCGAAATTTAACAGTAATCAGTATAGCGTTGCCCTGAATTACAATGATATTTTTAACGATTTTAAAATTAGCAGGCTGGGTTTAAAAAATGCAAATATAAAATTTAGTCATTATGAGCGAAGCGATGGGTTAAGAGCAAATATTGTTTCGGTGGGATTTAAGTTTATTTTTAAATAAACCTCATTAACTTAGTCCAAAATCAATGGATAACGAATAAATGAATTTTTTCGATGGATTACCATTTGTGAGCTTTTGGGTTCTTACCGGAATTTTAACGCTACGGGTTTTTCTGCTAAAGAAAAAGGGTATTCAGGTAAGTTCAAAATCCGGGAAAAAGAACAAAATAACCAGGTTTCTTTTCCCTGTTTTTGGACTCGTTTTTTTGCTCTGGCTTTTCGAAATTACAAAACAGGCTTTTCAGCTTTCATTTTTAGTCCTTCCCGATGTCTTTGTAAAATGGCTTTTTGGAAGTATTTTTTTAAAAGTTTCAGGAGCAGTTTCTATTTTTCTTTCCTTGTTTTTTTTGACAGTAACTCTGGTACATTTTAACACTTCGCTGCGCTTTGGACTTGACGAAAGTAACAGGGGAAAACTGGTTACTACAGGCGTATTTTCTATTTCACGTAATCCGTTTTTTCTTTCGCTTGATCTTTATTTTCTGGGAATTGCGCTGATTTTTCCTAACCTGTTTTTTATCGGTTTTACCTTTCTTGCTTTCCTTGGTGTTCATTTTTTTATTCTGAAAGAGGAAAAATTTCTTCGAAAAGTATACGGAGAGGCATATGAAAAGTATGCTGAAAAAGTAAGAAGATATTTCTAATTTTTATTCCTGTTTCAAGATAAGAATACCATCGCTGGTACACAGCCAAATGTTGTTGTTTACATCTGTTTTTATGAATTTGTAATACTTTTCCGGAACCTGGCCTTCCTCAGATTGATGCCACACATCACCATCAAAAACATAAAAACTGAAATAGCCGTTCGGTCCGCTAAAAATTGTCCAAACATAATTGCGTTTATCCAGAAAGAACGATGAGGGCATAAAATTCACATCAAAAGGAGTTTCCAGGGCATTCCATTTTTCATTTTCGTAATACAGAATTTCATCGGTATAACAATTAAAACACGATGATAAGGAATGGTCGGTGTAAATAAAGACTTTGGAATCGGAGGTAACATCAAGTGAATTTAACCAGTAAAATTTTGCATCGTTTCCGCCAAGTTGTTCCCATTTTCCACTGTTACTTATTTTGAAAACGGCTGCTTTTCCTACTTTTCCTGTTGTATGGAAATAAATATTATCATTTTTGTCAATTTTCAGGTTTTGAATAACATGCTGATTCAAAATTGAATTTTCAGGAGAAAAAAGTTTAAACCGTCTTCCATCGTAGCTCATCAAACCTCCGTCATCGCTTTGGGCGCTGCAAAACCAGACTTTATTGTTTGAATCCACTGCTATACTGTGAATGTAATTTCGGGGAATAATTGAGTTATCCGTTGTAAACCACCTAAAACTTTTTCCTTTAAAACGCGCCAACCCTTTGTCCTGTGTTCCCAACCATACTGTCCCGTTTTGTGCAACAGCCAAATCATTTATTGTAGATTCCGCATTAAATATTTGCGTATCTGTGCCGTTGTAAAAAATCAAATCGGAACCTGAAGCTATCCAGGCGTTTCCGTCACTGTCAAAATCAATACAAGAGATATCCCGACCCTGTAATAACCATTCCGAATTATCAAAACGAATTTCGGAAGAATAATCTGACAAGAAATCTTCCTGCGCCATTTCATCTTTGCATGAATAAAGGAGGAATAAAATCAACAGAAATATGAGTTGAGTTTTCATAACTTACTGGTTTAAAATATAAATGCCTTTGTAGGTTGCAAACCAGATATTATTGTTGTTATCCACATCAATCCAATTTGGCGCTCCGACCTGAAAATCAGCAGGGGGTTGATGCCATAGTTCTCCATCAAAAACAGATAAGAATTCTCCGCTGCCAACCCACGGAAATTTGCATGTCCACATATAAGCTCTTTTGTCTGTTTTAAATTGAGTATAAATATATTCCACACCCTCGGTTTCCGGTGTTATTGTTTTGTTTTCTCCATTTTTGGAGAGGATCGTTATTTCTGAAGAAAGTAAATACACATTGTCATTTAAATCAACGCAGATATCATTAAAATATCCTTCGCTCACGATTTCATTCCATTTATAGTTGTCACCTGATTCCTTTTCGATTTTAAAAACTTTATGGGTTGCGCTTGTTCCTCCTGCCACGATATAAATAGCTGCATTTTGACAACAAATTCCCCGGATTAAATCGTGGTGTAAAGGTGAATTTTCAGTTGAAAAATGAATAAATTCTTTTCCGTCAAAGCGATACAATCCACCGGAGCCATTATTTGAAGAGCAAATCCACAAATTACCATCATTATCAACATCCATATATTTTACGTGTTCGCGAGGCAGGATTGAATTTTCAGGAGTATAATAATTTATATTTTGGCCATCGTAAACTCCCAGACAATTCGACCGTGTTCCAAAGTAAAGCCGGTGAAACCGCTGATTAAAAACAAGAGAAAGAACTTCTGATTCTGTTTTAAATGACGTTGTATCGCCGGCAAAAGTGGAATGAAAAATCCGGTTTATGCCGTAGGAGTAATAATAGTAACCGTTTGAGGTCAGCTCAAGGTATAAAGGGGGATTTGGTGTAGTTATAAAGTTCGAAACTTCAAAGCTAATTTCAGGGGAAAAATTTTCAGGTATTTCTTCCCGGTTACAGGAATAAAGGAACAACAGGGTAATAATTACAAATACGATTCGGGAACTCATCTTGGTTTTTTAAATAAAGATAAAAAATCCCGACAAAGGTTGCGTGTAAAAATAGAATTTTCCCGTTAATTATCAGCGTTTTAATGCTTCCAATATGGATATTACCTCTTCTTCAAAAGTAAGGTCAATATTCTGGGAAGGGCATTTCTGTTGTCGTCATCAAAATATTCATTGATTTCTGCAATTTGAAAGCCGTTTTGTTTGGCAGCTTGTGTAAAATCGGAAATATGATGGCTAAAACAGGTAAGCACCTGTTGTCCATTGTCGCTTTCAAACCGGGCTTTTGTTCCCTGGTATTGTTTAAAAGGATGCAGTTCACCAACATATACAATTCCTCCGGTCACCACAAAATCAGCAGCTTTTTTAAAAATATCGCTGAGATTTTCGATGTGTTCCAGAACAAGGCTGAAAGTTACCAGGTCAAATTGTTTAGTGGCAAAGTTCCATTTTTTGGTAATATCGCCATGATGAAATTCTACCTTATCTGAATTTATTTTTTCCTGTGCAACCGCAAGCATTCCTTCCGAAAAGTCGACAGCAACAACTTCTTGTGCTTTTTGAATGAGCCATTCCGTATTTTTCCCGGTTCCGCAACCTATTTCCAGGCAGGTTTCAAAAGGTATATTTTGCAGCGTGTTTTGCAACGAAATCGCTTCCAAATCTCTTGTCCGGTTTTTATTGCTATCATATTGTTCAGCCCAGTTGTTGTATGCTTCCTGGATTTTCATTTATTATTTTTTCAATTACCCGGTTTATAAATTATCGATTCGCGAACTGCATTTAATTTAGTATTTTAATCCTTCCGTTGAAATTTAATTTCAACAACAGGGGAAACGCTTGTGTCTGTTATAATTAAAGTAGAACTGTCAATAAGAGAATAAGAAACAATTATTGTATCAGCTTCTTCAGGTAACGGAGACGAATAAATAACAAATGTACTGTCGGTGCGTTCGAAATAGTCTTCGTTTTTTATTCCGGTAATTACACTTGGCTCATAAAGTATTTTTCCGTTGTTTGGCAGCCGAAGTTCGTCGTCAACATAGTTAGAGAAGAAACTCAGTTGTTGCCCGTCGCTTATGTTTTCCCAATCCGAGTCGCCGGTTTTACTTCCTGTTTCTGTCCAGTCTATTACATAGCCAAATGTTTCCCAATCAATGGTTGGTTCATCGCCGGCATCGTCATCTTTCAGGCATGAAGAAAAGAACAAAAGTGATAAGATAAGGGGCAGATAGTTTTTAAGTATAATACATATTTTAGTGAATTTAATTGACATCTTACTCAATTTCAAACCTTACCAGTATGGAGTATTCCAGTTTTATTTTTTCAAATTCAATGTCAGGTTGTGTTAACTCCATTTCATCAGAATAGCCATATCCTCTGACAGCGATATTTGATATTCCGGCAACTTTTCCCTGAAGAGCATTATAGATGTGGTTATTTTGTTCCTGGATGTATATTGCTTTTCCAATTTTTTGATTGATTGCGCCGGTTAATGAAACCGCCTTTTCTTTTGCCGCTTTTATCGCCATCACTTTTACTTCGGTTTTGAATTCCTGTATTTTGGAATGGTCAATTTTTTCAACAGAAATATTTGATAATCCTAAAGTTTCAAGATCCCTGATTACCTGGCCGGCTGTATTGGCGCTTTCTACTTTTAGCTGGTATTCTTTAACTGAATTGATTTCGGTTCCTTTTAGCCAGTACTTTTGAAAGTTACTTGCCATGTCTCTGATTGTAAGTTGTTCTGACACATCGATTCCTATTTTGGAAAGCGCCTGAATCATCGATTTCTCCAATTTCTGAAGGTCTTCTTTTCCTTTGAAATCTTTTTCATTTACAACAATTTTCAGATAAATCTTATCAGGAACAATTTCCATTTCTGCGTTTCCAGTAACTTCAATATAGTTTTGGTCGATAAAATTCTTCTCTCCGGGCTGAGCAAAAGAGGAAATCGAAAAAACTACAAAAGCAATTAAAATTATTTTTTTCATCGTATTCTGTTTTATCATCTTTTTTATGATGACAAATGTTGCTTTTGAGTTGCGTTATGTTAAAATAAATAGAGTTTAAAGAATGGCTTCAAGCCAGAAATGATAAAGCCGGGCATTTTCTGCAAAAGCATTTTCCAGGGTATCTTTTAAATTAACAGAGAAGAACACAGTGTCTATATCTTTTTCGCAACCTAAATACAGACTTTTTTTCTGAAACCATTCCTGGAATTTCTCAGGGAGAGAATTTGTAACGGGGCGTTTGTAATTCTCTCCTCCCGGAATAAACAGGTTTTGGGTGTTGTAGCTGGCAATAATCGGTTCGAATTTTTCCGGATATGCAAGAATGTAGCTTCTTATTTTCTCCATGTTTTGCGGAGTAGCCGAATAAAAACCCACTCCGTAACCATATTTTTCAGGAGTAAAATAGAAATAGAATTCAGGAACATTGCCCCAGATTTTCGTCGGTCGTTTGAACGATATCCATTGTTCTGTTCTGAACGGCGATTTATCAGCCGAGAAACGGGTGTCGCGGTATATCTTCGAAATGGTTTTGTTTATTGCCGGAGAAGTTTCAATTTCTGCATCCATACTTTTTAGCGGCAGTTGTAAATCGCTTACCAATTGCCTCAATGGTGTCAGGAGGTTTTTTTCGTATATCTGTCGGTTCAGTTCAAACCATTCTTTATTGTTGTTGGCCGCCAGGTCTTTCAGAAACTGAATTCCTGTTTTTGTAAATCCGTTAAACATTATTGTATTACTCCTTTTGTTTCTGTGCGGTAAACATTATCATTTTTGTAAATAAATAAGAACTTTCCGTCGGGCGAAATGTCAAAAGAATCATCCACCTCAGAAGAATTAAAACGCTTTCCAAAATTAACCGGTTTCGCCCAACCTTCTTTATTCCTGTAAGAAATAAATGCGTCGTATTTACTTTTGCTGTTTTCAACTTCTGTTGAGGTTATTATAAATTTTCCGGCGGGATCAACAAACGGATTGGTTACGCTGCAATTTCCTTCAAAAGGTACATTCTCTTTTGCGGGTTCTGAATAAACACCATTCAAATAATCCGATTTATAAATACTTCCTTTGTTGGTCTTTAAGTCCCATGCGCAAAAATAAATGGTTCCTTCGTTGGTTATGCTCGGGTGAAATTCTAAAATATCCGGGTTTGTAATGTCGATTATTTTTTTGGCGTTCACCCATTTGTTCCCCGCTTTTTCCATGCGCCGGATACTATATTGTTTGATGTCTTTTTCTCCTTTGCTCGAAGAAAAATACAAGTATTTGCCATCAGGAGAAAAAGCAGGTTCCACGGCAAAACAGTCTCTGGAGAAAAAAGCAACTTCGGGTTTCGACCAGCCACTTTCCATTTTTTTTACATGCATTATTTTGCATTCAGGCCATGTACCGGTAGCAAAAAAGACTTCATCCCCCACAGGAGAAACAGCCAGCGAATATTCTTTTGTATTTTCCAGCGAAACGATGCCGGGTGCAAAAAGCTCAATTTTATCTTCGGGAGAGGGAAGTCCAAAATAGTCAAAACTGTTTTGTTGTGCCGATGCAGACAGTGCTATCGAAAAGAACAAAATCAATAAAAGGGTAGTTTTCATCGTTTTTGAATACAAAATTACGCTTGCTTTAAATAAAAAATCAGACAAAAATTACGGGTTAAATGGTACTTTTCATGGATTTATAACATTTTTATATGAATGTGGAGTGTAGCCAATCTTGTTTTTAAATGCCCTTACAAAATAAGAATCATCCTGAAAGTTTAATTTCCAGGCTATTTCAGCCACCGACAAATCAGAATACAGCAGTAATCTTTTGGCTTCAAGAAATACACGATTTTGAATAAAATCTTTTGGTGAAACTCCAGAATGTTGTTTTATCACGCTGTTTAAATGGCCGGCAGTTATATTCAGTTTACCGGCATAAAAACTTACTGAATGCTGGTTTTGAAAATGTTGGTTGACCAGTTTACGAAATTCAAAAATATATTTACAAACAGCCGGCTCCGACACGGAATTTAATTGGATAAACCGGCGATTTAGCCAAACTAAAACCTGATACAACAAGGCCCGCAATATGTGGTTGTCTTTTTCCTGTTGCCCGACAATTTCTTCTTCAATATTTTTTAGAATGGTTTTGAGATAGTCAAAATCAGAACTATCCAGCGAAAGAACAGGTTCGTGACCGGTGGCATTAAAATAGGATAAACGTTGTACAAACTCCGAATCGTTAAAAAAAGTTCCCAAAAATTCCTCTTCAAAAATTAAAACCAATCCTTTTGGGGTTTTGCCAATTTCCCATTTGCGAACTTGCATCGGAGAAGAAAAATATATTTTTGCCGGTTCTATGTTGTAACGGTACTCATCGAGTAAAAATTCCCCAACACCTTCTGTGATTAGTGTAATATCGTAATACGACAATACATGCGGTTTACCTTCCGAAATATATTTTTCAAGGTTTTCGAGCCTTATCAGATCGATAAGCAGCTCGGAGCCATATTTGGTTTTAAAAAAGTCGTATTGGTCCATTTTCCGGTTTTCAAAATCTATCCGAATTTAAAAACTTAAGCCTTAGTAAAGTGGAAATGTAACCAGAAAATAATTAAAAATTTATTGTTCATTATCGACTTCATTTGTTGATTGAGTTCGGTATTGAATAATATCTTCAATGGTAACCACCGACATATCATGTTTTTCTGCAAAATCAATAATTTCAGGTAGTCTGGCCATCGTTCCGTCCTGATTTGTCAATTCGCATAAAACAGCCGTGTCACCAAGCCCACCAAGCTTTACCAAATCCACACTTCCTTCGGTATGTCCTCTTCTTTCAAATACACCGTTTTCGCATGCTGTTAAGGGAAAAACATGTCCGGGATGCGCCAAGTCAGATGGTTTTGCATTTTTTGCTATCGCTGTTTTTATGGTGTGAATCCGATCTTTTGCCGAAACGCCTGTCGTTACGCCTTCTTTGGCTTCAATAGAAATGGTAAATGCCGTTTGATTTTTGCTGCTGTTGTGTTCTACCATTTGCCGCAATTGCAGGCTTTTGCTTTTTTCGGGAGTGAGGCACAAACATACAATACCGCTGCATTCGCGTATCATCAGTGCCATGTTGGCTTCGGTCATTCTTTCTGCAGAAAAAATAATGTCGCCTTCATTTTCCCTGTCTTCATCATCGACAAGTATAATTCCTCTGCCACTTTTTAATTTGCTGATTGCATTTTCTACACGTTCCTTGTAATTGCGTCCGAAGTTGTTGATGGTTTTCATTTTGCCTTTTATTAATCAGATAAAAATAACCTTCAGGGCAAAATGCGCCATAATACTCGCGGGAATATCGTGGTATTATTTTCTTCTCTCATCCAGACTTTCACTGTCGGTTTTGGAATTTCACCAAATCAGTCCTAAAAAGGAGTCGCGGACTTTTACCGCCGGTAGGGAATTACGCCCTGCCCCGAAGAAAACAATGCAAAATTACATTTCTTTTGTTAAAAGCAGATAGGATTATTGGTTAATTATTTCAAATTAAAAACCTTCTCCCCATTCACCCAGGTACTTTCAATTTTTGTATTTAAAACCTCTTCCGGAGAGGCTTCCATTAAATCGGTATCCAGAATAATAAAATCTGCATATTTACCGGGTTCAAGGCTACCTTTTTTGTTTTCTTCAAACGAGGCTTTTGCCCCCCAGATTGTCATGGAACGAAGCGTTTGTTTCCGGGTAAGTCCTTCGTTGAGTTGCCAGCCACCCAGCGGCCTTCCGGTGTGGTCAGTACGGAAAAGCGATGCATAAAAAGTATAAAGCGGTTCAATATTTTCTACCGGGAAATCGGTTCCGTTTGGTAACCAGCCATTCTGTTGTAGTAAGGTTTGATAAGCATACGCGCCTCTTAGCCGCCATTCGCCAAGTCGTTTGCCGGCCCAGTACATATCGGAAGTACAATGCGTTGCCTGAATAGAAGGAACAACCGAGTATTCAGCAAACTTTTGGAAATCGTCGGGATGAATTATCTGTGCATGTTCAATGCGCCAGCGACGATCGTTTTTGCCTTTCAGAAATTCTGCATACGTATTCAACATTAAACGGTTGGCACTGTCGCCAATACAGTGAGTGGCAACAATAAAATTGTTGTCGTAAGCCAGTTGGCAAATTTTATCATAATATTCCTGCGATTCAATTTGAAGCCCGCTGTTGCCGAAATCATCAAAATAGTCTTCGAGTAACAATGCGCCGCGCGAACCAAGCGCGCCGTCGGCATAAATCTTTATGGTATTTACAGTCAGTCGATCACCCTGTTTTGGCCCGGTTTTTACAAAGGTTTCAAAATTTTCATCTGTTGGATTTAGCATAGCATTTATTCGCATTTTTAGCCTGCCTTTATTTTGCATTTCCTCCATCAGCGATATTGTTGATTTTGATAAACCGGCATCGGTAACCGAAGTGAGTCCCACGGCAAAACAATTTTTTTGCGCTTCCAGCAATCCTTTTTGTTGGCGTTCCGAAGTGATTTCAGGAATGTATTCTCCAACCAGCCCCATGGCGTTGTCAATTAAAATTCCGGTGGGTTCGCCGTTTCTGATTATAACCTGGCCACCGGAAACTTTTGAATCGGCAGTAACACCTGCAATTTCCAGTGTTTTTGAATTGCACCAGCCGGCATGCCCGTCTACACGTACAAGGTAAACCGGAATGTCGGGGAATAATTCATCGAGGCGAGTTTTGTCAGGGAACGATTTTCCGGGCCAGTCATTCTGATCCCAGCTGCGGCCTAAAATCCAATCTCCGCCAAATTTATCGTGGTGTTGCTTTAATCGCTCATAAATTTCCTCCTGGGTTTCTGTTCCGCGTAAATCGGCATATTGCATCAGGTTAGTGGCGTATCCGTTAAAATGGCAATGGGCATCGTTAAAGCCGGGATAAATATATTTGCCTTCTGCATCAATAACTTCTTTACCTGAAAATTCTGAGAGAATAGTGTCATGCGTTCCAGCAGCGACAATTTTTCCGTCTTTAACAGCAATACTTTCTGCGGTTGAAAAGTTGTCGTCTACGGTGTAAATTTTTGCACCTGTAACAATTAAATCAACTTGTTTTTTATTTGAGCATGAAATCATCGAAATCAGAATAATAAAATGGATAAAAAACACCGGCCATTTGTACATCACTTGTAATTTTTTGATGAAAGAAACAAAATTAAATTAAATTACGGGAATTTGTTTTAGCAAATGGTTGTATTAAACATTATTGAAAATATGCTGTTGATATAAATCAGTGAACGGAATGATATTTTTCGAAAATGCCTAAAAACAAGTGTTAAAATATATGTTGGACAAATCTTTACGTTATATTTTTTTACTTTAGCGTTTCGTAAAAACAGAATAAAAGCAAAATGTTTACAATCGGTATTTTTTCTACACACATTCCCTACATCGCTTTTGTGCTGTTTTATGCCTATTTTTTTGTTTCAGGAGTTCAAAAAGCTGTTGACGGGAAAATTCCGCTTACTGATAAATGTGCATTTGTTTCTGAAATTCAGGTTGAGCAGGATATCCTTAATCAAGATTCTTCAAACGATACATACAACTACAAAGCTTTTGTAGTTTCGGATTTTGAAAGATTTATTTTTAAACGAAGGATAAAATACAGGATAAAAACCACTACGTTTTTTTATTCAACTGCAATTTTTACTTCTCTTTTCGAGCGGCCGCCACCCTTTGTTAGTTAACTTTTCTTTAAACAAAGGAAGGGATTTGTCGTTATCCCTAAATGATGATGACAATCTGGGTGATTTTCATTTTTAAACATTTAAAAAATATATTTTACAATGATAGGCCTTGCAGGTATCAATCATAAAACTTCGCCGATTGAAATCAGGGAGCAGTTTTCGATCTCAAAGGAAGAAATCATACCTTTTTCAGAACTTCTTCAGGATGATACTGGTATTTCAGACATAGTTGTACTATCCACTTGCAACAGAACGGAGATTTATTTTTCGCAGATGAAATACGATAATGTAACGGCAGCTAAGTTGATTTACAGAACGTTGAAGAAGTTTAAAGGGATTGAAAACAAATATTGGCATTTGTTTTACAATTACGGCAATTCGGAGGCGGTTCGGCATTTATTTGAAGTATCATCCGGAATTGATTCCATGATTATTGGCGAGGATCAAATTATCGGACAAATAAAGGAAGCCTACCAGTACTGCACCGATGCCGCTCTTACCGACGCTGTTCTGATGCGTTTGTTTCAAAAGTCGTTTGAAGCGGGTAAACGGGTTCGTTCGGAAACCAAAATAAAAATGGGAACCACGTCAATCAGTAGTGCTGCGGTTCAGAAATGTTTTCAATTGTACGACAGTTTGAATGATAAAAGGGTTTTGATGATTGGAGCCGGCGATACCGGAAGATTGGTACTGCAACATTTGAATAAGAGCGGTGTAAAAAGAATAACGGTGTCAAATCGTACCGAGGAAAAAGCAAAAAGACTGGCAGAACGGTACAGATGCGCAATGCTTCCTTTTGACCAAATGGCGAACCATCTTTTTCTGTATGATATTATTATCGTTGCAACAGGATCATCTGTTCCGCTTGTGACACGCGAGATGATTACCGATTCGCAGGAGAAAAGAGAAAATAAACCACAGGTTTTTGTCGATATTTCGGTTCCGCGGAATATTGAGAAAAATGTTGAAGAAATGGAAAATATTCAGCTGTTTACTATCGATGCACTGCAAAAAACAGTAGATACAAATGTGGAGAAAAGGATGCATAGCGTTTCTTCGGCAAGGGAAATTATTGATGAAATTGTTGACGAATTTTCGGAATGGCTGTCAAGTCGATCCTTACGTCCGGCGATAAAAATGATTACCGAAATAATGCAAAAGGTTTCAAACGAAGAGCTTTTGGGTTATTATAAAGCAGATACCGAAGATAAACAACAGGCAATTAATGAATTCTCCACTCACCTGACTCAAAAATATACACGTCTTTTTATTAAAAACCTGAAAGAGATAACCGAGAACGGAAAGAATACTGAATCATTACAAATCATAAATAAGTTGTTTAATTTTGTTTATGAACATGAAGAAGTAGAGGAATGATTAAAAAAAGTATTCGGATTGGCACCCGTGGGAGTAAACTCGCATTATACCAGGCCAATCTTACAAAAAAAATAGTGTTGGAAACCTTTCCGGAAACCAATGTTGAAATTGTAATTATAAAAACAAAAGGAGACAAAATTTTAGATGTTGCGCTTTCAAAAATTGGTGACAAAGGATTATTTACAAAAGAAATTGAAACAGCACTAATTGACGGAGAGGTAGATATCGCCGTTCATAGCCTGAAAGATCTACCGACGAGTCTTCCTGACGGACTTAAATTGGGGGCTGTTTTAAAACGTGCTGAATTTCGTGACGCACTCGTATCTAAAGACGGACGTAAATTAAACCAGCTTACTTCAGGCGATACCATTGCCACTTCCAGTTTGCGCAGAAAAGCAGGATTGCTGCGTATCAATAAAAATTTTAAAATTGTTGATATCAGGGGAAACGTTGAAACCCGGTTGAAAAAAATGGAAGAGGGCTACTGTGATGCCATGATTATGGCAGCCGCAGGTTTGCAACGCCTCGGACTTGATAAATACATCACTGAAATTTTGGATCCGGAAGTTTTGATTCCGGCTACCAGTCAGGGAGTGATTGCCATTGAATCGAGAATTGACGATCCGGAAATTGATGCCTGTTTAAAAGAAATCAATTATGCAGAAACCTGGGATGCGATTCAGGTGGAAAGAAGCTTTCTTCATAGTATTGAAGGAGGTTGTCAGGTTCCCGTAGGTTGTTATACCAAAACTGAAGGTGAAACAATATCCATCACCGGTTTTGTTGCAGCGGTTGATGGCTCTGAATTTCTGCTCGGTAAAGAATCAGGACGGGTGGACGAGGGCAAGATTATAGGAGAAAAACTATCTAAAAAATTGATTGATAAGGGAGCCGGAAGAATATTGGCAAACATAAGGCGATAATGAATCATCTGCTGAAAAATAAGCTGTTTATTTCTACGCGGCCTAAAGGACAATCAGATGAGCTAAATCGTCTGCTAAAAGAAGCCGGCGCCGAAACAGTAGAAATGCCACTTATTGAGATTCGCCCTGCAAATTTATCAGAAAAAGAGAATGATATTCTGGAACAACTGGAACAGTTTCAGTGGCTTATTTTTACGAGTCCCAATGGCGTTCGGTACTTTTTTGAGGTACTTGAAAAGAGAGGAATAGCAAATCTTCCCGAAAAGATTCAAATAGCGGTAATTGGCCCAAAAACAGAAGAAGAACTAAGTTTTTTTGGTTATTCGCCTGCTTTTGTTAATCCCGGAAACACAGGCGAACACTTTGCTGCAGCATTTTTAAAAAAAGTAGAAAACAATTCATACCAGCCGCGGATTTTGCTGGCACTTGGAAATCTTGCACGTACGGTTATCCAGAATGAATTAAGCGGGGTCGCAGCATGTATGCGGCTAAATGTGTATAAAACAGTAATCCCTGATTTAACAGATGAAAAAACTGTTCAACTTATTAAAGACAACCGCTACGAAATGCTTATTTTCACCAGTCCGTCGGCTATTCAAAATTTTATGAAACGATTTAACGACATTTCCGCAAAAAATATTCGGCTTGCCTGTATTGGGGAAACCACAGCAAGCGAGGCACGAAAACAGGGTATTCAACCGTTGGTTGTAGCAAAAAATGCTTCGGCACAGGGAATCGTCGAATCAATAATTCAATATTATTCTTAAAACACAAAAATTACAGATATGCATTATCCGGTAACAAGACTTCGTCGTCTGCGCAGAAACGCTGCCTTAAGAGACATGGTACGCGAAACCATATTAACCCGTCACGATTTAATAATGCCTTTATTTGTTTGTCCGGGCAAAGGGGTTAATAATCCTATTTCTTCCATGCCCGGCAACTCTCAGCTTTCGGTTGATTTTTTGGTTGAAAAAGGCAAAGAATTATTTGATCAGGGAGTACAATCAGTGTTGCTTTTTGGTATCCCGGAATCAAAAGATGAAACAGGAGAAGTAGCCTGTCAGCACAATGGTATTGTACAGCAAGCTACACGGGCGCTAAAGAAAGAAGTGCCTGATCTGTATCTGATTGCCGACATTTGCAACTGCGAATACACTACTCATGGTCATTGCGGAACCATTGTGGATGGCGATGTCGATAATGATCAGACCCTGGAGACCTTGGCAAAACAGTCGGTTTCGCTGGCAGAAGCCGGAATTGATATGGTAGCACCCAGTGACATGATGGACGGTCGTGTGGGAGCAATCCGCACAGCACTCGATAACAACGGGTTTCACAATCTTCCCATCATGGCTTATTCAGCAAAATATGCATCGGCATTTTATGGTCCGTTTCGCGAGGCTGCTGAAAGTGCTCCGCAATTTGGCGACCGTAAAACTTACCAGATGGATCCAGCTAATGGTGATGAAGCACTTCGTGAGGTAGCCCTCGATATTCAGGAAGGAGCAGACATTGTAATGGTGAAACCGGCCTTGAATTATATGGATATTATTCACCGTGTGAAAACCAGTTTTAATATGCCGGTTGCAGCTTATAATGTAAGTGGTGAGTTTTCCATGGTAAAAGCTGCGGCTGCAAAAGGATGGATTGATGAAAAACGAATTGTACACGAATTACTTACCGGATTAAAACGTGCCGGAGCCGATTTGATTATTTCCTACCATACGCAGGATATTATACAGGATTTATAAAAATTTACTTTCGTCATCCCGTGAATATATTTATCGTTGTTCTTCGGGAGATGAGATTTAAAAATTTATTAGAAATGACATACGAAAAAAGTATAGAAGCGTTTGCAGAAGCACAAAAACATATTCCCGGAGGAGTAAATTCGCCGGTACGTTCCTTTAAAAGTGTAGGTGGAAATCCGCCTTTTATAGCCAGTGCCAAAGGCTCCAGGGTTACTGATATTGACGGGAATGAATATATTGATTATGTAGGTTCATGGGGACCTATGATTTTAGGGCATTCGCATCCAAAAGTAGTGGAGGCAATTCAAAAAACTGCGGTTCTGGGAGCCAGTTTTGGCGCGCCCACATTGCTTGAAACAGAAATTGCCAAACAAATCAAAAAGATGGTTCCTTCCGTCGACAGTGTCCGAATGGTGAACTCGGGAACAGAAGCAACCATGAGTGCCTTGCGACTGGCCCGTGGTTATACTAACCGCGATTTGGTTATTAAATTTGAAGGATGCTACCATGGTCACAACGACAGTTTTTTAATTGAAGCCGGTTCGGGTGCCCTTACGTTTGGCGTGCCCAACACACCGGGAGTTACCAAAGGAACTGCGCATGATACACTTACGGCTAAGTTTAATGATCTTGCCTCGGTACAGCGTTTATTCGAAGAAAATAACGGAAAAATTGCTGCTGTAATTCTGGAACCGATTACCGGAAATATGGGTGTAATTGTTCCTGATAAAGAATTTATTGAAGGAGTAAGAAATCTGTGCGATGAAAACCAGACCGTATTGATTTTTGATGAGGTGATGACCGGATTCCGGGTGGCCAAAGGTTGTGCACAGGAAGTACTTGGTATAAAACCCGATTTAACCACTTTTGGAAAAATCATCGGTGGCGGCTTGCCGGTAGGTGCCTATGGTGGCAAACAGGAAATTATGGAAATGCTGGCGCCGCAGGGGCCTGTTTATCAGGCAGGAACATTGTCGGGAAATCCATTGGCAATGGCGGCAGGTTTAACCACTTTACGTTTACTCGACCAGGCTCAGGATTTTTATGAAGATCTTGAAATATCTTCGGCTTTGCTGGAGGAAGGCCTTCAGAATAATTTGAAAGAGTTAAAGTTTAAAGGTGTAATCAACAGGGTGGGCTCTATGTTTACGTTGTTTTTCACAGAAGAGGAAAGTGTAAAATCCTTGTACGATGTAAATAAATGTGATACTTCTTTGTTTGCACGTTATTTTAAAATTTCACTTGATAGCGGCATTTATCTCGCACCTTCGCAATATGAAGCCGGATTTGTCTCAGCAGCGCATACCAATGAAGACATTCGGAAAACGATAGAAGCAAGTTATAGTGCATTAAAGCAACTTAAGGGGTAAAATATGGATAACAAAACAGAACCAATATTATTACAAACGCTTAGGGGAAAAGCAACTTCACGGCCACCCTTTTGGTTTATGCGTCAGGCTGGACGGGTTTTGCCCAACTATTTAAAGTTGAAGGAAAATTATACTTTCTGGCAAATGATGCAAAATCCAAAAGTTGCAGCAGAAGTTACTTTAATGCCGGTATACGACCTGGGGGTGGATGCCGCCATTCTGTTCAGCGATATTCTGGTGATTCCTTATGCACTGGGAATGGGACTCGATTTTACAGATGCCGGACCTGTTTTTGAAAAGCCGCTGGCACAACGAAGTAATCCCTTGGAAGGTTTGAATCCTGATCCCTCGAAACTTGAATATATTTACAAAGTTGTTGATGAAATCATAAAAACCCGGCCGGAGAATACGCCCTTAATTGGTTTTTGTGGCGCGCCACTTACGGTATTGTTGTTTATGTTGCAGGGATTGGGACGAAAAGGTGATTTTCCGGATGCTGTAAAATTTATCTACCAAAATAAAGAAGCCACAAAAAGGCTGGTGGAAGAACTCACTGAGCTGTCGGTTGTTTATGCACAGGAACAAATCAATCATGGAGTGGAAGTGTTTCAGTTGTTCGACACACACGCCGGTTTGATTCCTTTCGATTTGTACAAAGAGCTGTTTTTACCGGCAACAGAAAAAATAGCTGAAGCAGTACGCGCGAAAGAGGTACCTTTTATTTTCTTCCCCAAAGGACTCGGAAGTGGTATTGGAGCCATAACACCAGAATACTGCGATTTTCTGAGTATTGACTGGCAAACGTCGCTACAAACTGCGCGTAAACTGGTGCATCAAGAGGTAGGTTTACAAGGTAATATTGATCCACGTTTGTTATTTGCCCCTCAGCAGGAAATGGAAAAAACACTGGAAAGTTACATTGAATTTGGCCGCAAAAATCAAAACTGGATTTTTAACCTTGGGCACGGGTTTATTCCCGGTCTGCCTTACGAAAATGCCAAGTTCCTCGCCGACTGGGTGAAAAATACAGACTGGAAACGAAACAGCTGATTTTTGCTTTTTTTAAGAAACAATACTACCTGAGGACTGTTAAGTACAACGTTGTTTCGTGTGTATTTCAGAAAATACAGACAAGGAAACATTGTGAAACAGACAAAACAGTTTACTATGTTACATCGGTTTAAGGAAAAATGGAATATAAAATCCAATTTTCAGCTTATTGTTATTCTTTTTGTTTTTTCGATCACCGGGAGCGCTGCACTGGTTGTACGGAAATTTATATTTCACCTTGTTGGCATCCAACAAGATACTTCCTTGCTGATTAAAGTTCCGCTTTATTTAATCGTTTTACTACCCAGTTATCAGTTTTTGTTGTTGGTTATAGGAACCTTACTGGGGCAGTACCGGTTTTTTCTGGCATATGAAAAGAAAACCGTTGGGCGTTTAATTAAGAGAAGTAAAAAAAGCTATGAAAAAAATTGACAAAATAGCCGCTACATATTCTGAACTCCAAAAGAAAATGTGTCAGATTTTGGAATCTGCCGACGGTGGAGGAAAGTTTAACTCCATTCCCTGGAAAAAGGAGATCGGTGGAGGAGAATCCCAATTGATGGAAGACGGTAAGATTATTGAAAAAGGAGCAGTTAATTTTTCCTTTGTAAAAGGAAAATTTTCGCCCGGGATGGAGCAGTTGCTGGGAGAAAAAGCCGGAGAATATGCGGCGACCGGAATTTCTTCTATTTTGCATCCGCAGAACCCCCGGGTGCCTGTTATTCATATGAATGTACGCTACTTTGCGCTTGACAACGGTGTTTCCTGGTTTGGAGGAGGAATTGATTTGACACCTCATATTATCTATCCGGAAGATGCCGTCTCTTTTCATCGCACGTTAAAAGAAATTTGTGACCGATACAATCATAAATTTTACCCCGACTTTAAAAAATGGGCCGATGATTACTTCTTCCTTCCACACCGCAATGAAACAAGAGGTATTGGAGGTATTTTTTTTGATCGTTTAAAACCCGGAGAACAAAATAGTTTCGAAAGTCTGCTGAATTTCACCCTTGACCTTGCCAACGTGTATCCCGAAATTTACGACGGATTGATGCGAAAATATGGCTCTAAACCATTTTCAAAAAGAGAAAAAAAATGGCAAAATTTGCGCAGGGGAAGGTATGTGGAGTTTAATCTGATTTATGATCGCGGAACCAGGTTCGGCCTTGAATCGGGTGGAAATACTGAATCTATTTTGGCCAGTCTCCCCGCCGATGCTTCCTGGAAAACCAATTATATTCCTCCAAAGGATGGTTTTGAAGAAAACACACTTCACTTTTTAAGAAAAGACATCGACTGGATTAATTTTACCGCGTGATAGTGTTCTTTTTATGAACAATTGATTTAAATCAATTTGCTTATTGCTTTATTTCGTATTTAAAATATGCGCAATAACATACAAAGAGAAAATTATAAAAAGGTATTTTTTTTACTTTAGCGCATTCAAATCCGGAATAAGAGGAGAATGTTTACAATAGGAATTTTTTCTACACATATACCTTACATCGCTTTTGTACTTTTTTATGCCTACTTTTTTGTGGCAGGAATAAATAAAGCGGTCTCAGGAGAAATTCCTTCCGGAGAGAATTTTCACAAAACTGAGATTTACGCCTCAGATAATTTTTTGGATCAGGATATTGATACGTATCAATATTTCTGTAAGGAATCTGATTTTTTTAAATCATTTAAAGATGAAGATTTTCTTTTCAAACGAAAAATAAATTATCCGGAGTATTCTTTAGCAAAAATTGCAATTGAATATTATTTAATTCATTTCAACAAGCCTCCTCCGGTTTTAGTTTGATTCGTTTTTTGTTTAGTTTTCCCTGGTTGGGGAATTTATATCCAATTTTACATATTTAAATAATGAAAAAGATAATACTATCCATAGTAATCTATTCTCTTTTTACCGCTTTTGCGCAAGCACAGAATTTGAGAGTTATTACAGATACAACTAATACCCCTGATATTTTAATTGACGAGATCACCGTAAAATCACCTAAGGAATTACCATTAGTAAGAGAAATTCCTACATCTATATCGTTATTTCCAGCAAGGAAATTAGAGAACGATGAGATTCATTCATTGGCAGATATTTCTTCCAAAGTACCCAACTTTTTTATGCTCGATTACGGTTCAAAACTACAATCTTCTGTATTTGTTCGTGGAATTGGCTCAAGACTTGGTTCCCCTTCTGTTGGACTATATGTAGATAATGTTCCTTATTTTGAAAAAACTACATTTGGGTTTGATTTTTTTGATATTGAACGTGTTGAAGTTTTGAGAGGACCTCAGGGAACTTTATATGGCCGAAATACTATGGGAGGTATTATTAATGTATTTAGCAAGTCTCCGCTTGTATACGATGAAACAAATATTTCAGTAACCGCTGGTACCCATGGTTATTACAATGTAAATGTGAATCATTACAACAGAGTAGATGACAAATTTGGTTATTCAATAAGCGGGAATTATTTGAATCAAAACGGTTACTTTACCAATAATTTTTCGGGAGATCCTGCGGATGATAAATATTCGGCAAGTGGGAGAGCAAGGTTGGTTTGGAGAATTTCTAATAACTTGACGCTTGAAAATACTGCGAATTATGAAAAAAGTGAACAATATGGATTTCCTTACGCTTTGTATAACGACTCAACTAATCGCGCTGTTGGGATAAGTTATGATCAGGAAAGTTCCTATAAAAGGGATCTTTTTTCTGACGGACTTGTCTTAAAATATCAGAATGATGTTTTCCAGTTTATTTCAACATCCAGTTATCAGTTTTACGATGGGTTGATGGCTGTTGACCAGGATTTCACCAAAAACAAAATATACTTTTTTGAAATAGGAGACAGACAAAACATGGTTTCGCAGGAATTGATGTTAAAGTCATTGTCACCGTCGAAATACAAGTGGCTTTTTGGTGCGTATGGATTTTATCAAACGATGAAACAGCAAACGCAGGGCGATATTTATACTTCAAAAGTTAATCAGGATATTCGAAGTGATTTTAATATATCCGGATATGCATTGTTTCACCAGTCTACCTTCGATGATTTTCTTGTGGAAAATTTATCGCTAACTGCAGGAATAAGATTTGATGTTGAAAAAGATGACTTGGATTATACGTTCGACCAGGCAGTTGGAGATAACCCGGTATCCAATCTTGCAACTGAAGATTATTCAGAAAATTTTACGGAAATACTGCCTAAAGTTGCGTTGAAATATGCTTTTAACAACTCGTTAAATACCTATGCAACAGTTTCCAAAGGATATAAATCAGGTGGTTTTAATACGAACACCTCGATCGTTCTGGAAGAGGATCGCTCTTTTGACTCAGAAAAGAGTTGGAATTATGAGTTGGGTTTAAAATCTTCTTTAGCCGGCAACCGCTTATTTGTTGACGCTGCTTTGTTTTATATCGATTGGCAGGACCAACAAATTGATGTTCCCGTACCAGGTGGCCGTGGTAATATGAAAAAAAATGCAGGTGAATCAGTTAGCAAGGGAGCCGAGCTTTTTGTAAAAGGGTTACTGGCTGATAATCTGGAAGCAACACTGGGATATGGTTATACCCATGCTACTTTTGCCGACTATGTGGTTTCAGAAGAGCTTAATTATAATGATAACTTTATACCTTATGTTCCCAGGCATACCATAAATGCAAGCTTGTACAAGACATTCGAATTTAAAAATGGATTTTTGGAGAAATTAATTGCAAATTTAAGCTATAAAGGAGTAGGAAAACATTATTGGTCGCTTGATAATTCAGTTTACCAGGACTATTACGGGCTTCTTGATGCGAAGTTATCTTTTGTAACCGGAAAATTTCGTTTTGAAATTTGGGGAAAGAATATTTTTGATACTTCCTATAATACTTACTATTTTGAAATTTCGTCTTTACACAATTCCTATGCCCAAATTGGCAAACCGGCAAGTTTGGGTGTAAACCTGAAAGTAGCTTTTTAATTGAATAGAAAATGGGAAAAAAAGAAATCAATAAATACTTTACGCTGCTGAGTCTTTATCTGGCGCAATCGATTCCGATGAGTTTTTTCTCCACCGTGATTCCCGTAATCATGCGAATGGAAAATTATTCACTCGAATCCATTGGTTACCTGCAACTCATAAAATTACCCTGGATAGTTAAATTTTTGTGGGCTCCGATTGTCGACAGGACGAGTCACTCCTCAAAAAGGTACCGGCGCTGGATATTGTCATCAGAACTGTTTTATGCGGCTATAATAGTCTCCATTGGTTTTTTTGATTTGCAGACCGATTTTTCCACAATAATTATTTTAATGGTAATTGCCTTTACTGCGTCGGCCACACAAGATATCGCTACCGATGCTTTTGCCATTCTTGTATTAAAAGAAAAGGAAAGAAGTATCGGAAACAGCATGCAGTCGGCCGGTAGTTTTATCGGAACATTAGTGGGGAGTGGCGTTTTGTTAATTATCTATCACTACTGGGGGTGGATGCCGTTGCTGCACTGTCTTGGTGTGTTTGTTCTGATTTCTTTAATTCCGGTGATGTTTTTTAAAAATCATAGCAAAAAAGAAATTGATAAGTCAAGAAAAAACATCTCACCTCTGGAATTTGTATATTTTTTTAAACAAAAAAGAATTGGCGGACATATTTTATTGCTTTTCCTGTTTTACGCCGGAATAATTGGCATTTTAACCATGATAAAGCCCTATCTGGTTGATTTGGGCTACGAAGTAAAAAGAATAGGTTTTATTTCCGGTATTTTTGGAACAGCTTGCGGCGCGTTAATGACCATTCCGGCGGGTATATTTATCCGAAAAAAAGGAGTATTACGTTCTGTGTGGGTTTTTCCTGTTTTGAATGTGATGGTGGCCGTTTATTTTATTTTTCTTACCTACACGAATCATCAGTTGTATTTGATTTATGTTGGAGTTGCATTGCTTTGGAGTGCTTATGCAATGTCTTCGGTTTTTGTGTATACACTCGGAATGCAGGTGGTTCGAAAAGGAAGAGAAGGAACAGATTTTACCATCCAGATTGTCGTTACCCATTTAAGCAGTCTGGTTATCGCAATATTAAGCGGAAAAATAGCCGACACGATAGATTATCGCGGGCTTTTTGCTATTGAATTAGGAATTGGATTATTAATTTTGATCCTGTTGCCGTTTTTATTTAGAAAAGAATTCTATAATACTGAGGAACGTTGTCCCGTTATAGAAGCCGGGGCTGAATTTCCTGACAAAACAATAAATTAATACAAACCGAATGAAGATTCCGAAAAATCTGATAGATAAATATAATGTGCCGGTGCCGAGATACACCAGTTATCCACCGGCTAATTTCTTTTCAACAGAATTTGATAACAAGGAATATATCCGGGCAATTGAGTTTTCAAATAACGAATGGCCCGAAAATATTTCGATTTATATACACATTCCGTTTTGCCCTAAAATTTGTTACTACTGCGGATGTAATACACATTTAACACGCGATAAAGATAAAATGCGGGTGTATGTTGAAGCATTAAAAAAAGAGATTTTGATGGTGAAAAAGTACCTTTCATCAAACCGGAAAGTGGCGCAGGTACATTGGGGGGGAGGTACACCAAATTCGTTGCCTGTTGAAATGATGGAAGAAATTATGGGTGTGCTGCACTCTAATTTTTCATTTATTCCAAACCCCGAAATTGCAATGGAATGTCACCCCGCTATGCTCGATTCTGCCTATATTGATGCGTTGGTAAAAAGTGGGTTTAACCGAATGAGTTTGGGGATACAGGATTTTAATCTGAAGGTACTTGAGAATGTAAATCGGGATCCTTCTGAGATTCCGGTTGAAGAGCTTGTTCAACTTATTCGCAGCCGCGGAGATATCGGCGTAAATCTGGATTTTATTTATGGTCTGCCCTATCAGGATGTAAAATCTTTTTCAGAAACAATAGAACAGGCGGTTAAAATTTCGCCCGATCGTTTGGTTACATTTTCATATGCACACGTACCGTGGATTAAAAAAGCACAGAAAATACTTGAAGTTCGCGGACTTCCTGAAGCCGATGAAAAATTGGCGATGTTTGAGGCTGCTTATAAAATTCTAACACAAAATGGATATAAACCCATCGGCCTCGATCATTATGCAAAAGCTGATGATGAGTTAAATATTGCACTTGAAAACAGAACTTTACACCGGAATTTTCAGGGCTACTGCACTCGTGAAACAACCGGACAGGTTTATGCGTTCGGAGCTACAGGAATTAGTCAGTTGGAAAGCGCTTATGCACAAAATGCAAAAGACACCAACAAATACGTAGAACAAATTGAAAGTGGGAATTTTTTTATTGAAAAGGGCTATAAACTGAGTAAAAAGGAGAAGATAATAAAACATGTCATAAACGAAATCATGTGTAATTACTATCTTTCATGGAAAGAGGCCGCTCAAAAATTTGAAGTTTCAGAAGATGAGTTGAAAAATGTTGTTGAACTTAAGGAAGGTAACTTAGATAATTTTGCGGAAGACGGGCTTTTAAATTTCAACCCGGACGAAATTGCGGTTACTGATTCAGGAAGGTTTTTTGTTCGAAATATTGCTGCAAGTTTTGACCCCAATCTAAAGAATGCGGCGCAGAAATTTTCAAAATCGTTGTAAAATGAGCGAAAATAAAATTCAAAAAGTAGCTGTTGTAGGCGCGGGATTAACCGGATTAACTACCGCCTATTATTTAAAAAAAGCAGGCATCGGTGTTCAGGTTTTTGAAAAAGCAGATCGCGCCGGAGGTGTTATCAAAACCTACAACGAAAATGGTTTTACATTTGAAGCCGGACCAAATACAGGTGTTCTCGGACAACCTGAAGCAACTGAATTACTTGAAAATTTAAACGGCGACTGTGAGCTGGAAATCGCAGATGAAGCAGCAAAAGCCCGGTGGATCTGGAAATCCGGTAAATGGGAAGCTCTTCCTTCAGGATTAATTGGCGGGATAAAAACACCTTTGTTTACATTTACCGACAAGTTGCGGTTATTGGGCGAACCCTTCAGAAAAAGGGGAACAAATCCGAACGAAACATTAAAAGAATTGGTGCTTCGCCGTATGGGAAGAAGCTTTCTTGATTATGCTGTTGATCCGTTTATCCTGGGAATTTATTCCGGCGATCCGGCGAAACTGGTTCCAAAATATGCTTTGCCTAAATTATACCGATTGGAGCAGGACTACGGAAGTTTTATCGGGGGCACTGTAAAAAAAGCTCGTCAGCCCAAAACCGATTGGGAAAAAAAAGCTACAAAAGAAATTTTTTCAGTAAAAGGAGGTTTGGAAAACCTGATAAAAGCGTTGGTGAAAAATATCGGAAAAGATAACATCGTCTTAAATTGTGATTCTGTTTCTTTTGAAAAAACAGAAAAAGGATACAAGGTAAACAACCAAAACGAAGTATTTTCAAACATAATCTCAACGGTTGGTGCCTATGAATTAAGCCATCTTTTTCCCTTTGCCGACATTGAAAAAATAAATCAGATAAATCAGTTGGAGTACGCCCGAGTAGTTCAGGTTTCACTGGGTTTTAAAGAGTGGAAAGGAGTTGATTTAAAATCATTTGGAGGGTTAGTACCATTTAAAGAAAACAGGGATTTGCTTGGAGTGCTTTTTTTATCTTCTTTTTTAAAAAACAGGGCGCCTCAGAACGGAGCGTTACTTTCAACATTTCTGGGAGGTATAAGAAAACCTGAAATGGTTGAACTGAATGACGGTCAAATTGTTGATATCGTGAAAAAGGAAATAATAGAAATGATGGGCTTGAAACAGTTTGACCCTGATATGCTGAAAATTTTTCGTTATCAGCATGCCATTCCGCAATATGGAATTGAATCGGAACAAAAGCTAAAAGCAATCGACCAGCTGGAAAAAACGAATCCGGGATTGATTTTGGCGGGAAATATACGTGACGGAATTGGAATGGCTGACAGAATTAAACAGGGAAAAATGTTGGCAACTCAGGTAATCAGTCAAAGTAAATGAAAAAAGGAAAAACAGCTGTTTTATTGATGAATGTTGGAAGTCCCGATGAACCAACAGTTCCAGCAGTGCGGAAATATCTTACTGAATTTTTAAATGATAAACGGGTAATCGACCTTCCGTGGTTGTTGAGAAAATTTTTGGTGAATGGGATTATTATTCCTTTTCGTGTAAAAAATTCAACGGGATTATACAAGCAGCTTTGGACAAAAAAAGGTTCTCCGTTAATTTATTATTCTGAGGAGTTAAAAGAAAAACTACAGGCAAAACTTGGAAGTTTATTTGAAGTTTTTGTTGGAATGCGTTACGGAAATCCGGGTTATAAAAACGCACTTTCAGAAATAAAAAAGAAAGGCTTTGAGAAAATTGTTTTGGTTCCGCTTTATCCGCAGCATGCGATGTCGACTACTGAAACTTCTTTGATTGCAGCTGAAAAGGAGATAAAAAAGCAGGGAATTCAGGCTGAAATATATGAGGTTGGACAGTTCTACGACAACCCGAAATTTGTTGATGCTTTTGCTGAACAAGCACGAAAATATAATTTATCTGATTTTGACCATATTATTTTTTCGTATCACGGCCTACCTAACCGCCAGGTTGAGAAATGCCACCCCGGAATTAAAGTGGGAAACTGTTCCTGCAGAAATGCTCTTCCGGAACATGGCAAGTTTTGCTATCACGCTACTTCTTACGAAACTACACGACTAATTGCTTCAAAACTTAACCTGAAAAAATCAGATTACACCGTTAGTTTTCAGTCGAGGTTGTCAAACAATTGGCTTACTCCTTTTACTGATGCTGTTTTGCAGGAGAAACTGGAGCAAGGGAAGAAGAATATATTGGTTTTGGCGCCTTCGTTTGTTACCGATTGTTTGGAAACCATTCTGGAAATTGGTGTGGAATATGGCGAGGAGTTTAAGCAAAAAGGAGGGAATAAAGTTCAATTGGTGGAAAGTTTAAATACCGGTGATCGATGGGTGGAAATTCTTGCGGAGATGGTTATTTCGCAACTGAACTCTTAAAATTTTTCTGATGCATTTTGCAGCCATTAATATTTTTAACGATATGCTCAGCATCGAGTGGCGCATAACCTATACCTGTATCGCCACTTTTATTATAAATTTACCTTTTGGTTATGTTCGGGGCGGATTTCGCAAACTTTCGTTTTGGTGGTTTGTAGCAATTCACGCACCGGTTCCGTTGGTTATTTTAATCCGGAAATTTCATGATTTGCATTTAACCTGGAGTTTGGCTCCTTTTCTTTTGGGCAGTTTTTTTCTCGGACAGTATGCCGGCAGAAAACTATACAAATTAAAACCATGGCGGAAACAAAAAGAATAGTTTTTTGACAGGTATTCAGAATTTATATTACCACTCCAACCCTTGCATTTCCCGTTTTTAATCCCTCCGATTTTGCTGAAACAGAGATTTCGCCACCTTCTTTTTCCAAACGAAGTATCAGCTGGCATTTTCCGCGGAAACTTTTCACCTGTGGCTGCCTGAAACTTTTCATGTCCTTCGGATTTCCGTTTGCCACTGCCTGTAGTTTTCCATTTCCTTGTATTTCAAAATCAACAGGAATTTCTGCATTTGGAACAAGAATTCCGTTTTTGTCCACCACTTCAATATTAAAATAAGCTAAGTCGTTTTTGTTGATATTAATCGTATTTTGTTCAGGTGTGATTTTTACAGCAAAAGGTTCTTCAGCAGTTTTTAAAGTTTGTCGTGCAACTTCCTTTCCCGCTTTAATACCAATGGCCGTCAACTCTCCTTCTGTATAAGGAACCTCAAACCTTGCTGTTAGTTTTGTCGCCTCCGACACCTTTTTTGTACCAATTTCTTTTCCGTTTAGTTCCAGCCGAACCTGGTCGCAGCGTGAGTAAACAGAAACCTGCAGGGCTTTGTCTTCATTGCCTTGCCAGGTCCAGCTTTTCCATTCCGCGGGCCACCCCCATTTGCTTACTATTTCTTTGCGTCCTTCAGGTACAGGCGCATGAACCATCATTTCCAAATCGCTGTTTTGCCAAACAACATCGCGGAAATACATTTGTGGTTTTTTATAGCCGAGAATGCTAATGTCACCGCAGTAAGCATTAAACCACGGCCAGGGAGGTAAAAACTGAATGTCGGAATTATCCAGCTTTGTATGTCCAATGCCGGATTCACCAAGGTAATCCATTCCGGTCCACACAAAATCGCCAATTATATATGGATGTTTTTCTACCATTTGCCAGTTTTCAAGCGCTTCCAGAGGAAATGATTCTGTTCCAATCATAATTCTTTCCGGATATTTCTTGTGGTCTGATTCATAGTCGTTCCAACGGTAATTGTATCCATGTACATCCATTTGCGAGAAAGCAGGCGCCGTATCTTCCCAATCGCGCCCAGGCTGATCCCAGAAATGGCAGATTGCCTGTGTTACCGGACGGGTTTTATCTAAAAGAAGTATTTTTTCTTTCAGGTTGTTGGCTATCTCCAGACCGGAAGAATCAGCCCGTTCATTGATTTCATTTCCAATGCTCCAGATAATTATTGAGGGGTGGTTTCTGTCGCGCAAAATCATGGATTCCAAATCTTTTTCCCACCAATCGTCAAAATAAAGGTTGTAATCCTCAGGATTTTTGGGACGTTGCCATTGGTCAAAAGCTTCATCCATAACCAGCATCCCTATTTCATCGCAGGCACTCAAAAAAGTTTGAGAGGGAGGATTGTGTGCTGTACGGATGGCATTAAAACCATTTTCCTTCATGATTTTTATCCGGCGGTATTCCGCTGTTTTAAAAGTTGCCGAACCTAGTGGGCCGTTGTCGTGATGCAGACAACCTCCCTTTAACAAAACACTGTTCCCATTTAGTAAGAATCCTTTTTCAGGAGAAAACTCAATGGTTCTGATCCCAAATTTTTGTCTGGTTTCATCAATCAGTTTATTTCCCTTAAAAAGTTGAACAGTCAGTGTATAAAGCTGTGGTTCTTCCGGCGACCATAAGCGCGGATTTTGGACTTCTAATTTATTTTGAAAAACAGTATTTTTTCCGGGACTTAAATCAGTTCCTTTTTTATATTCTGCGGAGATAAGGCCCAACGGGTTTAAAATCTGCGTCCTGATTGTATAGTTTTCCGTATTGTGTGTTGTGTTTGTAATTCCGGTTTCCACATTTACAAAAGCCTTTTCTTTCGATACTTCAGGCGTTGTAACATAAACACCCCATAAATCAATATCGACCGGATTGGTTTTAATTAAGCTTACATTTCTGTAAATTCCCGAACCGCTGTACCAACGTGAATTTTTACCTTCATTTTTAATTTGAACAGCAAGAACATTATCTTCACCTGCCGGATTCAGGAAGTCGGTTAAATCGTATGAAAAAGCAGTATAGCCATAAGGATGATTTCCAAGGTGTTTTCCGTTTATCCAGAAATCGGCGTTCATATAAACACCGTCGAAAAGTATTTTTATGATTTTGCCCTCATCCTTTTTATCTAAAGTAAAATGTTTCCGGTACCAGGCATTTTCTCCAACAACGTGTCCTGTTGAAGCACCGCCGGCACTTTTTTCAGAAAATGGCCCCATTTGTTTTACTCCCTCGTTTTCAGGAAGGTCTTCAATGCTGTAATCGTGAGGAAGATCGAGGATGCGCCAGGCTGAATCGTTGAAATTTATGGCTTGTCCGTTTTGAACATCAGAACGAATAAATTTCCAGTCGCAGTTAAACGGCGTTTCCCGGTTGATTTCATTTTCCTCTTTTGAACAGGAAACAAGCAGAATCAGAATTGCAGTTATACAATAAAAAGATAGTTTCATCGAATTTAGGTTTAGTTTTTTGGAGACAAATTTATTTAACGACTACGGTTTTTGCATTCATAAATTCTTTAATACCATGTACCGAAAGTTCGCGGCCAAAACCACTTTCTTTTATGCCTCCGAATGGCAGACGAGGATCTGATTTTACGAAGTCGTTAACAAAACAACAACCTGCTTCCAGTTGGGTTTCTGCAATTGTTTCGCCCTTTTTCGCATCTTTTGTGAATATTGCTGCGCCAAGGCCAAAAACAGTATTGTTGGCCACTTTTATTGCTTCTTCTTCATCTTTTACACGGATTACTGAAGCAACGGGGCCAAACAATTCTTCGTCGTAGGCAGGCATTCCGGCTTGTACATTTTCCAGGATAGTTGGAGGATAAAATGCTCCTTTGCGGTGAGGAATTTCTCCGCCCAGAATAACCTCAGCTCCTTTACTGACAGATTTAACCACCTGTTGGTGCAATTCATCTCTTAAATCAACGCGGGCAAGAGGGCCCATCGTAGAATGGGAATCCGTCGGGTCGCCAAAATATGCATTGTTCATTTCGTGTGTAAAATGTTCAAGGAATTCCGGATAAACATCATCAACAACGATAAACCGCTTTGCTCCAATACAGCTTTGTCCGGCATTTAATAGTCTTCCGGAAGCGCATATTTTAGCGGCTTTTTCCAGGTTTGCATCTTTTAATATCAGGTAGGGATCACTTCCCCCTAATTCCAGTACACATTTTTTTAACTCACTCCCGGCAATGGCGGCTACACTTTTTCCGGCAGGCGTACTTCCGGTTAAACTAACCCCTTTAATTGCCTGGTGTCTGATAACTTTTTCCACCTGGTTACTTCCAATCAGTATTGTGCGAAATACATTTTCGGGGAATCCTGCATCGCGAACCAATTCTTCAATGGCCATTGCGCATCCGGGCACGTTACTCGCATGTTTTAAAACTGCCGTGTTGCCTGCCATTAATGTGGGAGCCAAAAAACGAAACACCTGCCAGAAAGGAAAATTCCAGGGCATTACTGCTAATATAGTTCCCAGTGGTTGATAAGAGACATATGATTTTGAAGCTTCGGTTTTTATAACTTCATTTTCCAGAAAGCTTTCGGCATTTTGAGCATAATAATCACAAACCCAGGCACATTTTTCAATTTCGGCAATTCCTTCTTTTAGAACTTTGCCCATTTCAAGTGCCATTAAACGGGCCAGTTCCTCTTTTTTTGTCTTAAGAAGACTGGAAAGATTCTGCATTCTCCGCCCCCTGTGCACAAACGATGTACTTCGCCAGTGGTGCCAGGTTTTATCTACAGAATTGATAATTTTCTCAACTCCTTTTTCGGAATAACTTTCGTAAGTTTGAATGGATTCACCGGTTACCGGATTTACTGATTTCATCATTGTTGCAGCTATTTTTCGAAAAAACTAAATTACAAAAAAATACAGCGCGATGAAACCTTATTGATTTTTGAAACAGAGGTTATAACTAATATTGGATAATAATTATGATTAAAACTTGAAGCTGCAAAAAACTTAACGAATGAGCCATTTTATGGCTGCTTCCTCTGAGGAGAAGCTTTCAAATTTTAAGCTTGTCCCCCGTTGTTTAAGGCCAAGTGAAAATACAGTTGAGTTAACCACTTCCAGTGGAGTTGAAGTTACTATGGCGCATTTTCGTTCCATATTAATTCGTTTAGTGTAATCATTAAGAAAATCACAAAATTTGCCAACGTTTTCCATAAAATTGATAAAGTTAGCTCCTCTGATGTCGATTAGTGAGTTGTAATCCTCATTAAACTTGTCTGATTGAATCCTGGTTTTCTCATGTTGAATGACCATGTTAAGGTCTACTTCTCCCTGGATAATGTCATAATTAATTTTTAATTCATGATCGATTTTATATTTAAAAACTGCATTCATTCTATTTTTAAGAAAAATTGAGGTTTGTACTTTATTAAGAAAAATGATGGTAGCAAAAAACAACCGGCGAATGTAAGGCTTTTATTGTTAAAATCTATTGAGAATCAGAATTCTGCCAATGAATTTAATATTGTGGTGGTAAATGCGGGAACTTGGTTTCCAATATACCAACATCTGAAAAATAATTATTAACTTCATCCTCAAAATTACTTAATCATCTAACTGACTTTAAGTACTTTTTTGGACGCAAATAATCAAAGACATAGAGCGGCGTACAGTCCAATTCTCATCATAATGGTTTGCGCAATTCTGAATCAAATTGAACTCGTATGCCGCTTTTTTATAAGTTTTTAATGGAAATCAGAATCTTTCTTAATATCTCTTTCAAAAAAGGATTTTTGAAAGTTAATCATTTTTACCTTTTAAAAAAAGTTGTTGAATACATCAGAATTGAGTTTACCGATAAGCTAACAGGAGTTTAATTTCCAACATCATAGAAAATCAGGAAATATTATTCCGTGACCCCTTGAATATATTGAAATTGATTAATGCTACTGGACTTTTTGAACGTCAACAATTCGCAAGTTGATGCTTTTACCATCTTTTTGTCAGGCTGATTCCGGCGCCAACAGAATTGTACAGCAGTTTACCCTGATCTATTGCCAGTTGAATTCCAAGCTCAAAGCCATTGTTTAAATCCCGTTGGCTTTCAAAGTAAGCAGAAAATTGATGAAGTTTTGGAAAGTAGGGGGGATTGTAATAGTTGATTGTACTTCCCATACCTCTTTCCCCCGGGCTTGTTGTATAAGCTCCGTAATTAATCGTGTAAGTTAACAGACTTTTACAATACCAGTTATTGATTTTAAATTCTGAACCTCCGTGAAAACCAGCAAGTCTGTTGTTTGGGAAATACTGTCGCCCGGTTGTTGGGTACCCGGTTTTTAGATATTTTTTTGATGTGAATAAAGGACTACCCAGGTTTTCACCTTTAAATGACCATCCATTATAATATTCAAAATTGTTGTAATAGTCTTCTGCACCTGACGACCGCGGTTTGGAGTCTATTTCACCTCCTTGACTCTTTGAATAAATGAATTCGAATAAAAATTTATTCCACTGAAAGTCAGACGGTTTTGGTTGACGATTTTTTAGACTTACTCCCCAAAGGCCATCCTTAACATTGGCCAATGTGGCCAGAGCTCCCACATCGTAAAAAAACTGATGGTATCCTGTAAATAATATTTTGTTTATTTTCCATTCCATTGATTGCTCAATTGTACCGATATGGTTTCCAACTTTGGAGGTTGTAATGTTGTCTGTTCCATAAGGTTTTCCAATAGCGACATACTTGAATGTTTCAAGTGTTGATAAACCCCAATCAGGATGTAGTTCGTTTTCAAGTCCCCAGGTTACAAGATGGCTGATGCCTCCATACAGGTTAATTTTCCAGCTTGGCTTTCCAATTCTTCCATAAGCACTTAACTGATGCAAGTAGGCATTTTTTTCCGGAATCGGCGTAATTTCACCATCCATATTTAGTTTTTGTGTACCCATCCAGCCATGAGCAACATTTCCTTTTATTGCTATAACTCCTTTGGTTAAAGGTACATTCCAGTAATTAGCTATTCCTGCTTCAATTTTAGGTACTCCCAGCGCATTGCCGGACAAGGAAAAGGAACCGGAAGACAATGTTGAGTCAACCAAACCTATTTGCTCGCGAAAACGGCCACCTTTTAATTCAAAAATACTTAAACGGACTTTGGCATAAGCTTCAATCAGAATAAATTCCGAATTGTTGCCCGCATTGAAACGCCCCTCAAAACCTGCGCCCCAGTCCATTAGCTTTTGTCGTGGGTCAGCTTGGTAGTCTTTGAAAGCCCCTCCAATTAATGAAACCGAAATGCCGTCAGACGGAATGCTCCCATATTGCATGCTACGCATCCAAAAGGGAACAACTCCGTTTGTGGTTCCAAATGCTCCCGCACTTAGAAAAGCACTGTAATTTTTGTTCTTCTGACCGGTTTCAAAATTCGTCTGAGGAAAGCTGTTCTTAAATTCTTTGGTTTTTGGTTCAGTAAATACTCTTGAAGGCGAACCGGAAGTTTGCCGGTAGTTATCGGTATTTAAAGCGAAAGAATTATTTAGTAAAAATCCTGATTTACTACTTTCTAAAAATAAAGAATCCGATTCAATATTATTTTTTTGAGCTTGTCCGTTAAAAAACAGTATTGACATTCCAAGCACCAATAAAATTACTTTTATCATTTATTCCGGTTTTTTTGAATATTATGGCTAATAAAAATTTATTCTTTGTCTCTCTTTTTTGACCTTGTGAAGTTTTATCATGTTTCACGATTGATAATCAAGTTACAGCTTCACAAAGACTTTTACAATAATTCTATATGTTAATATGGAACAATGATAAGAGAACAAGGTTTGCAGAGTAAATTAAAACCTTATGTTACGGGTTATCCGGAATCTATTAACTCTCCGATTTTGAGAATGGATTTAAGTTAATCGGGGCTGGGCAAATAAAGGTATTTAAGATACAAAAAAGCGCTGCCATACTATGTTGCCGCGCTTTGTCAGTTTTTGTAGTCCCACCGGGAATTAACCTACATTTTCTTTGTTTTGGTTAATTTGTATATATATTCTGTATATCAGCTACTTGTATAGTATATTTTTCTTTTGGTTTTTGTCGAATTCCCCATTTTTCTACAAAATAGGATACAAAAAGGATACAAGTTTTGTATTTTAGTAGCATGAAAAATTTTACCTCACTATGCCAAATATAATCTTTTATCTGAACACTGGTGCTATAAATAAAGATGCAAAAGTCCCTGTAATGGCCAAAATAATTCATAAAGGGAAACGATATTATAAAACCATTGACAGCGTAAAGGAATCTGACTGGAACCCGGGGAAAAGAAGATTAAATAAAAATCATAAAAATGCACCAGACAACCGGCACAAAGAAATCAATGCGACTTTAAATCAGTTGGAAAAATTAATGAAAGGTTACAATGATTATTGTTTGTTAAATGAGCACCCGGTTACAGAGCAGGCAATTAAGCAAATATTAAAAGGTGTAGATCCGGTAAGTGGTAAGAAATCGCCAAACCGACCGGAAATTAAATTTGATGAAGCCTTTAAAGAATGGCTCGATTTTACCCAGAAAAACAATGAGTATAATACCTACCGCGCCAGGAATACCACCTACAATTTTTTCAATAAATTTCAGGAAGAAAAAAACATCCGGATCACATTCAAGAATCTGGATATGCAGTTATTCGATAGTTTACGGCAATTTGCTTTTGACCGGGAAGAACCTTTAGCGAACAACACATTTGCCAGGAGAATCAAAAACTTGAAAATGTTCCTGAACTGGTGCGAAGCCAGGGGATATTATTCCGGTAAATTGCCAAAAGAATTCAGATCTCCCGAAAGAGATATTACACCGGTAACTCTCACAATCGAGGAGTTTAAAACTTTGTATAACCATAATTTTGAAAACGAGAAACTTCGCAAAGTACGCGATATTTTTTGTTTGGGATGTACCACCGGATTACGTTATTCTGATTTACAGCGGTTGCGATGGGAGCACCTCCAGGGCGACAATATTGTAATTACAACCAAAAAAGTAAAAAAACCGGTTACAATTCCTTTAACCGATTGGTCCAGAAAAATAATTAGTCGATATGAAGAAAGGCCCGTTTTTATTTTACCTACCATAAGCAACCAAAAATTTAATACCTACATTAAAGAGGCTGCAAAAAAGGCAAAAATAAAATCGAAAGTAATCATTGATTCCTACAGGGGAAATCAGTTTAGCCAAGAACCGAAGAAAAAACACGAAGTTTTAACAGCTCACGTTGCCCGGAAAACGTTTATTACAATTTCTCTTTTTTTGGGGATGAAAACTCAAACAGTAATGGAAATTACCGGGATAAAAGAAGAACGAACCCTCCGGAAATATATTGAGGTGGCAGACCAAATGAAAAAAACAGAAATGGATAATACCTGGGGAAGTTTATAGAGTTTATATTACATCTTCTTCGGGTACTCTATTAAAGTATGTAGCTAATTTGGTTCTCAATTCATCTCTAGACTTAATAGACAATTGAAGAATTTTTGGAATCTTTTTGTTCCTCTGTATTTGGTCTGATTCTATGACAAAAATATCTTTGAAATCAATCATGTAGTAGCCACAGTTAATTTTGCCTTCTTTGGAATTTAATTCATAATTTTCTAATAAATCATTGGAATCATAAACAAATATGTCTAGAAAAGTATAGGAAAAGCCGCAGCCAATACGTTTTTGTTTTTCTTCCTCAGGAAATTTCTCCCATGCAATCTTAGGGACGGAATTTTCTGGTGAAACAAGTCTGTTAATCCGAGTAAGATCTTCTGCAAAGTATTCATTTTTTAAAAATGCTGGTCTAATTTCTTTTAGCGCGGCAACAGAAAGTTTTGATTTTTCAATTGAACAGCAAGGTGTGGTTACAATAAAATATTTGAAATTTTCAACTGATATTTGAAAATTGAGCTTATCTGTCGGGAAATTATTGTAATTTGGTTTTAACATTTGAAATCCTTCAATAACATCGCCGAACCTTAATATTGGATCTACATTTTCAAGTTCGTAAAACATGTTATTTAATCCTGATAGAATTCCTCAACTTGATGAACTCCTAATTTAGTTTTATGGCTTATGAATGCTTTATTAATTTCAATTTTTGAAATTCCTATAAATCTATTATCATCATCCACAATTACAGACACTATGTATTTATCTATATTAATTTCTTTTGTATTGTATTCCTGCTTGTTGTCTCCGGTAAATATTAAATCCATGATTAGTTTAGTTTTTATTAATCAATATTACGCATATACTGGTATACTGGTTCCTTAATAACTGTTTCAAATTCTTGTGAGTTAATTTCGTGCAATTTGTCAGTTATTTCGAGGTAATCTACTGCTTTTATATTTTTCGCAAATGCATCAAAATCAAGATGAATGAGCCAATTGTTTTCTTTTTTTTCTATCCTTTCTGCATAATTAAAAAATTTATCTCCTACTATCAAATTTGTTTGAAAATTTATGTTTAACGCTTTTGACACATCGAATCTATCTATATTAAATGCTGGATTGAAACTCTGGCTAAAAATTTCATTGTTCATCTCGCCCATTGGATATTCATCCATATACCTAAAACCTATTCTAAGAATAATTGGAATTTTCACTATTTCAATAAAACTTCCAACTACGAAATTAATAGTATCTCTGAATTTATTACCCGCATGATCATTGTTATAAGTTTTGTGAGATTCTGATGTTATTGAAAGTGAATCTGAATAAACATTTACTTGAACTTTTTCATCATTTTCAAATTTCCAAACCTTTCTAGCGCCTTGATCAAGTTTCTTCTTGTCTTCGTCTTTTATTTCTGATTCATACCCAATGTTAAAAACAATTTGTTTTTCAAAAATCATAGATGATTTGGGGAATTGTTCCATTATTTTAAGTTGGAATTCACCAATTTTATCTTCGATATAAAATAAATTAGGAAACCTTATTTGAAAGATCACTCTTTTAACTAGTGGATTAGGGAAAACTTCTTCGATACTCATTATTTGATTGTTCTTTTTATCAACAAAAATATTCCAAAAAAATGGAAAGAAGTTTAAATATAATCTTCTTTTAAGTCTTTTTAAAATTAATTAATAATTTATAGATATAATTTATTTTAGACCCTCATCTTAATTCTTTGCAGCTTACATTGAAAAAACCTGGCACCCACTCAATTCTTAATAGACGCAATGAAAATTATAAAACCGGCTATTTAAATTATATACAAGAAGATTTAATCAGGTAGCCTCTTGTTTAAAATTATATTCAAAAAGTTAAATTAATTCATTCGTTATTTAAGTTTTTTGCTGTTTTCTTAAATAAGGAGTATTTTTATTTAAAATTTTGCATAGATGAAAACATTTCAGGCAGGAACTTATATTAATCAAGGAACATACAAAAGTTTCCAACCTAACCCAATTAACCGGGAATGGAAGATTGAGAACATGGAAATATGGAAATTATTAAGCCAGGCAGACAGGGAGTTAGGCCGGCTGGATATGTATTCCAATTATATTCCCAATATCGATTTATTTATCAGTATGCACGTTCTCAAAGAAGCTATAAAAAGTAGCAAAATTGAAGGTACGCAAACTAAAATTGAAGAAGCACTGCTGGATAAAGAAGATATTCCACTGGATAGGAGAAATGACCAGGAAGAAGTTCAGAACTACACAAAAGCAATGGAGTGGGCCATTAAAGAATTGGGAAACCTGCCATTTTCTAACAGGTTAATTCGTGAAACGCATAAAGTATTATTGCAGGGTGTGCGGGGTGCGGAAAAACAACCTGGAGAATTCAGGCGAAGCCAGAACTGGATTGGAGGGGCTTCCATTAGCGATGCGGTTTTTATTCCACCTGTTCATTCGTCGGTAACAGAATTAATGAGCGACATTGAAAAGTTTCTGCACAATGAATCTAATTTGTTACCTGAGCTTTTAAAAATTGCCATTGTACATTACCAGTTCGAAACCATTCACCCGTTTTTAGATGGAAACGGGAGGGTTGGCCGTTTGCTTATTCCGCTTTATTTGGTGAGCAGGAATATTTTAAAAAAGCCAATTCTGTATTTATCCGATTTTTTTGAAAGAAACAGAAAGTTGTATTATGACAATTTAACTATTGTGAGAGTAGATAATAACATTGAGCAGTGGTTTAAATTCTTTTTGGTTGGAATTATTGAAACCTGCAGAAATGGAATATCAACTTTTGACGGTATAATGCAGCTGCAAAAGAAAGTGGATAATGATATTCAAAGCCTGGGTAACAGGATGACTTCTGCAAAAGCTGTTACTGATTTCTTATACCAAAAACCATTGGTAACAGCTGATGTAGTGAGCAAAGTTGCCGGCATTTCAATGCCTTCGGCATACAAACTGATTAACAGCCTGGAAAAACTGGGTATTCTTAATGAAGTTACCGGAGGGCAACGAGGCCGGATCTATGTTTTTGATGAATACTTGAGTTTGTTCAGGTAGCATAACGGGAAATAACTAAATCTTGTCATTTCAGCCCCATGCAGGAACCACTTCTTTTGAAACAAAAAGTTATAAAAACAAATATTTTTGGACAAGTTGTCCCCTGAAAAGGACAACTTGACATTATAAATAAAAATCCCGGGAAATGAATAAATAAACCCAGCGATAATTTAAAATCTCAAATTTCTTATTCTCAAAAAGAAATAAACCACAAAAAATATTTTTGCTGAATCTGTACAATTTAGGGACAGTTTCAAAATTTATTCTTGCGCAGTATTTACAGATGGGGGACAATTTGTTCACCAATTAATAAATTTGTGAGTTAGTATAAATTTTTCTACTTCGTATTCTTTAATTTCAATGAACCGATTTATGTATTTCGTGAAGTACGAAATGAATTCAGTTTTCGATTTGGTCTTTTCTCTTATTATATTTTGTAAGATTGGTGAATTTAGTAGAATATGATCCATTAGATTATAGCGATCAACAATGCCTGAATCCAAAACTACAGAGATTTTATCCTTAAATTGACCAATATTATAATTAATGATTTCTTCCAATTCTTCAATCTGTTTCTCTGAATTTACACCATTTAGTTTCATTTCACTTCTCCCAATTATTGAAAGGTTTTCAATGAGTTTCGGCCAAAGCCACTTTGCCTTGTATTGTAAAATTTCTTTTCTGAAAGATTCTATTATAATATTTTTTTCGTTGATTCTTTCTTCTAACTTTTTAACTTTTTCCTCTTCCTCTTTAAGCTGATTTTCAAGTTTTATAATTGTATCGTTTGAATATTCAATCTCAAACAATTCATCAAAAGGAATGCTCAATGCTTTAGCAATACCTTTCCCAACTTCAATGCTAATAGCTTGTGTTTTGCCGTTTTCTATATTGGCGTATGAAGATTGTTTGATTCCACAAGCTTCAGCCACTGAAATTTGGTTAATGCCTTTAGACTTTCTTAGTTCCTTTATTTTTTCCCCAATAGGTTTCATAGTGCAAAAATATAGATAAAACTATAATTAGTAGCAAAAAAAGTATATCATTATTAAAATAAAATTATATAATATTCTATAATAAAATAGTTTTATATATATTTGTAAGCATAATAACTCAAATAATGATATTATGAAAGATGTTTTTATTCCAAAACCTGAAAAAAAAGTAAAACGTTTATTCGTGCCTGTGACACCTTCAGAGCATAAAAAAGTAATGGATTATTGTCATAAAAAAGATGTTAATCTTTCCGACCTAATCCGTTTTGCATTACAACAGACCTACGAACTTCTTTAATTACTGTCCCATGAACGATGAATCTATTATTATCCTAAAAGCAAAGGAATTTCGGGAGATACTCCGGCAGGAACTTCGGGCCAACCGGCCACAGGAACCCGACATTACACGCGATAAACTAAACAGGGAACAAGCTGCCAAACTTGCCGGGATGTCGTTACCCACATTTCGCAAATTCATAAAAAACGGAATTTTCCGCGAACATGGCCACGGGCGTAAAACCTGGTTTTTCCGTTCAGAAATAATTGAAGCTTTGCGAAACGAAGCTGATAAAAAGAAATCATAAATAATTAATTATTAATAATTTAAAAAATGAAATCATGAAAGTAGAATTTAATTACGTCACATTTAATGAAATGCAAGAAACCATCGAGAAATTTAAAGAATTTAGGGAGCGGTATATAAATGTAGCTGCTGGCCGCTGGAAAATAAACGACGACAATCTCGAATTAGAAAGAATAAACTTGGTCCTCGAAGTTGAGGATGTACTTGAAGAATTGCTTGATGGTTTGAGGGAATATGAAATAGAAAATCCATTGCACCAAGACTAAACCTAAAAAAATGAAAAATACAGCACAAGAATATATCGAAAATCCCAATGAAAACAAACTCCGCAGAGAGTTACAAAAGCAGGGTTATTTGCTGAACAAAAGCAAGGTGAAAAACATAAATACCGACAATTTAGGTGGTTTTTTGATAGTAGATACAAGCACTAATGCAGTTGTTGCCGGTAGTCGTTATGAGTTAAATAAGCATGATGTTTACAGATTTATTTTTGAGTAAATACAAAAGTAAAATTAGAATCATAATAAAAATCGACAAAGTATCCAGAAGCGCGAAGTCGCTAAAATCAAACATGAATTCCGGCAAATTGAAAAGGAAGAAAAGGAATCGCTGAAAGCGGTTGAAGCACTTGAAATATGTTTGTTTCCGCCGTTTGAAAATAGCACAGCATTTTGCCAGTTATGTAAAGATTATTTCCCGGAATCCGAATATCTGAAAACGGTTATCGATAACAAAAATACATTGTGGATTGCCAACATGGTTACCCATTACCGGCATATACATATACAAAGCTGGAACCGCTGCTGGGATTCGTCCGGCGGCAAATATTACCGTTCCGGATGGTTTGGGGATTACGAATCAGAAAAAAGCGAAGTAAACGAACGGGCCAAACGGCAAATAGTACGGAAATGTACAGAATATTTAAAACACAACAACATTACCCCGGAGGATTTTGAGTGGCTGGAATATAACGATGAAAAAACACTGGAACTGATCCGTAAAAAATTATCACGATAGGGAGACAAAACGGTCCTCTTTTTTTGTCCTTGATGTTGTAACAGAAAAACAAAACCTTGTTTCAACAAATTTTTATCAAATGAAAAATATCGATTTAAAAGATGTACGGAAAAAAAATCTCAGAATAGGAATCCGTCTTTCGAAAGATGAACGCGCGGCATTGGATGAATACTGCCGAAAAGAAAACATATCCATCACAAATTTTATCCGGATTGCCCTCCGGAAAGTGGTAAACGAGAAAGAGCATTCATAATGGGTACTGAGCAAGGATGGATAAAGCTACATCGCTCAATCCTAGATAGTGAGATCATGGAAAAACCACCTCATTTTCGAGAAGTGTGGCTGTATCTGTTGCTTACAGCTAATCACGCAGAAAATAGGGTTTCTGGGCGGGTAATTAAACGTGGTCAAACGCTTACCGATTACAATGAGATCATCCAGGCATTAAGCTGGTCAGGTGGAAAACCACCACGAAAATACACAAAAACCAATATACAGGTAGCCCTTCGTTACTTGGAACGTAGTGGAATGATAATCAAAACAAAGTCCACGAAGAAAATTATTGTAACCATTAAAAATTATGACGTTTACCAGTCTTTAAAAGATGAGTTAGTCCACGATGAATCCACGATAAATCCAGAAACAATCCACGATAAATCCACAGACAGTCCAAACCATAAACAAGAAGAAAGAAATAAGAAAGAAAATACATACGTACCGGATTTTTTTGAATTTAAAAATATAGTTGATGAAATTCAGGAAGAAGAAAACCAGGCATTAACCAAATCTGGTGTAATAGAACTATTTAAAAAACTGGAGGAAGACGAATGGAGTTTTTTTGGTGGCGATTCATTTAATAATAGGGCGCACTTAAAAAAATATTTGGTAACCCTCATTATTCGAGCAAAAGAAAATCAGAAAGAAACGATAAAAGGTAGTTCCCGATTTAAAAATCTAGATCTTAGGATACCAAATAACATGTTAAAGGATTTTGAAAATGATGAATAAAAATACAGTCCTTTTTTGCAGCTGCCAGGGATTCAGGGATAAATATAAAAGTTTAAAAAATGAGGCCATTTTTTGTAAAAGCTGATTTGAATATTAGCAAGAGACTTGAAAAGTTTCTAATCGTTTTGCCTGTTTTTGCTGATGATGAACCAGAAGCGGAAACACTATTTTAATTCATGTTTTTTCAAAAATTTTATCAATGAAAATCAAAAAACATCTTACCAAGTTACTCGAAATTACAAAAAGCCGCAAATTACAAAGGGTTTATTCGAGTAAGATTGATTTTATAAAAATCTTCTGTAAGGCTTGTAAAATAAGGTCGAGTAAACGAGTAAGTAACTTTTTAATATATGCTACTCGAAAAACGAAAGAATACGGGTTTCAGAAGATTTTCGAGTAAGATGGTAAGCAAGTAGGAGGGTTTTTAAAGTTTATAAACGAAAAAAATGAAAAACGAATATTTCATAAAAGTTTCGCTGGATTATAGCGAAAAATTACACAACCATTTAACAGCAATATCTGTATTTGCCAGTTCCGAGGAAGAGGCAATGGAAAAAACAATACGCACAGTAGAAAGCTGGAAAGATCACAGGTCCTATTCCATACTAAAGATATCGATAGATCCTATTTATATAGATCCATACATTATTGTACTTAAAGCCAAATATTTAAATGGAAATATGCGGGTATTGAACATTAACCTGAATGCTGAAGATGAAAATGAAGCTGAACAGTTAGCCCGCAAAATCACAAATAATTGGCGCAATTTGGCCGCCATTGAAATTGTAAAAATTGAAAAAAGAAATTAAAACAAAGTATAATGAATGCACAACAACTTCAGGAAGAGATAAAATTTACTAAATGGTCGTTGAAAAAGCTTAAAAAAATCATTAATGGCAGAATTGCGGAAAATAAATATACTGATAAACTGCTGGAGCGAAATCCCAATGGATCATTGGATGATATTAATGCAATCCTCGAATCAAGAAATTTTAACAACCAACTAATTGATACTTTTAGACGGCAATATGCCGATAATCTCAAATATTTGAGAAAGTACGACACAACGAACATCAACATTCCTCACAACAAAAAAAATAAAGTGAATAATAAAAACACAAAAACTTTTTTAGGAAAAATTTTCAAGAAATCATTGAAGAGAAAATAAAAAGCCAGGTTTCGACCTGGCTAGTGTTGTTATTTCACCGACAACATATTAATAAATTAAAATTGTCACATTAAAATTACAAAAATCATGGAAAATCAAAAAATTTAAGCAAAGTAGATTTTAACAACAGTACTACAATTGAAGGCCACATTTCAACAATTGAGAAAGTTACAACTCTCTTATTGTATGGAGCCGCAGGCGAATTGGATAAAGAAGATGAAAGAATAATAGTACCTCTATCAAGACTTGCAGCCTTAAAAGAAGATTTAGAAACTTTGAAAGAGTCCATTAAAAACTGAGGTACACATTTGTCCTTTAATACATTAACGATGCATCATACATTTGGTGCATCGTTTTTTATTATGATATGGAGCAAGAAAAAATAATATGTGATTTTAATCGTGAACACCTTACAGCCAGGATTCCCACCAGTTTAAAAGAAGCTGTCATTATTAGGGCAGAAAAAGAAGGTGAAACGGTCTCCTCAGTTGTAAGAAAGATATTAACAGTTGAATTTGGGCAGAAAAGGAGGAGCAAAATATGAGATGGTCGTATCATATTTCCTTTTTTTCTGTCACTTTTTCTGTCTATAACGATAGGATGGGCTCGGACTGCTCTTACGTTTAAGCTCGTTCTTTTTTTAATTTTCAAACATAAATTATTGATATAATGTCCTTTGTGAATTTATTAATGAAAAATGGATTTAAAAAAATATTATCATGGCACGTATCGGTATTAGATATCAAATGATGTATAAAAATTCTGAAGATTTCATAAAAATCCAGGAAGAAATGCCTAAAATTATAAATCAGTGTAATATTCCAGTTCGGGAATTAGCCAAAGATGCTCAGAAGCCCTTAAAATCACACTATAGAAAATTACAGTTAAAAACATATACCGCAGACGATATTCTAAATTATATGTCTGCTTTTGCAATAAATAAAGGTCTAGATAAAATAAGAAAACAAATTCCTGAATTGATTAAAGCATCAAAAATTCCCCACAGCCAATTGATTGCAGAACTAGGAACGACAAATGGATCGTTCAAGTATAAATTAAAAAATATGAACTATTCCAGCGAGGAGATACTCGCTTACTTTTATGCAATTCTGAGAATAAAAAATCAATCAAATCCTTAAATCATGGCACAAACCTACACACGCAGGATAAATCTTTATATTAATGGTAAAGAAGTTAGAAACAGCGTTGCCGGTGTAAGTAAGGAATTTGCCAAACAAAAGGCGATTCTGAGAAACTTAACAGTTGGAACGAAAGAATGGTCTGCACAGCACCAAAAGGTTAAAAACCTGGAAAAAATAATGCACTCATACAATGCGAAAATGCGAACCACCAGCAAATTATGGCAGAGGATGAAAGGTATTTTTAGTTCGCTAGGCTTGGTTGGTGGTTTAACTGCAGTAGTTTCTGTCATTCGAAATGCTGCTAATATCTCAAAAGAATTCAGTCAGGCACAATCCAACCTTGCAGCAGTTCTCCGGTCAACAAAAGATGAAATTAAGGATCTTACTAATGATGCAATCCGATACGGAACAATCACAAAATTTACAGCTTCTGAAGTTACTGGCTTGCAAACTGAATTTGCAAAATTCGGTTTCACAAAAGAGCAAATAAAAGCCTCAACAAAAGCTGCTCTTGATTTTGCTGCAGCAACAAATTCTGAACTCGCACCGGCGGCAAAAGTTACAGCCGTTGCATTATCAGCGTTTGATTTATCAGCTGCCAATGCTGAAAGAGTTGCATCGGCTATGGCCGTAGCAACAACAAAATCAGCTTTAAGTTTTGAAGATTTTGAAACTATTCTTTCTACAGCCGGACCAGTGGCAAAAGCTTATGGGTTTGAACTGGAAGATCTGATAGCTTTGACCGGAAAATTGAAAGATGCCGGTTTTGATGCAAGTTCAGCTGCGACAGCAACCCGGAATATTATTTTAAACCTGGCAGATTCAAACGGCAAACTTGCCCAGGCATTAGGCCGCCCCATCGAGTCACTTGACGACCTGGTTCCTGCACTTGCCGAATTAAAAGCCAGAGGGATTGATTTAAATGAAACTTTACAACTTACAGATAAACGGTCCGTTTCTGCCTTCAATACATTTTTAACAGCTGCAGATAGTACTTTGGAATTGCGAGACGGGTTAATTGGTGTCCAGGAGGAATTACAAAAAATGGTAGATACCCAGCTGGATAATTTGGCCGGTGATATCACACTTCTAAATTCTGCCTGGCAAGGTTTCATATTGTCAATAGAAGAGGGTAATGGTATTTTAGCCAGGTTCTCCAGGGTTACCGTAAAATTTTTGACTGATTCCTTAATTAAACTTGCAAATGTTGACTTAATATTTAAACGCGCTGGCAAATTTACTGAGGATGAAGTTTCAAGGGTTTATGATGCCATGATGAATCTTTCCGGAGAGAAATACAAAAAACTACAGGATATTGTAGAGAAAGAAAACAAACTTACACTGGAGCAGGTCGAAAATCACAGGATGGCCATGTTGATTGAAATCAAAAATACTGGAATGAGCCGGAAAGAGTCGGAGTTGATTTGGGATGAATATTACAGGAGAAGACAACAACAACAAGAGGATCATTTAAAGCTGCAGGAAGAGGAAAGAGAAAAAGGAGTGGAAGAGGCAGAAGAAAAGCACATTAGGCAAGCAACTGAAGAAGCTGAAAAAATTGCAGAACAGCGAAAAAAAGCCCTTGCAATAGAAAAATTCCTGCAGGAAAACGAGGAAACTCAAAAGGAGGCGATAAAAAAATATTTTTCTGAATTAGGTGAAGGTTCTTTTGAAGCGTTTATTGAAGCCATTGAAAAAAGCCAAAATGAAAAAACAATAGATTTTTCATTGGTTCCCAAGCTCCCGGAAGAAAACGAGGAAACCAATCCGGAAGGGGATTACGCAATCCAAAAATACCAGGAAACACTGGCCTTTAAAATGGCTCTTAATGAATCAATGTATCAACAGGGCCTAATCGGTGAACAACAATACCAAGACCAGTTAACTGAGCTTACTAGGCAGGCAGAAGAAGAACGTTTTGAAATAAAAAGGGAAAAGATTCAGCAAGCACAGGATTTGGCGAACATGTCTGTAAATTTTGTAACTGCATTAATGGAGCTTGAATTGGAAAAAGCCGGTGAAAATGAAGAAAAGAAAAAAGAGATAAAAAAGAAATACGCAGACCTTAATTTTGCAGTTACAGCTGCACAAATAGTGGCTTCGACAGCCGGAGCAATTATGCAAGGATTTAGACAACTAGGTCCTATAGGCGGGGCAATTGCCGCAGTTTTACTCGGCGCAACAGGGGCAATTCAGCTTGGAATTGCTAACGCTCAGCGTAAAAAAGTAAAGAGTTATGCAATAGGTAAATATCCAATTCCTGCCGATGATGACAAAACTTATAACACGGTATTTGCTGGCAGGCCAAAAACCGGAATGTACAGCGGTCCGCACCTGGGGATTTTTAACGAGGTTCCAGGGCAACCCGAAATGGTTATTGATGGGATTACGACAAGCAGAATCAAAACAAACGCACCCGAAATATTGGATGCCATTTATTCTTTTCGGGATGGAAGAACTCCCTCTAAATATGCAGATGGGAAATACCCTGAAACTGTTAATATCAGCTCAAATTCTCAAACAAAGAATAATTCGAATACGATCGAAAGATTCACCTTCGCACTGGAAGAAAATACAAAGGCAACACGCGACTTTATAAATTGGAAACCTTCAGTTTCAGTTGAAATGATAGAAAAGCGGTTAAAACAGTGGAATGAAATGAAGGAACGTAGTAGTTTTTTCCAATCGAAATAGCATGACAAAAGAAGAGACAATATCACTATATAAAAAGCAATTGCCTTTGTTAATGAGAACCCTGGATGGGTATTTCGCACAACGGAAGTTAATTGAATTGGATTTGATGAATGCTGATCAGGAAGATAAAGAGCAAATTGACAATTTACTGGATTTACGAAAATACAATGAACGGATCATGGCCCAAAATTCTAAAGCATATAAACAACGAAAAAAGTTTCTGGAGGAAAACAACGAAAAAGTAAAATTTTAAAAAGATTAAAATGTTGAGTTTTCTATTAAATAACAATCCCTTTGTGTTAAGCCAGGACACAACTGTTCGGCTGGAATGGAATAACCCGGCCTTGCACACAGACAAATTACCGGGTGATATAGGGATTGATATATCTATCCCGGTTAATGATAATAACAGGATGTTGCTGGGGAATCCAGGGCGTTTTGAAAAAGCAACATCAAAAAATAGCCGCGAATTTTCAGGTTTTGAAATTCGCTACGGTGGCGTTTTGTTAATGATAGGAACCCTAATTATACAGAACGCGAATGAAGACTCATACAGCGGGTGGTTAAGAAGCAGTATAGGCAATTTAGCTGAAATTCACCGAGAAAAATTTATATATGACAGTATTTCCTTCAACGAAGAAAAGATATTCATCAATAAATCAAATTATGATCCGGATTCTGATGAATATGGATGTCCTCAAGTTTTAAATACATATTTTTTTAAAGACAAAGGGCAGACAACTCAGGCGTCAAGATATTTACCAAATCCGAATTACAATAAATGGATTTGGGAATTTCCCATCTTCAAAAAAGATGAAAGAGAGTACCGCTGGCAATTGGTGAAAACAGAAGATTACACCGAAGCCTTTATGCAAAGGTCAGGGTGTATTGTAAATAAGAAAAATATTGATGGAACAATTCGAACTCCAGATACAAACAGCAAAGCGGACCCAGAAAATATCAGAGACAACTTAGATGTTGCAGTTGTTTCGCCTATGCTGTTTTTGAGCTACGTATTAAAAACCATTTTTAAGGATGCTGGCTTTTACGTGGATGAAAATTTTATTTTAGATAATGACGACCTAAAAAGGTTGATTATTTACCACAACTACGATATTACAGAGATTAGGCACACTGAAGATTTTAATGTTTCCTATTCGGACAAATACAGCATGCAAGTTGATGATATTTTAATTGATTATCAAACTGAGCCAGTTAGTGTTGGTTTTTTAATTGATTCAGTATACCGAAAAGTAAATAAATTTTATTACAAAAAACTACTCCCTCAAATAAAACTTGGAGATTTTCTATTGTCAACCATGAATAATATCAATGTATTTCCGTTTTTCAGGCGCGAAAGGAATATTGTTGATATAATTGATCGTGAAAGCATTTTAACACAAAAAGCAATAAATATTGATGAGTACATGATTGGGCAATGGAATATGGCAGCAGAAACAGATTCGACACTAAAATTTTTAAACCAAATTGATAGTGACGATTTTGTATTTAGTGAGATCTGGTTAGATATAAGCGAATACCGCGACAAAGAGAAAGAACCGGTTGATTTGTGGACTGCTCTCGCAAATATTGAGAATCCTGAAATTGATGAGATTCGTTTTGTGAAAGAGTCAAACGGGTACGCCCAATACAAATTGTGGTTAAATGAATGGGATAGCGAGGAAACCGGCGATCAGGTACAGGAAAAGTTTATTGGATGGGATTTATTAACTAAAGGTTTTCAGAATGCTTATTTTAATTATGGAAAAGAAACAGAGCTAGAAATTAAAACTGAATTTAGTAGTTTATTTGGCGAGCAGTTACCATATACCAAACAGAGAGGGAATATGCAAAGTGAACAATTTGAATTCGAAACTTTTTCTCCCAGGTTGTTATTTTACAATGCGAATAACGATGCTTCTTATAAAACTGAAAATTTAAGTTTGGATTTTGAAGACAGTGAAATCGGATTGCTTAAAAAACGGTGGAATTTATGGGCCCGGTTTCTTTCAACAAAACAAGAGGTTTCCAGAAACGCTGATTTTCCATTAAATGCGCTGATTTATGTAGTCAATAATATCTATAAAAAATATAGGTCCCAGGAAGGTGAATTTATTATTGATTCGATTAGCACTGAATTTGGGATAAACAGGATTTCCATTTCGGAAATGAAAGCCTATAAAATAAATTATTCACCGAAAACTTATTCATTAACAGATATGTGGCAATTGAATGATATAATCAAAGTTGATGATATGATTGATTTCGATGGATTAGAAAGATATTATCCTATGGTTGTAAATTTTTAAGAAAGTAAAAAATAATTTCAAATGACAAAAGAAAACAACAACGTAGCCTCAGCTACAGAACAAACACCTTTTGAAAAAGGTAAAACCTTATGGGAATTGCACAAAAAACAGCAGGAAGCGGAACGTCAGAAAGCTATCCAGAAACAAAAAGAATTTGAAGAGAGGAAGAAAAAAGAACAGGAGCAAGTAGAAAAAGAAAGAGAGGAAGAGTTTAAAATAAAGAAAGAATTTGAATCAGCCAGGAAACAACTTATTTTTGATAAATATTTATCTGACTTCGAACCCAAACAAATCGGAGAAGCTGATTACACCCGAGATAACGAAATTTATAGAAATTATAAATTCTTCTGTAAGTTGATTAATAAATGCAGACTTGATCTGGCTGCATTTTTCGAGATGGAAGGTAATTATGGTCTTACGGAAACAACCGAATTTATTAAAAGTAACCCTCAGAAATGGTTGCCAGGAATGTATATTGAAACTAAAAAGATACAAATTCCGGAATGGCTTAATAAAGAAAGAGTAATTGAGGAAAAATTAGTTACCTATCCTGAAACTTTGGAACTTGTCTCACTCCATAGTCAAATAATGTCCGCATGGCAAAAAATAAAATCAACTGGGTTTATATTTCCATTTCAAAAGTTGTATGATGAAGAAAGAGATTTATTTTCGATTGAATTTAATTTAGAATTCGGTGAATCTATTTCAAATTTTTTAGCCATCCGAACAACTACACCCGAACAAAATGTAGTGTTAGGAATTATTGAAAGATTGCTTGAATCATTAGAAGATTTAAGCGCATTGAGGATTATTAAACTTGAAAAAGGACCTGGAGAGCTTCAACGCATAGAACGTTTTTTTAAATTTAAAGGAAGAAGTTTTGATATTAATCCTTTCATTTTTCACCGCGACCCATCGCTGAAACAATATGGCCCGGTTGAAAGCTCTCAAAATATGAATCTTTCATTGGAAGATTTTCTTAAATAATATGTGTTTTTTAATTGAATCTCCTTTATAGGAGACTCCAGTTTCATTTGATTTTGCCCACTCCGTATTCGGGTGGGCTTTTTTATAATAAATTTTATATTTCCACTAAAGGATACATAAACAACCACAAAAAAAGAGATAACTATTTGATAATCATCTCTTTAATGGTAGTCCCACCGGGAATCGAACCCAGATCTACAGTTTAGGAAACTGCTATTCTATCCGTTGAACTATGGGACCGTAATTCATTTCGGGTGTGCAAAAATAGAGAAAAACCCTTTTCTCCCCAAATCAATCAAAAAATAATAGATAAATGTTTGTGAATTAACTTCCCATCTATAAAAAAACCAACTGAAATATAATTATTAGGGAAAAAGGATTGTATAGAAAATAAAAAGCCGGCTAAAAACCGGCTTTCCAAGTAGCGGGGGCAGCGCTACTTTTTATTAACGTATATATTCTTTGTTCTACAATTAAATATCTATAATTCAGTTATTAATGTCGTATTTTGGTTCGTTTGTTTTACATCGTGGTTAATAAAATATGTGAAAATGTAAACTGATTGTGTCCTATATATGTCTCAAAATTATTATATTTATGACCTGTATTTCAGATAATTATACTCACATTAAAAAAGAAATAAGTTATTTGAGACACGTGGGACACATTTTATAGATCACATGGCAAATTACAGTTTTGTACTACGAACCCCTTATAAAAAGGGAGTTATGGAAGAATTAAAAGAGAGGAAAAAAGAAAAAAGGGATATCAAATCATTGCTGAATCCTGAACAAACACCGGTTCTATTATTTGTGAGTTTTGACCGGAAACACAGATTTAAATGCAAAACGGACCTGCAGGTGTTTCCTGTTCATTGGGATTTTACCCGTCAGCAATTAAAATGGCAGGCTCCGGGAGCGCAGGCGTTTAATCAACGGTTAGGGAATCTCCTAAGGGATGTTCAGGGAGAATATAATCATTTAATGAATGAAAATTCTCTCATATCATTCGAAGAAATCAGAATGAATATTCAGGAGTTTGTTTCCGACAATCAGGCACCGAAATTTAATGATGAGAACAGCTTTTTCCTTGTTTACGATGAGTTTATTCGAAGGAAAAAGAACGAGCTTAGTCACCGGACAATCCAAAAATTTGAAACATCCAAAAATTTACTTAAGAAATATACAGAGCGATACTATCGTCGGTTTACCTTCGAAACTATTGATTTGGATTTTATTGACGCTTATAAACACTATTTGCAATATGAAGCAAAAAATCAGAAGTCAGAAGAATCCGGATTTAGGGATGATACCGTGGCAAAGTATATTGAAAATTTAAAGAACTTCTTAAAATGGAGTTACGAACGTAGAAAGCATTCAAATACAATCTTCCAGCACTCTGAGTTTAGGGCAAAGCGTGATTCAAACCTGGATATTGTGACTCTTTCCCTTCAGGAACTAAGAACGCTATACAACAAAGATTTAAGCGAACATGAAAGTTTAGAACGAGTAAGAGATATTTTTTGTTTTGGCGCTTTTACCGGGCAACGATGGTCAGATATCTCAGCATTTAAAAAGGAGGATTTAGATAGTGATACCTGGATATTTAAAGCTTACAAAACCAAGAAGGAAACTATTATACCACTTGTGGGGTATGCAGCACCGGCACTTGATATCTTGAAAAAGTACGATTACAAACTTCCCGAAATAAGCAACCAGAAATTTAATGACTATATTAAACTGGCCGCAGAGAAGGCAGAATTAAACCGTACAGTCAAAATCACCCGTTACCAGGGAACTCAGAAAATTGAAATTGTAAAACCACTTCATAAAGCGATTTCTTCACATATGGCCCGGAGAACATGTGTGTCAATTTTATTAAACATTTACAAAATGCCAGTTAACCAGGTGATGGAAATAACTGGACATACAGACTATAAAACTTTAAAACGATATATAGATGAAGATAAACAAGCATTGCGACAGAACCTTGAACAAACGAAAAGCATAAATGAAGTATTGAAAGTTGTAAAGTCAGCCTAACTATTGTTTAACGCTTTTGGACACCACGGTTAATAACCCTGCTCATAACTCTGTTTGTTTTTCCTTTTATCTTCGTTAGCGTACAAGTATTTTTGAGATAACGTTTAAGCCTTACCATCAGTCGGTGGTCAAGGCTTTTTTTGTGCCATTTAATAACTAAAATTATAAAGATGTCGTTCGAAGAATTAGTAAAAACAGCACCCGTCGGAACAAGCTTGCAGATTACTGTAACCCCCGAAGTATTAAGGAATTTCGGCGAGGATATTGCTGAAAAAACAGCGAAAAAATTAATTCAAGACTTGGACATTGGCAAACAGCCAATATCTGAAAAGGAAGCTTGTAAGCTTTACAAAAAGTCTCGTCAAAGTATGTCAAGTTATCGAAAGCTAGGTAAAGTGAGATACCATCGTATGGGACGCGAGATTTATTATTTCCCATCAGAGTTGGCTGAAGATATGCAGAATTTCTAATGGTTCCTTTTATTACTTCTTCTATTGTCATGAGTAAATTTTATTAAAGAAATGAAGTATAAAAGAGCAAAATATGGAACAAGAGCAAAAAGAAAAGATCAGCGAGTATGGACTAAAGATTGATTTACATTCAGGGGAACTTGAATTATTTGACGTGAAAGAAACTCCTATAGGTTGGTCTTTCGGTCAATATGTTTCACATCGAACAGGTTCACAACAAGAGATGGAGTTGCTCCGTAGAAACTTAATCCAAAACAACCTTAAAACTCTCTTACGTCATGGGTGAGAATAGCAAATATAATTCAGGCCCAATTTTCGAATTGATAAAAAGATTTGATAAAATCGATTTGGAGGAACGTTTTAGTCATTTAGAGGCGCACATGTTTCTTAAATTATTACTTCGCAATAATTCACTCGGTTGGAAGGAATGGTTTAAGTATCCAAATAGTCGACTAGAATCTGATGTAGGAACTCGTTCAAAAAATTTAATCACTGCTAGGCAAAAATTAATAGATTCTGGTATAATTGATTACAAAAAAGGGACTACGCGAAATGCCGGTTCATATTCATTACTTTCCAAATTACAATCAATTGAACCTACAAAAGAAAGTAATCAGGAAAGCAATCTAGAAAGTAAAAAAGAAGGTAATAAAGGGAACATTAATAAAACTAAACCTAAAACTAAACCAAAACAACTATTATTAACTGAGGTCGTTGAATCGACTCTCAGTCCTCCAGAGAACGAATATTTTAAAATTGCTTTGTCATTTCACCAGTTAATTAGAAATAATTTACACAAACACAATCTTTCAACAACGCATGTAGATAAAGCCAAATATAAAAATTGGGTTGACCCTATACGACTGTTGATTGAAAACGACGGAAAAACAAAACACGAAATCAGGGAAGTGTGGAAACTGTTAGAAATCAATAATTTCTATCAAAAGATTGTGCAAAAGACCGAGAAATTAAGAATGAAAATGAAATCGACGGACCAATTGTGGTTCGATGCGATGCTATATGAGTTAAGAAATGGAAACAAAAAAAGAACAAACAACGGACATAGCTCTAATAATGAGCAGTCCAAGCTTGAAACCCGGAAAATTGCCAAGCAAGCAATGCAAGACGCGGGTTAACGAACTTAAAACATTCTGTAATTCGGGAGTTAAATTCATTGAGCAATTTAACTTTGATTTTTGCGCCTCACGCTATCGCGAATTTAAAACTCAAAAGTCCGCTTTACTTTCGAAGAAGATTAATTTACGTGAGGTAGCTGCAACTTACAACACAAAAACACCTGAAGCTTTATTATCCTTGTGGTTGACAAATCTTTGTATTTATATGGATTTTTCTATAATGCAAGTTCAAATTAGTCCTACAGCTAAATATATGGTTGAAGAGATTGGCATGCTAAACATGGCAGAGCTAACTCTTTTATTTCATCGCATAAGAGAAGGTTTTTACGGCGAATTTTACGGAAAGTTTAATCCCCAAATAGTTCTTCGAGCTTGCAGGGAATACCGGCAAGAACGCGGTCGGATTATATCAAAAATGAATAGTGAGGAACAATCCAAAATTCTAAATACGCTATACGAGTATGAATGATTTTATTGAAATATCAGGAACAAGAATACGATTAACACATCGAAAAAATGGTTTGACACTACCGTACTGCGATGACGTTTTTTATGCGGTAGGTCTCAATGGTTTGATGTCCAAAGAAGCTTCCCAAAGATTCTACGAGCTAATAGGTTTTGATTCACATGCAGTTTTAAAATACTGTTGTTATGTGTGTGACTTGAGACGCGACCTCGTAAAAGAACGGCTAAAAAGATATTTGCTAATTGATTGTGGAATAAGGCTATCTCGGACATTTAAGCCTGACTTAAGAGAAAATGATTTCGAAATTACAAGATATTATTTGGAAATGCTCTTTGATACTTGGTTTACGATAAATGAAATGTATGAAATGCTCAACGATGAAGGATTTAATATTGAACTAAATAATTTTTAATAATGACAAATGTAAAAATTGTAGAGATCGGGAAACGCCTAGAGAAAAAAGGTATTCCTACCAGCTTGTTAAACAGCCGTCAAATTAATGATGATTCTGACATTAACCAGGTTGTCCAAGAAATAGAAGAGGAGTTTAATCAAATTTCTTCCTCCAAACATCGAAACGAGGTTGAAAATCTTACAACATTTAAAAACGATCTTAACCAATGGTCAAAGGAGAAATAAATTATGGAAGCAAAAGTTATTCATAAAAATGAAACTGAAATTAGGGCAACCATTGAGCTTGCCTCACGTGTTATTCCTCATGTCAAAGACTTAAATAAGTTACTTGAACTTGATGGAATTAAGCCAAGCACCCAACATCTAAAAGGATTTTATCAAAATGGTTCCGAACATGTACGACAGATTCTACTTGTTGAAGCAAAAAAAGATGTTGACGGTCTCAAGTGGAAATCTGAACGTTTGCGTCGAGCCCTTCTAAATGATGCGATATCAATTGACATAAGCGAATACCAAAAGGTCCATTCTTCCTTAACAAATGCTATCGGGAAATCGAAAGTTACTGTTGAAGATATACAGATGAGTGGCAAAGATGTAAAACTCAGGCAATCCTTTATTGATGCTGTTGATGAGGAATTTACAATCGTTATTGACACTGAAGAGAAAAAACTACTCTGGGATAACATACAGAACTTTTGTACCTCTTACAACAAGATTCAGGATATCCTTCATGAAATTGGAGAAACATCAATATCTGATGCTATTAATCCTGCATTCGAAGAATTTTTCACATGTGAAAATAAGTTAGCGGATTTTATAAAAATATATCCGGATCCAAATTTTTTCTTGTGGCTTCGAAAACCAGTAAAGTTTGAACTAACAAATGTGGAATAGTTAAATGCACTATTAATCAAATAAATTCATAATCATGGCAGAGAAAACAATCATTGATGCACTTAAAAAGCTTGAGTCAAAAGGTTACGGAATGGCTGATGCTATTGCCTGTTTTGAGTCAGGAAAATCAGTTGACGAATATCTGAAGGATAAAGAACTTTCGGAGGAAGAGTATAAAAAATTAATGAGTGATGATGCTTTTAGTAAACCTGGTCGGTTTTCAGGCGATGTGGTAAAAATTACCAATGATGAGTAAAGAAACCACTTGCCCGGTACCTTGATAACCAGTTTGTTTGATAAAAGTGGTACGCGGGCTGTAACAAAAGGCTTCCCGGTTTTAACCACACCGGGGCCTTAACCTAATTTAATGAAGGAAAAAAACAACATACAAAAATTGTCTCCAAAGAGAGAAAGATTCTGTCAAGAGTATCTCATTGACTTGAATGCAACTCAAGCAGCTATTAGGGCAGGTTATTCTAAAAGAACGGCCAAAAGCCAGGGACAACGATTGTTGACTTTTGTTGACATCCAAAAAAGGATTCAAGCTCTACAAAAAGATACCCAACAGAAGGTTAATATCAGCAAGGATCAAATTTTAATGAAGCTGGTATCTATACTCGAAACTAATTTTACAGATTTTTTTGAAGGGCAGAAACTTAAACCATTTAATGAGCTTACACCGACTCAAGCTTTAGCTGTCGAATCATTCAGAGTAACTCCAAACGGCATTAACTACAAATTAGCTTCCAAGCTTGGAGCAATTGACAGGTTAAATAGAATGTTGGGTTACGAAGCTCCGCAAAAATTATTAATGGAAATTGATAACTGGAGTGATGAAATGATTGATGAATTTTTACTTAGAAAATTGGAAAACTATGACAAGAGACATCATAAATGATATGTCTAGGGAGGAAAAGATAAGTCTACTAAAAGGGTTAGCTGAGGGAACTGTTGAGATGATTGGAGGTGAACCTTTTGATATGGGACCAGATAGTTTTGCAGGTATAGTTATGAAGGATGGTAAAGAGTACATAGGTACGGATTACAACGCTGAGTTACCTCCCGATTTTTGGGATAGGTTTCAAGGTTCTTCTATTTTAATTCCGGACAATGGTCGTTATGAATGGTCAGGGACAAAAAGACAGTAAACAGTAACGAAAATTGGCAAAATGTATAAAATATGGGAATAGTTAAAAATAAGGGTATTTGTAATTAATTGAAATAGTGAAAGTTAAATTTTTTCACATACTCTATTAATCACAATGTTAATCATAGGACAATGAAAAACGAGACAAAAAAGAAGGAAAAAATACGATATATCACACCTGAACAATTCCACGATGAAACATTAAAACACATTCGTTTAAGTCTCCGGAATTTGCTTTTCAGGTACCAAATAAGTTACCGGATTGAAACAGACCCGGAGCAAAAGAAAAAAAAGCTAGAAGTATGGGAGCAAACAAAAAAAGAACTGGGGCAAATTGAAGCTGTACTGGATATTGCTTGCAGAGAGAAAATAGAATCCGTTACAGTAAAAACATCCTCCGGGACTGTTTACGATTGCTCTCAGGTTAAACCTTTGGAATTAGGGGATAATGAGTTGAGTAATCTATTGGTCAATCTTTCAAAAACGATGAAATGAAAGGAAAAATGATTGTGACTAACATGGGTGCCATGTTCCGGGCATTGGATAAACAGGTGAAAGATGCAGAATGGCAAACGCAGCAACTTTTAAAATACGCAGGGGAACAGTTTCTACGTAGGGCTCGATTAAATAAAGAATTTAAAGATGACACCGGAAATTTACAGTCCTCCATTGGCTACGTTGTAGCGAAAAACCGCCGTATCATAATTAATGCAATAGAAGGGCTCGAACCCGAAAAACAAACAGCAAAAGGTAAAACATACGGAGTTAGGTTAGCTGAAGCAATAATAGCTGATTATCCTATGGGATATGTGTTGGTTGGTGTGGCAGGTATGGAGTATGGGGTTTATGTTGAGGCAAATGGTAAAGATGTTATTACCGGCTCAATTCCTCAGACAAAGAAATTAATTCGTGAAATAATGGACGAGCTTAAAAAATAATTGTTGAACTAAAATATTTTACAATGTCAGTAGTTGGAGGAATACAAGGGCTTCATTTCATCAATACCATGAGTAATGATGAATTAAGACGCAAATCGTTAGAAGCGGAGGGAATAATCGGGAATTTGGCAAATTCTGTTAAGCGGGTTGATGTATGGGCGCCACTGGCCGCCGGCGCAATATTTGCGAAAATGAGTAAAGAAGCATACGATTTTTCAAAAGACTATGAAATGGCCATGAAAGAAGTTCAGACCATTTCCACAGCTACACAGGACAATTTAAAAGGGATATCGGATGCTATCCTAAATATTTCAAAAGGTGGTCCCGATGGAGGTGTCGAACTTTCAAAAGCATTCTACCAGATTGTAAGTGCCGGGTATGACGGCGCCAAAGGGTTAGATATTCTTAATGTAGCCAGTAAAGCAGCAACGGCAGGGTTATCGACAACAGCAACGGCGGCAGATGGATTGACAACCATTATCAACGCATGGGGATTGGAAGCCGAGAAAGCTACTGAGGTGGCCGATATCATGTTTAAAACTGTAGAGAGGGGTAAAACTACCTTTGGAGAATTGGCTGCTAATATTGCACAGGTTGCGCCATTGGCAGCCGCAAATAATATTGATGCAGATGAGATATTTGCAGCTATCCAAACCATAACAAAACAGGGTACTTCCACCAGTGAAGCATTTACACAAATAAGGAGTGCCATTATTGGTATGAACGATGCTCTTGGTGATGGTTGGGCAGATACAATGACCTTTCAGGAAGGTTTACAAGCTGTACGTGATATGGCCGGAGGTTCACAGAACAAACTGAAAGAATTAATAGGCAGGGTTGAAGGTGTAAACGCTGTACTTGCAACCACTGGTAAAAATGCAAAAGGAGCAGCGGAAGATTTAAACTCACTTGGAAAAGAAGCAAAAGGCGCCACTGATAAAGCATTCGGTATAACGTCGGAAGCTGAGGCCAATCAATGGAAAATGGTTTGGAATAATATTATTGCATCGTTCTCCGGATATGGCGACAAGCTTGTCGAAAAAAGCAACTCAATCGCTAAGATAATTAACAAGATATTCCAGGATAAAGACGGTATTCAAAAGGTTGTTACTGATTTGTACAAGGCACAAACAGAAATGAGTACACTGTTTGGTGTTCTAAATGATGCAGCCGACGGAACCGACAGAAGAGCAAAAGCAATCCAGACCATAAATGAAAAGTACGGCAAATATCTTGAAAACCTGTTAACTGAAAAATCAACCTTAGAAGACATTGCCATTGCCCAAACAAATGCTACACGCGCAATGATGGCTGATGTTGCAGTAAAGACGGCTGACCAGGAGATTTATCAAAAGATGGGTGAATACCAATCCAAAGAAAGAAATCTTTTGGAGGATATGGTAAAATACGTTTCCGACACAAGGGGAATGTCAACGGCTGGTTTCTTTGTTGAAGATTTACAAAAAGGGATTGACAGGGCTATGAAAGAAAATCCGTACAATGTATGGCGCTCTATATATGATAATTGGATTCAAAGATATGACCCCGGTTCTTTGAAGTTTGGAGAGTTTAAAGATGATTTCATGAAGGCTGTAAATGAAAGGATTGGATTAAGTCAGGACACAAATGAAATTAACCAGTGGGTAAAACGTTACCGTGATATTTTATCAGAATTGAATATTGATGAAACAGGGGGCGGTGTTGGTGGAAGTCAGAAAGAAGCATCTGCCAGGGCTGCAAGAAATGAAGATGAAGAAAACTATTTAAACATTCTTCGCCAGATTCATGCCCGTGAAGTTGCTTTGGCAGAGTTAACCAATGTAACAGAATTCCCTTCAGATGAGGCCAGAAAAGCCAATCTTGAAGAAAGGTTACGGCTATTAGAGGAAATCAGGGGAATAGAAGAAATGGCCGGGAAATACTATGAAAACCTTCAAATAAAAACCAAAGGAGCTCCTGTTATTTCCGGTGAAAAGGAAGTTAAGGAAACCCTTAAACCAATGAAACAACTCACCACTGAGGAGCAAAAGCAGTTAGAAATACTTTACCGGCAAATAAACGGTTTAGAGCTCCAACGCGATTTATACGAAGAAATTTCAAACGGCTTGAGTGATGTATCAGAGGTAATGGGAGCTTTGAGTTTCGCAGTAGGTGAATTCGATGAGGAACTTGGGTCAGCCATCGGGAAAATGGCCGATTTAGCTTTTAACGCTTCCAGTGCTTTTACAAATTTGTCAGTAGGGAATATTCCGGGGGCCATTGCATCCGGTTTGGGAGCAATTGGAAATGTAATTGGGTTGCTTGCAAAAAATGATAACACTGATGAATTAAAAAACTCTTTGGACGCAATTAACCGGAGCCTTGAAATTCAGGCATCGCTATTGGCTTCAATTTCGGGTGAAAACTGGTTTGCATTAGCCGGTAAACAGGCAGCTGATTATAAACAAAAAATTGAGGACGTTAATAAAGAGTTAAACCGGATGAATATATACACCCGTGATGAGTATAAAACTCTTCAGGAAGGGTGGAAACAGCATCAGGAAAACTTTCCATTCTTTAAAGGTAACAGGCCAATCAATTGGAGCGAATATCTCGATATGAGAAATTATGTTTCTGAAACTACAGGATGGGATATTGATAAGTTTATTGAGGCATGGGGAAATGGTGAAATAGTTCTTTCGGATGATGCGAGAGAGGTTATTAATGAAGCTATAGAGGCTCAAAAAGGGCTGGATACGTTATATTCTGACTTAACCTTACTTACAGGCGAGTCTCTGGCTGATTCAATTATACAGGGATTTAAAGAAGGCAAAACAGGAATGGAGGCGTTTGCATCAGACTTTGAAGATATGATGAGAGACGCTGTTCTTAATTCATTAAAAATATCATCACTAACTCCCCTTTTGCAACAATGGAACGAGGAGCTTTATAATTATATGAATGATTCCGACGGATTAACCGAGACTGAAATTGAGCTACTGAGATCAAAATTTGCCGGGATACTTGAAACAGGAAAGAATTTACTTGATATTGCTGAGGAAGCCAGCGGGTTAGACTTAACAGGTGCAGGCTCGGGTTATGAATCTCAGAGCGGTTCGGCAATTACAGCCACAGAAGAAAGCGTATCTCTTTTATATGGCCAGCTTACAGGCATGAGAATAGACCTCGGTAATATGGATGACACCATGCTCCGGCAGCTAAGTATTGCTGAAGATTCGCTGGAAGTTCTGGAAGATATCAGGGACAATACAGCGGAGTTACATGAAATAAGAAAACACACAAAGGAAACCGCTGAACAGATTAGAAAGGCCGTATTATAACAATATTCTTTTTACTTTTCATATTTATATGTCTCTTTTTGACTCATGACATCCGCCCGGGTTAACACCTGGGCGGTTTTTTTGCTCTCCAATGATAAAAATTATTGTGTTTATTATTGTATTGTTGTAACTTGTTTACTTATATAGTGTTAGCTGGAAGCAAACTAACTATATCAGACTTCAATTGTAAATATTATGACTCAGGAAGAATTTGATTTAGAGAAGCTGAAAATCAAAAGGAATAGAGAACGGTTTTGGGTAGGAACAGTAGCCATTGGAATTGTTTCACTAATACTAAATCATTCAATTCAAAATAGCAAGATTGAATTTGAAAGAGTAAGGCAAGAAAATGAACACCTTTCTCAGTTTGTTAACTACGCAATAGACAAAGATCTCGAGGTAAGAAGAGATATTGCCGAATATTTTGCAAAGATGTCATATTCAAATGAATCTCGTAACAGGTGGATAGTTTATAAAGAATCAATTGAGGCATTGGTTAATACAAAGTATTTATTATATAATGATATTGATTCTATTGAAACTGGCAGAGATTTATTGTACAAACAATTATCAGAAGCTAAATTTTCGCTATTAAACAATCCTGACGATGAAGAATTGAAATATCGCATAACCGAATTAACCGGGATGATTAATGGAAAGCAAAGTGAAATTGTAAAAAAGTCTGCTCAACTTCAAAGAATAGAAACAACTCCGAGGTCTTCACTGGAATATTCTAAACCCAGTTGGTTTATTGCTGCAGAAGATGAAATGCAAAAAAATATAGTTGAAATACCTGGCAAGGAAGACAATCCAGAAATATTGAAATATGCAAAAGAGTCAAATATTAAAGGAATTACTAACGATGAAATTCCATGGAATTCAACTTTCTTAAATTGGTGTTTTTATCATGTTGGAATAAATGGTAGTGGAAAGGCAAATAATCGCTCTTGGTTAGATTGGGGAATGGAATTAGAAGAGCCTCGAATCGGATGTGTTGTTGTTCTTTGGGCTGAAGACGTAAGCTCATGGAAAGGACAAGCTGGGTTATATACAGGGGAAGATAGTGAAAATGTTTTTCTGTTAGGTGGCAATCATGATAATACAATAAAAATAAAAGCTTATCCAAAGGAAAGAATATTAAGTTATAGATGGCCTCTGTGAATCACTTTAGAGATAAATTTTTTAATTATCCGATTAGGAATTGATTCAGTTTGGATTGAAAACAAGGCTGTTTTTTTGACCATCTAGTGGTTTATAATGTAAATCTTCTCCTGAAAGAATTAAATCCGGTATTCCAGTTGGGAACGCTTCACATGAGTATTTTCCCCAGGTATAATATTTGCATTTTGGGCAACTGCTTTTGTACAGGTTTAAACCCTCGTGACGATCATCGAGTGTATTTTCTGGATTGTTTTTCATAATCCTTGTCGACGCTTCCATGCTTCGTATTTGTCTCTTCGTATAGCCAGCCTCCGCGGAGTTATCAAAACCATTGGGAGCGGATTAAATTCATCCTTCATTAATCTGTCGATGGTTTTGCGAGAGCGTTTTAAATCGGCCATAATGTACTTGGTGTAAAGTAGCTCGGCGCCGTTTACGGGCTTTTCATCTTTAGGGTTGAGTTTTGATTCAATCCTTTCCAGCCTATCATTCATAGCGTTATATCCCTGAATTAAGGCTTTTAAATCAGCTTCCCTGACTATAAACATCCGTTCGCCTTGCAAATCTTCAATTTTCATTTCTTACTGGTAACAGTTAATTGAGTGCCACAATTAGGGCATTTAAAATTGAAATCGGTTTCAGTGTCTTTGGTGGGGGTGAATAGGTCCCTGATATCTACATCCAAAGCAATAGCAATATTTTGAAGTAAATCAGGTTTTGGGAAGTTTCGTTCCTGAACAATATTTGTTATCGTAGATGGAGTTACACTTGTCATTTTAGCTAACTGCTTTCCGGTAATTCCTTTGTCCTTTAAAATTTCCTTTATTCGCAACATATCATTAGAGTTATTTATATCACAAATATACAAAACATAAATAACTTTCATGCTTTTTTGTAAAAAACTCAAATAATATTTGTATATAATTAAAACGTTGTTTAAATTTGTAGAGTAAAAACATGAAAGATATTTAAGTTTTAATATAAAAAAGGCAAAATGAATAACGTACTTACAGCAGAAATGCCCGACAACAACAACCTAAGCGGAGCAAAAATGAGAGAAGCAAAAAAGCGAATGGTAAACGAAATGGGTTTGCAGGAATATCTTAACTCGTACGAACGCTATTTAAACAAACAGTGGTTAACTAATGATGAAATACAGAAAGAAATGGACTGCGTACGTTGGGAAACCATTGCTGAAATACAGAAAAGTTATCAATACAATTAAAAAATACAAGCATGAGAATTTTAGCTGAATTACCACACGCAAGAATAGTCAGGTACGGAAATCATAAAATGAAGTTGATAACCTTCAATACTTTAACGGTTGAAATGTCTGGCAAGGATGAACTTTCATGCATCGTATCAAAAGAAGATTTAGAACAGGCGACATCATGTAGTACCGGTTCTATCGACCTTCAATATCTTATTTCATTTAAACGAAACAACTTAAAATAGAAAGATATGAGAATCCAGGTATCAGGAATGAGAATCAATACATCATGTCTTTCGGGTGGTGAAAGGAAGATTGTAGAAAGGCTGGCCAGAAAAGCCGGTAGTAGTAATTTGGCCCCAAATGAACAGAAGTTTTTGCGGGATATGAGTAAGAGAAGTTCTAATTATTAATCAAAATAGATTCATTATGGAAAATGTAATTCAATACAAAGACGGAACAATAAAAAGGTATGTCTCGTTAGACTGGCATCCCGTTTTAGACTCCAATCCTTATGCAATCGGGTGTGAGGTTATTGATAAAGCTACATCAAAATTAAATGACCTTGGCATAGACTTATACAGTGAAAACATTGATGATTGCGTGGTTAAAGGGTCGATAGTTGAAGTACCGTATAACGGAGGTTTTTTTGTTTACAATGTAGAGCATGACATGATTTTGGGTTATGAAAAGTGAGTTGAAATATAATATTAATCATAAAATACTTAGTGATATGGAAAATCAAACATTTGAATTTACAATCATGGCAAACGGTCAACCCCATAAAATTAAGATTGACGGTCATATTATGAAAATAGGTCCTTCAAAAATTGACCTTCGAGGACTTTACAGAATTTTTGAGAAAGCAAACGGTAGTAAATATGCTATTGCATTAAATGACCAAAATATATGCGTTTCTCAGTTGATGGCAGCGGTAATTAATGGAGAAACCGACGCAAAAGACATTGCACCAGCTGTGCCCTATGTTTTCTTACTTCATCAATTAGCCGAAGATTTAAAAACTTTAGAAATTAAATAAAATCAATGTATTATGAATAAAACAGTAGAAAAAAGAATTAATGAAGAATATGTTGCTGCAATGGCAGTAAGTAACATTTTTTCTGGTATGCAAGCGCTTGGGGATTTGGAAATTGTAGTTTCAAGTAATTATGCATACACACTTTACACTTTAGTGGCTGATAGTTTGTCAAAATTAATGTTTGAGCTGACTGACATACAAAACGAAGCTGAAATAGGAAACAACATCTTGAGATATGCTCATTCGTTAGTTGAAAATTGTAGTCCAGATCCATGGAGTCATAATGAAGTCATAAAAAATACGGCGCTACAATCACTTTCTGTTTTTAAGGATAAAATCCAGAAAGATAAACAAGAAATGCGAATTGATGAGCACAAAAATAGAGAGGCCACATCAGAATAGTAAATAAAAATTCAGGTCAATCAAACCTTCCTCCGGGGAGGTTTTTTTATGCCTTTATTGTTTTAACTAGCTCAATTACTTTTTCAAACATATTTAACTGAACCAGGCTCCACATAAAGCCTATAAACAATACAATACCGATTACTGAAATGCAAGTAACAAATAGATAAAACATCAAAAGTGTTTTATGATTAACTTCAACATTCTCAAATGAGAAAATCCAGAATTTAATTTTTGAAATTTTTGTTTCATTAATTTCACTTGTAGCAGGTCTTTTTGCCTTCGAAACTTTCTTTTTAGACATAGTTGTCGCATTAAAAATTTGAAGTTTCGAGAGCGCCCTGCCTCGCCCTGCGAAATAGTAAAATCAGGTTCGAAAAAAAAAGGACAGATTTTCAGTCAACTATATCTGTTTGATATTTAGAGTTTTAATATTTTTAGAAAAAATGATTTGTGGAAATACCTGAAATTATCTCAATTTTTTACCATAAATGAGGTATTGAATCACAGCCCGGGCTCAATTAATTTTGGATAGTAACAAAATTTATACGTCATGAATGTAAGAGAGCGTTTTATTCAAATCAGAAAACAACTTCAGTTGACTCAATCCAAATTTGCTGAAGAGCTGCAAGTATCGATTGCTTATGTCGGTGCAATTGAATCAGGTAAAATTAAATCAGTAAGTAAAAAAGTGTTATACCGGATTCATGAAAAGTTCAATGTAAATTTTAACTGGCTCTTGGCCGGAAATGGTGAAATGTTTGTTCAGTAAGGTTGTACTCCCAAACGCACTTGCACCCATACCCCTAAAAGCGCGCTGAACCCATTTAAAAAAGCTCTTCCGGATCTGGAGAGTTAGAAGAATCGTTTTCTAAAATTTTAGAATTCGGTTTTTCTGTATCTTCAGAATAACCTCAAATAAGTTTATATTTTGAATAGATGACTACTGGAAAATCAGCTGTTCAAATTGCCTGGTTCTCGGCATGAAATATTTTAATAATGCAGATCTAATCTAAATTGCAAGAACAGTCCAGAAGATAGTAGGTTAATCATTTCAATTTTTGTTAAATTTGGTAGTAACCAAACTATCTTTAACCCAAATGGATGAGAGGACTAAGATTACAATTCGACGAACAGGAATGATAGGTATTCTTGTTTTTGGTCCCTGGCTATATATGAGGAATGAGAACTCTCCTTCTCTGGAATATATATCGATGTTTCTAGTTGCAGCTGCGATTATTAGCGTAATGTTTTGGATAAAAGGAGAAGTAGAATGGGCTGAATTTAAAAAAAAGAATCATCGACCTAATGAGACCTATAAAAGCTCGAAATCAAGTTTCGCAGATACGCTTGGACTTATTGCTTCAATAATTACAATAATCGGAGCTATTATATACGTGGTTAAAGTAATTTCATAACTCATAAAACTTATTTATGGATACTCTCATTACAATCCTTATAATTATCGGAGCCATTGTTTTCTTCTCATACTTGACAAGAAAAGATAACAAAAACTATTCTTCAAAAAGAGTCAGAAGTGAAGGTGACGATTTCATGAATGAAGTTGAGCGCGAGACCAAAGAATTAAGGGAGTGGAATAGACAATGGAGTTTGGTTAATAGTCCAGTTGTTAAATTCAATAATAAGGGAATAGAATATGAAAAAAGCGGAATGATAGACAAAGCAATTCTTGAATATGAAAAATGTATGGTTCATATGTACAAGCATATTGGAGGCCCTTTTATGAAGAGCTTTGCTCGCCATTCGCCAAACAGATTGAGAATCCTTTACAAAAAACAAAAACATCCAAAAGAAAAAGAATTTCTGAGGGAATACATAAGTAAATGTAAAGAATATTCAATTGAATGCCCGGATATTTTTAAAAGACAACTTGATAAAATTAAATCACATAATTAATAACAATAAAATTTAAACCAATGGCTAAATTTATGACTGCAGAAGCTGAAAACGGAGAACCGTTAGTGATTAATATGGACAAAATTGTTTATGTAGTTCCAAAAAACCAGGGGAATACAATGGATATTCATTTTAGCAAGAAAGCATTAAGAATTAAATGGAAGCTTGACATTGTCAGAGTATTAAAAGAAAATGGTTATGAAATGATTGATAGAGAAGTTTAAGATGCTGTTAAATAACTTTTAGTATCCAAGAACAAGGGCTTCAGATAACCTTCCTCTAATTCTAAAATAAATAATAGAAATAAATCAACTATGAAAACTGCAAATTTAGAGCAAATAAAGGTTTCTTCATGCATAAATGGCGGGAATCCACCTTTCGAACTTGAAATTTACATCAGAGTTAAAATTTTTATTATTGGTTTAACGGGTAGTCAGTTGGCAAATAAAAAGGAGTTGGAGGAAAATATTATAAACCAACTTTCTAAAAATTTACAACTTACTCACCATGACTTTTCTTTCTCTGTTGAGAATAAAAACGAACCTTATCAAATAAGTATCGATGTTTCTTGTATTTTTATTATTCCCAAATTACAGAGAAATGTGTTCTCAGAAGCAAACGATTTAGTTTATAAAGTATTGAAATCCTTTCAAGCGAACGCTGTAAGTATCAAATAAATTCCAATATGTCGTTTTGATTGGTTGGGTAATTGAAAACTGGACCCAAATTCAGGATTGGATTTCAAATATTTTATAAAATACTGTTACCCCGTTTAAATATTGGCTTTTGCCGAGACAAATTAAAAGGGTTACCCCCAGGGTTGGCCCTTTTTATCCTTTTTTCATAAAATGAAAATCTAAAAATAATTCAAATTGATTATTTGACATTCACGCCTAAGATAGATTACAAAACTCATCACCGAGGTAGCGAATTAGAAAACTGTTTTTTGTTTGTTAATATTTAATTTCGTGTTACAAGATTAATTTAATCAGCTTATATCTTAACCCTGTCTCGTAAATTTATCGTATTTTTGTGGAAAATAAAGTTAATATTTGATGAATATTTCCAGAGTTTATTTTTAATTTCAAAATGGAAATTTCAAATTTATTTGATGAAATGATCTTTTATTTTATATTAGATTTGTTAGAAAAAAGTAATTTAATAAAATGGAACCCGGAAAACAATATAAAAATCCACCTTTAGTTGAAGTTGTTTTTGAATTGTTTTTTAACTCAAAAGACTGGCAGCCAATAGTACCGATATTGTTTTATGATAAAATAAAGACAGTCTTACCAAAAGTTGGACAAAACTCTGCAGTAAATATTGAATTAAACAAAAAATCTTTAAGACTATTGGGAGGAAATGAAAATATTTATCAGTACAAGAGCAATGATGGAAGTACACTCGTTCAGCTTTCAGATAGACTTTTTACTGTAAATAAGTTGCCACCTTATCATGGCTGGGAGTCATTCTATAATACTATAAAAATTGCTTATAGCTTTTTTAAAGAGATTATGCCGGAAGTCGACATTGAGAAAGTAGGTTTTCGGACGATTAATAAAATTGATGTAGGAGATCATAATTTGGGTAAAATAAAGGAGCATTTTAACTATTACCCAGTGTTACCTGAAAATGTTGATAATAATACAAGTTCAGTTGATTTGCGTGTTGAAAATAGCATTGTTCCAAATGAAGAAGTATTAGCTTTGAAACTTCAGACAATAAAACAAGAACCCGGATACGTGGCTCCTGTTCTGTTTCAATATTACGTGTTGAGGATTGAGAAAGTTCCCAATGATGTAATGGGATGGGTCTCAAATGCACATAGTGTAGTGAGAGAAACCTTTTCAAAAAGTTTAACCAATCATAGTAAACAGAAATTTGATGAGCAGTGAAAATATATTTAATTGGTACGATAATATATGTTCAAATTCTGTTATAACAGAATGCATAGAACCTATTGCTGAGAAACTTGACTCGCCCTCACTAAAGTCTAAAAGTTTTCTTGTCGAAAATGGGTATTCTATTGTATTACAACGAATCCAATTGAAGGAATATCTTAGTGATTTGTTCAGGTTTGCATCTAACTATAATGAAATAGATTTTCTAATCGAAAATGCGCTGTTAATCGAATATCTGCCAATTTTCCATGGGTATTTTAAAAAAAATATTCATAATAAGTTTTTATTAGAGCTGGAACTATTCTCAGAAGCCCCTAATTGGAAGACGTTGTTTATTAATGTTTTTTCTAATATGGAATGGGAAGAAAGCGATAAGCTTTCTGAAGACTTCATTGATATTTTAGCTGATTTGGGAACTGAATTGATAGATAAAATTAATATCTCTATTGAACCTTATGCGCTTTAATCCTCGAGATTTTATTACTATTGCTGAAGAAATTAGCAATGGAAATACGGAAGCTCATTATCGGTCTCTCGTTAATAGAGCATATTATGGAGCATTTGGTTATATTAAAGATCAACTGAATATTATAAATGAAGGATTTAGTGTTCATCAAGAGGTCTACAACCAATTACTTAGATCTCCAGATATTTCAAAACAAAAGGCGGGAAAAAAGTTAGAACAGCTTTTAAAAAAGAGAAATCAAATGGACTATCGTTATGCGAAGAATATCAAACCATTTGAAATTCAATATACTATCCAAACAGCTAAGAGTATTATCAAATTATTTGATGAAAGTAATACTCAAGAGGAAAGTTAACCAATTTCTCGGATATTTCTTTCTTGGTTTCGGATTCAAAAACAACTATATTTTTTGGGCAAAAGTCTTATGGTGTCCTATATGTGTCCCAATTAAATAAAAAAAGCCTGATAGTATTCTAACTGTCAGACTTTTATATGATTGTATTGGTAGCGGGGGCAGGACTTGAACCTACGACCTTTGGGTTATGAGCCCAACGAGCTGCCAACTGCTCCACCCCGCAATATATCTTTATTTCAATGAAATTTCCTCGTAACGGGTTGCAAATATAATAGCTTTTATGGAATCTGCAAAAATTCAATTCAGAATATTTAATACATAAAAAACAATTTTTTCTAAAATACTTCAATTCCCGATTTTTTTTACGAAATTTAAATTTTTGATATAAACACTAAATCTAATATGTTATGAGTTCAAATCAATCCAGGAGAAAGTTTATAAAAGATTCAGCAACTACTGCTGCCGCAGCATTGGCTGTGCCAAGTATCATTCCGGCTGAGGCTTTTGGTGCAAATGACCGAATTAATGCAGCCGTTTTGGGTATTAATGGTCGTGGGAAAAGTCACATCCAGGGCTTTATGGTTCAGGATAATGTAGAAGTAACAACACTTTGCGATCCGGATATGAATCTTTTGAAACAACGACAAAAAGATTTCAAGGATAAATACAACAAAGATGTCGCATTGGAACAGGATCTTCGTCGTATCATGGATAACAAAGACATTGATGTAATTAGTATTGCTACTCCAAATCACTGGCACTCGCTTGCTGTAATCTGGGCGTGCCAGGCGGGAAAAGATGCTTATGTTGAAAAACCCGGTTCACACAACATTTGGGAAGGCCGTAAAATGGTGGAGGCTGCTGAAAAATACGATCGTATTGTTCAGCATGGTGTTCAGTTGCGCAGTTCGCCGGCTGTTAACGAGGCTATTGGTTTGTTAAGAGACGGATACATTGGTCGCGTATATATGGCGCGTGGATTGGTTTTTCGTTGGCGTCCAAGTATTGGCGATGCAGGTTTTGAACCGGTTCCGGATGGAATTGATTATGATCTTTGGACTGGTCCGGCAATGAAAAGACCTTTCACAAGAAATTTAGTTCACTATAACTGGCACTGGACGTTCGAATACGGAAATGGGGATGTAGGTAATCAGGGAATCCATGAAACTGATTTGTGTATGTGGGGACTGGATGTTGGTTTGCCAACAAAGATAACTTCAATGGGCGGTAAATTCCTCTGGGATGATGCAAAAGAAGTACCGGAAGTTCTCACTTCAGTTTATCATTATCCTGAAGAAGATAAAATTATTCAATTTGAAGTTCGTCCGTGGTGTACAAACACGGAAGAAGGAGTTACTGTTGGAAATATTTTTTATGGCGACAAAGGTGTTCTTGTTGTTGATGGATACGACAGTTATAAAACATATTTAGGTCAGAAAAGAGAACCTGGTAAATCAGGCAGCGACGGAGCGATGTCCGGATCTGAATATGACAGAGGCGCCGGTGGTACTGACGGACATTTTGCAAACTTTATTGAAGCCGTTCGTGCCCATGATAAAACCATTTTAAACGGACCGGTTGAAACAGCTCATCTTTCTTCAGGATTGGCGCATTTAGGCAATATCGCTTATCGTTTAGGACGTGTGTTGACTTTTGACCCGGATTCTGAGCGATTTGTAAATGACGCAGAAGCTGATAAATTGCTGAAAAGAAATTATCGCCCTCCTTATGTAATTCCGGAAAATATATAATTTATAATATTAAAAAATGCCTCGGAAACGGGGCATTTTTATTACAATCCATCTGATTCTTTTCCTCCCAAAGTCAAATCTCCCGGTGGGTATTCATTATTTTCAGAGAAATAGAATAATCTCGACTGATGTGGTTTAAGAGTAATTCTTATTTCCGCCAACCGACCAAAAGCAATTGGAACTTCAGGATACCAACCATAAACGAATGTATCGTCTTTTTCAATTAAATCGGCTATATTAAAAGTTCGTTCAACTGAGCTATCTTTATCATTGAAAAAAAGCACACCCCAGCTTCGATTTTGTTTATATACCCTAACAGCCACTTTTATTTCATCTTCATCGGGCCAGAATGGTAAATACGCATTCTGCTGTCGTTTGTTGGGTTCTAAAAACCGGAAGAATCGTAGCTGTTTGCTGTCGAGTTTGTCTAATTCTTCGTTTGTTCCAATGGCTCCGCCTAAGATTCCCTGCCACAATGCAAGGCTTAAAATTTCATTTTCTGATAAATTACCACCCGAATCGGAGAGAAAAATTTCACCGGGGCTGTTTTGCCAAAAAATATTATTGAAATAATGAGAGTAATACGATTCTTTAATCATATTCTGAATGGCCGGATCGTTCCATTCTTCAGGGCTTTGAAGTGTTTTATTGATTCTAACGATGTCAGCATATCCAATTGCCGCACCATACGGAGTCCTGTCCATCATCCACATGCTACCCATGCCGATTTCTTCTCTTATTAATTGTAATACATCGTGGAATACCTGTACAGATGTTCTTCCTGGCTTTGCCCTTTTTATATCCCATGAATCAATTAAGCCCCAGTCCATATAAGCCGTTTCGTAAAAAATGTATCCGCTTTTTCTCAATTCCCCGAATACTTTTCTTAGATATTTTTGAAATCCCGGATGACTGCCGTCAAGCGCATAAAATGTTCCCTCTCCGTCGATACTATGGGGAATTGGCTTATCCTGGTAATTTTTGATTGTCCAGTCCGGATGTTGTTTAAAAAGTTTACTGTCTTCGGCTACGACAAAGGGAGCAATCCAGATTCCGGCCCGATAACCATCTTTAAAAATTTCCCGGGCTGCTCTGTCAAGGCCTCCCGGCCAGTTTTCATTAGGCTCCAGCCAATCACCAATTTTGCAGTACCCTTTGTTGATAATAACAGAATGCAGCGGGATGGAAGGTTCCAAATTGTGCAGGTAGTCTATTTTTGTTTGTATTTTTTCGAATGAATTTGCTTCACCTGTTTTACCGGTCCAATGATAACTGGTGATGGAACTTTGGCGCGCATTTGTTCCCTCACTGATTTTCCAGGCCAATTCCAGCATCGTTTCATATGCCCGGTTGCCGGTATAAAAATACAGTTCAGGAAGCTTTATGTACTCATTATCAATTTTAATATCTTCAAGCAACATTCCCGATTCAAAAAATATTTTTTCATCATCAATAATCTGGTTTACCAGTCCTTTCTGATGAATACGGTTGTATATTGTGCTTCTATGCAAAAAACGTGAGTGATCGATGTTTCCAATAGCAATGGTTTCATTTTTTCCCAGAAATGCAAAACTTAAATAACTATCATGACTCCAGGTCGCTTCATTCGTTAAAATATTTCCGGATAAACCCTCGAGTCGGGGAATAGGAAAAACACCGCATTCGTTTCCTGTTCCGTAACCTTGTTTAAAAAATCGGTTTACGCCAAAAACTTCAGCTTGCGAAATTGGATGAAACCATCTTGGAGCCCGCGAAAATCCGCTTAGTTCTGCACCTATAGAGATAGAATCATTATTTGTTTTTAAATCAAGCATCAGGAAACCTTCGGGTAACTCATACACAATTCTTTTTCCTTTTGGAGAGTCTCCGAGAAAAACATTTCTTGGCATAACTCCCTGCCCGTTAATAGAAGGTCTGCAGTTTTTTAAAATTATTTCTTCAGAAATTAAATCGTAACTCCCGTTTTCATATATTATCCAGCGAGGTCGGGAAAGTTTAAACCCTTTTTCCTTTTTTTTATCGGTTTCATTTGCCAAAACCTTTTCAAATGGAAAAATAAAGGCACTTCCAAGAGCTACGGTGCCTGAAATCTGGATGAAATCCCGCCTTTTCAGTTTGTTCCCGGTCATAGTTAGGTACACAAATTAGAAGTCTAAAATTACAATCTTAAACAACAAAACAGAAGCTTTTCCCAATTAATTTATATCAATATGAAAGCCCAGGCTTTTTTCCAGCATATTTCGTACCAATTTTTGTTGTTTTTCCGGCAAATTTTGAATTCTGCTTGAATGACTACCGCCAGGATTAACAACTTTTAAAAGATTTTCTTTTTGAGGAATATGAAATGAAGATGCAAACCAGGGATCATACTGTCCGTAAATAAAAAGGATATTTTTATCCGTAGTTTTAATAAATTTTTTTACTTCCAGGGCTGTTTTTCGTTCATACTTGATTTTTAAACCGGAAGGAAGGAAGATTTTTTCAAGGTAATGCTTTGCCGACTTTATCATCAGATATCTTTTTAATGGTTTGATATCATAAGCATAATAACCGAGTTCGCGGGCAGCCTGCACATAAAACGACTTTATTCCATCCATTGCTTCAACAGAGAAATACGATGGTTCGGAAACGTTCATCATGTAGTCATAAAAGTCCCGCGGCTTGGCATCCAGAGCAGGAATATTGTCTGGTGGCCTTCCATATTGCCAGAGCGCAAAAGGAAACTCCAGCACCCAGTAGTCGAAAACCTCATTAATCGGAATACGATAGGTAAAATTTTTCTGTTTGGAATACTCAACCAGTTTAGGAACAATCTCTTTTCTTGCCTTTAGCACCGCAATTTGGAAATCTTCAATCCTTTTTCGTTGGTCCGCTGTACCGGGTTTTGTTTTTAAAAATTTTTGATGCCGTTTGTCCTCTACCGCAAAATTTAACGGAGCCACATAAGCAACAGTTAGATCTACATCTTCAGGATAGTATGTTCGGTGATAAACTGCTGTTTGCCCACCTTTACTTATGCCGGTGTTTATCCATTTGTTTCTATAATATTTCCGAAATAGCTCGACAATACAATGATGGTCGGCAGCAGCGTTTTTAACAGTCAAATAGTTCCAGTTCACCGAATCGGGCCACGACTGACCAAAATAGCGATGTTCCACACAAATCTGACTGGCGTTTAACATGGGGCTCAGTTCATTTAAATAGCGTGGACTGGCCGCATAGTTAGCCGTATATCCCTCGGTAATTAGTACAACCGGAGTATTTTTACCCTTATCTGCAATAAAAACACGTTGAAGAAAAAATCCTTTGGAAGTGTCAGAATGATCGAGAGCTTGCTTCACCATAATTTTAAAAGTCTCTTCAAAAAAACTGTTTCCGGTAATTTTTTCTACACTTTGAATTGAAGATTGTGAATTCAAAAAATTTTCAAGTTCTGTAGTTTGTGCAGTTACACAAACCGAAAATACAAACAGAAATATAAAGAGCTGAACTGTTTTCATGGGTTTAAATTATGTAAAATGGTGAATTTATAAAACATTTTTGTTTTTATGATATCACTTTTATGTGTTTATCTTTATATCACACTAAATTCTCAGAAATGCGAATAATAATTCTTTTTTGGTTATTGAGCTTTTCCTTTTTTATTGGGATTGGACAACCGCTTCCTCAAGTTAGAATAAAGACTTCAATGGGAAACATTGTTGCTGAACTGGATACTGTAAATGCACCAATTACAGCAAAAAACTTTCTAAATCTGGTTAAAACCGGAGCGTTAAACAATGCCGTATTTTATCGGGTGGTACGTATGGATAATCAACCCAACAACGCAGTAAAAATAGAAGTTGTCCAGGGTGGTTTATTCGATGATGAAAAAATAGCAAAGTATCCGTCTATTCAACATGAAACGACAAAAATGACAGGGTTAAAACATTTAAACGGGACATTATCAATGGCACGTTATGAACCCGGAACTGCTTCCACGGAATTTTCAATTTGTATTGGAGATCAGCCGGAGTTAGACTTTGGAGGCAAAAGAAACCCCGACGGACAGGGATTTGCAGCTTTTGGTACGGTACTTTCAGGAATGGAGGTAGCAAAAAAAATACAGAAGCAAAAAGATAATCAACAGTATCTTGTTGAACCTGTCTCCATTTACAGCATAAAAATATTATAGAAAAAGAGGCTGTCTGTCAGGACAGCCCCTCAAAAACTAATCTTGTTTAAAGTGGATTCTGCTCCAAATTATCGTTTACATCCATTTCCCGTTGCGGAATAGGAAACAACAAACTCGGATCGTTCCAGGGTACAGTTTCTGTAATATCGATATTGCTGTACCCGATATTTTTGTGCCATCTTTCGAGGTCATACAATGAATGCCCTTCTGCCATAAATTCACGGATGGTTTCTTCCTGAATTGCGGCAATTAGCTCCTGTACCGAAAGATCTGATAACTCATCCAGTCCGGCCCTCAAACGAACGGTATTTAACATTGTAAGTGCTTCGCCGGTATCGGTGCCTGTTTCGGCCAGCGCTTCGGCCCTGTTCAGATACATTTCAGCCAAACGAATAACCGGTGCATTATAATCGTTTTGAATGTGTTTGTTTGTCCACCACGAATCATCCTGCTCAAAAAACCAGCCCAATCTCAGGTCACCTTCGCTGTATAGTGCAATTGTCGATGGTTTGATGATAATGTCTCCTCTTTCATTTGGATTCCAGTAGTTATTTAACGATTCGTTATTCGAACCAAAATTATCGGTCGATGTATGGATAATTCCAAAAACCATTTCTGAAGTAAATGATTCTCCAAAAATTTTTGTTGGGTCAGCATCCAAAGTATAATTACCCGATTGGATTACCTGATTGGCATAACTTGCTGCATTTGAATAATCTTTCATTTGCAGATAAATTCTTGACAAATAAGCGCGACAACTGTATTTATTAGCTCTTCCGGCATCGCTTGTTTCGAGCAACAACGCTTCTGCCTCTTTTAAATCAGCGATAGCCTGGTTATAAACCTCTTGAACTGATGAACGTGGCAGTTGTTCCGTAGCACTTTCCAGGTCGTTTGACGGAGTGTTTTTTATAACAATTCCCGGATCAGAAGATGAGCTTTCGCTGTATGGCAAACCGTAGCTGCGAACCATTTCAAAATACAAAACTCCCCTGCAAAACAAAGCTTCACCTTTTATCCTGTCTTTCACTTCTTCAAATCCTGCTTCATCTAATCCATTGTCAACAGCCTCGATTACTTTATTACACCTGTTTACTCCGTCGTATCCGGCAATCCACATTCCAGAGACATCTGTATTATCGGGCTGGATATCTTTCTGACTCATTTCGGTATAACTTGTATATGAACCTTGCCAGTGAATATACTGCGATTTTATTTCGGCATTTTGAATTACATTTGTACCCAGAAGGTTTTCGTCCTGAAGTGCATCAAAACAACCGGTAACAGCATTCTCAATACCACTTAGTGTAGTAAGGGCCTGTTGGTCGCTAAGCGATTGCCAGGGATTTATTTCCAGCCGGTCTTCACAAGAAACGGTAAGAAAAAGTATACCAGTCAAAACCGGAATAATTCTATTTATATATTTATCTATTTTCATCTTATCTTTTTTTTATAAAATTCAATGTTATTTGATTGAACTGTGAATATTTTGAGTTCATAAATATTTCAAATAATGTATTTTAAAAACCTATATTCAACCCAAAAATCAGACTTTTGGAAGGAGGTGCCTGAAAGAAATCAATTCCTTGTCCCACATTCAGGGTTCCTTCGGAGGATACTTCGGGATCGTGCCCGCGGTAATTGGTAAATGTCCAGAAATTATAGGCCGTTGTATAAATCCGCACAGAACGGATATTTACTTTTGTAAGGAGCTGAGTAGGAATATTATAACCTAATGAAACCGTTTTTACCCTTACAAACGAACCGTCCTCCACAAAACGAGAGGAATGCTGACGGTTGGTTGAGTCAAACAAAACGGCCTTGGGAATATCTGTAATATCTCCCGGTTCCTGCCATCGATTCAACTGGTCTTTCAGGTTATTAAAATACAATGCCATACTGTTGGCACAAAACCTGCCTGCGTCAAAATAGATATCATTTCCCTGAACAAACTGAACCTGTACACTTAAATCAAAATTATTCCAGGCAAAATTGTTGGTAATTCCACCGATGTAATCCGGATTTGGATCACCAACTATCTGACGGTAGTCGTTACTGTAAGTAGTGGTTTTATTGCCATTCAGGTCATAGAACATTGATTCCCCCGTATCGGGATTTACTCCTGCGAATTTAACGGTGTAGTAAACACCAATAGGCTGACCTTCCATAGCCCGGGAAATACTGTTTTCAATAATCTCCCCTTTCAGGTCAGTAATTTTGTTTTTATTAAAAGAGATGTTAAAATTAGTATTCCACCTAAATTTTCCGACAAAGTTTCTTGTATTCAAAGCAAATTCCCAGCCTTTATTTTCCAATTCTCCCAAATTCTTTGCAATGGATGTAAACCCTCCGGAAGCCGGAATTTGCACATCAAGTAAAAGATCGGTAGTTTTTTTGTAGTAGTAATCTGCTTCAAAATCGATGCGGTTTTTGAACAATCCCAGGTTAACTCCCAGGTCGAGCTGTGCTGTTTGTTCCCATTTCAAATCGGGGTTTGCCAACTGCGTGGGCGATAATCCGGGATTTCCACCATAATCGCTTCCATCCAAATCGCCACCGTATAAACCAAGTGCGGGGAAATTCGCAGCTACAGCATATCTTGGATTTGTTGAACTGGTGAGGAATTCAGCATTCCCGGTAAAACCATAACTGGCACGAATTTTTGCCAAACTAAGCCAATCCATATCCTGCATAAAATTTTCGTCACTTACAATCCACCCTAAAGATACAGCGGGGAAATTCGCATAACGGTTATCTGCTCCAAACCGCGATGAACCGTCACGTCTCAACGAAACCTCAAGAAGGTATTTATCCAGATAGGAATAATTTAACCTGGCAAAATAGGATTCAATGGCAAATTGACTAATCGATCCGCCTCCGTTTGTAATTTCGGCTGCATTGTTTACAGTCCACAGGTCGTTGTTCGGGAATTGTTCTCCGGTAACATTGCTTTGTTCCAGGCGGTTTTCCTGGAACGAGTATCCTGCTATAACAGATAATTGGTGCTTTTCATCAAAAACGTTGTCGTAGCTCAGCGTATTTGTGGTAATCCAGTTGGTATTCCTGTAACTGAGAGCCTGGCTTACACCATTACTTCCGCCACCATCTCCGGAATTTAATCCCCAGAAAATTTTCTCAGACAAGTCGATATAGTCCAACGACCATTCGCTTCTGAATTTGAAGTCATCAAAAAAAGTAAATTCACCAAAAGTGGTTATTTGAGGGCGAACAGTAATTGCTTCATGGATGTTTTCATCCACTTCATTTAAAAGATTGTAAGCAATATTGTTGTTTGGATTTACGCCTTTTCCCAGGTAATACGTACCTTCCGGTCCATACATTTCAGAACCGTCGCCATAAATGGGAACATTTGGATATTGGAGAATCCCTGAAGTAGACATCGAAGCAACCGAGTTGTTGTTTGAAACTCTGTTATTAAAAGTTCGTGCTACACTGATGTTAGTTCCGATTTTAAAGAAATCAGAAACCTCGTGATCAATATTTGTACGAATATTGATTCGCTGAAAATCGTTTCCAATAGTATAACCGTCTTCGTCACGATAACTTACACCGGTATAAAATTGTGTCCTTTCATTACCGCCGTTAGCAGAAAAATCGTATTGACTAATCATCCCTTTTCTTGACACTGCATCCAGCCAATCAGTATCGATTGCATTTTCCGGGTTTCCGAGTATATTTTCAACACCTGTTGAATTAAAATAAGCCTCGTTAAATAGCTCTGTATATTCAGGACCATTTAACGCGTCCATAAAATTGGTGGCTTCCTGAAATCCGGAATAATAGTTTAGGTTAATTTGTGTTTTACCGCTCTTACCGCGTTTTGTTGTAATCATAATAACACCGTTAGAGGCTCTTGAACCATAAAGTGCCGCTGCTGATGCATCTTTCAGTACCTGAATATTTTCAATGTCGTTTGGATTAAGTGTCGACAAGGGGCTGGTTTGAGCATTGTTGCCGGCGTATCCCATTTGGTAGTCACCTTGCGGAATTCCATCGATAACAAAAAGAGGTTGGGAGCTCGCGGAGATGGAAGAGGTTCCACGAATACGGATAGTGTTGGCTTCACCCGAGCGTGAACCCGTGTTGATTTGTAAACCGGCAGCTTGCCCCGAAAGAGCATTTTCAATACTTGTTACCGGCATTTTTTCCAGCTCGGCAGAATTCACTTTTGTAACTGCGTTGGTAACTGCCCGACGTTTTTGTGTTCCGTAAGCTACAACCATTACTTCGTCTACACCCATCACTTCCATTTCAAGCTGGACATTGTGTTCTAAACCGGCAGTAACAGGTAATTCGGCAGTTTTCATCCCAACAAAAGAAAATACAAGAACGGCATCATTGGGAACGGTTAGTGAGTAATCCCCTTCAATACCGGTAATTGTTCCGATTGTGGTACCTTTGACACTCACCGAAACCCCGGGAATAGGCGAGTTGTCTTCTGCTGACGTTACTTTCCCGGTAACTCGCTTTGTTTGGGCAAAAAGAGAACTTATCCCCATAAACAAAGCCATTACAATAAGGAGTAATTTTTTCATAGATAATAATTTATGTTAATACTTAGGTTTCGAACTTTATGTGTTGAGACAAAAAAACTCCCGTCGGGGAAACGGGAGTTTGATACCTGCCAGCCGGTCAGATATTTGCACTTTTACAAATTGTAATGCTGTTTTAACTATTTCTATGTGTAATTGAAGTGCCTTAAATAAATAATTTCCCCCTACTCTGTGTGAAGTGCTATTTTATGCCCCGAAACAACATTTTGATTTTTTGAATCAAACATAAATAAAGAACCTGTTGACAACACAAATAATCAACTAATGGTCAAAATAATAGGATGAATAATGAAAAAATATGTACAAACAAGTTATTTCTCGACTTTTTGTTGTTGGTCGGTAGATTTTTGCATTTGGTAGTAAATTAAGAACAAAAAAAAAGCCGTACCCCAAAAGGAATACGGCCCGATAAAAATATATCGAATGGTTATGGTAATGTTAAAACTTCGGCATAAGCACCGTATGAGCCCACATCCGGAATGTAATGCTCGATAGACATTGTTAATATTTTGCCGCTGGCAGTTCCGCTTCCAGCAACAAACACATCGCCGTAATCTTCGCTGAACCACGCTGCCTGATCGGCAACCGAAACACTTTCGCCGTTTACAACAATAATAACATCGTAACCTTCTTCGTAAAGGTCTATTGCTTTATATACGGTCAGATTTCCACCCAAATCAGCTTTTAACAATTCAACGGACCAGGCTCCTCCAAAAGCTTCTGACGAGAAATCAGCTGTACCTGCTTCAACATAATTAATTTCAAAGAATGCAGTATATGTTGATGTGTTAAATAGTTCTGAAACATTGTCGCCTGTTAATGTTAATTTGAAAACATAGGATTTTACCGGATTAAGTAATCCGGGATCAACTACGGGAACTATTTTTGCATATGCTACAAGTTCGCCATCTTCAAAAGTCACTGTATTGCTTTCAAGCGCAAAAACGCCTTCAATGTCATCGTTCATTTCAAGAACCACTTCAGCTGATGCAGGCGCTGACACGTCGGAACGAACAATCGGTATTTCTACAGAAAAATTATTATCGGCAGTTAACAGATTTTCAGGAACTACCGAGGAACTAAAAGCCACATAGGGATTTTCAGGCTCGTAAATTGTTCCCATATTTTCCTCATCACAGGAAAGAAGAGCAACTGCCAAAATGATTATTATCGAAAATATCTTTTTCATACGATTAAATTTTTAAGTTTAATTATCTGCCCAGGGATTTTGATCCGTAGACTCATCCATACTTTTATTTCCATCAAATTCCGATTGAGGAATAGACATCACGAAGTCAGGATATTCAGGGTCAAGTGTATTTCTGGATAACAATCTGTCGGGATGGTTACTTCCTTCGAAGTTTCTGCTAAAACCTGTTTTTAAACGTTTAATATCCAATATCCTGCCAACTTCTCCCCACAATTCAATTCTGCGTTGTAAAATAATTTCATCCAAAAGTGTTTCAGAACCTCCTGCCGGAGTTGTTGGACCGTTGGAATCATCGGTTGTTAATGTGTTGGCATCAGTTAATGAAGAAATATCATAACCGGGATCGCGTTCTGCCATCAACTCTTCCAAAACGGTTCTTGCCTGTGAATACTTTGCCTGCATACACATAGCCTCAGCTTTGACAAGCATCATTTCTTCGTGACGCATAAAAATATAGTCACCCAGGTTATTTGTCGGGTCAGAAAATTGAAATTTAAACTGGTTATAACTTAGTTCCGGTCCAATTTCAACATCTATTTCCAGCGGCCCGTGCCACCATCTGTTTTTACGAACATCGTTGTCCGACATTTGGTTGTAAAGCCACGAACTGATACATTTCCGGGCTGTTTCAGCATAGTTTCCATCCACACTTGCATCCATGTGTCCAAAAAACGATTCTGTGGCATCAGCTTGTTCCGAGATAATCTGAACACCCCACAACACGGTGCCTGCATTTACATCGTTAAAGGCAAAGCCTTTGTCTAAGTCATCTAAAGAAAGCATCGATGTCCCTCCGCTCATAGCCAGGTCAGCAGCCGCTTCTGCAGTGCTCCAGTCATTTTTTTCAAGAGCAATGTTGGCTTTTATTCCATTAGCCACATAATAATCGATGTGCGAAGGATGATTGCGGGAAGCAGCAACATCGGGATTTAACAGTTGAAGTGCCTGTTCAATATCAGCGTCTATTTGAGTGTATACATCTGCCACGGTTCCGCGTGGTTTTCCCTCTGAAGCATTTGTAGTAGGTTCGGTATAAATCGGAACTCCCGGAGCACTTTCATTTCCCACATAAGTTTGCTGGTAAAAACGAATAAGATTAAAGTATGAATAGGCACGCAGTGCATAAGCCTGACCAATGAGACTGCTAATTTCGGAAGGCGCACCGGTCATTCCTTCTTCCGAGGCAATAATTGCATTTGCATTGGAAATAATAGTGTAGTAAAAGAACCAAACCGAATAGGGGCGGCCACTTTTATGTGTATAATCAGACTTCACGTTGTACACGTAATCGTACCAGAACCAACCACTTCCTCCCTCATTTTGAGTCATATCTTCGCCCATAAGGTCGTAAGTGAGAATAAATGCCATTGTACCAAATTCTTCATCAGCCCAATTTGCCGACCATTCTTCTGCAACATACATGGCACGGTAAATTCCGTTCAGCGCTACATTTGCTTTTTCAACATCCGAAAATAATACGTCTCCGGAAGTACTGTCTGTGGGATTTGTATCCAGTTCATCCTGGCAAGAAAAAATCGCCACAGAGAAAATCAATAATATAAGGATCTTATATATTTTCATGGTATTATTGTTTTAAAATTTTAATTCAACTCCCAAAAGGCTTGTTCTGACAGGACTGTACGAAAAGCTGGTGGATCCGGTAAAATTGTGCTGCGGGTTCATCCCCTGTAAATGAGAAAACAAGGCAACATTGTCAAGGGCCACATAAGCTCTCAGACTTTCAATTCCTACGGACTGAAGAACACTTTTAGGCAGGGTATAACCAAACGTAATATTTTTGATTGCAAAGTAAGATGCATCAATAAGCTGGGCGTCGGTTAGCGGACGTGAAAAACCGGTTCCGTTTTGGATTCTTGGAATATCGGTAACATCTCCGGGTTTTCTCCAGGCTCTTTTTATGTTTGCTGCGTAATTTGTTCCGATGTAGGTTGGATTTAGTAATCCGGTATATACACCATCTCTGATTTCACCACCAACTGAAAAAGTTGTCATGAAGGACAAATCAAAATTTTTATAGATTGTAAAATTACTTCCAAATGCACCAAAAAAGTCAGGGATCCGGCTGCCAGAAATCTTTTTACTTTGAGATGCTTTTTGATAGTCGGAAGAAATGTATGGTTCACCGGGATTTCCGTTGTCATCTGTATCATAAACCCAATACAACTGAGCACCGGTAGTAATGTCGACACCAGCTGACTGGGCGAGATAATAAGAGTTAATCTCTTCTCCTACGCGTTGAATGAGATTGCCATCAACAATCTGATCTGTTTCTCCATCCAGGGCAACGATTTCATTTTTTAATGTTGTAAGATTTAAATTTGCACTCCAGTTAAAGTTATTTGAAGTAACCACACTTACAGTTGTATTGAATTCAAGACCTGAGTTTAACATTTCACCTACATTGGCCCAGTAGCTGTCGAAACCAAGCGAAGTGGCGAGTGGTTTTTCCATTAACATATCAACGGTTCTTCGCTGATAATATTCTAATCCGAATTCAACGCGATTCCATAAAATGCCTTCAAGACCTACGTTAAAATTGTTGTTTTCCTCCCATTTTATTGAAGTATTTTCCAATGAAGAAAGTAAGGCTCCGTTTAAATTGGCATTTGCCCAGTCGAGATTATAAAGCGACTGCCATCCGTAAAACGTTCCAATCTTGTCGTTTCCCTGTTTCCCGTAACTGGCTTTCAGTTTCAGGTTATCAACAAACGACAGGGTCTGCATAAAGTTTTCTTCACTAACTCTCCATGAGCCGCCAAGCGACCAGAATTGTCCCCACCGGTAATCTTTATGAAAGCGGGAAGAACCGTCAGTTCTGAAACTTGCCGACAGATAGTATTTGTCTGCAAAATCATAAGTTAAATTACTTAAGAATGACTCAATTGCATAGTTGTCTTCAAATGAGGTAAGCAATGAAATTGTTGAACCCGGAGCAAGTTCTTTGATTCCGGAATAAGGGAAGCCTGTTTTTTGCCCTTCCAGTTCGTTTACAACCAATTTATAAAACTCATGTCCGGCAAGGATATTGATGCTGTGTTTCCCAAAATCCTTCTCATATCTTAAAAGTTCATTTACAGTGTATGAAAGATCACGTTTGTTAACTAAATCAAGCAATCCGCCAACCGATGACGCGTTACCAAAATCAGGATTCCAGTACACGGTCTGGTTTGTATTTATGTAGTCGAAACCAACATTTGCCGACAGCGATAAACCTTCCAGGGTGCTGTTGACTCCTGTTCCCAGGAAATTGACATGAAACCTCCCGGACAAATTATCGGCGGTAGTTTCATAGGCATCTTCATATAAAGTGGCTACAGGGTTCCAATTTGGATTTGCGCCGGCTGGCCTTGTTTTACCATAGTCAAATTGTTTTTCTCCTAATTCGGAAAGAACCGGATTCCCCTGTTCGTCCTGAACGTAAATCGGATAAATAGGTGCCATAAACTGGGCTGAGTACCAAACATTGGAATTTGAGGTCGTATTCTCATATCCCAGATAGTTTGTTTCAGTTTTTGAAAAGTTTACATTTCCACCATATTTAAACCACTCTTTGGGTTCAAGTTCTGCGCCAATCCTACCTGAAATTCTTTCGAAATCAGTAGTTTTCAGTATACCTTCTGTTTTATGATATGCAACTGAGGCAAAAATCTGCGAACGCTCAGATCCCCCGTTTAAATACAATTGGTACTCCTGACGGGTAGCATTATCGTTGGTAATCTCGCCAAGCCAATCTGATTCATACAAAAGATTTGCCGAGGGATTAACTTGTCCTGTTTCCGGATCTATCAATTCGGAGACGGGCATATCATAAGGATTGTACATTTCATCAGCACCAAAAATCCCGGTACTTCCCTTCATCGCTTCCACAGCCATTTGACCGGCCAGGTCAGGATGAACACCTCCGGTGTAAATCAAATTGTTTTTGTAGCCCTGAAACGAAGCTTCGATAAAATCAGCAGTACTTAAAGTTTCGTAAGGTTTAATTGCTCTTGAGGCAAGGCCGTAAGAAGCCTTAAATTCAACAGAAAGTTCTTTTGACTGGCCTTTTTTTGTTGTGATTACAACCACACCATTAGCTCCTCTTGAACCATAAAGTGCCCCGGCAGATGCATCTTTTAAAATGGTCATCGACTCGATATCTCCCGGATTAATTGAATTCAAATTCCCATCAAAGGGAACTCCATCAACAACATATAAAGGATTGTTACTTGAGTTAAGCGAGCCAAAACCGCGAATTACGATTTCTGCTCCTTCTCCCGGCTGTCCTGATCCTGAAGTTACCTGCACTCCGGAAACCTGTCCTTCAAGTGCCTTTGAAATATCAGAAACAGGTCTTTTTTGAAGAGACTCATTGTCTATTACTTCGGCAGAACCTGTAAACGACTCCTTTTTGGCAGTTCCGTATGCAACGACCATAACTTCCTCCATCCCGATTACATCGTTTTGTAAACTAACGTTGTATACAGCTTGAACCGTAATCGGAATTTCAACAGTCTTCATCCCCACAAAAGAAACCACCAGTGTCTCATTCTCAGGAACATTTAGTGTAAAATCTCCATCTACATTGGTAACCGTACCAATTGTAGTTCCTCTAACTACTATCGATGCCCCGGGAATAGGAGCTCCGTCAGCGGCAGAAGTAACTTTTCCGGTAATTTGCTTTGTTTGGGCAAGCAACGAAGATGTCCCCAAAATCAAAGCCATTACAATAAAAAGTAGTTTTCTCATAGATAATAATTTATGTTAATACTAGTTTTCTGATACTGCGATTTTGACAATAAAAAAACTCCCGTCGGGGAAACGGGAGTTTACTATACCTGACATCTGCCAGATACTCACACTTTTTTTACAATTTGTAATGCTGTTTAACTATTTCTATGTAAAAGATGGTGTGCCTGAATTGTATTATAATAATTTCCCCTAATCCCCGATATTTGGGTATACCCTTTTTCTTTTCGAAAAATTTTCCTTTTTGTTCAAACTTAAAAAAAGATAAAGTGCACGATTTAAAATATCAATGAATGACATATTAAAAGGGGTGAAAATACAAATGAACTATACAAACAGCCTTGCATAAAAAAACGTGTTGTTTGTATACAAATATGTGTTGTTTGTGGATTTTTGCACAAAAAAAAAGCGGGAATAAATCCCGCCTTATAATGAATTAGGCCGCAATGTCGGCAAAAGCTTCTGCCAGAACATCGGGATACATTTCTTTAAAATTTTCGTGACACCATATGTACAATTCCTGAATCTGTTCGGGCTCTACCCAGTGGATACATTTATTGAGTTCTTTTCTGAACAACTCTTTACTAAAACTAACTTTTGGTAATATTACTTTTGCATATTCTAACATGGCTTTCTGTTTTTGTTTGCACTATTAAAATAACATCGAATTGATAAAAAAGGTATGCTGTAAAATATGGTTTAACAAATATTAACAACAGAATACACTCATGTCCTTTATTAAAGTTCTGATTACTCGTTTATTATCAAAAGCACTTAAAAAATCTGTTTCAAAACATACCTGAAAAGTCATATCGTATTATTTAACATTAAAGCTAAATCTTCAATATTAAGCATGTAAAAGTATGTGTTTTACAAATGATGAAATGCTCTTTTTGATTGTTACATTTTTATCAAACGATTTTACAAAGGCACTTCCGATAATTGCTCCGTTGGCGTAATTGCATGCGTTTGTAAACGTTGCATTGTCGGAAATTCCAAAACCTATTAATCTTGCGTTTTTTAAATTCATTTGTTGAATGCGTTCAAAATAGTCCAGATGAAAATCTTCCACCTTTTTCCCTGCTCCGGTTGTCGATGCGGAGGAAACCATATAAATAAATCCTTCCGAAACATTGTCGATTTGGCGAATTCGTTTTTCTGAGGTTTGCGGTGTTATCAGTAGAATATTGTGCAAATTGTTTTTGATGAATGTATCTTTATAATGCTCTTCAAATTCTTCCAGTGGAAGATCAGGCAAAATAGTACCGTCAATCCCAACCTCATGGCATTTTTTACAAAAAGCTTCCACTCCAAATTGCAGAACAGGGTTAAAATATCCCATTAAGATCAATGGAATCTTAACTGATTCCCTGATCTCTTTGAGTTGTTCAAAAAGTTGTTTTACACTCATTCCGTTTTTTAATGCCACTTCGCTGCTGTGCTGAATGGTTGGCCCGTCGGCTGTAGGGTCCGAGAAAGGAATTCCGATTTCGATGAGGTCGACACCATTTTTTTCCAATTCCTGGATAATTTGAACGGTGTCGCTCAGATTAGGAAATCCAGCCGTAAAATACACCGAAAGTATATTCTCTTTTTTTGTTTCGAAAAGTTGATTTATCCTGTTTTTCATTTTTTTATAGATAAGCCTCTGAAATCTTTCCAAGCAGACTTCAGCAGGCAAAATTTTTTCAAATTTTAATATTCCCTTTCTTTGCCTCTCCCTTTTTCGGAGTGGTTGGAAGGGGATTTAATAGCCAAAATAATCCAAATACGTTTCCATGTCCTTATTTCCGCTTCCCGACAGATTTACGACATTAATATCTTCCGGATTCATTTTTATTTTGTTAAGCGCGGCAAGCGCGTGAGCCGATTCCAGTGCAGGAATAATTCCCTCTTTCTGAGTTAGCAGAAGTGCAGCCTGTAAAACTTCCTCATCGGTAGCAGAGAGGAATTTTGCTCTTCCGGTTTTATGAAGATGCGCGTGCAGAGGCCCAATTCCGGGGTAGTCCAAACCGGCAGAAATGGAATACGGTTCTGTAATTTGCCCGTCGGTATTTTGCATAAGCATGGTTTTGCTGGAATGTAAAACACCCGGAGAACCAACGGTTAAAGTAGCTGCCGTTTCCGGAGTGTCGACGCCTTTTCCTGCAGCTTCCACGCCAATCAATTCCACCTGCTCGTCGTCCAGAAAATGATAAAAGGCACCGGCAGCGTTACTACCTCCTCCCACACAAGCTAAAACACGTGTTGGAAATTCATTCCCGGTTTGTTCTTTCAACTGACTTTTCATTTCGGCACTGATTATTGACTGAAATCGTGCGACCATATCGGGGTAAGGATGAGGACCAACTACCGAACCAATGATATAGTGTGTATCTTCCGGGTTATTAATCCAGTCGCGCATTGCTTCGTTGGTAGCGTCTTTTAGGGTTTTGTTACCGCTGTGAACCGGAATAACCTCGGCACCCAGCATTTTCATCTTTTTAACGTTAGGCGCCTGCCGCGATACGTCGAGTGCTCCCATGTAAACCACACATTTTATTCCTTTTAACGCACAAACCGTAGCTGTAGCCACACCATGCTGTCCAGCTCCGGTTTCAGCAATAATGCGTGTTTTTTCCAGTTTTTGTGCGAGCAAAATTTGCCCAATGGTATTGTTTAGTTTGTGCGAACCAGTGTGGTTTAAATCTTCGCGTTTTAAATAAACTTTTGATCCGAAGTATTCGGACAACCGGCTTGCATAATAAAGCGGCGAAGGCCGTCCAACATAGTCTTTCATCAATTGGTCGAATTCCTTTCTAAATTCATCCGACTCAATAATCTCCAGGTACCTGGTTTTTAGTTCATCAATATTGGTGAACATCATTTCGGGAATCCATGCCCCGCCAAATTCACCGTAATATCCCTTTTCGTTAACCTGATATTTCATGTATCTTCTAACTTTTAAAATTTTGTTTTGTTCCTTTTACCCCTATCGCTCTTTCAGAGCTCCTGTTCCCCTTTGGGAGGGGGACGATCAAAATTCCTTTGCGGAATTATGATAAGGGGGACTTTTTCAATTCGGTTATAAATTCTTTTAGTTTTTCAATGTTTTTTAATCCGGGCTCATCCTCAAAACCACTGTTTAAATCCACTCCGGCAATTTGAGGATGTTCATTTTTTTTTATTTCAGCAACATCTTCCGGTTTAATTCCTCCGCTTAAAAAGAAAGGGGTGTCTCCGTTATAATTATCCAATATTTTCCAGTTGAACTTTTTCCCGGAACCTCCCGGTAATTTGGTTTTTGTGTCAAATAAAAAGTAATCGGCTACTCCCTCAAATGGTTTGGTTTTGTGGAATTGAAAAGTTTCATCTACACGAAAAGCCTTGATGATTTTCAGCCCCTGGTTTTTTAAAATCTGACAGGTTTTTGGATTTTCATTGCCGTGCAACTGCACCCATTTAAAATCCAGATTTTTTGCCAGCGCCATAATTTCAAAAGCATTTTCATCGACAAAAACACCCACTTTTGGTTTTACTGAGTTGAATAAACCCATTTGCGGATTTTCCCCAACATATCTTTTCGAGGGCGGATAAAAAATGTAACCCAGCAAATCAACCGGAAGCTCTTCAACAGCTTCCCGGTTCGATGAAAATTTCATTCCGCAAACTTTTATTTTTAGATTTTTTTGCATAATTACAACTTAAGGTTGCTGTCATTTCGACGAGTAAGCGAGGAGAAATCTGTTTCTAAAATGCATCATAAATTTCGGCATTTGAAAATTTCCACTCTGGATTAAATTTAATTATCAATTTCATTTTTTTCTCACGCCTCCATTTTTTTAATTCCTTTTCCCTTGAAATTGCATCATTAATATTTTGAAAATGTTCATAATAAATCAATAATGACAATTGTATTTTTCAGTAAATCCTTTGAAATGACGAGTTCTTTCTGAGTTTTAAAGTTTTTTAATAAACTTCATACACGTTTTCCCCGGGTTCTCTGTTTTCATAAACGTTTCGCCGATTAAAAATCCACTGAATCCGTTTTCACGTAAATAATGAATCTCTTTAGGACCAGCCAACCCGCTTTCAGAAATTTTTACAAAATGTTCAGGAATCAGTTTTGCCAGCTTTACCGAAGTTTCAACATCTACTTCAAAAGTTTTTAAATTACGGTTATTCACTCCAACAATGTCAACAAAATCATTTACTTTTTCCAGCTCTTCAGCGTTGTGAATTTCCATTAAGACTTCGAGCCCCAAATTTTTTGCTTCCTTTGCCAGCATTTCGGCCTGCTTTTTTTCGAGACAGGCAGCAATGAGCAAAATAACATCGGCGCCGTATGCTTTCGCCTCGACTAACTGGTAGGAGTCAATCATAAAATCTTTGCGAAGAATCGGAATATCGGGATTTGTTTCGCGCGCTTTCACCAGATTGGATTGTGAACCTCCAAAAAATTTCGACTCCGTTAAAACCGACAAACCTGCTGCCCCCGCTTCAACATACGCTTTTGTGATCTCTTCTACTTTTGCAGAGAGATTTATATCTCCTTTTGAAGGCGACTTCTGTTTAAATTCAGCAATAATTCCCGAAGAACCTCCTTTTAACAAATTTGCCTTAAGCGAATTGCACTCGCGGTTAAAGCCGGGAATTTCCTTTAACATTTCCAAATCTACCACCGTTTTCTGGTGAGCCACTTCTTCTTTTTTGGCTTTGATAATTTTGTCGAGAATTGTCATATCTAGATTAATTTATCACTGCTTTTAATTTATCCAACGCTTTCCCACTTTTTAATGATTCGGTTGCGATTTCAACACACTCTTTTATATCTTTCTCAGGAAAAACAACATTCAACCCCAAGGCTGCATTGGCGACCACAACATTGGTCTGTTCCGTTGTTGCTTTTCCTTGCAGCACATTCATAAATATTGTTGCAGCTTCTTCTACTGAATTTCCACCAAAAAGTTTTTCAGGAGTAACTTTTTCGAAACCAAATTCGGAAGGAGAAATATTGCCTTCTTTTGTATTATTCGCAAAATGAGTGTCGGCAGTCAACGAAACTTCATCGTATCCATCTTTACTATTGACAATCATAAAATTAACATCCATTGTTTTGTACACATTTTTATAATGGTTGAAATTTTCATCGTTATTTACACCCAACAACTGGTATTTTGGTGAAGAAGGATTTATCATGGGGCCTAAAATGTTAAAGAAGGTGGGCACTTTTAATGCACGGCGAACCGGTGCAATATGCTTCATTGCCGGGTGAAAAAGCGGTGCATGCATAAAGCAGAAATTCCCTTTATCTAAATCGGTTTTTAATTTTTCGATGTTGTTACTGAATTTATAACCAAAAAATTCCAGAACATTTGAAGAGCCGCTTGTTGAAGTTGCAGCATAATTTCCATGTTTGGTAACGTTTACACCGGCACCTGCAATAACAAAACAAGCCAGTGTTGAGATGTTAAATGTATTTTTCCCATCGCCGCCGGTGCCAACCACGTCAATCGCATTATAATCTTCGAGATTTGTAACGATGCTCAATTCAGCCATTGCCTCACGAAAACCGGCCAGCTCTTCCGATGCCAGCGGACGCATTTTAAAAACGGTAAGAAAAGAGGCAAACTCAGCTTCACTGTGTTGTCCATTTCCAACCTCCATTAAACTTAATTTTGCCTGTTCGCGTGTGAGTATATTTCCTTCAAAAAGGTATTGTAATGTATCTTTCATTTTTTAAAATTAGCTGTTCAACCAGTTTTCAATCATTTTTTCTCCAAGCGGTGTCAACACCGATTCAGGATGAAATTGTACTCCCTGAACGTCGTATTCCTTGTGTTTCATGCTCATAATAAAACCATCATTGTCGTAGCTTGTAACTTCCAGACAATCCGGCAATTCCTCCTGTTGTACAATCCACGAGTGATATCGCCCGACTTCCAGTGTTTTGGGTAATCCGTCGAAAAGCACCGATTTTATTTCGGTCAATTCCACCGGAGTTGCAATGCCGTGCAAAACCCTGCTCATGTTATGGAGTTTGCCGCCAAAAGCCTCGCCAATGGCCTGGTGACCCAAACAAACTCCCAGCATGCTTTTTTTCGGTGCGTATTCTTTAATAATTTTCAAAAGAAGCCCGGCTTCTTCGGGAATTCCCGGTCCGGGTGAAAGTACTATTTTATCATACTTTTCCAAATCTTCCAGGGCAATTTCGTCGTTTCGGAATACATCCACCGGCAAACCGGAAATTTTTTTGATTGCGTGTACCAGGTTGTAGGTAAACGAATCGTAATTATCAATTACTACTATACGGCCTCCCCCGGCCCCTCCAAAGGAGGGGAGTGAAGAAGCTGTCCTTATTGAATTATTATTTTTCATATTTTTTAAATTTTTTCTTTTCTCTTTTCCCTCCTTAGGAGGGGTTAGGGGAGGCTTCCTAATTAATTTCCTTTGCCATTTCTATTGCTTTTTTGAGCGCTGCCAGTTTGTTGTTCACTTCCTGTAACTCGCTCTCTTCCTGCGAACCGGCAACAATTCCAGCCCCGGCCTGATAGAAAAGCTTATTGTTTTTACTCAGGAAGGAACGAATCATTATTGCATGGTTTAACGTTCGGTCGAAACCCAAATAACCAATGCAGCCGCCATAATAACCGCGGTTTTGATTTTCATATTTATCAATCAATTCCATGGCCTTGTATTTTGGCGCTCCGGAAAGCGTCCCGGCCGGAAAAGTTTCACCCAACACTTTTATCAGGTTTGTATCATCAGTAATTTCACCTGAAACCTGGGAAACCAAATGAATAACATGCGAGTAAAACTGAATTTCGCGATAGGTTTCCACAACAACATGGTCGGCATTGCGGCTTAAATCGTTGCGTGCCAAATCAACCAGCATCACATGTTCTGCGTTTTCTTTTGGGTCTTTGCTTAATTTTTCTGCCAGTTCGCGGTCCTGCTCATCGTTCCCGGTACGTTTAAAAGTTCCGGCAATGGGATGAATGTATGCTTTGTTGTCTTTTATACGCAGTTCGGCTTCGGGACTGGAACCAAAAATCCTGTAGTTGCCATAATCGAAATAAAAAAGATAAGGCGAAGGATTGATGGAGCGCAACGAGCGGTACACATTAAAATCGTCGCCTTCAAATTCCTGCGAAAACTGGCGACTTAACACAATCTGGAAAACATCGCCACGAAAACAATGTTCTTTTCCTTTGGTTACCATGTGTTTGTATTCTTCATTGGTAATGTTTGAAGTTTCTTCACCTACCGGTTGAAATTTAGCTGTTGAAAAATTCAGGTTTACCAGCAAATGATGGATATAATCCATTTGTGATTTTTCATCTTCCAACAAATTTTCTACCATGTGAATCACATTTTTATGATGATCGATGGCAACCACGTACTTGTAAAAACAATATTTTACTTCCGGAATCTGGTATTCTTCTTTTTTTACGGACGAAAACCGGATGGTTTCAAAATGTTGAATGGAATCGAAATTCATATAACCAAACAATCCATTTGACGGCAGTTCAATTTTGTCTGAATCAACATTAAATGTTTTAAAAAATTGGTCCAGCTCATCATCCAGCATCCTTTCTGCTGAAAGTTGAAACTTTTCTGTCTTTTCACCCGGAAGTTCTTTTTTAACTTCACCGTTATTCACCGTAAAACAGGCGACCGGACTAAAACAAATAAATGAATAGGCGTTTTCATTGCCATGGTAATCAGAGCTTTCCAGGAGAATAGCTTTGGGGTAAAGTGTTCGCAGTCGTAAATAAATACTAACCGGAGTTACGGTGTCGGCGAGTATCTTTCGAACGACTGGTTTGTAATTTAATTTTTCCATTATCTATATTTTAAAATTTTATTTCATTGATATTTTGAACCAAAAAAAAAACGGCTCACCGTGATTCGATGAGCCGTTTTCCTTTTTTCGGGCAATAGCATTACTTCTCTTCACGGTTTTGTAAAAAGTTGCAGTGCCACCACCAAATATTTTTATTCATCAATTTTATCATCTCTTTTATATAAAATAAAAAACCTGCTCTTTATCAGGAGCAGGCCTCGTATATTTTTAAAAATACCAATATGGCTCTTAACTCCTAACTTACGTAAGAAGACCCCACCACGGAAGCCATATTGTATTTAATTTTTTCATTTATTTTTCTTATTTCGGTTCAAAAGAATAAAATTTTTCTTTTAAAACCAACCATTTAATATAAAAATTTTAAAAAATGCCAATTATTGCGTCAATGTAAATTTAAAAGAAACACCAATATTTGTTGTTGAAGTTTTATAGGAAGATGAAGTATACGGATCATTTATAACCTTATCGAAATAGAGGCGAACCTGAAATTTATCACTGAGTCGGTAATCGGCTGTCGTTTCCAGAGACAACATACTTTGCCCGGCTGTGAGCTGGTCGGGCTCATCGAGTTTACGGAGAGTGGTTTTATTTTTTGTTAACGAGAAGCCTGCCGTAACATTTAAATCGTTTGAATACAATTTCTGATTCTTTTTGGTCTTTATAATCATATCCATGTTTTCGAAACGGTAACCGACATTAAACGAATACTGGCTGCTTTGAACTTCGGTTAGCTGGTTATTGGAAAATGAGAGACTGACACTTCGGCTGCGACTAATTTCGGAATTTGTTGTGAGGTCATTGTTCCATATTACACTCAAATTAATTAACGGACTAAGGACTTCTTTTATACTTACAGAATTTACATCATAGACGGGAACCAGGTTATTGGCCAAATCGCGCACATAACTAAATCCGTCTTCCTGCTCAAAATAATTCAGATTGGAGGTGTACGAGCCTACACTATATGTTGAAGAATAAGAGTGAGTGAAGTTCATCGATTTCATGATTTTATTCAGTGCCGGAATTTTTGAGACCATCCCTTCATACTGGACTGTCCAGTTGGGACGAATGTATTTTAAGGAAGGAAACATACCTAAAGAAACCGTATACGGACTTTTATCCTGGTAAGCAGCCAGAAATGCAGGGACAAGCACATCGACAGAAGTGGCTCCAAAACCATCGGGGAATCCATTTTCATCAAGCGAAGAAGGATCATAGTTATACTCAGGATTGGTACTTCTTTGTGTGGCTAAGCGCCTTGCGATGGTTAATCTGTAGTCTTTAAATTTTTCAAATGCTTCCGATTCTACAACTGAATTACTTCCTATTTTGGAAAATGCTGTGCCCAGAGTCATCACTGACATCGAAAATGTTCCACTCTCAATATGACTGTTCATCTGGAAATCTCTTGATGAGGGATTATAATAGTAATATTCATAAAAATTGTTGGTGTATGAACGATTGGCTGATAAAGTTATTCTAAGATCCGGGAGTGGTTCAATTGTTGAACGCATGGTTATACGTTCGGAACGGTTCATCTGAAATGGCGAATTTAAAGTTGAGTCGGTTGTTATCCATCCGTTGTTTGCTGCATCGCGGGCAAAATTCTCGTTCTGCCAGCCCAATAAAAATGGCATTCCCGGAGCAAACCCATTTGAATAGGTTTCACTAAACATTTGTCGATCGGGAGTGTATTTGCCTGCTCCAAATAATGACGGCTCCGGCAAATAACCAGGCAATATTGTACTTCCGTTCTTACTGTAGTTTACTGTAACATTTCTTACTCCGATTAAAACCCTGGTACTCAAATCCAGCACTTTCTTTAAGAAAGTTTCATCGCCGGGTTTTCCACTAACGGTTATCATCGCCTGATCAGCATCGGCAGAAGGAGTATAAAGGATCGAATTTGCATCTATAATTTTTACTTTGCCGGGGATGGCTTTATTCTCTACTCCCAACACTCTGATTTTCACCTTTTTTGTATTTAATTTATGTGTTACAATTTTACCTTTGCCGGCTGTAAGCTTACTATTCTCACTATAGATTTTCTCCTCTTTTTGATTGCCAACTGCTGGTTCCTGCTTTTGCTGGTTACGCCCTTTGGATGAGGAGCGATTTAAGCTGTACCTGCTTTTGCCAGTGCGTTTAAATTTCGAATTTACCTCATTAAAATAGGGGATTTTGTTATACAAATTTGTAAGATTTGCATTCCCGGTTAAAGTAATTGACTGTGAATTTTGAACAACATTCCCGAGTTCGATCGAATCGGCAGTAACGGCACCTGCCTCCCAGTAATACCCGCCCTGGTACCTGGCGGTTGCGGTCATAAAATTTAACAATTTGAGTTTACTCAGGGGCAAAGTATAGGAAGCATTTATGGTATGGTTATAGTCGGTAGGCCTTCCTAAATCCAGAATATTTTGCATTATAGAATCTTTTTTCCACTCGTAATCTGCATCATGCCTGTTTATACGACCTTCCGGTTCATCTATTTTAGAGGTACTGTTGGAAGAAAAATCTATTTTTAATAGGCGGGTTACATCATATTTAATATCCAGGTTCCTGTTCCAGAGAAATTCCTTGTCATAGGAAGGAGTGACCGTTATCTCTGTGTCAGTTATATTTCTTGTTCTGATTTCATTGTAATACCGGTAGATGTCTGTGCTAAAATTAATTTGAGCAGGTAAGGGATAAAAACTAAAATCGCCAAGTAGTTTTAAAGGTCCTTTATTTAAAAATCCGATTTTCTTAAAAGGAGAAACTGCCTTTGGACGCGTACTATAACTATACGATAACATCCCCTTTACGGTTTTTTTCAGGTTAAGTTCTGTTTCCACGTCTTTTTTCTCCGTTTCATTGTATGCATAGCTAAACGAAAAATTAGACGGATCGATAATACTTGTTTTTGTTGCATCGGCTTTAGGCTCGAACTTAACATTTGTAAAATTGATACTTTTTCGTTTGACTACCTCTTGCGAAAGATTTAAAACGGAATCCCGTGCATGTTTTGTATTGTAGCTTTTTAATGACTCTTCCAGTTCAATGTCAGGGTTTAACGGGTCATACTTGGGTGTTATCCGATTTTCTGAATATCCAAAATACATCGGTATCTTCAGATTGGTTTTTTCGGGTAACAATTTTCCAAGGTCTAAAGAGGAACTGATATCAATTGCTCTTACATTATCTGTTGAACGACTGTTAACATCACTGTCAATGCTTCCAAAACCCTGTGAGCTTGCGCTTCCGGCCACATTGACTGATCCCAAATCGGCCAGACGGATACTGGTTCTGGCGTTTGCTGCCCATCCCCCTTCTTCATTTATTCCTGCCAGTCTCAATTCATTTAGCCAAACTACAACCGACTTTGCCCCCGGCGAAACGGTACTTACATCTTTGTGCCGTACTCCCATCATAATCACCTCAACGTCACCCAGGTTGGGGCTTCCTTTTACTTTAACGGTATTTCTGTCACCGTTCCAGTCTTCATGGCTTACTTCGTAAATATTCTGAAGCGAAAGGGTAGAACCGGCAGTCCTCATCTCCTCGTTCCGGTTTTGTTTGGCTTCAGTAAATAAGTCGAGCGGAACATTTATCTGGTTTGAATCGGGCCAGACAATATACCTGTCAGAAGTTATATTGCCGTTATATTCGCCTTCAGGTGTTAACAGTAAAGGCATTTCATATTCATAATAGTTATAGTTATAGTCGGTTCCGAGCCGAATAAAAAAGTAAAGATCATCGTCGTTCAGTTCCTCTCCGTCTACAGCTTCTGCATGAACAAACATCTTTAATTTTTCATAATTGCGAAAATCCAGATTTATCGACTTATAGACCGCTTTTGCATCTCCTTCTTCCAGCCCGTCAACCTGCAACATTAACGACTGCTCGTTAAGTTCTGTAAGGTAGGCGCTGGCCGGATCAATTTCTCTCGTAACCCCGGGAGGCAGCACATAATTCACGGGGTCCCTGTTTGCATTTTCTTCAATATTTACAGAAGTGATTTCAATAGAAGCATCTGTTGAAATGCCTGTATTGTCTGTAAGTTCATTTGTATACTCTCTCCATTCGGATCGAACCAGGTCGAGACTTGCAAACCGTAAAAATATTGGTTCTTTAAAATCATAAAGAAACATACGCATAAAACGAATGGACGAAAAGTCGCTTATCGAACCGATGGTTTCGTCGGGTTCAGAGATTGGGATTTTGAATTTGTACCATCTAATTGTTTCCACGGTACCATTTTTTAACTCCACCGTTGATTCCTGAACATCTGAAATGTGGTTTTCTCCCAAAACAAAATCTTCAGGGCGCATACTTATTTTGTACTGATAGTATTCTTCATATTCATTAAGCGTATTATCATCGTTAATGTCTTCAATGTCAGGCAGGGTAGATTCTGATGTTGTATACGATTCTTCAGACATTTCGGCGGTTGGTGAGTTTCTGTCGAGGCCATTGTATTTTTTGTATCTTTCAAGTATGCTTACTTTGTCGGCGTCATAATCAGAACCTCTGAAATAATGGAAATTGTCCGAAGAAGGATCTTCTTCCGCCAGTGAATAGGCATCAGGATCGACGATAGAACTGAGTTTATTTAAATAGTCGTTAAAAAAGGTATTTTCGTCTTCATCGTTCAATCCATCCAGCCCAATATCCTGGTAAGTTCTCGCAATCGTACTGTTTTCAAAAGAATTAACATACGACTGAAGAGCAGAAACCCTTCCCCATGTGGTTGTATCTACATCAACAACTTCCCCCGTAGTAGGTAGCCCATTTTCAAATGCTTTTCTGGAGTCTTTTAAAATATCTTCGGATATTTCGCCAAGGTTAAAATACAAATCACCTCCTTCCATGGTTCCCAAAGTATCATAAATAAAAGGATCGAGGAGCCAAAATTCAATCGATTCTATATTTGCCGCCTCAAAGTCGGTGGTTGAAACTTCCCGCATAACTCCTCCCCAGCGCGTTTCCGGTTTTGCTAAGGTTCCGTCGGAATTTATACCGGAAGAAAATGAAGTGGGGTTTGTGTCATAATTGTATGGCCCCCTTTCCGAAGGATAGTATGCAAGATCCAGCGTAGTCAGGTAACTTGTTTCCCCTACATCTGTTTCTTTGTCTGGGTAAACCTCCTTCTCGTAAATTTCTCTTACATAATGGTTGGATTGCATTGTTGGGTTTGTTTTTATATGAGCCGGGGTGAGCGTGTTGTTGCGGAGGAAAAGCGCATCGATGTTGTACCAGGCGAGTTTTGCCCGGTTGTAACCATACTCAAGCGAATTCGTCAGGTCTCCTTCCGGGAGAATAAGTTGCTGTTGTGGCGTGCTTGCAAGTACCCATGATTTTCTGGTTTTCATACTAATAGAGATAGAGGTTCCTTCAAAATCATCGATATAAACATTTCCACTCGTACCAATTACACTTGAATGTCCCGGAATTAACTGTGCATACTCTCCTTCAAAATTTATAGAAGAAAGAGAGTTTGTACTTTGAAAGGGCAATAGTTTATCAATAATTTTTGTCAAAATAGGAGCTTCGGTGGCATACCTCGTATCAAAACCAAATATGGTATTCGAAATAGGATCTTCGCCGTAATCTACTTTTGATGTTAATGGTTTTTCCTGCATGTGAAGTAAGGTAGCCCCTAAATTAAAATTGTCGGAGAACGCATAATTGGCATGGGTTCCCAACAGTGTTTTTCTCTGGGAAGAATATAATTCTTCACTTTCAGAGGAAACAGTTATTGCAGTCCCCGATTCCAAAAGTCCGGAATTAATAATGGTTACCGCCCCAAGAGTATAGTCAACTGTGTAGTCAATATTTTCTGTTAGTTCGATTCCCCCGGCGGTTACTGTGACCGAGCCTTCGGTAATATTTATGCCGCCAAGCGATATTGTTGACGTTGATGCCCCCTCAAAACTTCCGGTTAATAAAAATTTGTTGTGTTCGGCATCCTGTTTTGCGTAAGTTTTGGTTGAATCGTAAAGCGATTGATAACAGTACTTTTCTATTAATGATTTATTTTTTAATGAATCGGCAAGGTGACTTCCAAAAGGTTCGAGAACGGGAAAAATAATCCGCCCGGTTTCAGAATTTACTGTTACTCCGTCAATGAAGTCGAAAAATCCGTCGGGATTCGGATCCTGTTGGCTGTCGAGTTTATCCAGGTTCATAACCCGAAGCAGAAGATTTCCTTTTATATTTCCTTCAGGAATATAGTTGATGTAATTGCCCGTTGAATCATTCAGGTATTTAACATTTAAGGTAAAGTTTTCTTCTGACAGTGATGAGGCATTCAGATTGTAAATATTTTTCATCATCAAAGTCCATGTAGGAGTAGAAGGTGAAAATTTTGTGCCTTTCAACAGCTTTACTATCAGAGTTTGGGGGGCATCAATCCCATCGGTTGAAAATTCACCAACCTGGTAAGTTATTCCGTTAACCGTATAGCTGTAGGCTACAGCCAGAATTTCGCCTGAGCCTATCGATGAGTTTAATGAAATGTATCCCAATTTTTCATTTACAGAATACTCAGAAGATGAAAGCATCCTTGCCTGCTCGACTTTAACAAAATCGCGCCCTCCCACAAAATTATTATCAATAGAAGAAAGGGTGGAGGTTACATTTTCAACATCACGAATGCTGCTGTATGCAGAAATTAAAGTATTATACATTTTGTTTGCCCCGTTAAAAGGGACCACATTTTCAGGATAAACCAGACCCGGATTTGCCGAAAATTCGGAAACGGTATTGTGAATGTTTTCTTTATGTTCTCCCAAATCCTGAAAAGCCACTATGTTTCTTACATCGCTTGTGCTGTTTGATCGGTTTAATACCCAAACTTCAATTTTGTTTATTGAAATGGAAGAACGAATAACCGGGAGATTTTGTAAAGCTTCGTTGTAATGGTCTTTAAAATAATGTGAAAGGAAAAAGTGCCGGTTTGCATCGTAGTCGTAACCGTTTATTTCGATGACTGTGCTGGACGCGCCTCCTTCCGTTTCAACCGTTGTTGTTTCGCCTTTATTTTGTGAAAACAGGGTTGTTAGATTTAGTTTTCCAAACTGCATTTCAGTCTTTATTCCAAACAGATTTGATGCACCGGTGATCAAAGTTCCGTCAAGAGGCAATGACACATTTCCGGCTTCAACACTTTTTAAAATTTCGTCCTCGTCACCGGCATATTCCAACTTCATTTTATTTTCATAATCAAAAGTTGATTCCGTGTTATAGTTTACACGCATATTCATTTTCGTTCCAATTTGACCGGTTACGCTCATTTGAATTTTTTCATCAAAATCGAAGGTTGGAACTTTTCTGTTTCTTTCAGGAATAGATGGATTTTCGGTCGTATTCATCTGATAACCAAGACTCACTTCTACATATCCCTGAGGTTGGATGTTTACGGTATTTCCTCCAAAAACGCGGTTAAAAGCCTCTCCCCCGATGGTAAGTTTGGGAATAAGACCACTTTCTGATTCCATATCTTTCACCTGGCGGCGTTGTTTCCAGTAATCGTTTATCGACTTTTCAAAATCATAGTCAATATAATCATCAAACGATAAAGCTTGTGGTAAGCGGTAATTCAAATCACCAATTTTTTCATAGAAAACATATTTGCCACTAATCGGGTCGTACTCAACTTCGTACCTTAAATTTTTTGGCTTATTCAGGTAAAGTTTTGAAGAGTCGCGCCCCGTTTGCCCAAAAGCAGGTTGATCCTCGAATGGAAAAGGGAGTTGCGCGGTACTATCCGTTTTAATCGTATCCTGTAGTTGAGGCAATTGTTCAACCGGAACAGCATAAAGTTGTTCGATATTTGAAAAAAAAGTACAAAATAAAATCGCAGATAAAAAACTTCGTAAAAATCTATCCCAAAACATTAATAACCATTTAAATGACCGTTAATTCTATTTCAACTGCCACTTTGGTTACAAATATTTATTTGATTTTAATTTCAGTTTATGATGTACAATACCCTAAACTATTTTGAACAAACGATACTTTTCCGAATGTATTTTGTTGTTCTAAAAAAAACAACGGATTTTTAATTTAAAAATGAAAATTTCCCGCAATAGCGCTTACTGCGTAAGTGTAAACCTGAAACTCAATCCAAAATTAGTTGTTGATGTTTTATACGATTGCGAGATAAACGGATCGTTCAAAACTTTATCAAAGAAAACCCGTAGCTGAAAGCGATCGCTCAATTGATAATCAGCAGTAGTTTCAATTGAGAAAGTACTTTGCCCTGCTGTAATCTGGTTATCGTCTTCAACCAATTTACGAAGAACCGTTTTATTTTTACGATAGGAAAAATCGGCTCTCAGGTTAAGATCGTTTGAATAAGAACGCTGTGAATTTTTTGTTTTGATGATTAAATCCATGTGTGTAAAGCGGTATCCCATTCCAACCGTATATTCGTTACTCAAAACTTCTGTCAACTGGTTGTTTGCAAACGACAAGGTCATGTTTCTGCTCCTTCTAATCGCAGCGCGGCTGGTATAATCGTTCACCCAAATAACATCAACATCAATTAACGGGCTGAATGTTTCAACAATACTCACGGAGTTAAAATCATAGGGTGCAATAAAGTTATCCGCCATATCACGAATGTAACTAAATCCGTCACCTTCTTCCGAATAGTTCAGATTGGTAATGTACGAACCAATGGTATAGCTCGAATTGTAGGCATGCGAGAAATTAAGCGATTGCATGATTTTATTTAGCCCCGGAATTTTTGAAACCATTCCTTCGTACTGAATCTGCCAGTTGGGTCTGATATATTTTATGGAAGGGAATAAGCCAAGAGAAACGTTTTCCGGGTCTTTATTTTGGTAAGCCGCTAAAAATGCCGGTACTAAAACTTCTACCGAAGTTGGCCCGTAACCGTCTTTGAAATTGGGATTATCAGGATGAGAGGCTGATGGATCGTATCCGAAACCGTTGTCTGGATTCCGCTGTGCAGCGAGTCTTCTTGATATTATCGAACGATATTCCTTTAGATTTTCAAATGCCTGCGACTGGTGTACTTTCTCTTTACCAATGGCAAAAAAGGCTGTTCCCCATGTCAGTGTCGACATACTAAAGCTGCCACTCTCTGTCAAACTATTTGCTCTAAACCTGTTTGATGAGGGATCGTAATTGTAAAACTCTGTTATATTTTTTGAAAACGAGCGATTGGCGTTTACATTGATACGTAAATCGGGTAAGGGTTCAATAACAGCCCGGATATTAAAACGTTCATTTTGAGAAAATGAATATGGATTATTTAAAGTAGAGTCGGTAGTAACCCAACCGTTTTGTGCTGCTGTTCGTCCAAAATTCCTGTCCTGCCACCCTAAAAGGAAGGGCATTCCGGGAGCAAATTCAGTTGGAATACTCCGGTTAAACATATCCTGTTCCGGAGTATACTTACCTGCCCCCATAAATGTTGGTTCAGGCAAATATCCGGGAAGAACGGTCCCTCCATTTTTAGAATAGGTTACCTGAATGGTTCGAACACCAATTAGCATTCGTGTAGTGAGATCCAGCATATCTTTCAGAAATGACTGATCCCCCGGCTTCCCTGTAACAGAAATCATTGCCTGTGAAGCATCGCCAAGGGGAGTAAACTCAATATTATTTACGTCAACAATATTCACCCTTCCGCGAACTACTTTGCCATCAACACCTGTGACAACCACCTGTATTTTTTTTGTGTTTAATTTATGATTTATTTTTTGCGCCTGTTCTGCAACCAATTTTACATTGGCAGTAAAAGTTTTCTTTTCATTATTGCCCGACTGTTGGTTCGCGGCCTGGTTTTGAGAGGATGATCTGCTGTTCCGGTTCAAACTGTACCTGCTCCGGCCCGTTCTTCTGAATTTTTGGTTTAATTCCTGAAAATAAGGTACTTTATTGTACAAATTGGTTAAGTTCATATTTCCCATAAACTGCCAGCTGCCTGAGTTTTGGATTGTATTTCCAAGATTGATGGTATCTGCCGTTATTGGCCCGGCCTGCCAGTTGTAGGTTCCGGTATAACGTACACTTGAACTCAGAAAATTTAAAAATTTAATCCGGTTTAGCGGAATTGTATACTGTGCATTTACAGTGTGGCCATAAAGTGTGGGACGTCCCAAATTCCAGAGATTCTGCATAATTGAATCTTTTTTCATCTGGTAATCATCCTCATTCCGGTTTAATCTTCCTTCCGGTTCATCAATTCTGGCTGTGCTGTTTGAAGAAAAGTCGACTTTTAAGGAACGGGTTACATCATACCTTACATCCAGATAGCTGTTTAAAAGAAAGTCTTTTTCAAAGGTTGCCGGCAAAATCAGGTTTGGATTGGTAATATTTCTGCTTTTTGTCTCGTGGTATAAACGATACAATTCTGCCCTGTAGGAAATAAGCGTTGGCAGCGGATAAAAATTGAAGTCACCAATTAAACTTAACGGGCCTTTATTCAAAAAGCCAATTTTATTGAACGGCTGAATAAGTTTGGGCCGGTTATTATAGTTATAAGAAAACATTCCACGGTAGGTTTTACTTGTGTTGTATTCCGTGTTAATGTCTCTTCTGTATATTTCGTTATAGGAATAAGAAACCGAGAAGTTTTCAGGATCCCACAGATGTGTTTTTGTTCTCTCCCTTTGTGGCTCGACCCTGACATTTGTGAAGTTGATACTTTTCCGGGTAACCACATCCTGAGAGATATGTTTTAATGAATCTTTTTCCTCATTGGTATCCAATCTGTCAAGTGATTCATCCAACTCGATATCCGGCTCAAGCGGATTATATTTCGGAGTACTTACACTCTGTGAATATCCGTAATACATTGGCAGGCGGACTCCTGTTTTTTCAGGAAGGAAGCGTCCCAAATCGATAGAAGAAGATACATCAAATTCCGTCAAATCATCCTGAGGGCGACTGTTCATATTTTCGCTGATCCCTCCAAATCCGGCAGTACGCGTGCGGCCTGCAACTGTAACACTTCCCAAATCGGCCAGACGTGTTGTGACTCTTGCATTGGCAGCCCATCCACCGCTTTCGTCAAAATCGGTTAAACGTAGTTCATTCGCCCAAACTTCAACTGACTTTGGCCCTGTGTTTAACTGCCCGCGTTTATTGCGAATCCCCATCATAACAACCTCAACATTCCCCAGGTTAGGGCTCCCTTTTACTTTTACAATGTTTTTTCCGTTATTCCAGTCTAAATGATTGGTTTCGTATACATCCTGCAATGTTATGCTGGAACCTGCGCTTCTTAACTCATCGTTTCTATCCAGCTTTGCATTGGTAAATAAATCCAAAGGTATATCAATCCGGTTTTCATCGGGCCAAACGATGTAACGATCTGATTCAATTGTTCCGTTGTATCTTCCTTCCGGCGTTAGTTTTAACGGAACTTCATATTCGTAGTAGTTATAATTGTAGTCGGAACCTAAACGAATAAAAAAGTAGAGTTCGTCATCTTCCAGGGGGTAATCTTCCAACTCTTCAGCATGAACTTCCAGTTTTAACCTTTTGTATCTTCTGAAGTCCATATAAATTGATTTATAAGCAGCTTTTGAAACTCCCTGTTCCAAATCAGTAACTTTTAATACCATCGACTGCTCATTCAAATTTCTAAGCTGCGGGTTGGTTGGGTCGATAACACGTGAAATTCCCGGAGGCAATATATAGTTAACAGGTTCGCGGCTTCCGTTTTCTTCTATACTTACCGCAGAAATATCAAAACTTGCATTTCCGGAAACTCCGGTATCATCTTTAAATTCCTTTGTATAATTACGCCAGTCTGCCCTAACCAAATCGAGCGATGCAAAACGCAATACAACAGGATCCTGAAATTGTGTCAAAAACATCCTCAGGAACCGAATAGATTTGAAATCGTAAATATTACCAACAGTTTGGTCCGGCTGATGAACCGGAATTTTGAACTGATACCATTTTACTTCGCCAATCTGGCCGTTTTTAAGCTGAACCCGGCTTTCCTTTATATCGTTGATGTAGTTTTGTCCAAGTTGGAAATCTCCTGGCCGGATACTAACCTTGTACTGGTAATATCTTTCATATTCATTCAGCGTATTATCATCGTTAATATCTTCAATGTCGGGAATGGAAGAAGCAGAAGTTGGATACGATTCGTCTGACATTTCAGTCGTTGGCGAGTTACCGTCAGGTCCGTTAAATTGCTTATACCGTTCAAGAATTCCAAGTTGCTGTTCGTCATAATCAGAACCGCGGAAATAATGAAAGTCATCAGAAGAAGGGTCCTCCAGGGCCTTTTCATAAACATCCTGGCTTACATGAAGGCGTAACTCTTCCAAATATTGTTGAAAATAAGACTGTTCGTCACTGTTGCTCAACCCATCAAAACCAATATCCTGGTACTGACGCGACTGGGTGTCATTGTCAAACGCATTCACCAATGATTGCAGCGTTGAAACACGTCCCCATATTGTTGTATCAACATTTGAGACAAGTTCGGTTGTTGGAAGTCCGTTTTCAAATGCCTTTCTTGAGTCTTTTAGCACATCTTCTGAAATATCACCTAAGTTGAAATACAAATCTCCACCTTCCATCTGGCTCATTGTATCATTAACAAAAGGATCCATCATCCAGAATTCAATAAACTGAATATTTGCCGTTTCAAAGTCGCTGGTTTCAATTTCGCGCATGATACCGCCCCAGCGCGATTCAGGAGATTTTAACCTTCCATCTTCGTTTACACCGGCAGAATGGGATGACGGTTCTGTGTCATAATTGTATGGCCCGCGTTCTTCAGGATAAAAAGCCAAATCGAAAACAGCAATATTTGTAGGTTCCCCTACTACTGTCTCCTTATCGGGAAAAATTTCATTTTCAAATACTTCACGAACCAGATGATTTGATTGCAGATTTTTATCATTTTTGATATGAGTCGGTGTTAAACTGGTATTTCTTAAAAATAAAGGGTCGACGATGTACCATGCCAGTTTTGCCCGGTTATATCCGTATTCAAGCGAGCTGTTAAGATTTCCTTCCGGAAATAAATCGTTTTGTAGCTGTGGCGTACTGGCCAGCATCCACGATTGACGAGTTTTTAAGCTAATCGCTGTTTTTGTCCCTTCAAAATCATCAATGTATACTGTGCCGCTTTCGTCAATTACATTTGAGTGCCCTGGTATCAGCTGTGCAAATTCGCCTTCAAAATCGATGGAAGAAGGAGCATTGGTATTGTAAAAGGGGAGCGCGTCAACAGCTTTCGTAAGGAACTTACTTTCAGAAGAATAGGTTGCATCCAAACCTAACATTAAATTTGAAATCGGATCCTCTCCGTAATCCACCTTTTGGGTTAGAGGCCGTTCATGCATATAAAGTGCAGTGGCTCCAAGATTAAAATTGTCGGAAAATGCATAATTTGCATGGGCTCCCATCAATGTCTTTCTCTGCATCGTAAACAGGTCTTCACTCTCTGTTGTAACACTAATGGGTGTTCCCGCATTCAGTAATGCCTGGTTTATAATTTTAACACGACCGAGGGTATAATCCACTGTATAATCCACATTCTCGGTAAGTGTTCTTCCTCCTGCAGTTACAGTTACTCCGCCCTGAGCGAGGTTTAATGTATTTAAAACAATATCGGAACTCGATGAGCCTTTATAACTTCCTGAAAGTACAAACTTATTGTGTTCAGCGTCTTGCTCGGCGTATACTTTGGTCGAATCGTAAAGCGACTGAAATGTATATTTATCAACAAGGGCAGGACTGTTTATTGAATCTGCCAAATGACTGCCAAATGGTTCGAGTACAGGAAAAATAATCCTGCCATTGGAGGAGTTTACAGTAATTCCTTCAACATAATCAAAGATACCGTCTTTATAGGGATCCTTTTGTTTGTTCAATTTATCCAGATTCATTACCTCCAGCAAAATATGTCCTTCCAGACGTCCTTCGGGGAGATAATTGATGTATGTACCTGTTGAATCGTTCATGTACATCACACTCAGTTCAAATTCCTCGCTACTAAGTTGATAAGCATTCAGGTTGTAAATGTTTTTCATCATCAACTTCCAGGTTGGCAGTTTAGGTGTGAGGGTAGTCCCTTTTAAAAGTTTAAGAATCAAAGTCTGTGGTGCGCTAACACCATCCGTTGAAAACTCTCCGACCTGGAAAGTCTGTCCGTTGGACGTGTAACTAAAAGCCACTGCCAGAACTTCGTCAGTATTCAGTGCCGAATTCAATGAAATGTACCCAAGATTATAATTAATGGTATACTCACTTTCATTCAGTTTACGCGCCTGTTCTATTTTTTCAAAATCCTGTCCGCCAACAAATCCGTTAGCAGAAAATTGCGACATCACCGATGTAATATTTGCGGCTTCTCTTATTCCGTTATAGGTATTCGCCATTTCGTAATAGAGGCCGTTTGCATTACTGTGCGGATAAACATTTTCCGGGTAGGGTAATCCGCCAATTTCCTGAAAAGCAGGTACTGTATTATAAATGTTTGCCTGGTGTTCTCCTAAATCCTGAAAAGCCAGGATATTTCTCGATTCGTCGAAATTGCTTGATTTATTGGTAACCCAAATTTCTATTTTATTAATGTAAATGGGCGACCGCGGAACGGCGGTGTTACGCAACCACTCATCATAATGATCTCTGAAATACTGGGCAAGAAAAAAGTGACGGTTTGCATCGTAATCGACCGCCGAAATTTCAAAAGTTGAAATCTGTGCTCCACCTTCTGTTTCAACAGTTTGAGTTTCTCCCTTGCTTTGCGAAAAAAGGGTTGTCAGCGAGAGCCTTCCAAACTGCATATCGGCTTTTACACCAAACAAATTCGACGCACCGGTAATTAAAGTACCATTTAACGGAAGTGAAACATTCCCCGCTTCAATTCGTTTTAAAATTTCATCTTCGTCACCCGTATATTCAAGATTCATTTTATTCTCATAGTCGAAGGTAGCTTCGGTGTTGTAATTCACCCGCATGTTCATTTTTGTACCTATCTGACCGGTAACATTCATCTGAATTTTTTCATCAAAATCAAATGTAGGTACTTTTCTCAGGCGTTCAGGAATAGAGGGATTATCAGTAGTATTCATCTGGTACCCAAAGCTTACTTCCACATAACCCTGTGGTTGAATATTTACTGTATTTCCCCCAAAAATCCGGTTAAAGGCTTCTCCGCCGATTGTTAATTTTGGAATAAGCCCTCCCTGTGTTTCCATGTCCTGAATCCGGGAGCGTTGTTTCCAGTAGTCACTTATTGATTTTTCAAAATCGTAATCAATATAATCATCCAGCGACATGGTTTGCGGCAGACGGTAATTCAAATCGCCGATTTTTTCATAAAAAACATATTTACCGCTAATCGGATCGTATTCTACCTCGTAACGAATATTACTGGGTTTATTCAAAAATAACTTTGATGAATCCTGTTTTGTTTGCCCAAATGCCGGCTGATCCTTAAAAGGGAAAGGAAGATCCGCTGTAGTATCAACCGTAACCGTATCCTGCAACTGCAGAGACATATCAACCACAAAAGTACTTTTACTGAAGCATTTTTGAGTAACGGTTAGAAAAAGAATTGTTATTAAAAAGTAGAATATAGATTTAGTAAATTCCATCCCTGTTTATAACCTTTTTAACGCCTGTTTTATCACGCTCTCGACTGTCGCCTCCTGTTGCTCCTGCAAAATTTTAGAAACTGCTTTTTCTGCCTCTTTTTTGGTAAAGCCAAGCATGACTAATGCAGATAACGATTCATTTCGTATAGTATTGTTTGGCACTAATAAAATTTGGCTGGTTTCGGAGATTTTTCCAAGCTTATCTTTTAAATCAATTATTATACGTTGTGCTGTTTTCGCTCCAATGCCTTTCACCGCTTTCAATACAGCAACATTCTCGGTAGTTATTGCCGACACAATTTCTTCGCTGGATAAAGAAGAAAGCATCATAATTGCAGTATTTGCACCAACTCCGTTTACTGAAATCAGGTTCCGGAATAAATCACGTTCATTTTTATCTGCAAATCCATACAGAATATGGGCATCTTCCCTCACTACCTGGTGAAGCAAAATCTTTGTTTCTTTTTTTCCATTTAACTTGCTGTAGGTGTTTAGCGAGATGTTAACAAAATAACCAACACCGCCGGCTTCTACAACAATACTCGCCGGATTTAATTCAGCAACTGTCCCTTTAATAAACTCGTACATTGAAAAACAGGTTTAAAGCGTTTGATCATCTTCCGCCTCAATATCTACACTTTCGTCTACCTGGTTGGGATTGATTTCATATTTTTTGAGCGGATTTTTTGAAATCTCCTCATAAATTTTCCGGTTTTTGTAAATATCAATCGCCAGGTATAAAGCTTGTCTGAACGATTCGGGCGATGCTTTATCCTCACCAGCTATTGAATAAGCAGTTCCGTGTGCAGGCGAAGTACGGATAAATGGCAGTCCGGCTGTGTAATTTACTCCCCTGTCAAACGAAGCCAGTTTGAAAGGAATTAGTCCTTGGTCGTGATACATGGCAAGTATGGCATCAAATTTTCTGTAATCTTCAGTTCCAAAGAAACCATCTGCCGGATAAGGACCAAGCGCAATGATACCTTCTTTTTTTGCCTGAATTATTGCTGGAAGTATAATATCTTTTTCTTCAGAACCCAACAATCCGTTATCTCCGGCGTGTGGATTTAATCCAAAAACGGCAATACGTGGTTTTGTTATGGCAAAATCCTGCTGGAGGGAACGTGAAATGATACGGATTTTATTCAGAATGATATCTTTCGAAAGACTTTCAGAAACCCTGGAAAGCGGCATGTGTGTAGTAACAACTCCTACCTTCATGGTCTCACTAACCATCAACATGATGTAATCTTCAGAATTAAATTTTTGAGCTAAAAACTCGGTATGTCCCGGAAAATTAAAATGATCGCTCTGAATGTTGTCTTTGTTGATTGGTGCTGTTACCAAAACTTCGATATACCCTTTCTCTAAATCAGAAGCAGCCCGATCCAATGCCATAAACGAAGATTCGCCGGCGATGGGTGTTGATTTTCCCAACTCCACCCTTACATTGTCGTCGATGCAGTTAATGATATGGGCCCTTCGGGGACTCGCTTCTTTTGTTGTTCGGATATGATTAAAACTGAGATTTTCTATATTCAGTGCCTTTCTGTGATAGGCCGCAACTTTTGGCGAGCCATAAACAACGGGTGTACACATCTCCAAAATCCTTGGATCAAGCAGTGTTTTCATAATTACTTCATATCCAATTCCGTTGATGTCGCCATGTGAAATTCCGACCCTTATTATATCCTGTTGTGTCATCTTATTATCTTTTCATAATGAATGGTTTCTCTTTTTCCAAAAGAGGGGCAAAGTTACGTTTTTAATTGAATTTTTTCAAAAAGTTATAAAGCAAGCGCACACCCAGTCCTGTACCACCCGCCGGACGATAACCATCTTTTTCAAAAAGGAACGAAACCCCCGCTGAATCCAGGTGAATCCAATCATAAGATGTAAAATGTTCCAGGAACTTCCCCGCGATTGTCGACTGTGCCTCTCGAGAACCTAAATTATTCAAATCGGCGATTGCGGATTTCAGAGGTTTTCCGAATTCTTCCCACAAAGGAACTTCCACAATTCTTTCGTATGTTTCTTCTCCTGCTTCCTTTAGCTTTTCCATTTTTTCTTTTGTATTTCCCATCCCTACAATTCCATGAGATCCTGCAACAATTTCGGCTGCTCCGGTTAATGTAGCCACGTCGATAACCAGCTCCGGCGAATATTTTTTTGCATAACTCAGTGCATCGGCCAAAATGAGTCGACCTTCTGCGTCGGTATTTTTTATTTCAACGGTTGTTCCGTCAAACATAGTGATTACATCGCCGGGAACGTAGGCATTTCCGTCAGGGCGGTTGTCAGTTGCAGGAATCAGTCCAACCAAATACACCGGCAAATTATTTTTTGCTGCTGCATAAAGTGTTGACACCACAGTGGCAGCTCCGGCCATGTCGCTTTTCATATAATCCATCGATTTTGGGGTTGGCTTTAAACTCAATCCTCCTGTATCGTACACAACCCCTTTCCCAACTATAATTACCGGCTTTTTATTTGTTGCATTTTCAGGTTTCCATTCCAAAATGTTAAACGTTGGCGGATCGATACTTCCTTTATTAACAGCTATTAATCCTCCCATTTTCAAACTCTGTATTTTTTGCTTGTTGAAAACTTCAACAGAAAAACCAGCTTCTTCGCCTAATTTTTCCATTTCTTCGGAAAATTGAGTTGCCGTTAAAAAGGAAAGCGGCTCGTTTACCAAATCCCTTGCGAAAAATACCGCCTGTGTAAGGTTTAATAACTCATTTGTTTGTTCCGGTGTAGTTTCTTTGTCAAAAATGAAAACCTCTTTCAAAGTAAAATCATCCTTTTCTTTTTTGTATTTTGAAAATGAATAGCCGGAAAGAAGAAGCCCCTCGAGAAATGCAAGCATTAATTCAGGTTCACAAAAATTTAGTAACTGGACCGATTCTGTTTTTTCGGATTTTAAGGTATCAAAAAGCTTAGAACCGGCTAAACGGGCTGCTTGCAGCCTTAAGTGCGTTTCATTTGTATCCCTTATCTTTCCAAAGAAAAGAATCTCGGGATATTTATAAACAACACACTCATTCTCCTTCTCCAATTTTTTCTTTACATATGAAATTTCATTTTCTGCCAAAAAAGAAAGTGAAAGCTTGTCTGGATTGCTCAATATGGCGGCAGTTGAAATTTTTTCTTTTAATCCCGTGATTTTTGTAACCTTTGGCTGCATCTTTTTTTTGTTAAAAATAATACAATAAATTGTCAACACATACTTTGTTAAACAGGTTGTGCCAGCAATTATATAAATGCTTGAAACAGCTCTCGGTTTGCAGAGGGAAGATTTTGATAAAAAATTATTATTTGTCAGGAAAATCTGAGAAATCTTTAGCAAAAGGAGTCACAACCTGTTTTTTTCGAACCAAGACAATTGAGTTGAAAGAACAAAGTCGTTGAATAATGCAAAAGCAGAAAAGAAACGTGTTTTAGTTATCATTCTTTAAACAACGTACTGAAAAGGCGTAGTTTTTAGGTGCTGAGTTAAAACGCCCGATATCATCTGCGTCTTTATCCAAAGTTCTTTGCCAGGCTTTTTCACTGCCACTCTCTGTGGATGTCCACAAATACTCAATCTTATCCATATAACTGTATGTCTCGTCACCTTTCATTCTGCCTGAAAGAAGTGCATCAAACCCTGATGAGCCTCCAAATTTTAATTTGGTTCCAACATCTGTACCACGCCAGGTATTGCTCTTATCTGCGTCCTGCTGTGTCATTCCAAGCGCCATCTCCAGAATTTTATATTCTTCATCGGTAGGAATGTGCCAGCCATCGGGACAAATTCCCTGTGCACCATCTTCGTTAGAACCATTCATTGCCGCCTCCCATGTATACAATCTCCCATAACTTCCCGCTAAAGAGTCCCTGTTCCGATATACAAAACTTTCTACTTCTTCACCTCCGGCAGTGTGTTGTACTCTTAAATTCTGCTTCATCCATGTTTGGTTTCCAATTGTTATAGTGCCATAACTGTTCCCTTCAACATCGACGATAAAATCTTGCAGAGAAATGGTGTCGGTTCTGGTTAATCCCAAACTATCGGTTACAGTAACAGTGTAGAGGTCGGCACTTAAACCGAAAATATCTTTACTTTGCGATCCCGTGGACCATAAATAGGAATAGGGAGGATATCCTCCTTTTACAGTCAGAATAACAGAACCATCGTTACCTTCGTTTGTCGTCGGGTAATTAATTTCGTATCTCAAAATTATGGAATCAGGATCAGGTTGTAATACTTCAATGGTATCCGCTTTTATCTGGTGTAACTTATCGGTAACAATTATAACGTAAATACCGCCGTCCAAACTGTCAATATCTTCTGTAACTTCTCCGTTTGACCAAAAAAAACCATATGGGGGAATGCCACCCGTAACTGACAAATTTATAGCTCCATCATAGGCTGCATAAGCTGAAACATCAGTAACAATATAACTTAATTCAATTGGGTCGCTCCCAATCATTTTTTCTTTCCGGCACTGAACCATAATGATGACCAGAAACACAAACAGGAATATTTGAAATATTTTTTTCAACTTACCTTTTTTCGCTTCTTTTAAATTGAGCTAAAATACAAAATTAAGTTTTGGTCTTTCTATTATAAAAAATTTGCTCAAAAAATATGTTTTTATTAAACCCGAAAATAAATAATTAGTCATAACAACAGAACCTAAAGCCAGCTATTTATGAAAAAAACATGTATTGTCCTGTTTCTGTTTTTGAGCTTAAGCTTATATTCTCAGGAAAAGAATTTTGTTTGGAAAATAGCAGCAGACCAAAGTATTAATTGGGATGTTGAAGGGTCTCAGTCTCATTCGGATCACATTGAAATGAGCGGATTAAATATTTCAGCAATAATTACTTACGGGGTAGATGAAAATGGAGAGCTAATAAACCAAAAGAAACTGGTCTTCCCAATGTTGCGAACTATTCCGAACAACACGCATGCCAGTTTAAGCCAAAACTTTAACGGCGAAGAACAACCTGAAATCCGGGTAAACGGGACGACACTCAAAGAATTCCTTTTAGATTAAATGCTTTTGGGAAAACTTTTGACATTCAAATTTTACGCGTAGATGGTGAAAAGGAGTTGCAGGTTGTCTCGGAGAGTAAAATCGTATTCAAAGAGAAATTGAAGGGCAATAATATCTCGGTAACGGTGGAACTATAATCATTCCTCATGCTTTTTTTATGAAATTTTAGGTATTTAAAGTTGTCTGAAAACCCTTAAAATATTTAAGTCTGTCGGTAAAAACACCGTGTTCTTCTATTGTATTCTTTACTGATGATTCATATTCAGTAATTTAACTTGAATTATTATTCACCTAAATCAATAAACTATGAAACTAAAATTTAAACTAAAATTTACGTGGAGTATATTATTTATTGTCGTTGGTTTCACTATAGCGGCAAAGGATTTTAAGCTTGTATCTCCGGACAAAAGGACAGAGATAAATGTAACTGTTGACGACAACATCAGATGGTCTGTTTTGTATGAAAACGAAGTTCTGTTTAATCCGTCGAAACTTGCGTTGGAAATTGACGGCGGAACTATTTTAGGGGAAAATCCCAAAGTCAGGAAAGCCAAAAACACGAGTGTAAATTCGCTGATTGAGGCAGTCGTTCCGGTAAAAAATAAAACCATCACAGATGAATACAATCAGTTAAAAATCGATTTCTCAGGAAATTATTCTGTTACTTTCCGGGCATATGACGACGGAGTAGCTTATCGTTTTGAGACAACGTTGAAAGACGATGAGATTACGGTTAAAAATGAAATTTTGGAATATAATTTCGCTGGAAATTTTCAGGTTGCATGGCCTTCATCAGGAAGTGGATTTGGCGGAATGCGGCAAATGATGTCGGCGTCAAGCGAACCTGGTTTTGGAAGTAAAAATCCGGAATCGGGCCGAAGAAGAGGTGGTTTTGGCAACGGCCCCGGCGGCCCGGGAGGAGGGGCTCCGGGGAGTACACCAAATTCGGACAGGCCTCAAATGGATGGTCAGGGAATGCCTCCTGCCGGCGATGGTTTTCCACAGAGAAGAGAACGCTCGCCTTTTTCCGATTCTTACGAGTACCTTTTTGGCGACAGCCTTGTAGCTTCGGTAAATGAAACCGCCGGATTACCGGTTTATTTTTCATCGAAAGAAGGGACAAAAATGGTGATTGTTGAATCGGATTTGTATGATTATCCCAACCTCTTTCTAAAAGGAACCGGCACCACTACGATGAAAGGCGTCTTCCCCCCGGCAGTTATCGGAACAACGGTTTCTCGTTCACCGTTTGGCGGAAACAACGAGACTGCTGATTATCTCGCCAAAACCAAAGGAACCAGAACATTCCCATGGCGTGCAGTGGTAATAAGCCCTAATGATGCAGGTCTTTTGGAGAGCGATCTTGTATACAAACTGGCAAGTCCGTCTACCATTGAGGCAGATTGGGTAAAACCGGGACAGGTAGCATGGGAATGGTATAATGGAACAAACATTTATGGTGTCGATTTTGAATCCGGAATCAATACACCAACCTACAAATACTACATCGATTTTGCAGCAAAATATAGTATCCCGTATTTATTGATTGATGCAGGTTGGCTGAATAACGATGATGTCGATATTCCCGAAGTTATTCGTTACGGAAAAGATAAAAATGTGGATATAATTCTTTGGGTTGCATGGACCGACATGTTTGGAAAAGTTGCTGAAATGCTTGACCAGTTTGCAGGTTGGGGAGCCAAAGGAGTAAAAATGGATTACATGAACCGCGGGGATCAGCAGATGGTAAATTTTTATGAAGAGATGGCTGTGGAAACGGCAAAACGAAAAATGTTGCTCGATTTTCATGGTGCCTACAAACCCACAGGATTGAACCGGAGATATCCGAATGTAGTAAATTTTGAAGGTGTAAAAGGAATGGAAGCCAACAAATTGGGAAGCACCGATATTACACCTTCGCACGATGTAACGTTGTTATTTACACGGATGGTTGCCGGTCCGATGGATTATACTCCGGGTGCGGTTGTTACAGTTGGCTTTGGCAACTTCAAAAATATTTCGTCTGAACCGATGAGTCAGGGGACGCGGGCTCATCAGGCGGCGATGTACATTATGTATGATGCACCGATTCAGATGCTTTCTGATAATCCAACCTTGTATATGCGTGAAGAACCGTATTTAAAATTCCTTACAAACATTCCAACCGTTTGGGATAAAACCATCGGTGTTGACGGGAAAATAGGACAGTATGCGATTATGGCCCGAAAAAGCGGTGAAAACTGGTATATTGGAGCAATGACCGACTGGAGTGAGCGCACTTTTAAAATCCCTCTGGATTTTCTGGATGACAAAAACTATACAATCGAAATTCTCGAAGACGGCATAAATGCCAATAAAAGGGGAGTTGATTATAAAATTGTCAACAAAAACGTATCGTCGTCCGACAAAATTGAAATAGCGATGAAACAGGGTGGAGGATGGGCCGCCATTTTAAAACCTGCAGATAATTAAATACGCAAAATTTAGCAATTGGCAGTGGGGGAAATTTCCCTCCTGAACTGTACTATTTATATAAATTTTTCTATAAACTAAAAAATCCAGTATTATGAAAAAAATTCTATTAACCGCAATTGTAGCATTTTTATTTGTATCTGTTGGCGGTGCTGCAGGAATCGACGGAAAGTGGAAAACCTCCATGGAAGGGCCGCAGGGCAAAATGGAGATGACTTTTGTATTCAAAGTTAACGGAGAAAAGCTTACCGGGACTGTTTCTACTCCCATGGGAGAAATGAAAATAACTAACGGAAAGGTTAGTGGTAACGATTTTTCATTCGATTTAAAAATGGGAGACCATTCCATGGGGCATACCGGGAAATTGGATGGCAAGGTAATTAAATTAAAAGTTGAAATGCCGGAAGGAGGACCTCAGGGTGGTGGCGGACAAGGAGGACCTGGTGGACCTCCGGAAATGACTTTAACAAAAGTGGAGTAAAAAAAAGAGGTTGTCCAAAAAGTCATTTCATAATGGGATTAACTTACAATTCGTAAGTAACCGCTTTGTTTCTTACCCCTAAATCCCCTGTAGGGGACTTTAAGCCTCCCTCTTTAGGGGAGGTTTGGAGGGGTAAAACGAAAGCCGGTTATAAAATGAAAGTTTCATTTCAATTTATTTTACTTTTTGAACGACCTCTTTTTTTCTATCTGTTATATTCAACTGATTTATCGGGCAATGGTGGAAATTCCGGAATGGTAACCGGTTCTTCTTTCATTTTCTTTTCCAGGAATTGAATGGCAGCATCCAGTTGGGCATCTTTTCCGTTAAAAGTCTCATGTGGTAAATTATCAATTACGATATCCGGTTCAACACCATGTCCTTCAATCAGCCACTCTCCTTCTTCGGAATAAACACCCATTTCAGAAGCAGTGGCAATTCCGTTATCCACCAGGCGGTTACTTGAAGTCAGCCAAATTTCTCCTCCCCAGGTACGGGTACCAATGACTGTTCCAAGGTCCAATCTTTTAATTCCTTCAGAAAATGCCTCTCCATCGGAAGCCGTTGATTCATTACACAAAACAACGATATGTCCCCTGAAAGCATATTGCATATTCCAATATGGACTGCCGGCCCGCGATTGCCAATAAAACCAGGCTTTTCGGAGCAGGCGGCTCAATATCCAGCTATCAATATTCCCTCCGCGGTTATTGCGGACATCAATAATTAATCCTTCACGATTAAATACCGGATAGTACCCTTTTACAAACTCCTGAAAATTGCCACCACTCATCGCACGCAGGTGCAGATATCCGATTCTGCTGTCGCCTTTATCTTCCACTTCAAGCCGCCGGGTATATTCCCATTCGCAGTATCTGAGATTGGCATCTGCACTCATGCTTATTGGTTTTACAATTTCGTCGTATGTTTTTCCGGCACTGTTTTTTAGCGTTAAACGTACTTCTTGTGCAGCCTTTTCATTCAACAACTGGTTAATATGCTCTGCCTCCAACACATCAACACCATTTACTTTTGTAATAATATCGCCTTCTTTAATTTTAAGGTGAGGTTCCGAAAGCGGAGAGCGTTCTTCGGGCAAATCAGGTTCGCCGTTAAAAATATGTTCTATTACATACCCTCCTTTTGAAGTGTTCTTTTCCATCCGTGCTCCCAAATAAGCAGGTTGAATATCTTCATCAGCTTCGCGTTTCTCGCCACCCCCTACAAAGGTATGAAGTGCCGATAGCTCTGAAACCATATCTGCCATCAAATCATCCAGCTCGTAACGGTCAGTAAGTCTGTTTACCAGGGGGAGATGTCTTTCCAGAACGGCATCCCAGTCCACACCATGCATATTTTTGTCGTAGAAATAATCTCTTTCCAAACGCCATGCATCAAGCATCATTTGCTTCCAGTCTTCCACCGGATCAATTTTAAATGTCCAGTCTTTCAGACTTATTTTTGCGTCCTTTAAATCAGCCTTTTTCCCATTGGCATCAGTAACATAAATTCCATCTGATTTACGAATTAGCAGCTTTTTACCATCACCCGAAATTTCGTACCCGGAAACCTTGTCAGTAACCTCAACTGGCTTGTTGTCTTTTTTATTTGAAATTTCGAAACTAAATAATTTCCGGTTTCTGCGGTCGTCGACATCACTCTGAATCCAGTACAGGTACTTATCTGTTACTGCCAAGCCTCCAATGTTATCAGCAGGAACAGGAATTTCATAAAGCCGCTTCATTGCATTCTCCATGTCTGGGGCAGGCATTTCTGTGTCTGACTCTTTTTTATCTTTTCCTTCTTCCTTTTTTGGATTCAACTCATTGTTTTCAAGGAAAGGTGAACGAATGGTGTCGTTTAGCGCCAACATATAAATTTTGCTCGTTTTATTATAAAAAGGCTCTGGTTGACGCGGCCCCCAGGGACTCCCAACCGATGTATTAAATGTTCTGTCGGAAATAAAATAGAGCCAGTTTCCATCGGTACTAAAAACAGGATTATAACTTTCAAACCGGTCTGTTGTCAGATAATATGACTTACCATTTTCAACGTTCAGAACCTTAATCTGCTCTGCCTGATTATCTGCCGGATCGGTATAGGATAACCACTTGCTGTCGGGTGACCAGGCCAGATTGCCAAAACCACCAACGTTGTCCAAATCAATTTGTTTTGTGGTTTTCTTTTCCACATCACACAATTTCAGCGCATAATCTTTTTCGGTGTAAACAATGTATTTTCCATTTGGCGACGGCAGGAAATTCATAATCAAAACATCACTTCCTTTGGTTAGTTGCTCCGGTTTTGAAAACCCGTCTTTGGCGGTTTTCCAAAGTTCCATTTCTCCTGATTCATCGGAAAGAAAAAAGATCGCATCTTCTTTGCCTCCAAATTGTGCCAGTTTATAACGAATTCCGCTTTTTCGGGTGATTTCAATCCAACGGCCACCGTCTGCCGGAGCAGTAAAAATCCTTCCCCGCGAGGTTAAAACAACATTTTCTCCTTTTTCCGAAATATCCAGTGCCTGAATTTTTTTTTCAGGCTCTTCCACCCAATAAGGGCGCTTTTGGTCGAAATCGGAAATCAAAGAAATATCGAGTAAACTCTCTTTTCCGGAAGCGATATCAAAAACAAAAAGATCTGCTTTTTTTTGATAAATTATTTTTCCATCCTGAAGTTTTGCATTTTTTAAGTCCCAGCTCACCGACTCGGTAAGTTGTTTCAGACCGCTGCCGTCGGGCAACATTGACCATAAATTCATCGTGCCATCGCGGTCGGTAAGAAAATAAATTTTTCCATTGTAGAACATGGGATTTTTACTGGTTCCGGCATAACCGGCAGTTATCGGGACCGCTTCACTTGAACCATTAAACTTCCACAGATTCTGAGCTGTTCCTCCCTTATATCGTTTTGTAAAACTCGATTGTTTTGCCAGTCTTGTAAAGTATAAATTGCCCTCATTATCAAATACACCCTCATCAGCCTGCGCCAGAGGAATTTTTTCATATTCCAGATTGTCAGGATTAATCAAAACCAGCTGTTTGCCGGGAAGGGTATTAAAATAACTGGTGGAAACAATCAGTTTTCCATCTTTTGTCCAGTCGTATAACACGGGGCCGTTTCTCCCGCTCAGCCCTTCAAAAGTAACTCGCCTGGGTATTCCTCCTCCAAACGGAATAATGTAAATTTCTGTAGGACCCTCATATTCAGCATTGAATGCAATCGATTTCCCGTCGGGAGATATCGCTGCGTTAGATTCTATACCATGATGTGTAGTTAACCTGTAACATAAATTTGTTTTCTGGTTGTATTGCCAAAGGTCACCTTCAGCAGTAAAAACGGTGTAATTTTCGTACAACGTTGGAAAACGGTAATATCCTTTTTCCTGTGCAAACACGTTCAAAACGGGAAGCACAAATGCAAGCGTCAAAATCGACTTAAGAATGTTCATTGAATACTGATTTAATTGTTACTAGAAAATATACTCCAAAGTAGTAATTAAGCCAATAAAATACAAAGTTGTTTTTTACCTTATTCTATTGGTTGGAAAAAGTTAACTTAGGTAATTCAAATATTTCTCCATTTTTTCGATGAGATAATTTATCTGAATTGGTTTCGACAGATAATCGTCACAACCTGCTTTTAGTGCTTTCTCCTTGTCGCCGGATACAGCATAGGCTGTTTGTGCAATAATGGGCATTTGGGGCAAGTGTGACTTAATTATCTTTGTAGCTTCGTAGCCATTCATTATGGGCAGGTTTATATCCATCAATACCATTTTTATGTTTGAATCCGACATACAAATATCAACAGCCTCCTTTCCGTTAGCTGCCCGAACGATGTTTACTCCTGTTTTTTCGAGAACTGTTTTTAAGTAATAATAGCTCGATTCATCGTCTTCAACAACCAAAACCCGGCCGGCTTTTACACTATCCATACTGTTTAATTCAGATTGTGCTTCATGAATGGTATCATCACTTTTTTCATAAGGAATTGTGAAATAGAATGTGCTGCCTTTCTTTTCCTCTGATTCCAGCCAAATTTTTCCGCCCAGAAGTTCTGTTAACTTTTTTGCCACCGACAATCCTATTCCGGCTCCCCCGTATCTTCGTGTACTTGTGTCTTCAACCTGACGGAAGATATCAAAAATGACATCTTGTTTATCTGATGAGATTCCAATACCTGAATCCTCAACAAAAAAACGTATAAAAGATTTGTCCTCCTCCTGAATCAGTTCATAGCCATAGTGGATATAGCCCTTGTCGGTAAATTTATATGCGTTTTTCAAAAGATTAATCAATATCTGTTTTAGCTTGTTTGCGTCGGTATGAACTAAAACTTCTTCCCTATTAATTGGCTCAACATATTCGATTATTATATCCTTTGATTCTTTGTTGTTGATATTATCGATAACGTTAAAAACATCGGTCAATATGCTTTTCAGCTTTACATATTCCTTCCTGATCTTTGTTTCCCCCGACTCGATTAAAGTAATATCAAACAAATCGTTTACAATACTTAACAAATGATTCCCGCTGCTATTGATTATCTGGCCAAAATTTAATACATCTTCCGGAGGTAAAGTGGTATCAAAAAATTCCGAGAAACCAATTATGGCGTTCAAAGGCGTCCGAAGCTCATGCGACATGGTAGCTAAAAATGAAGATTTCAACCGATCTGATTCGTTTGCTTTTTCCAATGCTTCTTTCAATTCTTCTTCGGCTTTTACCCTTTGAATTGCAATACTTATTTGTTCCGATACAAATTCAAGCATTTTCATATCGGCTTCATTAAAGGCATTTTCGTCGTTGTAACTTTGTACAGCCAGAACTCCTGTTATTTTTCCTTCCGTTTTTAGCGGTACCCCCAGCCAAACTTTAGACATACTTCCCATTTGTTCAAGTTTCCCTTCAGCAACAAGTTTATTTTTAACTTCAATATTTGCCAGAAGAGATTTTTGGGTATTAATTACATATTTAGTTAACGATTTCCCATGGGGAATATGAGTGTGATTGTCTTTTTCATCGGTAAAAAATGGCAATGAAATGGTTTCGGTTTTTTCATCGTAAAGTGCGACAAAGAAATTGGTTGTATCAATAATAATTCCCAATTCTTTCCGGATTAACTGTATAAGACTTTCAAGATTGGCAGAGTTAACAACAGCATTTGAAATTTGATACAGTACCTTTTGAATCTGATCTGCTCTTTTTTTCTCTGTGATGTCTTCAACCATTGCTGTTTGAAACATCGGATTTCCCATATGATCGTGGATCAACTGCGAACGTATAAAAACATAAACAATGTTACCGTTTTTATGAATGTATCTTTTTTCCAAATCAAAAAAAGAAATTTTGCCATTAACCAGTTTGTTAAATTTATTTGCATTTAAATCCACATCGTCGGCGTGCGAAAAATCGTTAAAGTGGCGATTTAACATCTCGCTGCGCGAATAGCCTGTGATTTTTGACAAAGCCGGATTTACATCGATAAATTTTCCTTCTAAATCGGTAATACTTATTCCTACCGGAGAATTATTAAAGATAAGACGTAATTTTTCTTCACTTTCCTTTAGCGTTTTTTCCCACTCTTTCCGTTGGGAAATATCGACAATAACGCCGCGCATTCCGTAGGGTTTATTCTTTTCAAAAATGATATTTGAATAAATCAGGATTGGAAACTGTTCTCCATTTTTTCGCAGCGCAAGATATTCCGGATTTCCGCCCATGTTTTGTATGGGGATATTTGGGAGTATTTCATTAGCACGGTCCCTGTCTTCAGGAGCAATACTTTCTAAAATGTTAATGCCGTCGTTAAAGTCATTCTCATCGTATCCAAAGGTTTTCAACCCAAGTTCGTTGATATAGGTTAAATTACCTTCAAGATCAGATTCATAAATAATCTGGGGAAGGAGATTAGCTAAATCTTTAAATTTTCGTTCGCTTTCAATTAGAGCCTCTCTGGCACGTATTCGTTCTGTAATATCACGAAGTGTACCCTGAAAACCAACTAAATTGTCATTTTCATCAAGCATCAGGCTCGCTGAAAATTCGACACTTATCTCCTGCTTGTTTTTATTAAGAATTTTGCTTTCAAAATATATTGATGAAAATTTTTGGTATTCCCTTATTGCTTTGCTTGTAAATGTGCTGGCTTTTGCAAATTCGTTTTTTGTAAAATGTGTGTACAATTTTGTTCCCAACCATTCTTCAGGTCTATACCCGGTAATGGTTTCCAAAGCGGGGCTCAAATAGGTAAATTTTAAATTTTTGTCCAAAGTCCAGATACAATCGACTGAATTTTTTGCCAAAAACCTGTATTTCTCTTCCGATTCTTTTAAAGCCTGTTCAGCAATTACCTGGTTGGTTATATCTGATATAAAACCTTCCAGTGCGATTACTTTGCCGGTTATTCTATCATAAATTCCAACACCTTTTTCCAATACGTGTCTTATTTCGTCGGTAGCCGTTTTAATTCTGTACTTAATTTCAAAACCCCGGTGTTTTTCAACAGCCAGATGTATTTTGGAATTAACAATTTCCCGATCCTCATCAAAAATTAGTTCGTTAAACGAAAACTTCTTGTTCCATAAAACATCTTTTGACGAAAAGCCTGTAAGATGCTCAAAACCGTCGCTTACAAACTCCATTGTCCAGTCTTTATCTAATTTACACCGGTAAGCAATTCCCTGTAAATTATTTAGAAGTGTATTTAGTTTTCTCTCACTCTCTAAAAGTTCCCTTTCCGCTCTCTTTTTTTCAGTAATATTTCTGGTGATATTTATGTGATGAGGTACGCCATCCAGTTCAATAACAGCAGCTGACATAAGGCCGTCGATAATTTCGCCGGATTTAGTCCTGAACTTTGCCTCAAAATTTTCGACTTTTCCTTCCTTTTTTAATTGCTCAACGATTCGTTTTCTGTCATTAAGATCCACCCATATATCTATCTCAAGAGAAGTTTTTCCGGCAACATCTTCCTCTGAATACCCCGTAATTCTCGTAAAACCCTTATTAACTGAAATATAAAATCCATCTTCAACCCGGTTAATATTCACAGAATCAGGACTTGTTTGGAATGCCTTCCGAAATCGTTCTTCGCTTTGTTTTAATGCCTGCTCTATTTTTTTTCTTATCGTAATATCCTGAAAAACACAAAAAGTTTGTTTAAATCCTCCCTCGATATTATATCCAATCCTTCCCTCCAGCAGAATGTCCAAATAATGCCCTTTTTTATGCCGGATTTTAAAAAACACGTTATGGACAGAACCATTGTCTTTAAATTTTGTAAACTTATTTTGAAATGTTTGTATAAAGTCAGGATGAAGAAAATCTCCAAACCATTTCCCAATCACTTCCTGCCTGGTATATTCCAATAAGTTTAACCAGGCCAGATTTACATCTTTGAAAATGCCGTCTTCGTTTAAAGAATGATAAGGAAGAGGTGCGTCGTAATACAAAGTTTTGTATTTTTTTTCGCTTTCTTTTAATTCACGGGTTCTCTCTTCCACTAACACTTCCAATCGTTCTTTTTCTGCTCTTAATTTGTCTTCAGCTTTTTTGATACGAAGCATTACATTAACCTGTGCCGAAAGTTCTACTGCTTCTATGGGTTTTGATAAGAATGCATCTGCTCCGGTGTTTAAACCTTTTGCCCGGCTTAATGCGTCAGTTTTAATCGCAGTAACCATTATTACCGGTATGTGTTGGGTCGCTTCATTTGATTTTAGGTGTTTACAAACCTCGTAGCCATCCATTCCGGGCATTATAATATCAAGCAGAACCGTATCCGGTTGTTCTTTTTCAGCCAGTTCAATCCCTTCCTGACCTGATTGGGCAAGGAGAATCCTGCAATCGGGGATGTTGTTTTTTATGACGGCCTTAATGGTTATTAAGTTGTCTACTTGATCATCTATGGCTAAAATGGTTTTCATTTCAAACAGTTTGGTTTTAATTTCAACAAAAGGTTAGATTTTTATTTCAATAAGTTTCTGATTTCGTTTATTAATTTTTCAAGGTCAATTGGTTTTGACACATAGCCGTCAAACCCAAAGTTTATAAATTTCTCTTTATCTCCTTTCATAGCCTGGGCAGTAACTGCAATAACAGGGATATCACTAAATTTCTTCTTTTCTCTAATCTGAGATAAAAACCGGTTTCCGCTCATTTGCGGGAGCGACATGTCGACTAATATTAAATCGGGTCTTTTTTTATCTATCAATTTTAGACCTTCCTCTCCACTTGCCGCGTCTTTTAATAAATATTTATCGGCTAACAAAGCCTTGATAGTTACAAGGTTATCTATATTATCTTCTACGATTAAAATTTCTACATTTTTATCCTTTAATGTTTGTTGATTTTTTTCGTTTTTATTTTTTTCGTCAAAATCAGACTGTACACTGAGGTTCAACAATAATTCCACTTCCGAAACCAAACGGTTCAAATTTACATCTCCTTTTCGAATTATTGACCGAATACCGAATTTCTCTAATATTTTTGTTTCTTTTTGAGTTAAATACTTTGCCGTTAAAATCAGTACAGGAATTTCTTTTGTTTTTTCTGAATTCCTTATCTTTTCCAGAAACTCAAATCCATCCATTTCAGGCATCATCAAATCAAGAATAATTCCCCGGGGGTGCAAATCTTCAATCTTTTTAAGTGCCTCCAAACCATTTTCGGCCACAACAACCGAATATCCTTTTTTTCCGAGTATATTTTTCATTTGTATAACCGTATCGGGGTTATCTTCTACCATTAGTATTTCAATATTCTCTGTCGCGGTTGTCTCTCTTCCCGTTTTTGAAAAGCTTTTATCACCATCTTCTTTTTGAATTATTTCTTTTGTATGGGATACATTTTCATCCTCCGTTTCTTTTTTCATCGGAAGAGAAAGTGTAAACTCAGAACCATAGCCGAGTTTACTTGTAACAGAAATATTTCCACCCAGGATTAACATTATTTTTTTTGCAATCGCCAGGCCCAACCCGGTTCCTTCATAGCGTCGCGAAATCGATCCATCAACTTGTCTGAATTCATCAAAAATATGCTCCAGCATTTCTTCCGAGATACCTATTCCGGTGTCTTTTATTTTAATTTTTACAAATTCCGCATCATAACTTGCTGAAACGGTTACATCGCCGCTTTCTGTAAATTTTATAGCATTTCCGATTACGTTGGTAAGCACCTGGTGCAACCTGAATTCATCCGTTACCACCATAGGTAAATCTTTGAGAACACGGACATCCAGTGTTAATTTCTTTTTTTCCGCGAGCGTTTGCAGATTTTCCGCAGTAGTGTAAAGTAACGAAGTTATTGAAACATTTTGAAGGATTACATCCATTTTTCCAGCTTCTATCTTTGATAAATCTAGTATATCGTTGATAATAGCCAAAAGTCGCCTGCCATTTCTTTCTATAATTTCCAGGTAGTTGTTTTCCTCTTCGTTCAATTTTGTTTTTGCCTGTTCAAGCAAAACTTTTGAAAGCGCCATGATGGAATTTAAAGGTGTGCGTAATTCATGACTCATATTGGAAAGAAATTCGCTTTTTAGTTTATTGGCTTCTTCAACCTGCTTGCGCTGGATGTCGAGTAAAACATTTTGTCTTTGCAGCTCGGTTGTTGTACTTTTCAACTCGTTTGCCTGGTCTTGAAGTTCTTCAGCCTGATCCTGCAACTCCTCTGTTTGCTCTTCCAGTTGTTGATTGATTACGGTAAGCTGTTCGGACAAAATGCGGGTTCTTTCACTTGCCAAAAGGTTTGAATATGAAGTGTTGATTCCGATTTGAGATTGCTCAATAACCTGTAGGCTGTCATTGTTAAACCTGGAAACACTAACCAAAGATATTATAGCTACTACTATATTATCATTGACTATGGGAATAGTAATTATTTCGTTGGGAGCCAGCTCTCCGGCTAAAGTTTTGTGCTTAAAAGTTGTCTCATCTGCAATATTTCTCAGATGGTATATTTTTTTAAAAAAGATAGCCTGAGCAATTTCTCCTGCCGGATTTTTTACGTCAAATTTTTCCAGCATTTTTTCATTTGCCCCTATGGAAAAGAAAGGTTCATAAACAGACTGGGTTTCGTTTAAAATATAAAAGACTCCCATATTAGCATCTGAAATTTTCATTATCCGCCTCAACAAATTCATGCTAAATTCCTTCATTTCGTTCTGCCTTAGCATCGTTTCCGAAATTTTATGAATTTGACTCTGTATTTTAATCCTCGATTCTATTTCATCTGCCATGTTGTTAAACTCCAACTCGAGCATACCAAGCTCGTCTGTCGAATGAATTTCATTACGCTGTGAAAAGTCCCCCAATCTCATCCGTTGTGCAATGTCGTTCATTTGGATAATAGGAGTAGAAATTGATGCACTGAAACGCAAAGTTATAACGATTATGGTAGCACCAACTAAAAGCAGAATAAGTACAAAACTAAATGCAGTTCGGTGTAATGCAACATTTAATTCTTTTGTATCCTGTTTACAAATAAGTCCCCAGCCTGTTCTTGGAATATAGGTATATGCTGCCAGAACTTTAACATCTCTGTAATCAGGAGTTTCTATTATTCCTGTTTCGCCTCTCGCTGCTCTTACCGCAGGTTGGGCTGTAATTTGTAATCGTAAGGGGGCGTTCCCAAACCAACGCAGTTCATTTAATGCAACTACATCTTTGTTTACAATCAATGTTTCTCCTGTATTCCCCAGGCCAACACGATTAAGCAATAAATTATACAAGGAAACTTCCAAATTAATTTCGGCTACTAAAACGCCTATAATTTTCGAATGGTTTTCAGGATCATAAATTGGTATTGAAAAATACATATCCGGCTCTTGTGACGCATGAAAACGCTTAACCTGGGATATATATAGTTTTCTGCTTTTCAGTGGTTGAGTAAAATACTCTTCTCGAGACAGGTCTTTTCCTTTTAATTCTTTATTTGTAGATATTTCAACTTGGCCGCTACCTGAACCAATAACAAAAAGAGCAGAGTAGTCTTTATAATTTGTTAAATTCCTTCTTAACAATTCATCAGCAACAAAGATTTTCTCTTCTTTGTTTGACCTTAGCTCCTCATTTCTAAAAAGATTCCCAAGTTCTTTTATTTCCCGATCGCCGGACATAACATTCATATCGCCAATTCTTTCGTCCAGCCATTTATTCACTTGATTGGCTTTTAAATCGCGAATAGATACAAGTTTTTCGAAGGTATTAAACGCGTTGACTTTTCGCCTTCCAACATAAAAAACAACCATCGATATTAACAATGGAACAAAGGAGGTTATGAGAAACCAAAACACCAGGCGGGAACGTATTTTTTTAAATTCGATAAACTTCATAAGATAATCAGGCTAAAATCTTCAAATTGAGTTAAACATTTGTTATTTTCTATTCACAATTTATCTTCAAGTGTTTTAACTTTATTTTGAAGCTCTTTTATTAACATTTCTCTCCCAACAAAAACTTTTAAAGCTTTATCCAGTTCTTTATTTTTCTCTTGCAACTTCTTTGTTCTCTCTTCCACAATCGTTTCAAGATTTTTTCTGTGCAACTCAAGTTCATCTGTATTTTTTCTTCTATCTGTGATATCGGTAACAAAGGCGAATAAATGAACCAGATCGCCACTTTCATTAAATTTGGCTTTAACATATAATTCAACGGGAATAATTCTACCCGATTTGTGGATATATTCTTTTTCATACCTGACCTGTTTTTTTGCCAGGCATAATTCGCTGAGTATTTCCTCCTCTTTATTTCTCCACTTTTGAGGAGTCAAAACAACATTCCAGCTGATCCCCCGAAGTTCTTCTTCCGAATACCCGGTTAAGTCTTCAAATGCTTTGTTAAATAGTTCAATACTACCATCGGGATATCCTAAGGCAAAAGCAAGGGGGGAATTGCGTAAAATATCAGCTAAAACTTTTTCACGCGCGATACTTTTATTTGATTTTTCTTCAGTTTCAATCCTTTTTGTGATATCCTGAAAGACACAATATGTTTGTTTAAAGCTTCCATCAGGGTTATAAGCAATACAACCTTCAAAAGAAATATGAATAAAATGACCTTTTTTATGTCTTAGTTTAAAAATAACATCATGAACATATCCCCGCTTTTTAAAGGCCGGAAAATTTTCATAAAAATGTGTCTTCCAGTCAGGATGAAGAAACTCACTAAATTTTTTACCAACTACTTCCTCTTTCTTGTAACCCAGTGTTTTCAACCATGTTGGGTTAATATCCACAAAGACACCATCCTCGTTTAATGATTGGTATGACATGGGAGCCTTCTCAAAAAAAGCTTTGTATTTTTCCAATTCAGAAATTCTGGCTTTCAATACCTTATTTTCTTCCCAAAGCTGCTCCATTGACGTTGCTTCACTTTTCATATAAAATATGGTTTACAAACCCCTTTAATTAGTCGCTTTTTACATAGATTTTACAGTAGTTATTTTCACGCTTAAAACTGTATTTATACTTCTCAATTATGTTTTCCGCCTCTCCCAAAATTAAGTAACCATTATGATTTAATGAATTATACAATCTATCAAATATAAGCTTCTGTATTTCAATGTCATAATATATTAAAACATTTCTGCAAAAAACAATGTCAAATCCGCCGTAAATACTTTCACTGGGGAAACGATTATGTTCGTTTACCAGGTCAAAGGAGGAGAACCTGACCATTTTTTTTATCTCATCGTTTAAAATAAAATAATCACGTTCCGCAACAAAATATTTGTTTAAAATACCATATTTTATGTTCTTCAGGCTTGAAGCTTTATAAATTCCTTTTCTTCCTTCGTTCAGCGATTTTTCATCAAAATCGGTTGCAAATAAATCAATTTGGAAGTTGGTTTCATTTCTGTCTAAAAGTTCTTTAAAAATAATTGCAACTGAATAAGGCTCATCACCATTTGCGCAACCAGCTGACCAAATTCTGATGTTATTTTCATTGTGTAACTTTTTTTTGCTCAGAATATCGGGTATTATTTTTTTTCTGAGAAGCTCAAATGTTAAGGCATTGCGAAAGAAATGACTTACGTTAAGCGCTAAAACATCAAACAGATTATTGAGCTCGGAAGGGTTATTAACCAGGTGTTCAAAATATTCATGAAAGTTTTCGGTGTTTGTATAGTAAAATCGTTTCCGGATTCTACGTTCCAGAATTTGTAATCTGTAGCCGGAAAAATCGAATCCTTTCTTTGATTTCAAAAAATAAACAATTTCAAATATCTTTTGCTTATCCATTGGTTTAGCTTAGCTTTTATCTTGTTCTCAAGATATTAGAAATTATTTAATTCCGATAATATTACGTCAAAGAATTTTTTTAAATAATAATATACAATAACCCCTTTTATTAAAAGCAATATTTTTGAGTGCTATGCAATTATTTTTTTACAATTTTTTGTACCAGCCTATTTGAATTATAATTGTCTATGTCGACTACATAAATGCCCCTGGCGAGTCCGGACAAATCTATTTCTTTTATTCCTTTAACACTCTGTTTCTTCCAACTCTCGTTGTATACTACCTTTCCGGTTAAATCTATAATTCTAATTTCTATATTTTTTGCTGCACTGTATCCCGTTCCAAAATCAATATTAATTGTGTTTACAAAAGGATTGGGAATAATAGTAATGTTTTTATTCTCTGCAAGCTTATCTGAACCGGTGTAGGTTTGCTGAATTTCAAGATTATCGATAGCCCAACCCCAGCCATTGACCGATTTGTCGGAGGAAAGTCGGAATCTGAAAATTACAATATCTCCTTCTTTAAATGCTGACTCTTCAATAATGTTAATTTTATGTTTGCGGTACATTTCTTTTATCTCCGAATTAAGTATCAGGCTGTCTGTAACAAAAGATTCAAAAAATACAGAGCTCCATTCTTCGAAAATATTAGAATCATAACCTTTGGTAATCGGAAGCCATGTTTTTCCGTAATCTTTACTTCCTTCAACAATAACATAATCCCAAAAATACTTGTCTGTATAACTTGTCCCGACTTCAGCCGGCTCTACAAGCACAATTTCATCAAATTGCATTAAACCACCCTTTTTCAAAATAACCGGATACTTTAAAATTGCGTAGTGATTATAGTATTCACTTTCAATATCAGAGGTATGATAAGGATTCTCAGTGTGTAAGTTTCCGTCGTTGAATCCGGTTGGTTTTGAGACTAAAAAATCAGATAAGACAAAATCGCCTGTTGCTGAATTAAAACTATTTTGATAAGATTCTGCTGCACCAAGTGCTTCGAAGATTTCTACTTTGTAAAAACCGTTGGCTGGACTGGTACTGTAATTCCCCAATGTCGATTCATCTTTTGCTACCAGCCTGTATTCTACAATGCTTGCATCACCAAACTCATCAGAGACTGATATTTTTCCTGAAAAATAATCTTGGCCCGGTCGGATAGAATTTAACGGAATCTCTTTTATTTTACCGTCTATTTTCATCTCTGCTTTTACTTCGGAAACCCCTGTATTGTCGGTCACCACGGCAATTAAATCAAAATTTGAAGCACTTTTTTCAATAAACTTTTTTGCGTTATGAAATATCTCCGGTGGATAATAATCAGGCCCAACACGAAAGCTTAGTTTTTTTTGGGGTGCAATGGAAGGGAACCTGAAAATTCTGTTATCTGTTGAATTCACTTCGAAATAATAGTGAACAAATCCCTCGTGAGAATCAAGTGGAAGCTCTCCAAAAAAATTGTTGTTAGCAGAATTATAAGAAAACCAAACAGTATCAGCAGTTGAAAAATTGTCAATCGAAAAAATAATTTTGAAACTTGAAAGATTTAGAGGCAACTCGGAAGAAATGCCCACGGATACCGGAAGTTTTTCGCGAGGAGTCTCAAAATCTTTTAGTTCTTCAAAAATAAAAGAAACCGATTCCCAACCTATTTCCGATAACACTTTGAGCGTTGTTTCTCCCGGATGATGGATGGCCTCTCCTTTTTTGATCTCAAAAGACATAAGCTGATTGCGGTTTGTCGATTCTTTAAAATGGTAAATACTGGAGCCATCAACCCATTCGTCCGGAGAATAAATCCAATCCAAAGTTTCCCGGTCATCTGATACGATATTGGTATGGTTCAATTTCAATTTGTTGGAAGTTAATTGCTCGTGCAATTCTACCGAAGGGCTTTCAAAAAGTACTTTGTTTGAAATTTGTTGGTTCAGGTCATTAAAAACTAGGTAATCGTATATGCTCGGCAGATTATTTGCATTATCAAGATAACCCATTCCATTTTCATCTTTAAAAAAACCATAAAAACCGAGCCCATGTGCAATATCATGCAAAACAGAAGTTACAAAGTCGTAACTGGTGGAAGGCGTGTTTCCGTCAGTTCCAAAATACCATGGCATATTTTCATTGAAATTACATATAATATCAGACTTGCCAGGATTAACCTCCTCCGCCAAAAGTTTTTCAACTAGTGCTACCGGGTAATAAACATCTGCTACCGGTGCTGCTTCAAAAGTTCTAAAATTTAACGCAGGCCGGCTTTCCGAAACGATAGAATTATCAAGAGAATCCCAACGTGCGATAATGTGAATTGTGACCGGTGATGAGAGGATGCTCTCCCAAATAGAGACTGCATATAAAAAAGCTGTTTCTGCGTTTTGCGGAAAATTGATAAATGTAACATCGATATCCGACTTTTGCTCCGGAAGAGATTTAAGTTGACTAAATTCAAAAGGTGGAGGGGTAAAACATTTCTCTATTTTGTCAGAAGCAACGTTTATGGCGTTTCCACCGTCAATCCCCTGCATGAACAATTGCTTCTGCGCACTTACAATATTTACTGAAATAATGCAAGTGGCGCCAAAAATCGCCCATCTCATTTTACTTTAAATTTTGGAAAGTTTGTAAATCAAATCATTCTTGTAAATGTACTAATATTCAATGATATGTAAAAGAAATCCGTTCCTATACAGATGGTTATAGATACTGATTTTGTGACTGGAATTTTCTGATTCTACCTTAAATAAAACTGATTTTTTGCATTCGTCAAAGGCAAAAGCTCAATTGCAGAAAGCTTGATTTTGAAATAGAAATCCCTTTATTATGTAAAATAAAATAATAAATGCTGAATCAACTCTATAAATTGAGTTTCAAAAACGTACCATATTTTTAAAAGTTTCAGGTTTTTTTTTATTTTTATAGTTAATTAGTTCAATTCCATATAGCACATCGGATTGAGCTTTTAAAGGATGCTTGATTTACTTAGAAAGATAAAATCGAAATAAACCTCTTTAAAATATTCTATGAAGAAGATCCTGGCCATTGATGACAGTGAGATCAATTTAGAATTACTATTTCGCATTTTTAAATTGCATTATCCGGAATATCAGTTTTTAAAAGCACTTTCGGGGAAACAGGGTATTGATTTGGCAATTAAAGAGCGACCGGAAATAATATTACTCGATATCATTATGCCGGAAATGAATGGGTATGAAGTATGTAAATTTTTAAAAAAAGAAGCCGCCACACAAGACATTCCAATAATAATGATCTCCGCCTTGGGCCAGAATTCAGAAGAAAGGACAAAGGGGCTAAATGTCGGAGCCGATGCTTTTATCTCAAAGCCATTTAGCCAGAGCGAATTAAGAGCGCAAATAAACGTAGCCCTGCGAATAAAAAAAGTTGAGGATTTACTGCGAAAACGAAATGAAAGTCTGGAGTTATTTATTAAAGATCAAACAAATAAATATTTACAAAATGAAGAGAGATTTCTTCAGATATCTGCTCATGCACTTGAATTTTACTGGGAGGTGGACTCAAAAGGAGTTTTTACATATGTTAGTCCAGCCATTGAAAAAATCTTGTTTATAGAACCTCATAAAGTTATTGGGGAAATGCATTATCTCGATTTTTTTCAGGTAAGGGATTGGAAAACCAAAAAAAGTAAGATCGAACTCAGTTTTATAGAAAGGTCGGGTTTTAACGACTTTGAAATTGAACTAAAACTGAGCAATAAAGAAAAAATTTGGCTGGCAGTAAGTGGTTTTGCTGTTTTTGATAAAAAAAATAGTTTTTATGGTTTTCGTGGTGTTTGTTACGATATTACCACACGAAAAAATGCAGAAATAGCCCTCAATAAAAATGTAAGGCAAATTAAGAACTACCAAAAGAAATTAAAAAAGCTAAATACCGAAATTACATTGGTAGAAGAAAGAGAAAGAAGGCGAATTGCGGAAAATCTTCATGATAGTTTAGGGCAAACGCTGTCTCTTGCATTTATTAAACTATCATCAATAGTTGATGAAAATACGTCTCCACATGTAAGTACAGTAATTGTGGAAACATCAGATTTGCTGGACAAGGCTATTTCAGAATCGCGAACACTTACTTACGATTTAAGCCCCCCTATTTTGTACGAATTAGGCTTGATTGCGGCTTTTAAATGGAAATTAGAACAAATAAGCAAAAACAATGGTATACAAACAGCTTTGCTTGGTGAAAACCAAAATATAAATATAAAAAAGGAGTTCAATATATTTCTGTACCGAATTGTGAGTGAACTTCTAACCAATATCATAAAACACGCAAATGCAAATTTAATTACTCTAAATATTCATAAAGGGAAAAAATATTACTATATTTCTGTTGAAGATGACGGTATAGGTTATAGAAAACCAAGAAACCAAAAAGCCACAAAAGAAGGAGGATTTGGTTTGCTCAGTATCATTGAACGTTTAGATAGTATTAAAGGACAGTTTAACATCGAATCCGAACCGGGAAAAGGAACGAAAGCGACAGTATTAATTCCACTTGAAGAATAGAAATTATGACAATTAAAGTTTTAATCGCCGATGATCACCAATTGTTTAGAGAAGGATTGGTGAACCTGCTTACATCAGCGCCTGACATTGAGGTAATTGGGCAGGCAAAAGATGGAAAAGACGCAATGGAAAAAACTTTCCAGTTAAAACCTGATGTGGTATTAATTGATATTGGTATGCCCCAAATGAATGGTATTGACGCAACCCGTCAATTAAAAAAGGAGCTGCCCGATGTTAAAATAATTGCCGTTTCAATGCATTCTGACAGACAGTATGTAAAAGGTATTTTGGAAGCCGGAGCTGATGGCTATCTTCTAAAAAACTGTACATATCATCAACTAACTGACGCGATACAATCTGTCTTTTCCGGTAAAAAAATCCTTAGTGATGACATTACTGACCTGGTAATAAAAGGATATCTGGAACCGGCAGAAACTGAAGCCGATGGTTTTTCAGATTTGTCGGAGCGCGAAGTAGAGATATTACAATTGTATGCAGAAGGTAAATCCACACGAGAAATATCGGAAAAATTGTTTATTAGTGTAAAAACAGTTGGGACCCACAAACAACATATTCTTGAAAAATTGAATCTTAAAAATAATGCCGACATTATCAAATTTGCTTTGAAAAAAGGAATGATTCATTTGTAATCTAAAATCAACCTCCCTCCTAATTATATAAGCCTATTTGAAGGAAAAAATCAGAATTATTGTGCGCTAAATTCAGGTTTGAGAATTAGCTTTTTGTGCCTCTGTTCTCTTATTTTGGTTTGTGTTAGAACCAAGAATAAGAGAAAATGAATTTTCCAGAATATTATTTGAAAAAAGAAATCAAGAAGCTTCTTTTTGATTCACAAGGAGGGGAGAGACCGGAGGGGAAAAAGGAGAAAACAAATTATAAATTGATCTTTTTTTTAGGATTTAGTGCACCCATTAAGTTCTATTGACCAGTAGGTTAGTTTTATAAAGCCAAAGCTGTCCTGAAGTTAATCAGGATAGCTTTCCCCTTTATTAACTAAAAAATAGCTTACAAATGAAGAAAATATTAGCCGTCGACGATCAAAAAGTCAATTTAACAGACTTAAAAATCAAAATAAAATTTATTTCTCCGGACATAGAATTTATAGCTACAAGCTGTCCTAAAAAGGGTCTGGAATTGGCTTTGGAAGAACAACCCGATATCATTATTCTTGATATCATGATGCCGGACCTCGATGGTTACGAGGTGTGCAGGCGCTTAAAAAGTAACAAACTAACCGAAAATATACCTGTAATATTTTTAACTGTTCTGGACAACAACCGCGAAAACAGAATTAGAGCCATTGAAGTTGGTGCTGATGCATTCCTTTCCAAACCAGTTGATGAAATTGAACTTAGAGTTCAAATAAATGCCATGTTGAAAATCAGGGAGAGTTGTATAAAAAGACAGGAAGAGAAACACAAACTTGAAAAGCTGGTTGAAAAACGAACACATGAGCTAAAAAAGGAGCTGGAAAAACGAAGAGAAACGGAAATCCGTCTTCGTGAAAACGAAAAGAAATATCGTGAACTTGTCGAAAGTTCCCCCGATATTATTTACATCATCTCGAGTAAAAAAGGTGTAACATTTGGAACCAAACGTGTAACAGAGATCCTTGGTATTCAGCAGGAAGATTTTAAAAACAATCCAGACCTCTGGCTAAAACTTGTTCATCCGGATGACCAAAATATGGTTAAAAAAATTACTGATACAAATTTTAGAGAAACAAGTTTTGATATTGAATATAGAATTAAAGACGCAAAGAATAACTGGCATTGGTTTAGGGATCGTTCCATAAGCAGGCAAATTCAAAACAACGAAGTAATAGTTCAGGGAATTGCAACTGATATTACAAAACGAAAATTAGCTGAGCAGAAATTAAAAGAAAACGAAAATGAACGCCAAAGAATAACAGACAATATTCCTGGAGTTGTATATCAGTTAAAAAAGTACACAACCGGAGAAACAAATTTTACGTTTTTGGGATCAAAATCAATAAATGATATTGAACTTACCGGAGAAGAAGTGAAAGACAATCCAAACTTATTTTACAAATCCGTCCATCCTGAAGACTTAGAGAAACTAATTAAATTAAGAGAAGAGTCAATAAAAAATAGTGAACCCTTCCAGATCGATGTACGGTTTATAAAATCAGACGACAGCATTGTATGGCTGCGCGTGAGATCAATACCGGAAACACTTGACGACGGTACAGTTTCAATAACCGGAATTGTAATGAACATTAGCGAGAACAAACTTGCAGAAGAAAAAATAAGGGAAAGTGAGGAAAAATATCGTTTACTTATAACCCAAATGGCACAAGGCCTGGCGGTACACGAAGGTATTTTTGGTGAAAATGGTAAAATGACGGATTACCGGTTTATCGATTTTAACAGTAGTTTTGAAACGCAAACCGGTCTAAAAAGAAACGAAACTGTAGGGAAATCTTTTCTGGAAGTACTGCCGAATTCCGAATCCTATTGGATTGAAAACTATGAAAAAGTACTTAAAACCGGAAATGCATTACATTTTGAAAACTATGCGCGCGAATTAGGTAAGTATTTTGAAGTGATTGCTTATAAAATACGCGAAAATCAGTTTGCTACAGTGGTTACTGATGTAACAGAGAAAAAGAGAGATTTTAAAGAATTGTGTCAGCATAATCAAAGGCAGGAAGTTTTACTCAAAATATTCAGATATAATTCGAACCACACCCGGGAACTCTTAAATTATACGCTAAAAGAAGCCATTCATTTGACAGAAAGCAAACATGGCGTATTATTTCTATACAACGAAAACAGCAATCAGATTTCTATTGGCAGCTGCTCAAAACAATTCACAAAGAATAAACAAGTTTCAAATGTTATGTATGAGCTCGAAGAAATAGGTATCTGGGGAGAAGCTGCAAAAAGACGTAGCCCAATAACAATAAACGATATTAAATTAAGAAAAGATACTTTCAAATGTGTTTCAAAGTGTAACTACGCACCGAAAAACCTGTTGGCAATACCTGTCATAATAAAAAATGATATAAAAGCTATAATTGGGGTGTCAGACAAAGCTGAAGGCTACAATGAAAAAGATATTAAGCAAATTTCGCTTCTAATTGAAGCGGCATGGACTGTTATAGAAAGAAGCAGGCACATTGAAGAACTAAGAAGGGCAAAGGAAAGGGCTGAGGAAAGCGACAGGCTAAAATCGGCATTTTTGGCTAATATGAGCCACGAAATTCGAACACCCATGAATGGAATTATGGGATTTGCTGAGTTACTGAGAAATTCGCAGCTAACTGAAGAAGAACAACAAAATTACCTCGCTATTATAGAAAAAAGTGGCGAAAGAATGCTAAATACAATCAACGATTTGATTGACATATCAAGAATTGAGTCAAATCTTGTTGAAGTTCATTTTTCTGAATTTAATATTAATGAGCAAATGATTTATTTGTATCATTTCTTCAAGCTGGAGGCAAAAAACAAAGGATTGCAGCTAAATTACAAGACCACCTTACTTGACGGAAGAGCACTGATTATCTCAGATAAAGATAAGGTTAATGCAATTTTAATGAATCTGATAAAAAACTCAATAAAATATACCAATCAGGGTGCAATAGAATTTGGATATTCGGTAAAAGACAATTTTCTGGAATTTTATGTAAACGACACTGGAGTTGGAGTACAAACCGACAGGCAGGAAGCTATCTTCGAGCGCTTTGTTCAGGCCGATGTTAGCATCTCGAGACCCTATGAAGGCGTTGGATTAGGGCTGTCAATTGCAAAAGCATACGTTGAAATGCTACATGGAAACATCGGAATTGAATCAGAAGAAGGGAGAGGCTCACGTTTCTATTTTAGAATCCCTTATAAAACAAATACTGTTCACTTCTTTGACAATAACTCTTCTGACTTTGCAAATGCTATTGATTCTGCGAGCGTTTTAAAAGAGATGACTATCCTTGTTGCCGAAGACGATGAAACTGGCAGAATGTACATAGAGCATATGTTGGACGGGAAATGTAAAAAAGTAATATTTGCGAAAAATGGAAAAAAGGCAGTTGAATATTACGAAAATAACCATGATGTTGATTTGATATTAATGGATATGAAAATGCCCGAAATGGATGGCTATGCAGCAACAAAAAAAATAAAGGGAATAAACAGCGAAGTATTAATTATAGGACAGTCGGCATTTGCACTACCCGGAGACAGAGAAAAATCGATAGCTGCCGGTTGTGACGACTATCTTACAAAGCCCCTGGATAAAAACAAACTGTTCCAAACAGTATACAAACATTTTAAAAACTCTGTTGAAATTCACTAAAAGGAATAAAATATAATCTTTGTCAACTTGGCCATAGCCTCAAAGTAAGATTTAATCCAAATCAGGTTATAACGGATGACATAAAAAAATCCCGGCGAAAAGCCGGGATTTTACTTGTCCTTTAAGCGTCGAACTTTTTGTTCGATGGAATGAAAATCCACACAAATTTATCTCTACTAATATTTAAAACTGCAAATCTTGGGCTGATTGTGCAGGTTGAAAAATCTGAATTTTCATTTCAAAAATGCTGAGCTTTGGGTTTCGCTCAACGTAAATCTACCGATACTAAAACTAACTAATTAAAGCAATATCTTTTTCTCTTCGTTGTAAACAAGCATTATGATAAATCAAAATTTTATCAATTTCTTTATCGGCGCATTGAAAAGCGAACTTAAATTTCTCTTCACTTTTCCAATTCCGATACTTATTTAGCGGACAACTTTCATCCTCTTCGTCCATCGGACAGGAAATCAGAAGTCCAAAAAGCCATGTACATTTATTCAATGAACTCATAATGTGCTTTATTGAGTTAATAGTACAAAGCTAATCAATAGTACTACTTCTTAAGAAATTATATTGCTGATTTTGAGGGGATAAAATGCCGATTTTTATTCAATGAAATGGAAATAATTTACGAGGAAGGTTTTTATGAGAAAAAAGAAAGGCTAGTTCAATAACCAGCCTTTTCTCAATCAACCTAAACCTAAACTAAACCAAAAACCAAACTATCTATTTAGTGAGTAACTTTGAAATAAACTCTTGCTAATAAAACAGCGTTCTAAAAAAAAAGTTTAAAAATTAGAATATTTTTTATTTTTTTAGAAAACACTTATAAGCTAGGTGGTTCAAATTCATATCAAAACTACCGTTCGACAGGATTTTTTGGGTAAATAATTCAGTAGAATATCCGCTGTCCACCACTGCTGAGCCGCTTTTTTTCTTTTGGTAAATTCGTTGGAACCCAACTTTATGGTTTCCTTTTTTTTGAGAAGTGAGCAGTATTTGTGGTCTGGGATTTTCTAAAAATTCTATTTTATCACCTGTATTACCATTCCGTCAGGACAGGTTTTCTGTTCTAACGGGTTTTATTCCCCGAAGCTTTGTTACGTTTGGTAAAGGTTATTTCAACTTCACACCTTTGGTTGTCCTTTGAGGTCGTTGTTTCCTGCCCTCGGTAACCCAATGCTAATATTCAGGGATCGCGTAGCCTAACCGTATCCACTCCTACTGTCTTTGTCGTGGGTTGAAGTAAGTTGCAAAGGATTAATTATACCCTCTGGTGCAAAACACCTTTTAAAATCATTATCACGCAATTTTTTCATCGCTGTAGATTTATGCAAAATGATAGAAACTCACGCAATAGTTTTAAATAAAGCTTTGTTTAAAAAATCAGAATAATCCTGGTCTTTTCAGCATACATTTCCTGACCGTCGCGTTTAATCGACCTTTCATTAAGCAGAAGGGTTTACCAATGTAATATTTCCTACGAAAGAACTTGCTTAATTTCTGATTGAAATTCGAACATAATTTGTTGATTATGTATGTATTAGCAGGGTCCTGGTTGACAGGAGATAGTTGTTTATAATTGAATGATAAAAACAAAAAAAATTCAATCGGCTTCGACTTAATATTTTATTACTTTGTTGAGATAAAGGAGCAAATATGCAGAAAAACAAACTAATAGCACCCTTTTTAAAATGGGTTGGTGGGAAACGACAGATTATTCCAACTATTAGTCAACTCATACCGAAAAATCCATCGAACTATTACGAGCCATTCATTGGAGGGGGAGCGCTTTTGTTCCATTTGCAACCTTCAGAAGCTGTGGTTAACGACTGTAATACTGAATTAATTACTGTTTATGAAGTTATTCGCGACAACGTGGAGGAGCTCATTGAGGATTTAAAAAAACACAATAATGAGGAGTCTTATTTTTATAGAATTAGGGCAATAGACAGAACCGATGGGTATAAAAATCTCTCAAAAATAGAAATAGCATCAAGGGTTATTTTTTTAAATAAAACCTGCTACAATGGATTGTACAGAGTAAACAGTTCTGGTGAATTTAACTCACCTTTCGGGAAATACAAGAACCCAAACATTGTTAATGAAATCACCTTGAGGGCTGTAAGTAAGTATCTGAATTCAAATAATATAAAGATATTAAATCAAGATTTTGAAGAGGCTTTGACAGATATAGAAAAAGGATCATTTGTTTATTTTGACCCACCTTATGACCCCATATCAAAAAGCTCAAACTTTACAGGATACAGCCACGGCGGGTTTAATGAAGAAGAACAAATCAGATTGAGGAACCTTTGTAATAAGATAGACAACCAGGGAATAGACTTTCTTTTGTCTAACTCTGCCACTCCATTCATATTGGAGCTATACAAAGACTATAACATTACTTTTGTTAAAGCAAATCGCTCTATAAATTCTGTAGCAAACAAAAGGGGTGAGATTGATGAGGTCTTAATTAGGAATTATGACTAAGTCAAAAAGCGATAACCACAACAGCTTTTTTGAAATAGACGCTAAATATACCAATTCAGGGAAGTATACAAAAGGGAAGGCCAAACCGGTACCTTGCTTGTTCTGTCTAAAACGGATTTAAAGTTTTGCATTTCCCGATGAGGAGAGCTTCGATGGGGACTTACTGCGTATTAAAATACACCATTTTAACTTTTTTTTCGGGACAATTTCAAATTCCGTCGATAAAAAATCCTTGTTTTTCGATTTCGTTTTAAGAAGGATGGTTTTGTACGTAGCTTTGAATTAAACAAAAACAAGAAGCTATGAAAACAATAGTAAAACAAATCGCAACAGGAACATTTATCGCACTTTTTATATTGGTTGGAAATGTAAAATCCGAAGGAGCAGAAACAAAAGCCACAACTCATAAAGCTGCGGAAATAACGCTTCAACTGGAACAGTGGATGACAGATGAAAATATTTGGAACACAATTGCGCTTAATACGACAGAATTTGTTCAGGAAACAGAAGCGGAACTGGAGCTTGAAAACTGGATGACAAACAGTTGCTCATGGACTTTGAATAACAGTTTTGCAAAAGAAATCGAACCGGAACTGGCTGTTGAAAGTTGGATGATTGACGAAAATAGTTGGAAATAGTCTGGGAGACCAGAAACAAAAATGGTTAGTTTAGTTAAACAAAAAAGGCTGTAATTTCTACAGCCTTTTTTAATTTAATTAATTGCCAAAATTTGCATGTAAAATTTCAGCCAGTTTCTTTTTAATATCCTGATAATCGGGATTGTCAGCTAAATTTTTAAACTCTTTTGGATCTTTTTCATAATCATAAAGTTCAGCCCCTAATCTTCCTTCATCCCACTCGGTATACCGGTACCGTTTTATGCGAACCGAACGACCAAAAATTGTTGGATTGTCGGAACCAACACGGGGATTAAAACTGTATTTTGATCCTCCTTCACGAGGCCTCGGGTTAACCGTTCTTGCCTGCAATGTAAACGCCGGATAATCCCAATTTGCGTCGGGCTCTTTTATCAGTGGTACAAGGCTATGTCCTGCCAGATCACTCGGAGCATCAAAGCCTGATATATCTGCCAAAGTCGGATAAATGTCAACCATTTGTACAATGGCATCGGTAGCCGTTCCTTTAGGCATTCCGGGTACCGAAATGAGCAATGGCTGTTTCGATGATTTTTCAAACAGGGTTTGTTTTTGCCACTGGCCGTGTTCTCCCAGATTGTAACCATGGTCGCTCCAGAAAACGATGATTGTATTATCCAGTAATCCAAACTCTTCCAGTCCGTCCAGTAATTTTCCGATTTGCGCATCAACAAACGATATACATGCGTAGTAAGCCTGAATGGCTTTTTTCTGCTGTTCTTCTGTGGCTCCGCCATTTAAAGGCAACGTCCAGGCTGCAGCATGGGGTTTATTGTCCCAGTCATTTTCAGGGTTTTCACGCAGCTTGATTTTTTCCAGCGGATATAAATCAAAATATTTTCGGGGTGCCATGTAAGGAATATGTGGACGGTAGAAACCTACTGCCATAAAAAAAGGCTGAGGGTTTACACGTCCCTGCATATATCCCCCGTAGGCGCTGGCGGTAGCATTTCCTGTACGCTCACGCAAAATGCTTATTGCTACATTGGCTGAAATAGCATCTGTTAATTCATCGTCATTACAGTCCATGGCAAGATAGGTACCCAGCATCGGGGCATCAGCCACCAATTTATACTCATCCGTTTTATCTTTCCCTATGGGGTTATAGGTAGTCGTCCACGACGCAGGATCATCGTGCCCCGGCTGTCCGATACCGCTTGGCACTCCCTGATGAAATATTTTCCCTATTCGACATGTATAATATCCATTGTTTTTGAACATCTGCGCTATGGTTACAGCATCGGGCAGTGCGTCACGAAAAGTTGGGTAGAGGTCATAAACTCCGGTTTTATCCGGAAGATAACCCGTCATTAAAGAAGCGCGGCTTGGTGCACACAACGGTGCCTGGTTGTAGGCATTGTTGAAGACAACTCCTCTTTCAGCCAACCTGTCAAAATTGGGTGTGTAAACATCCGGGTTTCCAAAGGCATTTAAATCACTGCTCATGTCATCGGAAGCGATGAACAGAACGTTCATTTTCTCTTGCTGCGCTACTGAGGTGAAACTCACTCCAAGCAGAACAATTAATGAGATTATAATTTTTTTCATTGTTTATGTTTTAGTTCTATAACTCGTTGATTTACTATTTTTCCAGCTGATTCTCAACTGCAACCACTGTTTTAAGGTGTTCTGCCAAAACCTGCTTGATTTCTTTAATAACTTCCGGATGTTTTTCCGCAATGTTGTATTTTTCTGAAGGATCAACATTCAAATTATATAAAAGTGGTGGATCCTGAACTGTTTTCTCATTACTCCCGTATTCCGGTTGTGTGATAAAGTGCGCTTTGTAAGCACCCTTTCTAACCGCAAAAACTTCTGTACCGCGATAATAAAATATTACATCCCTTTTGCTTTTCCCGGTTCCGGAAAGAACAGGGTAAATGTCATAACCGTCATAAACTCTGTCTGAGGGAAGTTGAACATTGGCCAGTTTTGCAAATGTGGGGAGAAGATCCATTGTTGTGCCAAGCTCAGCAACAACACCAGGTTGTATTTTTCCGGGACTCCAAAAAATGGTTGGTTCACGCATTCCGCCTTCATATGTGCCTCCTTTACCGCCACTGAGCAAGCCTGCGCTTCCTCCCTGTTCGCGAAAAACCAGCCAGGGCCCATTATCCGATGTAAATACAACAATCGTATTTTCATCCAATCCGGTTTCCTTTAAAGCATTTGCTACTTGGCCAACACTCCAGTCGAGTTCCTGGATTACATCTCCGTAGATTCCACGCAAACTAACGTTTTCAAAATCCTTTGAACGAAAAAGAGGAATGTGGGGCATAGAATGTGCCAGGTAAATAAAAAAAGGTTTTTCTTTATTTTGCCGGATAAATTTAACTGCTTCCTGAGTGTAGCGTTTGGTGATTGTTGTTTGGTCGGCAGGCCTTTCCACAATTTTATTGTTTCGCATCAGCGGTACATTAAAATAATCGATTTTCGGATTGGTATTCATTTCCATGTAATTACCTTCTTTTACACGATCCATGTCATTACTGTAAGGTATTCCAAAATAAAAATCGAACCCGTGAGAAGTTGGTAAATATTGTGAATGGTGGCCAAGATGCCATTTACCAATACATGCGGTGGCATAACCAGCCTTTTTTAACGCTGAGGCGATGGTTATTTCGTTTTCCGGCAGACCTCCGTTGGAGTCCGGGAATAATACCCGGCGTTTTCCGCTGCACATCCCCGAGCGGATGGGTAATCTCCCTGTCATCAGCCCCGCCCGGGATGGAGTACAAACCGGCGCGGCTACGTAAAAGTTGGTCCATTTTTGTCCTTCGTATGCCAAACGATCCAAATTGGGTGTTTTAATCGTTGGGTGCCCAAAAGTTCCCATGTCTCCGTAACCCATATCGTCGGCAAAAATGATTACAAAATTCGGAGTTGGAGTACTTTCTTTTTCAACCGCAAAAGTGGTTTGATTTGAAAATATTCCGGTCGTAAAAGCGAGGATTAGAATTGTCAGTTTTATGTGTAAACGTCTCATTGTTGTTATTTAAAATTTTTATTCATCTGAAGTTGACCGAAAATGCATCCTGAAAGTTTATTTTAGTTGGTTTGTTGCTTATACGTGTCCATTTCGGTTTCCCATTGTTTTAATAAAGCCTTTAGTTCATCTGCTTTTTCGGCGTTTGAACCCATCAAATTGTCTTTCTCGCCCAGGTCGTTTTTTAAATTGAAGAGGTATTCGTCTTCCTTGATCTTTAAATATTTCCATTCCCCTTTCCGAACAGCCCACTGCCCCCGGTACCTCCAGAATACAGGGCGTTCTTCCGGGTTTTTATTGTTGAACATCAGGTTTGCAAAATCAATTCCGTCAAGGTTGTCTTCCGGTGTGGTTCCAATAATTTTAAGGAATGTGGGTAAAATATCCATACTCAAAATTGTGGCATCGGTGGTTTGGCCGGCATCAATTTTTTTGGGATACCAGGCAATCGCCGGAACACGGTGTCCTCCTTCCCATAAGGAGGTTTTGAAACCATTCAGGCTTCCATTGCTTCCCATATTTGTTGCGCCATTATCAGAACAGAAAAATACGAGCGTATTATTTTGAAGATTTAGTTGGTTTAGCTTTTCAAAAATGCGCCCGATGTTTTCATCCATAATTTCAATCATTTCTTTATAAGCCTGCTTTTTATCCGGTCTGGAACCATGAGCCTCAAACTCCGCTCCCGGCAAACGATCAGCTTTGTCGTTCCGGCCCTGGTAAGGATAGTGCGGAGCTTCATGCGGTAAATACAAAAAGAAAGGTTTATCCTGATTGTTTTCAATAAATTCCAGGGCATGGTTTGAAATGAGGTCGGTAACATAACCTTTTTCATAAGATGTATCTGCATTCAACCACCAGTCGTGCAGCCCAATTCCGTCGCGGTGCGAAATATAGTCTACGTTGCCGCTCACATAACCGTAAAACTGATCAAAACCGTGATGCACCGGATTAAATTCAGGTTTATATCCGAGGTGCCATTTCCCAAAAGCTCCGGTAGTGTAACCGGCATCTTTCATATATTCAGCGATGGTTTTTTCATTTTGTGAAATACCATAGATTCTTCCATCAAGCCGGGCATAGATTACTCCCTCCAAACCCGCGCGTTGCTGGTAGCTTCCTGTCATTAATGCCGCTCTTGTTGGTGTGCATACGGCTCCATTTGAATGGTAATCGGTAAATTTTAATCCTTCTGAAGCCATCTTATCCAACACCGGTGTTTGGATGGTTTTATTTCCGAAGCAACTTATATCACCATAACCCAAATCATCCGCCATGATTAGAATAATATTCGGCGATTTTGATGACGGATTGGAACAGGAAAAGAGCAACAGTAAGAAAAAAACACAAACACTTTTTGCCGATGAAAAATTGACTGATTTGAAGAATTTAAATTTCATTGGTTTTATTTTTTTTGTTTTTGCCAGGGAATGTTACCTGATTCGCGAATGTGCTGAGACAAATTATATCTTAATTCGTTAAACTTTTCAGTGTTTTCATTCAATGTTGATTTTTCGGCCGGATCAGTCCCTAGATTAAATAACTCCAGTGGCTCAAAAGGAGTGTTTTGTAATAATTTAAATGAGCCCTGGCGTATTGCGTAATAACACATTCCTGCATATTTCCCGCCTTCACGGCGCATAAAATATACACTCCGGCTGTTTGTATCCTGTTCTTCGCCACTTATACTTTTGAATAAACTAATCCCGTCAATTTTAGTATCAACTGTTGCTCCGGCTATTTCACACAGAGTAGGGAGGATATCCATTGTTAGTCCGAGATTGTAACTCTCCGATTTCGATTGAATTTTCCCCTGCCAAACAAAACAGGTTGGCACTTTAATTCCTCCTTCATACATATCCTGTTTCCCGCCGCGGAGACTTCCGTTTGATGCGCCGCTGGGCAGATGTCCTCCGTTATCGGAAGAAAAAATAATCAGCGTATTCTCACTCAAATCCAATTCGTCGAGTGTATTTAGTACTCTTCCGATTCCGTCATCCAAATGTTCCACAAAAGCCACATTTTTCGTTCTTTTTTCGGAGAGTTGCGGCTCGCGCTTCTTCACCTTTTCAAACCAGTCCTCTGGCGGTTGAATGGGAAAGTGTGGCGCGTTGTAGGCGAGATAAAGAAAAAAAGGAGAATCGTTTTCCTTTTGATTTTTTAAATAATCGATTGCCCAATTTGAAAAAACATCCGTTGCGTGACCTTTCGGATCGACCTCCTGGTTGTTTAAACGCATATAATTATTCCCATGTCTCAGATGAGTCCAGTAATCATCCATCATATCGCCCAAAAATCCATGAAAAAAGTCGAAACCTCTCTCGTTTGGAGTATTTGGCGACTCCAGACCCAAATGCCATTTTCCAATAATTGCGGTTTTGTATCCTGCCTTTTTTAGCATTTCGGGCAAGGTTGGAACATCTTCCTTTAAATATCCCCAGCTGTTGTCTTCGTGTGTCCGGATTACTCCCGGAACTCCAACCATGTCGGGGTAGCAACCTGTAATTAAACTTGCCCGTGTTGGCGAACAAACCGTACAGTTGGCATAAAAATTTTTGAAATGCATTCCTTTTTTAAAAAGTTTGTCGATGTTTGGCGTGTAGATATCTTCGCCGCCTTGTACCGACAAATCGCCATATCCAAGGTCATCAACAAGAATTACAATGATATTGGGTTTTGCATTGCCCTGTGTTAAATCAGCACATTTCCCCTGAAATGAAAAAACAAAAATGATTAAAACGGCAAATATTTTTTTTAGAAAGACAGCATTCATAAGTATAGAATATTAAGTGTTTAAAATTAATTCCCGGCAAACCAGTCTCCTCCTTCCTGGACCATTTCCTTCCTGAGCCGAAGCATTTCTTTTTTTAACTCTTTCACCACTTCCGGATATTTATCTGCAAGATTATTTTCCTGCTCCACGTCGTCATTTAAATTGTACAATTCGAATTGAGTTGGAACCAGGTTTTTCAGATATTCCATATGATTTTTTTCAAAACTCCAGGGACGGATATTTGCCAGTTCACTCTCATTTAATGTTTCTGCAAGTGGAATTAATTTCTGATAACCCAGTAAACACCAGTCTCCTTTTCGAATCATACAAATCGGATCGTGAAAATAACGGTAAAAGAAAATGGGCTCCTCTCTTTCCACGTTATCTTTTTCGCCAAAAAATACAGGTGAAATATCAATTCCATCATATTTTCGATCCGTTGGTAGCGGAATATCAGTTATTGATGCAATGGTAGGTAAAATATCGGTAAAACTGCCGTTAAACTGACTAATTTTCCCTTTTGGAACATGGGGAGGCCAGGAAACAATAAATGGTTCGCGCAGACCGCCTTCGTAATTAAAACATTTTTCTCCGCGTAAGGGGTCATTTGAATGATCCCAGCGGGAACCGTTATCGGAGGAGAACATTATAATTGTATTTTCGATGAGATTGTTTTCTTTGAGATAATCCATTAAACGTCCAACAGCAATATCCATATTTTCTATGGCTCCGTAATATTCTGCGTTGTACTTGTGCTTTTTTGTCAATTCTTCGGGAGCCGCTACTTTTAAATGTGGTTCATTAAACCAAACATCAATATAAAATGGAGTTGTATTGTCGTTGTTCTTATCGAGCCACTGAAGCGCTTCGTTAACTACCAACTGGCAGGCATATCCCTCCAGTTTTCCAACCGGTTCTCCGTTTCTGTAATAGTTTTCCGGATTGTGGTGTGAAGGAACTGCATTGTTGTATGCATAAAAACTGTAGTCAAATCCCTGATCATTGGGTAAAGGTTGATCGGTTCCCTGAGATGTTAAATGCCATTTCCCAAAGTGGCCTGTTTTGTAATTTTTCTTTTTCAGAAGCTCGGCTATTGTAATTTCCCGCGCTCTCATATGCATTGGTGAATTCTCGGGAACCCAGTTGAAAATCCCCACACGTGTAGCATTTCGTCCGGTCATTAATGCTGACCGTGACGGGCTGCAAACAGCCGCTCCGCAATAAAAATCGGTAAAGCGTATTCCCTGTTCAGCAAGTTTGTCAATATTTGGCGTTTGTGCCGTGGGCGGAAATGTTTCAGACTGACCGGAATTAAAGTTTCGGTAACAGCTTAAATCGTTGTATCCAAGGTCATCAGCCAGAATAAGTATAACATTTGGAGTTTTCGGACGATTCCCAAAAACGGAGAAAACACAAACGAAAACAAAGATTTGGATTAAAAAAGTAAATTTCTTCATTATAGTTGAAAAGTTAAAAGAAAGGATTCAGGAATGGTTGTCCTGAATCCTTTTATTTTGGTTCGTCAGATTTTTACCACCCTGGGTTTTGCTCCAGGTTTTCGTTCAATGAAAGTTCACTATTTGGAATGGGCAACAGATTAAAATGTTCTATGTAACCATCCGGAAATTTTGTTTCAACCAAACCTCCTGTGTGATCCCTTATTTCAATAGGATAAACTCCATCCAGAAATCCGTCCATTTTATGCCATCGTTTAATATCCATCCAATACAGACCTTCCAGCGCAAATTCAATTCTTCTTTCGTGTCTTAATTTTGCCCGGGCTTCTTCCCGGGATAAACCTGTGGCTACCGGTGTCATTTTAACATCATCCCGCTCTGTCCTGATTCTGTTAATTAAGGCAATTGCTTCATCTACATTACCTCCGGATTCAATGAGCGCTTCGGCTTTCGATAGGATAACATCGGCATACCGGATAACGATGTTATTTAAATCTGATTGATCGGTAGGAGCCAAATCTGCTTCATTATCTTCCCTGTATTTGCGGGTGCTGAGGTGTTTTATCCTGTTTCCCGGATGGTTATATGCTCCCCCCGGATAGAGATAATTTGGAAAGCGGTAACCAAGATAATACGAACCCGGAACTACACAAGTAGCTGCAAGCCTTGGATCCCAGCCTTCATATGGATTATCCAAATCAATTTCCGATTCAAAATATTTACCGGGTGTGCCATCAATTCTTTCGTAGGCATTTACCAAATCTTCAGTTGGTGTGTACCTTGTTCCCCTTGTCCAACTTCCTGTTCCCGTTCCGGTAAACTGGTCGAGTCGCGTTCCCTGAGAATTCTCACCCCTCATATATTGAATATCAAAAATCACCTCTTCGTTGTTTTCGTTTTCCAACTGAAATATACCTTCGTAGCTTGGAAATAACGAATATTTTCCGAGCGCCATAATTTGGTCTGCAAGGGTTATAACTTCGCTAAATTTGTTTTGATACAAAAGTGCTCTCATTTTCATTGCCATTGCTGCGCCCTTGGTTGCTCTGCCAACTTGTGGTGCATCAACGTCGAGGTTGGCAATTGCAAAGTCATAGTCTGAAATTGCCTGGTTCCAGGTTTCTTCCGCCGTATTTCTGCTAATTGTTCGTGCATCTTCTGTTGAAATTGCGTCTAAAACAATAGGGACTCCTCCGTATGATTCTACAAGTGTTGCATAAGCTACTCCTCTCAGAAATCTGGCTTCTGCTTCATACATTGACTTGACACTTGCATCCAGTTCAACATCTTCCAGCGCTTTAATTAAATAATTCGCCCTGAAAATAATTGCATACCCTCTTGTCCAACGGAAACTTACAATTTGTTCGTCGGTTGCAGAAAGTTGACCGTTTCCAATTTTGGTGATGGATAAATTTCCCCAGTTCCATCCGTTTGGTGTCGCCCCGTCCAACACACCAAAGGCAAAGAATCCTTCGTTATACAGTGTGTTTTCGCAAACTTGCCCGTAAAGCCCGTTGAGGAGTAAATCCATATCGTCCTCATTTACCGGAAAATTAGCCGAAGTGATTTTATCTTCCGGAAAGAAATCCAGAAACTTTTCGACACATCCGCCGGAAGTTAAAATCAGTAATGATAGTAAACTATAAGTTATAATATTTTTTAGTTTCATTTTCATGATTTTAGAAATTAAGATTTAAACCTAAAGATATTATCCTTGGAACCGGATATTGATTTGTACCATGTGAAAACGCGCTCTTCTCAGGATCATAGCCTTCAAATTTTTCATCTACAAGTACAAAAACGTTTTGCGCATTTATGTAAAAATAAATTTTTTGCAATCCAATTCGTGTAGTAAGTTCATTTGGCACTGCATAACCCAGTTGTACATTTTTAAGTTTTAAAAAACTTATTTCTTTAACCCAATAAGAAGATTCCAGATTATCCCATGAGTTATTAAAGTATAAAATTGGAACATCAGTATCTGTATTCTCCGGCGACCACGCATCTCTCCACCTTGTTGAAATTGTTCTGTTTTCATAATTCAAAGTGGTTAAAGCATTATTATTATAAGAATGTACTCCCAAAAGTCCCTGGAATAACAGATTTAAATCAAATCCTTTATATTTAAAAGAGGTAGTTAAACCATAAGTAACTTTAGGGATGGTATTTCCGATATCCTGTTTGTCTTCAAATCCCAGTTTCCCATCGTTATTTACATCTTCGAATTTGAGGTTTCCGGCAATGGGTTTATAACTGTTGTTACTCATGTGTTGTTCCGCTTCATCATCCGACTGATAGATGCCAACCGCTTTATATCCGTAAAGTGAGCGGTATGAATATCCTTCTCTGATTAGATACAATTGATCCGGAGAATCACCGCCCCGAAATTTGGTAACTTCATTTTCGATAAAAGTTGCATTTAACCCAATATTGTATCCAAAGCGGTCGCGGTCTATGGACTGATTGTCATAGTTAATTGTAAATTCAAAACCGTTGTTGACCATTTCACCCACATTTTCATAAGGAGGTGTTATATCACCCATTATATCCGGGATTGGTAATTGTACGATAATATCTGTTGTTTTCTTTTGGAAATAATCAGCCTCAACAGTTATTCTGTTATTCAGGAATCCCGCGTCAAAACCAATGTCAAGTGTGGTAGTTGTTTCCCAGGTAATATCTTCATCTATTAATGAGGTTACAGCTGCTCCCGGGGCAAAGCTACCGGCGTAACTATAACTTAAATCGTTATTTTGAGTAATGATTGTTAAATAGGGCCAATAGCCTGAAATATTTTGATTTCCCAGTTGCCCCCAGGATGCTCTCATTTTTAAATTCGAAAAAATATCCTGGTTTTTCATAAACGATTCGTCAATAGCTCTCCAACCTACCGAGAATCCAGGGAAAACTCCCCATCTTTTTCCTTTCTTGAACCGGGATGAAGCATCTGCTCTTATATTAGCTTCAAATAAATATTTGCTGGAAAGTGCATAATTAAAACGTCCGAAATACGAGAACATTCTCAGTCCGACCAAATTACCTTCGCCCTGAATTCCAGATGTACCGGCATCTACCTGGGTTAATCCCTCTTTTGGTGGTTCCGATCTTCTTGCATACACGTTTTTAATTTGCCGATCTTCCACTTGTAATCCGGCAATTGCGGAGAAATCATGAATCTTCGCAACTGTTTTGTTAAAATTCAATGTTGAAAATACATTGTTTACGAGTGACGATACCTGGCTGCGGGAAATTTCAATTCCTTCTCTGTTGTAGTTTTTAGTCATCATCGGAATTCCTGAGTCAGTATATCCTATAATGGTTTCATTATAATTATCAGTCATATTCCAGTTTCCTGTAGATGCAACGGTTGTTTTCCAATTTAAAAAATCGAAAAGCTTAACATTTGCAGAAGCATTGATACTTAAAAAATTCTCTTCCGCGGTTTTCTTTCCATTATTTGCATCAATTAAAGGATTTCTGTTGTCAAAAAGAATGTTTCCATCATCTGTTATGGCTTCAACTGCTCCAAATTCCCCATCCCGTGTATAGGGTGCGGTATATGGCGTAACACCATTCAGCATATCAAAAAAACGACCCATCGATCCATAAACAATATCGTTATATGGTTCTACCGCTACCTGATGGCTGTAACTTATTCGGGCATCTACAGTAAACCAGTCGTTTACTTTTGAATCAAGGTTGGCTCTGATCCCATATCTTTCTGTATTTGTATTTGGAACCATTCCATCCTGATTCATATAATTAAATGAAAGGAATGAAGAACTTTTTTCTGTTCCTCCTTTTATGGACAAATTGTGTTCCTGAATTGGAGCACTATCGAATACTACATCAAACCAATCGGTACTCGGATATTTGTACTTATCCGTTCCGTTTTCAAATGCTGAAATCATACTTTCAGGAAACAAGGGGCTTCCGCCTTCATTCTCCAGGGCGGTGTTTGTCATTCTCATGCTTTCGGCACTACTGGTAATGAGGTCGTAGCTTCTTCCTAATGTTTGAATTCCATAATAGGAAGATAAATTTACTTGCATTCGTTCGCCGGCATTACCCGTTTTTGTTGTAACCAGAATTACACCATTTGCGGCTTTTGAACCATAAATTGCGGCACTGGCTGCATCTTTTAATATGGATACACTTTCAATATCGTTTGGATTTAATTGATCAAAATCGCCTTCTATTCCATCAATTATTACCAATGGGTTCGAATTGTTCAAGGTTCCCCATCCCCGAACACGGATTTGCGCTCCATCACTTCCCGGTTTCCCTGAGTTTTGACTCACCCAAATCCCCGGAGTTTTGCCACTAAGTGCCTGAGAAGCATTCGTAATCGGCCTGTTTTCCACTTCTTCATCAAAAGTTATCATTGAAACAGAGCCGGTCATGTTAACTTTCTTTTGAACACCGTAACCAACAGCCACAACTTCCTCCAGACCAATGGTTTCCCTTTCGAGGGTGACATTAACATTTGTTTGGTCACCAACAGGAATCTCCTGTGCTCTCATACCAACAAAAGAGAAAAGTAAAATGGCATCGTCAGGTACATTGTTTAATGTGTATTCACCATCCTCATTGGTTACTGTTCCCTGCGTAGTGCCCTTAACAACAACAGTTACACCAGGCAGAGTAGCACCTGTATCATCGGTCACCCGACCGTAAATTGTTTTTTGTTGTTCACTATCAAGATTATACTCTGCGTTGCCATTTAAAGCTTTTTTCAATAAAATAAGATTGTCTTGTCTTATTTCGAAAGTAACATCTTGTCCGCTAAAGAGCTGAGTGAGAATTGTTTCTACATTCTGATCTTGTGCGTTTAATGTAACAGTTTGTTCAACGTCAACCTGTTCTCTCTGGTAGAAAAACCGAAAGTCGGTGGTTTCTTCTATTTCACGAAGTACATCTTCTACCCGTTTATTTTTTATTTCCAGCGATATTTTGGTACTCTGAGAATACACGGATGCGGACAGTTGCATAAAACAAGCCAGAAGTAATATTAAAGTTAGTTTCATAGTTAGCAATAGCTTGTGTTTCCCCCTAAAATAAGGGAAACGATCCAATTCATTTTTTTTCATAAATTTGCGTTGTTTAATGTTAAATAATAAATGGTGTGACAGCACCTTTGTTAAACACATTGATTCCGGCAGGTGTGACAGCACGTGCCGGTTTTTGTTAGGCATACATAGATTTATCTCATAAGTTTATCCTCCTTTATCTTTTTTGAATAATAACTTGTTGACCTTCAATTTTATAGTTTATTGGTAATGTTTCCTGTAGTAATTCAAGTACCTCTAAAATGGTTTCGTTCTTAATCGTTCCGTCGTAATGGTAATCGAGAACAATATTGTCGGCAACAACAATGTCGACGCCAAATTTTCTTTCCAGCAATATGATCAGCTCCTTCAGGTTCATGTTTATAAAAATCAATTTGTTATCCTTCCATGAACTGAAAAGCTTAGTGTTTACGTGTTTTGTTTCAAAGATGTTTTGTTCACAGTCAAAAATAAACTGTTCTCCCGGCTCCAGAACTGTGGTCGTTTTGAAATTTGGATTTAAAGAAGGTGCAATTTGTATTTTTCCTTCTTCGAGGGTTGTTATAACTTTTGATTCTGTTTTGTATCCCTTTACATTAAATTTTGTACCCAGTACTTTTATTTTGTATGAAGGAGTGAAAACTACAAATGGTTTTTTCGCGTTTTTGGTAACATCAAACCAGCCTTCACCATCGAGAAAAACCACCCTGTTCCCAAATTTCCCCGAGATGGAGTAGGTTATTTTTGATCCGGAGTTTAAATAAACCATTGAACTATCGGGGAGGATAACCTGAGAAACCGATCCGACCGGAGCGACGCTGGTGTAATATACCGGCTGCTCTTTTTTCATTTGGCGCACAAAAAAACCTGCCAGAAAACCAAAAACAAGGATGGCTGCGATTCCGGAATATTTTATTATTATTTTTTGACTTTTCTTTTTGGGTTGAACTTGCCCTAAATTTATTTGATGGTGTATTTTGTCTAAAATTTCAGAAAGATTATCCGGTCCTGATTGAGATTCTAAGTTTTTTTCATTGTTCCACCATTCAAAAATTACTTTTCTCAGATTTAAATTTTTATAAGGTGATTCAAATAGTTTAAATGCATTTTGCAATTCTTCCGGCGAGCTCTCTCCCTTTAAATATTTATTGATAATTGATATGTTACTGTCTTTCTCTGAGTTCATTTTTTCAATTGAAAATATTTTGCCGGCCGGAAACAAAGAATCCCTCTTAAACTAAAGGGATTCTTTTTCCCAGACTATGAATTAACTTATTTGCCAGTTCATATTTGTTATACGTAGATTTAAGTGATACCCCCCAAATTTTTTTTAATTTATCGTTCGTATTTGATACAACGTGTTTCAGAGGAATAGAGAAAAAAATAACAAAACGGGTAAAATATCTTTACCAAGTTGTTGTCTCATATGTTTTAATGTCAGGTTTATCTGGTTCTCAACTGTTTTTACCGATATTCCCAATTGTTCTGCAATTTCCTGATGAGAAAGGCCTTTCTCTCTGCTTAACTGGAAAATTTTTTTTCGTTTCCCAGGGAGTTTTTCTATGATTTCTGAAATCTGGTGATTTAAAAAGTTATAATCAGAACTGTGGTCGGTGCAAAAACTGTTGTCTTTAAAATTAACTTCCAGAAATTGTCTGAATTCTTTGTCTTTTAGTCTGAGCCTTAACTGATCCATAATCAGATTATATGAAACAGTAAAAAGAAATGATTTGAACGATTTTGAGGAATCAATTTCATTTCTTTTATTCCAAATTTTGTAAAACGTCTCCTGAACTATTTCTTTTGAATCTTCCTGATTTTTGAGCAGGGAAAATGAAAATCGGAACAATCTGTCACCGTACCTGTGAAACAGCTCATCAAATGCTTTCACATCATTGTCAATAAGTTGCGAAACCAATTGTTTGTCGTTTCTGGATGAAAAGTTGGACATGTTGTTAGTTTAGAAGCTGCAAAGTAACAATTTTATTGCCAAAGTTAGAAAGAATTGTTTATTGCCAAAGTCAATTTAAACGGGTCTTACAAGGCTTAATTGATTTGAAATTTGGCACTGATAGTTCAAAAGGGGAGATTGACTGGCAGCTTCAAATAAAAAAAATGCTGAAAAATAAGAGAAACAAGTCTGGAGGAAAATGAAAAAAGAAGGAGCACCAGGAAATTGATCTACTCCCTCTTTGGAAAAAATTTATGAAAAAAAACTATTTAAGATTTGGCATTTGATCACGTGTAATTACATAGCTTTGATTAACTGCATCAATCCACCAGTCGGCGTTGGCAAACTGATGAGCGGGTTGATTAAAATCAGCTTCATTTAAATTGTTCGTTCTTTCAAAGTCGTACCAAGGCATAAAATACGCCCATTTTGCCCCTGCAGCCCATTGAGAGGAGATTGTTGCCACATTCCCCATTTCGCTTAAAGTGACTATTTTGTTTGGATATTCATTCCGGATAGAGGAAAATTGTTCGGCGATTGAATTTGCATCTGAATTATTATAAACATCCCGGCCAATAATATCAACATAATTATCACCGGGGTAAAAATCATTGTCGTTGGTTTGCGTGGTCCAAACCCATATAAGGTTGTCAAGTTCCATTTCCCGGAAATAGTTAAACATATAAATCCAAAGTTGTTTAAAAGCTTCTGCTCCGTTGGCACCCCACCAAAACCAAGCCTCTCCCGCCTGGTATTCATAAATATTTCCTGCGGCTTCGTGTAATGGTCGCCAGATCAATGGAATGTTTTTTTCTTTAAGTATTTTAATATAGCTGCTAATTTTTTCTAAGTCAGCTTTTACAATTTCATTTTCCCAGGTTCCTTCAATTGTTGCATTTGAAGCTTTAAAAGAGGTTTCATCGGCATAAAAATAATAGTTGTCACTCCCCTGGTTTGACGGAACATTCCAGTGCCAGCTGGCGCAAACAAGGCCGTTGTTGTTCCACCATTCTTCAATAAATGCTGTTTCTGAATAATCAATCCAATTGGCCGGAGAAAAAGGCAGGTGTATATAGTCGAACGAAGCTATGGCCGGGTATTTCCCGGTGTGTTGCTTAATCCATTCTGCTTCATTAATATTCCACGCTACGTTTGACATTGAGGCAGAAATTACTTTTTGGCCATAGTTTTCTTTTAAAAAATTATAGACATTTTCTGCCTCCTTTGACGGATTTTTAGTTACAAGCTCAGCACTTATTTCTATCGGGTTATTTGTTTTTGTTGAAAAAGAAAAGGAAAATTCTTCTGCATAATTTTTAGCCAAATCAAGTACAGAAATCGCCGAAATTGTAACGGAGTAATCTGTATTATTTTCCAATACAGTTTCAATATTAAGTTGATTTTCATTTACACTCACATCAACGGTTTTATTATTTACGGCTATTTGATGGGAATTTCCCAGTGTTATTGGCTCACTGTAAGTAATAACTATTTTGGAATTCAACGAAACTCCGGTCTCCCCGTCAGAAGGTGTTACACTTTCCACTTGTGGCGAAATATTGTCAACGATATCTTCTCCTCCGTTGTTTTCCTCGCAACCAAAACCACTAACTACTGTAACAGCCCAAAAAAATAGGCAAAACTTCTTCATAATAAATTAAAAAGAATAGTCTTCTTAACAGGAAAAAGAAGACTATCCGTGAAAAATTTTTTTTATTTTGGGTCGAATCGCAGATTGTCCAAACTGACGCCAGCCGGAACAACTCCGCCATACAAGCCATTGGTTCCAGATGATAAATCAAATGTTCCGGTCAATCCCCAGGTGCTTACCGGAACAGAAACCGTAATCCAGTCGCCGTTTGTGGTAGCAGGGAGCAATCCCGCTCCGTACCAGTAGTTCCACTGGTCGGCAAACACAAATTGCAGTTGTGCATTTTCAGCACCGGTAACTCCTTCTTCAATACGAATGTCGAACTTGAGCACATAGTCTTCAACATTGTTTATAACAGGAGCCGGAGCTCCGTTTGCCTGATGATTGCAGTTCAATATCCATCCATCGAGTGCGCCATTGACTCTTAGAAAGATATTTCCGTTTTCTTCCAGAATCTCAGTATTTCCACTCCAGCCTGAATCCCAGTACCCGTTGTGATCGCCGTGTTGCTCAAAATCCATTACAATAATCGTTTCGTCTGTAATCGGATCGGTACCTCCAATAAATAGTTCAGGAGATAAACCTTGTTCACCTTCGTACGTAATAATTGTAATATTTCCGTATCCTTTTTCAACATCAATTGGCACATACACCTGAACCATTTCATCGGTTTTTACGCCGTACGCCGTTGCCTTGATATCGCCCGGGAAGATTAGTTCTTTTATTAAAAGAAGGTTGGATCCTTCGATGGTCAGAATTTCTCCGGGAGTACCTTTGGGTTCTGAAAACCCTGTAATCTCAGGCAAGTTGGCTGTAATCGTAATTTCGGAAGATGAAACAATCAGGTTGCCATTTTTGGCAATTAGTCGGATCAACCCGCTGGACGCGCCCACGGGAACAGTAACCTGCAACTGGGTTTCAGTTTGAGATTCTATCACTCCGGAAACCTCACCGGCAAACTTCACGTCAACAACCAAGTCCAAATCGGTTCCTTCGATGGTTATGGTATTATTGGCTTTTGATTCGCCCGGGCTAAAAGATGAGAAAACAGGATCAATAATTGTAATTTCCGGCCCGCTAACTTCTTTTTGTGCTTTTGTTGTAAAACGTATTATTCCGGTAACCGCAGCATCCGGGACAACGACCTTCATTTCGGTTTCAGTAGCGCTGGCAATACTTCCTTCAACGTCGCCTCCGAAAAGAACTTTATCTACGAGGTACAAATCGGTTCCGGTTACTGTTATTTCCTGTCCGTTTTTGATTGTTGTTGTAGAAACAGCGACAGTGGGTAGCACCAGCATTAAATCCTCTGATGATTCAACACCCACCATTGATGCAGGAAACATAGTTATTTTACCATCCTGAGTATCTTCAGGAACCGAAAGTTCGATTGTCGTTTCTGAATGACTTATAAATTCTGCAATTGTTTTATCTCCCCCCAATACTATTTGTTTTACCAAATCAAGGTTGGTACCGGTAATGGTCAAAGAAGAGCCTGCTTTAACCGGGTTTGGAGATATTGTTGCAAAAGCGGGCAATGTTACGGTTAGTTCAGCGCTTGAGTAAATAATAATAGGTTCTTCCGCTCCATTTGAAATGGCAATTTTGCCTGTTTGTGCTTCTTGCGGAACAACTAATTTCAATTCTTTCCTGCTTTGACTTGTGAAAGCTGTATCGCCGATCGCAATACGGTCGGTGAAAATAATTTCCTTTACAAGATTCAAATAGTCGCCGCTGATGGTTATTTCCTGTCCGGCTTTTAAGGATGTAGGAGAAAAATTGTCAATTGAAATTGGTTCAGAATAGGTTATTGGAGTTTTAGTTGTAATGTCACCTTGTGGAGTTTTTAAAGTAATTAACCCTTCCACTGCATCTTGCGGAATAGTTAACGTTAACAGGTCAGATGTTTTTTCGTTGAAGGATGTAATTTCAATATTTGATGGCAAAACTACAGCTGATACCTGATTAAGATTATAACCAATAAACATTAATTCTGCGCCCCTTGCAATAGGCATTGGGCCAAAGCTTTCAAGAACAACTCCGCTTATTTCATTTTCATCTTCCTTATCGCAAGATATAAACATCGAAAGGATTGCGACAGAGGCAAGCGTTAGAAACAGCAAGCCCCTATTGATATATTTTTTGAATTTTGTTTGCATAATTCTTCTATTAACAGGTTTTCATTCTATTCAGGTACAACTCGGATATTGTCGATACACATGTGTATGGTGCAATCTTCTCCTGTAAGTCCGCCATGCCAAACAAAAAATGTAAGTCCTCCCAGCATATCATTTGTAAGAGAATTGGCACTGGTTTGTCCTTCATGCGTATATTTAAAGCTGCTTAGTGGAACAGACACTGTAGTCCATCCTTCGGTTTGGTAAGATCCGGTTTCAGTCCAGGGAGTCCAAAGGGCACGGGGCACGCTCGTGTCAGCAAGATAACTGTTGGTTCCGCTTGTTGAATAAGGTGTAAAAATCATTTGCAAAGCAGCCGATTTCCATGGTTCAACAACATAACATTCAAATTTTAGTACCGCTTTGCTTAAATCATCCGAATAAAATGGTTCATCGGAACGGCCGTTTGCCTGGTTCCACAAGTTAAAACTAAAACTGTCTTCGTCCCATTTACTGGAAGCATCAGCGGGCATGTCGCCCTGAAAACGAACATAGTTCCCATCAATCGGGTCCGGATTTGAATTACCTATCTTACCTGAACGCCATCCTCCGGCTGCTGTTAAATTGTCCCAGTCGAGGATAAAATTGCGGTCATCGCGGAAATAGAATGAGGAACGGCTTGAGCCGTATAATGATTTTACGGTTACCGGGCCAACTCCTGCTCCTTCAGGAACGGTTACTACAATCTCATTAATGGTTACGCTTTTTATTTCGGCTTCGAGGTTCCCCGGGAAAAATACCTGAAGTGGTTTATTGGGGTCGTCGAGAAAGAAGTTTCCCCGGATGAGAGCATCGTTACCATCTTCTACATATTCGCACAACATAGAAGCTACCATTGGTGCAGGTACATCTACGCCAAACGGATGTGTAGATTCAACCTCGCCTTTTGTGATAAGCCTTATTTGGTCGGTTACAATTTCAGGAATTTCGTTTGGAATTGTAACGATAATACTTGTATTGGTTATAAAACTGGTATTTAGGATGGCTTGCTGGTCGTTAAACCAAACTTCAACTACGGCACCTAAGTTTTCACCAATAATTGCCACCGTATTTCCCATAAAAGCATGAGTAACCAGCGAGTCGGACTTTTCGGGTTCGGTTAACCTGATGTAGCGTACAACAGGTGTTGCATCCGGAGCAGTCACATCGTCATCATCATTCTCGCATGACTGAAACAGTATTCCGGAAAATAAACCGGACAGGACGAGAAAAATAAAGGCAACCGGAATCTTATTTGAAAAATATTTTTTTATTTCCATTTTGTTATAGTTTAGTCTGTTAGTATTCAATAGTACTGAAATCAAATGGAACAGGTTCCACGTCATCTCTCAGGTTGGGATTCATTGCCAGATCGACTTCCGGAAACGGCAGCTGGAATTTGGAATCGCTGGTAATGTTTACCTTGAACGATTCAATTGTAACTTCCGATTTTTCAATCTCGGCATCATAATACTGACGTAATCCGTTAAAAGACCCTCTTTCCTGGTTATTTAGCCACTGTTTTGCCAATTCCGGTTTGTAATAGTGCAGTCGTACAAAATCATACCAGTTGTCACATTCAAGTGCGAGCTCCAGTCTGCGCTCTTTAAAAATATCTTCAAAAGAAATTGACGAGACATCGGTATGTGCTGAGATGGAACGTTTGCGAACTGCGTTAAAAGCTTTTAATGCTTCTGCATCACTTGTGGTTTCATTGTTTCCGAGAATTGCTTCGGCATATATCAGGTAAACATCAGCCAGGCGTAAAATATGGGTTGCCAGGTCGGTGGCCATTCTGCGTGCAGGAACCCCTGCTTCGTCTTTGTGGTCGCCTTCAAAGTGGCCAACGATGTGCTTTACGCAATTTGCCCCCGTACCGATACCAAAAGTTGCTCCGGCAACGTTGTTATCATCGTCCCATGTACAGGTAAAACCTCCAACATGACGCCAGAAGTAGGGATAATAATCGTCTTTCATCATCATTGTAGCCTTTCTGCGGTCGTCACGATTGTTTCGTGGTTCACGGGCATCTTCATTAAAAGCAAACTGGAGATCGATTGTCGGGCCACGCCAGGTTCCCCAGGAATCGTTCAGGCCTGTAAAACCGTTTAACGATAAATCGGATTGTAAAGAGTTTTGTGAAGTCCACTGGTCTGAAGCTACCCAGCGCCATGAAAGTAGATTTTCCTCGTTGAAATTTCCGGTTGAGATTCGGAAAAGATTACTGTATACCGGTTCCAGGGAAAGTCCGCTCTCATTAACTACTTTGGCTGCATATTCTTTCGCTTTGTCAAGATCCGCCTGATTGCGTGTTCCATTTTGTCCGTATCCCGAACGGGTTAAATACACTTTTGCCAGAAGTCCGTAAGCTGAGGTTTTGTTGATTCTCCCTTTTATGTTTTGTTCCGGAAGAAGTTCAATTGCTTTCAGCAATGTGCGAACGATGTATTCATAAACGTCTTCAATTTGATTTTTAGGAAGTTCGGTGGCATTTCCTGCTCCAATTATTTCGCTGTTGCTGTGAATAATCGGGATGGCTCCCCAGATGCGAACCAGGTAAAAGTAAGCCATTGCTTTCCACACCATTGCTTCTCCGGTTACCGTATTTCTTGTTTCTTCACTCACATCGGGACCGGCTTTGGTTCTGATGTTTTCGATAACTGCGTTACAATGGCCATTTACCAGCCAAAGTGAATTGGCAGCGTTTGCCAAATCTTCGTTTGAAGAAGTTAAGTTAAAATTCTGGTAGTTGTTATCGGTCCCAAGGTACATATTGCCTGCCAAAACATCACCAATCCATACAAAACCTCTCTGGAAATCGTACCACGGAGCACTGTACAAAACATTGGCAGCCTGAAAACACTGCTCATCAGTTTTATAAAAGCTGTCAATTGTATAGTTGTCTTCAGTCGGACGGTCGAGAAACTCTTCACAAGAATAGCTAATAAAAAGAAGAGCTGTCAAAACCAGTATTTTATGGGTTTTAAATAGTTGTTTCATAATATCTGATTTTCAGGATTAAAAGGTTATACTTAAACCAAATGTGTAAATTCTTGGCGACGGATAACGGCCGTTGTCCAATCCGCTCACATTATCGTTTGTTTGACTGGCGCCTACTTCCGGGTCAAAACCGGTATATTTCGTAATCGTCCACATATTTTGAATGTTGGAATAAACTCTCAAATTATCGATTGATAAATCTTGAAGTAGTTTTTTGGGAACATAGTACGAAAGCGTTATGTTTTTGAAACGGAGGTATGAACCGTCTTCGATAAACCGGTCGGAGACACGGTTATTATCATTTGGATCTCCGGCGATTGCTCTGGGGATATCTGTATCCGGGTTTTTCACCTGTATATTGTCAATATCCTCGTACCAGTCGTTTACAGTGGAGCCTGTTGAATTTACGGAAGGATATTGTTTGTCCGGATTAACGGCTTCAAGTTTAGCCCGGTTAACAGCGTCAGAAAGCTGATTGTTCCACATGCTTTCCATGCTGATTAAACTTCTTCCTACATAATTTAAAATTTTGTTTCCGTAAGAACCATTAATAAATACATTTAACTCGAAATTTTTATAGCTAAATGTATTGTTAAAACCAAAAGTAAATTTTGGTAGCGGCGAGCCAATATTAGTGCGGTCGTATTCATCAATCACTCCATCAGGAACGCCATCCGGACCGGAAAGGTCTTCATATTTTATGTCTCCGGGCCAAACTGTATTTGAACGGTTAAAGTTGCCATCATCAGGATATGCCTTTGTTTTCGGGCTATTCATAATGTCTTCTTTGTTTTGGTAAATGCCGGCAACTTTGTAGCCATAGAAATTATAAAGTGATTCTCCAATTTCTGTAAGACTTACGAGATCAGTCCACTGACCATATCCTTCGATATGAGCAGCAGGAGTTCCGTCAAGTCCAAGCAGTTTATTTTTATTTCTGGTAAGAGAGAGTTCGCTTTCCCATTTAAATTCCCCGACAAAAGGACGGGTATTCAATGTAAATTCTACCCCTTTGTTTTCAATCTCCCCAAAATTACCCATCGGAGGATTCAGACGGATGGAAGCATTTCCCCGTGTTCCCATATAAGAAGGCAATTGCATATCCATCAACATCGCAGTTGACGTTTTATCGTACAGGTCAATCACCATTTCAATGCGGTTGTCGAATAAACCCAGGTCAATCCCTAAATTGTATTGTTCCTGTTTTTCCCATGTAATAAAGGGGTTGGCAATGTTACTCTGGCGAAATCCCTGGCCAAGTCCGGTTGGCATCTTATTTATAGAGGCCCCCCAGCGGTATCCGCCAATGTTTGCGTTACCCGTTTGTCCCCAACCTGCACGAATTTTAAAGTTACTTACTTTTCCTTCAAGGCTTTCCATAAACGATTCGTTGTTTATTCTCCACGATGCTGCAAATGCATGGAAAGGTGCCCAGCGGTTTTCCGGGCCAAAGTTGGAGGAACCGTCATAGCGGAAAGTATAGGTTAGCAAATATTTTTCATCATAGGAATAATTGGCACGTGTAAAGGCTGATGCCATTGAACCACTTCCTTTTCCCGATCCTATGGTCATAGTTGTTGGATCTCCTAAACTTGGCAGATGAATATCGTTACTGGAGAGGCCAGTGCTGGCACCTCGCAAATTTTCATATGTCCACTCCGAAACTTCCTGACCAACCATGGCAGTTACATTATGAACGCCAAAAGTTTTATTGTAGGTGAGATAGTTTTTTAACTGCCAGAAGAAATTCTGGTTATACTGAATGCTGGATGAGTTGGTAGAATTTACGATTGTACCGTATTCGTATGTTGGTAGAAAATGGTAAGCGTTTGAATTTCCGATATCAACGCCAAGTTCTGTCCTTAACGTTAAATCTTTTGTAAAGTTGATGTCGCTGTAAAGCGTTCCAACAATACTTGTTCTTTTGAGTGTATTTTCTTCATCCAGTGCTTTAGCAATCGGATTTACTCTTCCCGGTGAACCTTCTCTCTGGTCGCCAGACCATGAACCGTCGGTATTATAAATCGGAATATCAGGTGAAGAATTAAGCGCGACGCTAATAATTCCCTCGGTACTGTTATTCAACCCAATATTTTCTTTTGTTTTTGTGAACATGAGATTGGTTCCCATTTTGAACCAGGATTTTAATTGTGCGTCGAGATTTACGCGACTTGAAAAACGTTCAAAATCAGATCCGATTACGGTACCTTCCTGAGTGTAATAGCTTCCGGAAATAAAATATTTGACAACATCAGTTCCCCCCATGGCGCTTATTTGATTACTCTGCATTGGCGCTACACGGAAAACAGCATCCTGCCAGTTGGTTCCTTCACCAAGTATTGAAGGATCCTGTAATTCAACCCGGGGGTCACGTCCGTTGGTTTCGGCGGCCCAGTCGTTACTGTATTCAGCAAATTCACGTAAATTCATTACATCAATTCGTTTTACTTGCTCCTGAACACCGTAATAACCTTCGTAGGTAAATTTTGCTTCTCCTGTTCTTCCCTTTTTAGTAGTAATAAGTACTACTCCATTGGCACCGCGGGAACCATAAATGGCTGTTGCAGAAGCATCTTTCAAAATTTCTACAGAAAGAATGTCAGAAGGGTTTAAAACCGATAGCCCTGAAAAAGTAGAAACACTACCATTTCCCATAGCATCTCCCAATCCGACAGAATGTCCGCTTTGACTAACATTTTGAATAGGTACACCATCCACTACATACAGTGGTTCGGAAGCATCGGCTCTTAAAGTACCCTGCCCGCGAACACGGATTGATACAGATGAACCCGGTTGTCCCGAAGTTTGAACGGCGGTGATCCCGGCCGCACGCCCTTGCAGGGCTTGATCGAGGTTGGCAACCACAGAACCTTTAAGTTTATCTTCGGAAACAGAAACAACAGAGCCGGTTACGTCCGATTTTTTCATCGTACCGTAACCAACAACAACCACCTCGTCGAGCCCCTGCGTTTCGATTTCAAGCTGTACATTGATTTCGGATTGCGAGTCAACCGTCACTTCCTGAGTTTTGTAGCCTATAAACGAAAAGACCAGCACTGTTTCGTCGGAGGGAGCCGAGATAGCATAATTCCCTTCAAAATCAGTAACTGTTCCAACGGTTGTTCCTTTTAAACTCACATTTACTCCCGGTATAGGGTCAGATGTCTGTGCATCTTTCACTATCCCTGTTACCCTCTTTTGCGCAAAAAGACTGCTGCTTATCGAGAATAACAATAGAATCAGAATTACTTTTTTTTTCATAAAGAGTTTTAGTTATTGTATGATAGTTTTAAATAATTTGTATAAGAATAATGATAAACGAGATGATCAGGAGATACATAATAATCTCGAGCAAGAGATAGATTTTGCGATGGTGTTTTTTAGCCATTATAGTTAATTTAACGAGACAAAAGTAGGGCGAAATGCAAATTAGAATGGGAGTGGTTTGTAAGCAAATAAGATAGAGACGAAATTATCAGGGGTGAGATTTGTAAAAAAAATATACATGATTTGTAAAATTATTTATCAGAAAGAGGGGAAGTAACTATATTTCAAGGTTTTTATTTGGAACAGGTGAACAACAGGCGTTAAAAGAAGATGTTAAAAAAAATTCTGCACATATTTTATCCGGCACTTTTTATTTTTGGGTCAGCCTTTCAACTTTATGCTCAAAATATTCCGGCAAATTTCTCGAATATTGGCGTGTCTGACGGAATGACTTCCAATTGGGTAACTTCACTTCACAGAGATTCTGAAGGTTTAATGTGGATTGGAACGAGTAGAGGCCTAAATCGTTTTGACGGATATCAAATTACAAATTTTGAAGCCAACGCGGAAGATTCCGCCAGTTTGTCCAATAATTTTATTTCTGTCGTCGCTGAAGACAGCGAGTCCAATCTTTGGGTTGGGACAACATTTGGACTCAACATAAAAAATTTGCATTCCCGTTCATTTAAGCGGGTTTCTCTTTTTGACTATAATGCGTTTGGATGTAATGATGTAAATAACATCGAGAGCATCTTCGCCGCCAAAAACGGAGATATGTATATCGGTACACATGAAGGTTTTTTTGTTTACAGGAAGGGTAACTTCGAGCATCATTTAATCGATTCTTCTTTGTTTAGTGCCGATGTAAATAATGTAATTTCTTTTGCAGAAGATCGTACAGGAAAAATGTGGATAGGTACTTTTACAACAGAATTGATTGAATACAATCCCGCCAGTGGGAATTATAAATCGATCCCATTGCCCCAGTTGTACAAAGGGAAATATGTGCGGGGTCTGCATAGATTATTTATTGACAGCAATAACTTGCTGTGGATTGGAGGCCAGGCCGGGATGTACGTCTACGACTTGGTGAACGACCAGTGGCATTCGGAGCTAAATGAAAAACTTTTTAAACAGATTGGGAGTAAAGTTATTTCAGGAATTCAGGAAGATGAGAACGGAATTGTATGGATTGCAACAGATGGCGCAGGTTTATACCTTTACGATAAAGGGGAAGATTCCATTCAAAACATTTTGTTTAAAACAGGAGACACAAAGAATATTTCCACAAATGGATTGCACAGTTTGTATATTGACAATGACAATATTGTTTGGGTAGGGACTTATAAAAAAGGGCTCGATTATTATAAACAAAGTTCAAAGAAATTTCGCCTAATTCAAAACGATCCGGATAATAAGAATTCTTTGAATTTAAATGATATCAATTGTTGTATCGAACGTTCGAATGGGGATATTTGGATTGGAACCAATGGAGCAGGGATCAATGTACTTGACAGAAAGACGGGAAAGTTTCAATTTATAACGGTTGAAAATACAGGTATTAACGGATTAACCAGCAATGTAGTTGTTTCTCTGTTTGAAGATCATACGAAAAATATGTGGATTGGTACTTATTATGGCGGATTGAACAAATACAATCCGAAAACAGGTGAGTTTACCATATATAAACACAGTGTAAGTGACTCAACCAGTATTTCCGATGACCGGATATGGTATGTTACGGAAGACAGCAACCAGAATATTTGGATAGGTACACTTGGGGGGGGCTTAAATCTTTACGATCCCGGAAACGATTCTTTTGTTCGCTATGATTCTGAGAATTCAAACCTTTCCGGCAATTATGTAAATCATATTGCAAGCGACCACCAAAAAAGACTTTGGATTTCAACCTCAGATGGTTTGTCGATATACAATCCTTTCGAAAAGAATATTGATGTTTATTTTAATAGTTTTTCTGATAAAATACCAATAAACTTCGGCCCCGTTATTTCGAGTTTTGAGGACAGCCGCGGTTGGCACTGGCTATGCAGCGAACAAGGATTGATAAAGTTTGATCCTGAATCCAACCATTATCTTTTGCTCAACCAATTCAAGAACTTGTTGCCCAAATCGGTAAAGAGGATATTAGAGGATGACCAGGGAAATTTGTGGGTGAGCAGTTCTGCCGGAATTTCAAGAATCTCATTTTCAAATGTCATAAACGACTCGACTTTTACTACAGAGATTATGAATTTTGATGAAACAGATGGATTGCAGGGGCGTGAATTCTCTGAGCACGCCTCATTAAAAACAAACGATGGTGAATTGATTTTTGCCGGGGTAAACGGAATAAATATTTTTAAGCCAAACGAAATAAAACCAGACCTTTCAACTCCTAAATTGGTTTTTACCAACCTGAAGATATTTAATAATCCGGTAAGTCCGGGAGAGGTATTTGACAACCGGGTTATTCTTCCCAGCCCGGTTGACGCCGTTGACGAAATTGTATTAAAATATTCCGAGAACCTGTTCACAATTGAATTTGCAGCGTTAACTTACATTCATCCGGAAAAAAATAAATACCGTTACCAGCTGGAGGGATTTAATGAAAACTGGTTTGAAACAGATGGCACGGCCAACTTTGCAACATTTACGAATTTGAACAATGGCGACTATATTTTGCGTGTTAAAGGATCTAACGAAGATGGTACCTGGAATGAGGAGGGTATTTCTTTGAATATTAAAGTTTTGCCTCCGTTCTGGAAAACCTGGTATGCTTTGCTCGGATACGCTGTCCTGTTCCTTCTTTTGCTTTTGGGATTACGATTTATGATTCTGAACAGGGAAAGGCTTAAGGTTGAATTGGAAATGGAACGCGAAGAAGCAAAACGAATACACGAACTTGATTTGATGAAATTAAAATTCTTCACAAACATTTCTCATGAGTTCAGAACCCCGTTAAGTTTGATTCTTTCTCCGGTTGAAAAGTTACTCCCAAAATTTAAAAATCTTCCCGAGGAAAAATACCTTGAGCATATTTATCAGAACGCTAAAAAATTAATGGCGTTGATAAACCAATTGCTTGATTTTCGAAAAATGGAAAATCAGGGGCTCGCGTTTAATCCTTCCTGGGGAAATATAGTGGAATTTATTTCCAGTGTGGTTGCTTCGTTTAACGATTTAAGTGAAAATAAAAATATTGAACTTCGTCTGGTCACAAACCTCAGGGAATTTAACATGATGTTTGATAAAGAGAAACTCGAGAAAATTCTTTACAATCTGCTTTCAAATGCTTTTAAATATACTCATGTGAGCGGGTTGGTTATTGTACAGCTTGAATTGGAGGAGATTCAGAATGATATGCCGGCTCAAACAGGAGCAAATCTGATAATAAAAGTAAAAGATAATGGTATCGGAATTCACCCCGACAACATTGGTAAAATCTTTAATCGTTTTTATCAGGCTGAAAATCAGGATAATTTTGGAAGTCAGGGGTCAGGGATTGGTTTGGCATTAACAAAAGAATATGTAACGCTTCATGACGGGATAATTAAAGTTGACAGTGCGCAAGGTATAGGAACCAGTTTTACGGTGAAATTGCCGATTAAAAATGACGGGAACATTTCAAATCATATTTTTTACGGGAAAACAGAAGAAATTAAATTTTCAGTTAATCAAAAAGAACCCGTTCTTCGAAGAGAGAAAATCATATCCGAACAAAATCCTGTTATATTAATAGTTGAAGATAATCTGGATTTGAGGAAATACCTGAAGGAAAACCTTAGTGACGAATACGAAATAGTTGAGGCTGAAAATGGAAAACACGCTTTGGCGCAGTTAAATATTAAACTTCCGGATATAATTTTAAGCGATATTATGATGCCGGTAATGGATGGCATAGAATTTTGTAAAAGAGTAAAAAGCGATAAAATTACCAGTCATATTCCTTTTATTTTTTTAACGGCCAAAACCTCGGAACAACAAAAACTGGAGGGCTTAAAGAGTGGCGCCGATGATTACATTTTAAAACCTTTTAATTTGGATATTTTAAAGGCAAAAATTGAAAACCTGGTCCAATTGAAACAAAACATACGGAAGGTTTTTAATACAAAGGTAGAAATTGAACCTAAGGATATTAGCATCACATCCCTCGACGAAAAATTTATGAAAAAGGCTTTTGATATCATGGAAGAACAAATGGGAAATCCGGAGTTTACTGTAGCTGAGTTTAGCAAGGAAATGGCAATCAGCAGAATGCAGTTGTATAATAAAATTGTGGCCTTAACCGGAAGTACTCCTCTTGAATTTATTCGGATTCTTCGTTTGAAAAGGGCTGCGCGACTCCTGACAAGGGGGCAGTTAAATGTTTCAGAAGTTGCATATAAAACCGGATTTAATGATCCTAAATATTTTAGTGTTCAGTTCAAAAAAGAATTCAGTATTTCCCCCTCAAAATATGGTAAAAATTCTGCCGGATTTTCATCACAAAATTTTCATACAAAAGACAATTTATCATAATGGGGAAATGATGTTTAATCAAAGTAGTTTCTAAAAATAAATCTGGAAAAGATAGAATAATTAGAATAATTAGAATAGACATAACTATTTCTTTTTCAGTTATTTATGAATGTTTTTTCAACTAGTTTTTGATTTATTTGCAAAAAGATAAAGATATCTTTGTGTTTTATTTTTTTTTGACATAAATTGACATTGAAAACATTTTAAAACATTTGATTATGATAGCAGATAAAATGAAAAACACAGGTTATTACTGACAGTAAAATTGGTTAACGACAGTCCAAATTTCAAACATGCTTTAGGCAATTAGTCATTCACAAATAACAAAGTTTAATTACAAAATAGATTGGTTAATCACTGACAAAATGTTGATATAGGGTTGTCGAACTGGGTTTGCACAAAATTGGAAATAAAATCAATCTTTAAATTTGGTTTTAATCTGAGTTTTAAAATTATCAAATTTGGTTAAAAGAAATGGTTCTTTAAGTATCGGGTTTTTCAAAATTTCTCATCTATATTTTGTAAACGCACACATTTAATTTTGTATCGAAAATTTGAAAATCTACCATTCAATCACTTTGAAAAGTTCGATAAAGGGTCATTCGGCTAATCAAAACAAACTAGCATAAAGAGACGAATGTAATTGTATTAAAAAGGTAAATTTTATTTGCCTGAATAATTGAGGTTTTAAAATAATTTCTACTATTCCGATTTACTAAAATTAATTAATGCAAAATTGTATTAATGTTTGGGTAAAATAAGGGTGGCTGTTGAGCCACCCTTTTTGTTTAAGATAAAAATAATTAGTATCGCCTCTTTAGTATTTTTACGATTGAAACTGAAAGCAAATGGACAGATGATTTTGCCCGCCACAGAAAACCACTTCGGCTTAGGCGGTGATATCCATAAATATTTTAGACTTCAAACTGACATTTTTCTCTTTCTGGGACATTTTTGTTCAAAAAGACATGAAAATTAGCTAGTTAAAAGTTTATTTTCCTTTATTTTTGTATTTGATGATGATTTAAAGGTGAGGGAAGATGGGACGCAATTCAATTCAAAAATTTATCGACGGATTTGATGTAGATTCAAAAGCTTATTTTGTAATAGCGCTTGTTGCTACCTTGGTAGTGGCGGGAATGTTAATGATTAATTCCAAACTGGAGCAGAGGAACAATATTGTTTGTTTGCAGACGGAAAGCAGCGAAATAAAGGTTCAACAGTAATTATTTTTTTAGCCTTCCATCCAGGTCATCTTCACCTTCGGGATGGAGAGGAAATTTTACTGGTTTGTTGTCGCGTGTTGAGCGGTAAATTGCAGTAAAAAGTTCAACGGTTCTTCGGCCGTCTTCTCCCGTTACCAGGGGTTCGCGTTTATTTTCAATAGCTTGGATAAAATCTTCAATTTGCCGCTCCATATAATATATCGTTGGGTCCACGCTGTTAAAAAAGGCAGAGTCTTCGCTTTTCCATTTCTCCATCAATTTTTCTTCGCCCGGCACCGACCAGATATCGTTTACCGGCGGCTCCTGAATTCCCGACATTCCAGCAATAAACATAGCTCCGCCATCGGTTTGAACACCTGCTGAAGCTCCATTTTCGCCATGTACATGTACCTTTCCATAAATTCCTGGTTTTTGCGAATTGCTTACAATGATGTTTCCAATACCGCCGTTTTTAAATTTGATAATCGCAACCGCAGTATCTTCTACTTCTATATAGGGATGATTTAGGTTGCGCCACAATCCGTAAACTTCATCAATTTCGCCCATATACCAGAGCAAAATATCCAGCTGATGAGGTGCCTGGTTAACCAAAACACCGCCTCCTTCCATTTTCCAGGTGCCACGCCATTCGTCGGCTTCGTAATACGCTTCATCCCGCCAGCCCAACATATTTATGGTTCCAAAAACCGGTTTTCCCAGTTTGCCGGCATCAATCGCATCTTTTACCCGTTTCACGGGTTCGTACCAACGCCGCTGGCTTATTACTCCAAGTTTAACGCCGGCATTTTTACAGGTCTTTATCATTTCATCCGAATCTTCCAGAGTGGAAGCGAGCGGTTTTTCCACAAGAATATGGGAACCAGCTTTTGCCGCAAGTTTTGCCGGTTCAAGGTGAAAAGGATGCGGAGTACAAATAATGGTCAGATCTATTTTTTCGTTTTTAATCAATGGCTCAATTTCAGAATAGAACGGAACCTTATATTCCGACGCAAATTTTTCAGCTGTATTTTTTGAACGACTCCAAACACCTGCAAGTTTTGCATTTTTTAAGTTTTGAACCGCTTTGGCATGTAAGTGGGCTACTTTTCCGCATCCGAGAATGGCGATACGATATGTTTTCATGTTTGATTTATTTTGAAGAATTTAAGGGACTAAAATTACCTTATTTAGTCCGGGTTCTTTGTTATAAAGCCGTTTAAACCAAAATGCTCCTTCGGAAAGAGGAGCCTTGGCTGAAATCATTTTGTCCACATTAATCTTACCTGAAGCAAGCAAATCAAGCACCAGTTCATACTCGCCATTTATGGCACAGCTTCCCAAAAGCGAAAGTTCTGTTGTAACAACTTTTTGTAAGGGAATGGTAACTTCGGGTTTCAGGTTTCCAACCAGAACTGCTGTTCCGCCTTTGCGCAAATTGTTAATACAAAGGTTTACAGTTTCCGAAATTCCTACCACTTCAAAACCAAAGTCTGCACCACGGGTTTTGGTTAATTCCTTTATTTTTTCTGAAATACCGGGTTTAGAAGTATTGAAAGTATGAGTTGCACCAAATTCTTTCGCCAGCTCCAGTTTATTTTCATCCAGGTCCAGCGCGATTATGGGATTTGCTCCTGCAATTTTTAACATATTAAGCACAAACATTCCTACCATTCCGGCTCCAATAACAAGGGCACTGGCCCCGGGTTGAATTTTTGAAATATTTACAGCATGGGCTGCAACTGCAACCGGTTCAACCATCGCGGCCTGTTCAAATGAAACATTGTCGGGGATTTTATACAGAATATGCGCCGGCACCGATACATATTCTGCAAAAGCGCCATGCTTCCGGTATTCTCCGGGCGAAACACCCAAAACTTTCCGGTTGTCACTCAGGTTGTAACGTCCTTTCCGCGTGTACCAATCTTCGAGCTGGTATATGGTTGAATCAAAAGTAACCCGGTCGCCAACTTGCCAGTCCGAAACATCTTTTCCTGTTTTTGCAATAGTACCGGAGGCTTCGTGTCCCATCACTAATGGTGGTTTTCTGCGGCCCGTGCTTCCATCCATTCCGTGAACATCGCTACCGCAAATACCACAGGCTTTAACTTGTACCAATACTTCATTGGATTCAATCTCAGGTTCTTCAAAATCCCTGTAATTGAGTTGCATATATTCTTCTAAAACAAGCGCTTTCATATTAAAAATTTTCTTTGGTAAAAGTATAACTTTCTCCTTCGTTTGTGTTTTTTGAGATTATTTTTCCTTTATAACGCAGATTTAGTTTGTTTCCGAGCAAAGACTTTATTTCTGCAGAAACAAGAGAGCCATCTTTCCAGGAGATTGTAAATTCAAAACCACCTTTTCCTTTTATTCCCGTTATTTTGCCGGAGGAAAGTGCAGATGGAAGTGCAGGGAGGAGGTCTTGGTAGAAATCACCATTTTCATCGCGCAGGTGCGACTGCAAAAGCATTTCAGTAGTTCCTGAAGTAGCGCCAAAATTCCCGTCGATCTGAAACGGTGGATGTGCATCAAACAAGTTGTTGTATAGACCACCCCGGTCTTCATAATTGGTTTCTTTACTTTTTGAGGGAACCATCAGGTTTTTTAATAGAAGGAAGGAGTGATCTCCATCGAGCAATCGCGCCCAAAAGTTTATTTTCCATGCCCGTGACCAGCCCGTTCCACCGTCGCCACGTTGCGAGAGTGTTACTTTGCATGCATCGGCAAAATCGGGAGTTGTTAAGGGGTGAATTTCACTTCCGGGATGCAAACCCCACAAATGGGAAACATGCCGGTGTTCATTTTCCGGATTATCAACATCCTTCAGCCACTCCTGTAACTGCCCGTACTGCCCAATCTGATTCGGCGCAATTTTAGCCCGTTTTTCCTTTAACATTTTGGCAAAATCATTATCGACTCCAAGAATATTTGCAGCCTCTATCGTGTTGGCAAACAATTCTCTGATAATCTGATGATCCATGGTTGGTCCCATTACCAAACCACCTTGTTCGGGGCTGTTGCTTGGTCCGCTAATCAGCCATTCCGGATGTTGAGGATCCGGCACCAGGTATTCGGCAAAAAAGCGGGACGCTTCTTTTAATACAGGGTAAGCGGTTTTCCCCAGAAAAGCTTTATCACCGTTAAATTGATAATGCCACCACAAATGCTGACTTAACCATGCACCTCCGGTTGGCCAGATCCCATGGTTTGAGTTATTAATCGGGGCAGCTCCCCGCCAGATATCAGTATTATGATGAGTTACCCAGCCATCCATATCATAATGTTCTTTTGCCACATTTTTACCGGTCTGCGCTATTTCGGTAACCATTTTAATTAAAGGATTGGTGCATTCTGAAAGATTCGTCATTTCAGCCGGCCAGTAATTCATTTCGGTGTTAATATTAATCGTGTATTTACTATCCCACGGCGGTGCTATTTTATCGTTCCAGATGCCTTGCAGGTTTGCGGGCTGTGTTCCCGGTCGTGAAGATGAAATCAGCAAATATCTTCCATACTGGTACAACAACGAAACCAAAGAAGGGTCTTCATCTGCTTTGAAAGTAGCCAGCCGTTCGTCGGTAGGGCGTTTTGAAATTTCAGAACTTCCCAGATCCAGTTCCACACGGTTAAATAATTTTTGATAATCTTCAATGTGAGAAGACTTTAGCATTTCATATGATTTTCCGTTAATATTTGAAAGATATGAATCGCATTTTTCCGAAGGATTTGCGCTGATGTCGCTGTAATTTACAAAACTTGTTGCCGCTACTAAATAAAGAGTGGCTTTTCTGGCATTGGCCACTTTTAATGTTTTTCCGTCTTTAACAATTCCACCCCCTTCGTTTGTAACCTTCAGCCGGGCTTCAAAAATAAGTTTACTTTCCGGATAAGGTTTCCCGTCGCGTCCTAATTTGTTAGGATAATTATTTGCCTTTCCCTTAAGGATAATTTGGTCGTTTTCTATCGAAACCGAATAATTTTCGTGGGGGCAATTTAGTCCTGCAGCAAAATTTAACGCTCCGTTTTTTGATGCTTCCAGATGAATTATGATTGCTTGATCGGGATTGGAAGCAAAAGTTTCGCGTTTAAAGCTAACTCCATCCAATTCATAAAAGACCGTTGAAAGAGCATTGCGAAGGTCAATCTGACGTTTATAGTTTTCAGGATTTTCGTGCCCGGGAAAATTCAAGAATATTTTCCCAAAGGGCTGGTAACAAAACTGTCCGAATGGTTCTGACATAAAATGTTCGTTTGCCAGTTGCTCAGCTTCGGCCTGTTTCCCATCCCACAATAACTGTCTGATTTTTCCAAGGTAGTTGTATGCACCTTCGTGAGAATAGTTGTGGGGCTGCCCGCTCCAAAGTGTCTCCTCATTAAACTGGATGGTGTCAGATGTTGTTCCACCATAAATCATTGCTCCCAAACGCCCGTTACCGACAGGCAACGCATCGGTCCATTCACTGGCTGCTTCATTATACCATAGCCCCATTGACGGGTTTAATTCCTCTGCTGGTTCGAAATAAGTTGAACACGAAACAAATAAATAAGCTGTCAGAAAAATTACAGATTTTTTCATTCTGGAAATGTTAGTTTAGATTTCTCCAAACTTACAAAGAATTAACAAAAAACCCCCGGCCTCGCCGAGGGATAATATATTTTTTAATTCACTACACTTAATGAATTAAACCTATGAACACATTAAATTAATGCAATTCTTTCTGAAAAGCGCTTCAACAAACAAGATGAAACCTTATTTTACAAGTTGGCACCCGGATTGGTACTTTTGGATCAATTCGCAGGCCTTGAGAATAGTCCCGTTATAGCTGAAGAGATTTCTTGTAATGAGAAGGTGTAACACCCGTTTCTTCCTTAAAAATCCGGTTAAATGAAGTTTTGGAGTTAAAACCGCATTCTAAAGCTATCCCGAGAAGAGTATAATGTTTATATAAAGGATCGGCAAGTTTTTCTTTAACTTCTTTCACCCGGAATTCGTTAATGAATTTAAAAAAATTCTTTTTTTGACTGGCATTAATTACGTGTGATATTTTATATCTGGGAACATTAAGGTCTTCAACCATCATCTGCAGGCTGTAATCGGGATTTGTATATGGTTTTTTAGTTTTCAGATACTGAATAATTTCCTTGTTAAGATCTTTCTCCTGTCTTTCGTTTAATGCTGCCTGAGTATTTTTTGTTTTTACAGAATCAGATAAACTAATTTTTTGCTTCTTATAAATGGCGGTTTGTTTTATGCCAAAAAATACAAGCATAAAAGTAAAGATGGTCAAATTGATATGAATGCTTGAAAGTTCAGTGAATTTGGTATTCATTAATTTTTCAATGTACGATATAAACAACTCAATCACAATCAGAAATAAAAAAACAACAATAAGTAGAATGAGCCAATTTAATGTGTTTTTTGCTGTGTAATTGGAAAAAAAATAGGGAATACTTTTTCTGTGTTTTAGAATGAGCTGGATACTCAAAATCCAATAAGTCACCACTGAAATGATCAGAAGTGCATAGTAAATGTTGTTGTAAATATAATTTGGATTTTCTGACAAATCAGGAGAACTGTTCATTGAAACCTGGTTTCCCAGGGATCGCTGTATACCGATAATAAAAATTGGTAAAGTATGTAACAGGTGTTTCCAGTTCAACTTAAAGTTTTCATTTACCAACGAGTTTACATATAAATAAAGCAAAGGGCCATGCGAAAATAGTATGGGAAATACTCCAAACTTAAGATATTCGACCGTATCAAAAGGAAGCAGTTTTGTTCCCAGCGAAATTGCTATAATAAAAAGCCAAAATGTGATAATAGTAAAACTAAGGTGCTTTGGTCTTTTTGACACAAAAATCAGTATGCCAAAAATAGCCTGAATAAACCCGATTAAAGATATAGTTTTTACCATTCACTAAATATAAGCAAAATCACTGTCATCTGATTTGAGTGAACAAGATGGGAGTAAAATAAAATTAGACTTGAAAATACTTCGGAGAAAGTGTTTTGTTAAAATGATGAAAATTTGCTAATGAAACAGATTCTTTCGAAATTTGAGAAAAAGATTAATTGGGATTTTATTCCTATCAAAATTACAGGCTATGAAATTTGGGAAAGTTGAGAATCCGGGAAGCGTTGATTTTGTCTTACCTCCAGATCATCCCGATTCAAAAAAAGTTCTGGCGCGATCGAAAGGAAACAAGCCAAAAGTATGTGTGAATGTTGGTTGTGCGAAATGGAACCGAACTGATTTAAAGGGCTTTTATCCCCGGGGAACAAAAGATGAACTGGCTTATTATGCCACACAATTTAATAGTATAGAATTAAATGCCACGTTTTATAATATCCCTTCAATAAACCAGGTTGAAACGTGGCGCAACAAAACGCCTGACGATTTCAGGTTCTTTCCGAAAATTACAAATTCGATAAGTCATTATAAACGTTTGATTAATGTTGGCGAACTGGTTGAAGATTACTGTTTTAAAATCAGTAATTTTAATCCAAAGCTGGGAATGGTTTTCCTTCAGCTTCATGATAATTTTTCATATAAAGACTTTGATAGATTAAGAGGTTTTTTAACCAAATTTCCACCGGGAATTCCACTGGCGGTTGAACTCAGAAACAAAGAATGGTTTAGTGATGAGAAGATTTCTTCCGAATTATATTCCCTTTTGGAAGAGAATGAGACTGCAAATATTATTGTAGATACTGCGGGAAGAAGAGATATGCTACATATGCGATTGACAACACCTACTGCATTTGTGCGATACGTCGGAGCCAATCACCCGACAGATTACAGTCGTTTAGATGATTGGGTTGAACGAGTGGGTGTTTGGATTGAAAACGGACTAGAAAATCTCTATTTCTTTGTTCATCAGAATTTAGAAAAAGAGTCGCCGCTACTGTCGGCTTACTTTATCAGTAAGCTGAATGAAAAGTACAGTTTGAATGTACGCGGCCCCCGTCAGGGTAGTTTGCTTTGAAAAAGATATTCAAAATAAAAGTTTGGTTTGTTTATTTTGGGAAATCAAGTGAAGCTTTATAAATAAAATCCCCCGGCCTCACCGGGGGATAAGATTTTTTTGACTTTCATCATAAAAATCTACTATTTATGCATTTCAAAGATAGAATATCTTACAAATATGGACGCCCCAATGGGCCAATTGAAACGTAAAATACTTTAATAAGACGCGGTACTCGTTGTTGAATCAGTAACTAATTCTATCGTCGAAACAAAAAAGTGTGCCTTTCCTTCTCTCAATCCAGGTTGATTAAAACTCTCTTCTTACTACATGACAAAAAACTCTCTACAACAAATACAAAAAGCTTCTTGTTTGATTTTTTGCTAATAGACAGAGTTTTATATTCAATAAACGATATCATTATCCATTGGTCAATTATTTCGTGTGAGCAATATCTTTAGTACGTCAACCCAAATCCGAACGGGAAAAGAGTATCTTCATCGGGATAACCAGGCGCATCTGAATCCTGATTTATGATAGCCTCTTTGCTTTTTGCCAATGCAAATGGCAATTTTCCGGTGGGTTTGAAATCACCCATGATAATATCCATAAGCGCTTCACTTTTCACGCCAAATGTAGCCAGAATAGCCCCTGCATTCAGGAAGCCACAATCTGCATCCAAAACATATGGATTTCGAAAATTTACTGACAGAATTGTCTTTTCCGCGCCTACTTTATCCATAACAGTTTTTATATCAGCCAGGGAAGGAGATATGTGCCACGATTTTGAACCAACCATATCGGAGAATGCCAGCAGATCTAATTCCTCTGGAATAGCTCCGCCAAACCTACCTCCTGTATTAAGCACATTGATCCTGATTACAGCATAATCAACATCATCACCTATATCCGGAAGCTGACCATTTTCAGCATCATAATCTCCTGATATTGCTTTAATACCCGACCACGATCGATTATTAAATATCTCGTTATCAACCCCCATTGTAAACAGAACAAGAGAATCATTCCGTTCAGGCATTGCAAGAGGAAGATTCATTTTATTTTGCAACAGTACGATTGATTTTCTTTGCGCAATATCTGCTTTTCGTTGAAAAGATGCATTACCAACAATATAAGCTGCCCTGTCTGAATCTACATACGGATTTTCAAATAAACCGAGTTCAAATTGTTCTCTCAGTTGCCTTTTTACCGATAGTTCCACTCTGCTTTCAGAAATCTTTCCAGATTCTACAAGGTCTAAAATCATTTTGTTATTACTGAATCCGGAAAGAACATCTGTTCCTGCCTCCACGGCAATTATTATTTGTTCTTCTTCGGTTTTATCTTCCAATCCCCATGCTCTGTCTCCAATAATACCCGTATCCGAATTTACATATCCTTTAAAACCAAGTTCATTTCTCAATAAACCGGTTACAATTCCCCTAGAAAACGCCATACCAACATCGTTGGGTAAGTATTGCTGGCCAATGGGGATTCCGTAATATGGCATAATGGACGAAACACCCGCATCAATTGCAGCCTTAAACGGCGCTACATGGTAATCAAACATTCCCGCCGGATAAACCTGGTTCTTTCCATAGTCGAAATGAGGATCGCCTCCACCTTCCTGCGGTCCTCCTCCCGGGAAGTGTTTCAATGTTAACGCAACACTTTTTGAATTCAAAGATTCACCCTGCAGGTTTTTGATAAGGGTCGATACAATTTCAGTAGCCCATTCACTGTCTTCGGTAAACGTTTCATGGATACGGTACCATCTCGGTTCAGTAGCGAGGTCAGCCATATAGCCGTACATCGAACGAAGACCGATAGAAGTCCATTCCTGCCTCATTACATTAGCGAATTCGGCAATTAGCCCAATATCTTGTGTTGCGGCCAAACCTGCTTCTTTAGGCCAGGCAGAAAAGGCACCTGAACCAACATTGATTCCTGCTCTTGCATCATAAGTGACATGGTTTCTCGCATTTGATTTAAACACGACAGGTATACCAAGTCGCGTATTCTCAGCAATTTCCTGAACTGAATTTGTAAATTGGGCTGCTTCGTAAGGAGAGACCTGACCTCCACCAAAACCGCCGCCTCTGCCTCCAGTGCGTTCAGGATTTTCAATAACCGTATTTCTGAAAATAAACCGGGTCATCTTTTCATCCTCAACATACCGAACGCCTGATTCCGATACTTTACCATAGCTTTCTGCGTTAAGCGTATTGATTAACAAAAACCCAACTTTTTCTTCCAGGGTCATTTGATTAAGCAGATCCTGGATCCGATTTTCAACCGATTGACGCCAGTCTTCGTAGATATCCAGTTTGCCGTTTTTATTGAGGTCCTTGAATTCAAGTTTATCTTCGTGTAAAAGATTCACAGTCCTGACCTCGATGTTGGGTTGAAAACTGTAGGTTCCCTGTGCTATTAAAATGGAACTTTTTAATAAGATAAATAATATTGTTAGTGTGCTTATACTTTTCATTATAAGTAACTTAATTCGTTTTTGTAATTTGTTTCAATTAATAACTCAACCCAAATCCAAATGAATAATCATCACCTGCCTTGTTGCTATACACGTAATCAAAATCTTCCGCATAACCGGGAACATCGGATGCATTTTTTTCAACAGCTTCCAGATTAGCCGGAATAGTGAAAGGCAATTTACCTGAAGGATTATATCGACCATAAACTGCGTCAATCAGAGCTTCTGCTTTCACACCAAAGGTGCCTAAAACAGCTGCTGCATCGGGTTCAATTTGGTTGATAATCCATGGGTTGTCAAAGTTTACAACTAAAATCGTTGGTACTTTGGATTCAATATCGCGGATTTTTGCAACATCAATTCCTGTGTCTTTATTCAGGTCAATTGAAACACCCTCTTCCGGTGAGATTTCATAAGTGCTTGGCATTGCCCAAACAATAGCCACATCTGCTTCCGAAGGACTATCTACTGTTTGATGGGATTGTCCCATTAATTCTTTGAATGAACTCGTTGATTCTTCGCTGTTTCTGCCGGTGAATACTTCCACGTATACCTTTTTATCATTATCGAGCGGTAAGACATCGGAGTTACTTAACAAAACAATCGATCTTCTGTGGGCTTCGTCTGCAGATGCCTGTGATTCCCTGTTTTCTGCTACTTGCTGTGCTTCATCCGGGTTAACATACGGATTTTCAAATAAACCCAGTTTAAATATTTCAGTAAGAAGTAATGTTACTTTCGGATTAAGATCTTCTTCTGAAAGTACCCCACTTTTTACAGCACTTAATAAAGGTGCAGGATCATTCACATCGGAGAAAAGAGCAACTCCCGCCTGAACAGCCTTTGCATATCGTTCTTCCATCGATAAATCTTCAACTCCAAACGCTTGGCGTGTCAGTATTCCACTGTCAGTATTTATATAACCTTTAAATCCCATTTTATCCGGAAGTTCAGTAATGATTGCCTTGTTATAGGCGGCGGCCACATCCTCAAAAGGTTCGCCGTTGAGTTGTGGTACCGACATTTCATTACTCGGACGATTATAATAACTCATAATTGAACTTACACCTGCATCAATTGCGGCCTGAAATGGCGGAAGATGATATTTTTCCAAACTGCCTTCAGTCGGATAAATGGCCCATTGTCCCTGTTCAGTGTGAGGATCCATCCCGAGATAAACCGGCCCGTCGCCCGGAAAGTGTTTAATCGTGTGAACAACAGACTCACTATTTATTTCATCTCCCTGAAAACCAATTACCAATTCACGTGTATATTCTGCGCTCAACTCCGGGCTTTCGCCAAAGGTTCCGCTTATACGGCGCCATCGGGGTTCAGTTGCTGTTTCAACCTGGTATCCGTAAATTTTTCGAATACCAGCTGCCCGCCATTCTTTTCGTGCGATTTCTGCAAACTGGCGAATCAGCGAAGCATCATTAGCTGCGGCTAAGCCAAGTTGCCCGGGCCATGTTGAAAATTGTCCGCTTGCTTCAGTAATTCCAAATTCTATACGCCCGCTATGGTTACGTGGATTCGATGTAAAAACAATGGGTATCCCAAGGCGTGTTTGTTCTGCTATTTCCTGGTATTTATTATTTCTGGATGCAATATCATGTGCCGGAAGATTGTCACGAATAATGAGATAACGAATTTTACGATTATTGATGTAGTCTATTGTCGCCGGGAACGGATCTTCGGCGATTATCTCCTCAGGTTCATTTTCTTCATCATCAGGTTGGGTTACCTGTCCCGGAGAAGCACCGCCATTGGGCACCCCTGCACCTGCGGCCTGTCCCGGGAAGCGGCCACCGTTAGGAATTGCGGCCCTTCCAAAGCCACCTCGCCGACGTTCTGATGTTATGTGCATCAAACCTGCTTTTTCTTCGAGCGTCATCATCGACACCAGGTTCTCTGCCCGTTCTTCAGCGCTTAGTCGCCAGTCTTCATAGGGATCAAGCTCCCCATTTTTATTGAGATCTTTAAACTGTAAACCGTCGGATTCAATTCGTTCAACATCTTTCATCCCTAATTCTGGTTGTAAAAAATTCTCTTTTTTATTGCACGACGGTAATAAAAACAAAAGACTCAGCAGAAGAATCGGTACACCGTTCATTTTTTTTATAAAAAGCTCATTAAAATTGATTTTGCTATAAACTTTGAGATGTGTTTTCATTGTATATAGGTTTTAATAGCTGAATAAAAATAATATTTGAATAAGCATTAAACTTTGTAATAGCTTTCCCATCCCATACGCGGAGGTCTGTCTGTTAGAAGTGAATTTGCAAACTTATCGTTGATTATTTCTTTGTTGCGATCATCAAATATAAGTTTCTCGTTACGTCGCATTGCGATTACACCAAGAGAAAATATCTGTGATAATGGTGCAAATATTTCAAACGGAGATCGGGTTTTTTCCTCGCCCAGGCAGGCTTTCAGAAAGTTTTCATAGTGGTTGGAAGGACTTTCAGGATATTCCGGCAATTGAGAAGACATTTCCTTTGCTTTTTCTTCAGGAATAATAAAAAGAGGAGCAGAATGAGTGCCTCCCTTAAATGTTAATTCTTTACTGTATATAATTTTACCTGCAGTATTTCTCCGCCTGCGCTGTGGCCTTTGATTTCCGGCTGGTCGGTTTTCCTGTGCGCTTGTTCCACCCGGAGGGGGAATGGAATTGTCAACAGTTGCCTCCACAGATTCATAACCCTCGGGAAACGGAGGTGTGTTTTCAACACCATCGTACCAGGTGATATCACATGGAGGCATGTCTCCGGGACTTTTAAATCTAAATTTTAAAGTTGTTTCCAACGGGAAAAAGAAATCATTACGATTACGAACATGTACAGGTTCAATTTCATAAGGCAGTCCAAGTTCGAGAAACTGATGAATGGTATCGAGTATATGTGCTCCCCAGTCTCCAAGAGCGCCCATCCCAAAATCATACCAGCCACGCCAGTTTCCCGGATGATATTTTTCATTAAAGTCGTGATAACCAGCTGTTGTAAGCCATGTGTCCCAATGTTTCGGAGTCATTCCTTTGGGCAATGGCTGTGCTTCGGGAAATTTTGAAATCTTTGGATCATAGGGATGCCATCTTCTGGTACCGTTCATAAAAGCCGTTACAGCTGTCACATCTTTAATAATTCCTGCATCTTTCCAGGCTTTGAATTGGAAATAATTTTCACCTGAATGTCCCTGGTTCCCAACTTGTGTTGCCAGCTTGGGATTGTTCAGGGCCGCCTTGGCCAATAATTCCGCTTCAAGGAAAGTGTGGGCCATTGGTTTTTCAACATAAACACTTATTCCTAATTGCATTGCCGCCATACAAACCGGGAAGTGAGCAAAATCGGGAATAGCAACCTGGACAGCATCAATGTCTCCGGCCATCTCATCAAACATTACACGGAAATCTCTGTATTGTTTTGCTTTTGGAACTTGTTGAATTGTTCTTTGTGAACCCTCGGAATCGAGATCAACATCACATACAGCAACAATATTTGCAAGTCCTGTATTGATAAACTGTCTTGCATCATTTGCCCCCTGATTCGCAATTCCAATTAAAGCCAGGTTCACTTTTCCGACTGCGCTTTCAGCTTTGCCATGCAAAATTTCCGGACGAATAATATTTCCGGTTGCATTACCGCCAAGTATCATACCGGAGCCAACAAGTCCGACAGTTTTTAATAAGTTTCTTCGTGTTAGTTTATTTTCCATTTTATCAGGTTTTATCAATTGCTATTGATTGTCTGAAAATGATTATGGTTTATCTTTTATTCCAGTATATTTCGCATGTATTCAATACATTTAGTTACTTCTTTTACTGGGTCAGAACCTTCCGGAGTTTGGTATTCAAGCTCAACAAAAACATCGATTGGCCATTTTTCTTTTTTTAGCAGTTCCAGTACATCTGCTATAGGTGTGCTACCTTCTCCAAAAGGTACGCTTGTATTTGGTTTTTCAGGATGGTTGGGGCCGGTTTTATCTTTCATGTGAATCATTGGAATTTGATCGCGGTATTTGATAATAACATCATTTGGATGTTTCCCGGTACTTCCGTAATAGTGCCCCACATCCAGGTTAAGACGGTTAGCCGGTGAATAGCTTAATAATGTATCAATGTCAAATTCGGGGTCACCAAATTGCCCGTGAGTGTGGTAAATAGCCAGGCTATTGTTTCTTTCTGCAAACTTACCCATACGTTTACAAGCTTCAACACTGGCTTCGTCGGTTATACCGTAAGCCCCCAGTACGTTGGATGCTTTATAGGCATAGTCGAGTTCTTCGTCCGACCATCCGGACGGTGCAAATTTGGCAATATGAATATCCACTCCTGCGTTGTTGTACATCTTGCGGATATCTGCATATTTTTGCATGGGTAAACTTAAACGCCACTCTTTTTGTTTTTCCTGAGCTGCTTTGGTTGCTTCTGCAATTTCGGCTTTTTCTTTTGCAGTTAAATCTGAACCTCTCCGACGTCTGGGAGGGCCTGCCGGTATGCCTAAACCTTCCTCCAAAACTCCTCGCATTTCAACCGCATTAATACCAGCTTCCAATATATATCCTAAAGTTTCTTCTAAACTATGGGGAACACGCATATAGCTAAATGTTGTAACACCCAACTGGACACCGTTTACTTTTGAATTAGGTTTTTTTCTTTGTGGTGTAAAAGAATAATTGAATGGGATGATCGAAATTCCTGTAGCTGCTGCCGCAGTTGTACCAAGAAATTTTCGTCTCGAAAGGTTTGATTTTTTCATCTTTGTAGGTTTGATCATAAATAATCAAATTTAGTTAGCTTAATGATTTAAACGTCCCAACTAATTTATTGGCACCAATTTCATCGGAGCATTGTTAAACTTCCCCTCCTGTTTAAAATCTATAAACCATAAGCAAATAACGAAAACAATTAAATTTTAATAAAGAAACAAAATGAAAACAAAGAGAATTTTAGCAACACTGCTGGCAGCGGCAATTGCAACAATGGCTTCTGCAACAGATCTTTCAAAAATGATTGTAACACCATTGAATGCGAACCAACTAATTGTTTCGGTTGTAAATGACCATGTGTCTGATTTCGAGATTAGCGTTTACGCTAAAAATGGAGATTTGGTTTATTTTAAACAATCGGATAAACCGATTTCTTCATATCAGAAGATTTTTGATGTTCAGAACCTCGAAAATGGTAAATATAAAATGACTTTGAAAATGAACAGCGCTTCTGTAGAAAAGGATTTTATAATAGCCACCAATAAAATTATTTTTGGTGAATCGGAGATGAATGTAGACCCGTATTTCATTTTTGATGGCAAAAATTTGAAGTTATCTTACTTAAACTTCAAAAAAGAAAAATTCAAATTAGAAATCTATGATGAAAATGGACGGATATTTAAGGCTAAGATTGGTAACGAATTTCCTATTCATTCAGGATACAATCTTTCAAAATTGGAATCGGGAAATTATAAAGCCGTTTTATACTCTTTCAACAAAAAGTATGTTCATCAATTTGCAAAGTAGGAGAGACTAAATTGCATAGGGAGACCCGGTTGTTATCTCACCGGGTCTTTTTTTTTCAACAAAATTATTATCTGTGTTGAACTTATGTTCCCTTTATATAGTTTGTCGGGGTCATTCCGGTTTCCTCTTTAAAAATTCGGTTAAAGGTAGTTTTAGAATTGAATCCACATTCAAAAGCAATTCCCAATACCGTTAAATTTTTATATTCCTTGTTTCCAAGCTTTTCTTTCACCTCTCTAATCCTGTATTCATTCATAAGCTTATAAAAATTTTTATTCTGACTACGGTTAATAACCTGCGATAACTTATGTCTTGAGATATTTAGATCATCGACCATCATTTGCAGATTGAATTCCGGGTTGAGGTATGGCTTTTTACTATTCAGATAATTTATTACCGTATCGTTTAAGTCTTCTACTTGTTGGTCATTTAAATAAGAACCAACATATTTATTTTCATGATTGTCTGAATGAGAAATTTGCCCATCCTCAGTTGACCGCGCTTTATCTTTTTTATAAATTACCGATTGATTTATTCCAAAATAAATCATTATAAAGGTAAAAAGAGTAAAATTAAAAGAGAGAGGAGAAAATCTGTTTATCGTAATTGCTAAAACATTTCGTGCAAAAAATAACAAATGGTTGCTAATAAAAAAGAGTAAAAATAAAGAAAGCACCAGAATCAGCCAGCTTAAGGTGTTTTTACTTGAATAATTTGAGAAATACAACGGGATTTTCTTTCGATGCTTTAAAATGACATCCAAACTTAAAAACCAATAAACAAACACAGAAATTAACAATAGCGAAAGATAAATTTTATTATAAAGATAATTCGGGTTCTGTGTTAAATCGGGTGAACTGACAATGGATACTGCACTCGTTGCAGAACGATGAATACAGACTAATAAGTATGGAACTAAATGCAGAAGGTGGATCTTTTTTAACTTAAAATTTTCAATGGCAAGAGAACTTACATAAAAATAAAGCAGTGGTCCGGTTAATATTAGAACGGGGAAAACTCCGGGTTTAAAATATTTTACTACCTGAAAGGGAAGTAATCCTGCTCCGAGAAAAATAGCGTTAACAGCCATCCAAATGGTTAAAAATAAAAAGCTGAGGTGTCTAGGCCGTTTTGTAGAAAAGATTAAAATCCCAAAAAGTGATTGAATAAATCCAACTATAAATACTGTTTTCTGCACAACAAAGTCTCTTTAGCTGACTTTTGACTCGAACCGGCAAACTAAGTTTAATTAAAATGAATTATTAATTTGGTTTTGGTGCCAGCCGAACAACTTTCCCGGGATTATTTAAAACAACATAAATTGCTCCGTCAGGTCCTGTAGAAACATCCCGTACTCTGCCTGCCCCTTTTAATATAACCTGTTCGTGAACAACACGTTCGTCTTCAATTTGGAGAAGACGTACTTCTTCATATTTTAGTGCACCAACAAGCAGCCTGTTTTTCCACTTTTCAAACGCATCTCCCCGGTAGAAATCCAATCCGCAAACCGCAATTGAAGGTTTCCAATACAAAATGGGTTGTTCCATTCCCTCTTTGTGTGTTTCTTCAGTAATTACAGTTCCGTTATAGTTTAAGCCGTAGGTTATTACCGGCCATCCATAATTTTTTCCTGATTTGATGAGGTTGAGTTCGTCTCCACCCATTGGGCCATGCTCGGTTGCCCAAAGTTCTCCGGTAGCCGGATGTATTGCCATTCCCTGGATATTTCGGTTCCCAAAGGAGTAAAGCGATTTTATTGAGTTTTTCTCATTATAAAAAGGATTATCTTTTGGGACAGAACCATCTTTGTGTATCCGGTGAACTTTTCCGTTTGGCCGTGTAATATCCTGTGCATGCTCGGCGGTACCACGTTCGCCAATAGCAAAATATAAATATCCCAAAGGATCGAAAACAATACGGCAGCCATAATGGTGGCGTGTTGTACGGTAAGTTTCATGCGGTGCTTCAAAAATTACTTCGGCATCAGTCCAGGTGTTATCTACAATTTTTCCACGTTCGAGGCGTGTCATAGCCGGTGGACGTTGCCCACCGGATTCAGGCAAAACGTGACTGTAGGCAAGATAGACCCAACTGTTTTTGTCATATTCAGGATCAATTGCAACATCCAGTAATCCACCTTGTCCTTCATGTAAAACTTCAGGCGTATTTTTTACAGGCTCCGGTTGAAGTACGCCATTTTTAACAATTCGAAGTTTTCCAGGCCTTTCAGTAATTAGGGCGGTATTATTGTCAAGAAAATCTATCGCCCACGGAATCTCCAGACCATCGGCAAAGGTTTCCACATGAATATCATAATCCATGGTTTCCAATTCTTCCGGCGTTGGTGGTTTTTGTGCTCCGGCATTATTTTCCGATTCGCGGATGTAACTTACAATAGAACGAATTTCATTGTCCGAAAGTGTTTTTTCATAAGAGGGCATTCCAAGGTGCGGAATCCCGAACTTGATATTTCGTGTCACATAACTGTTTTCAGCACCAAATTGCCAAATACCATCCACCAGACTGGTGGCATTTCCTCCATTTAGATCGGCTCCATGACATTGTGCACAGTTTTTTTGATACAGCCCGGCGCCATCCTGCGCAAAAGCAGGCAGAACCATGAATAAAAACAAGGCAATACTAAGAGAATACTTTACGAACAAAAACAATGATTTCATTACGAATGATTTAGATTTTATATTAATATACAACAATTTGAATAAATTATGTTTCATAAAGAGGATTGATTTTTAATGTCCGGATTAATTTTTTAAAAATTGGAGAAATTTTTTTTTGTTTAGAAAATGTTTGTATTTTTGTGAGCGATTACTCACTTTTGATATGACTGAAAAGCAGGAGAAAATATTACAGGCTGCATTGCAGCTTTTTGCACAGGAGGGATTTCATGCCACATCTACAAGTAAGGTGGCAAAAAAGGCAGGGGTTTCAGAAGGTTTAATTTTCAGGCATTTTGGAAATAAAGAGGGATTGCTGCAAGCTATTTTAGAGGAAGGTGAAAACAGGTTGAAGTCACTTTTTGTTGAAATTGTAATGGAACCTGATCCAAAAGAAGTAATCCGAAAAACCATTGAAATGACTAATAAAATTGATGTTTCCGATTATGATTTCTGGAAGCTGCAATTCAAATTGAAATGGGAACTCGAAATAAGTGGCGACAAGAAAATGGAACCGTTGAACATGGCTTTAACAAATGCATTTCGTAAATTGAATTACGAGTCGCCTGAATTGGAAGCACAACTTTTGATTCTTTTTATTGATGGATTGGGATCAGCAGTGCTAAAAGGCTCAAAACTGAATCCTGATCAGATGATTCAATTATTACTCAAGAAGTATAAGATCTAAAATTTTTTTGACAAAAATATAAGTAAGTACTCACATAAAAAATTAAAATCATGAAACAAATAGACAAAACAAAACCGGTAATGGTTACAGGAGCAACAGGATATGTTGCCAGTTGGTTAGTAAAGAAATTGTTGGAAGAAGGACTTACCGTTCATGCGGCTGTCAGAAATCCGGGAAAGAAAGAAAAAATAGCTCATCTTGATGCGATTGCAAAAAATTCCAAAGGAAGAATCAAATATTTTAAATCTGATTTACTGGAAAAAGGTTCCTATGCTGAGGCAATGGAAGGATGCGAATTGGTGTTTCACACTGCATCTCCTTTTACAACTGTTGTTAAAAATCCGCAGAAGGATTTGATTGAGCCGGCCGTTTTGGGAACCGAGAATGTGTTGGAAACGGCAAATCAAACTCCCTCAGTAAAGCGAATTGTTTTAACCAGCAGTTGTGCAGCTATTTATACTGATGCGGTAGATTGCCGGATGGCTGCTGGAGGAATTCTCACTGAAGAAATATGGAATACAACCGCTTCGTTGGAATACCAGCCTTATTCTTATTCCAAAACACTGGCCGAGAAAAAAGCCTGGGAATTGGCTGAAAAACAATCGCAGTGGGATTTGATTACGATTAATCCGAGCCTGGTTATGGGGCCTCCGTTAAACCCGGGAGCCACAACTTCTGAAAGTTTTAATATCATGAAACAACTTGGTGATGGAACAATGAAAATGGGAGCGCCCAAAATGGGCGTTGGCCTGGTTGATGTCCGCGACGTGGCAGATGCTCATTTTTTTGCCGGTTTTATTCCGGAAGCCAAAGGACGCTACATTACGTCAGCGCATAATACCAATTTTTTAGAAATGGCTTTGGTCTTGCAGCCAAAATTTGGAAAAAATTATCCGATACCAAAGAAAGCGCTACCCAAATGGTTGCTCCTGCTTGTTGGGCCGATGGCCAATAAAATATTTACAAAAAAATATGTAAGAAATAATGTAAATGTGGAATGGAAAGCTGATAATGCAAAGATAAAAAAGGATTTGGGGATCGATTTCCGTCCTTTACAAGTTACAATGGAGGAAACATTTCAGGTATTGGTTGACGAAGAAATTGCAAAAGCAAAATAAACCGGTATTCCTTGTTGATAGTGAAATAATTACATTATTTTTTATGAAACGATTTTTTCCACTGATTTTTTTATTGTTGTTTCTGGCGATTATTGCCGGGGCAAATATTTATCTTTCCCGCCGCTTTAATTTTTATTTCGCCATTGAGAACACAAGGCTTTTATATTTGGCGTTTCCTGCGACAACTGCCTTTATGGTTTTTGGGATGATGCCACTCTCAAATTCCACAAAACGATGGGGGAATATTATCTACATGCTGGCAGCAATTGTAATGGGTGTTTTACTCTACCTGATTTTGTCGGTTTTGCTGGTTGAGGCAGTAAATATTTTTGCACATTTTTCACCCAAAAACAGGGGTATTCTTGCATTGGCAATAACATCCCTTGTTTCAGTTTATGGCGTGTTTAACGCCTGGAACGTTCAGGTGACTCAACAGGAAATCGGAATTACAGGATTGAGCAAAGAAATCAGAATTATGCATCTTTCTGATATTCATATTGGTCATTTTCGCGGCAAAATTTTTTTAGAAAAAATTGTTAGAAAAGTGAATCGGCAAAATGTTGACGCCGTGTTTATTACAGGAGATTTGTTTGATGGCGTTATAAATCTCTCAAAAGAAAGTCTGGCTCCGTTGACCGATATTCACAAGCCCATCTTTTTTGTTGAAGGTAATCATGATAAGTACTCAGGTGTTCAAATGGTTAAGAACTATTTGACGGAAATAAATATACACGTTCTGGAAAACGAGATTTATCATTGGAATGGGCTACAGATTATTGGACTAAATCATATGGCAGCCGACAGTGAAACATTTAATATACATACAACGGGACAGAAAAACACGATAAAAAGTACACTCGAAAGTCTCTCTCCCGATAAAAGTAAGCCTACTCTGTTGTTGCATCACAGTCCCGATGGAATTCAATATGCAAGTAATCACGGCGTAGATTTGTATTTGGCGGGACATACTCATGCAGGCCAGCTTTTCCCGATAAAATATATTGCCGGTCTTATTTTTCAATACAACAAAGGACTGCACAGTTTTAATGAAACAAAACTTTTTGTTTCTCAGGGTGCCGGAACATTTGGCCCGCCAATGCGTGTGGGGACAAAAAGTGAAATAACACGAATTCATTTAAAACCTATAAAATGAAAAAAGTAATTGTTACAGGAGCAACCGGAATGGTCGGGAAAGGTGTTCTGCTGGAATGTCTGGATCATCCGGAAATATCGGAAGTTTTAGCTGTTGGAAGAAATCATCTCGAAATAGATCACCCAAAGCTGAAGCAATTGATTCATAAAGATTTTACCAATTTTTCTGATGTAAAAAATCAGCTGACTGGTTACGATGCCTGTTTTTATTGCCTTGGAATAAGTTCCGTTGGTTTGAAGGAAGAACAATACAAAAAAATATCGTACGAATTTACACTGGCTCTGGCAAAAATACTTCTGGAAAATAATCTGCAAATGACTTTTAATTATGTATCCGGACAAGGAACGGATTCTTCAGAAAGCGGTAGAGTAATGTGGGCACGAATAAAAGGAAAAACCGAAAACGATCTCTTGAAACTCGGATTTAAACAGGCATTTATGTTCAGGCCCGGAATAATAATTCCATTGCGTGGTATTAAATCGCGAACAAAAAGCTACCGGTTTATGTATGACTATTTTATGTGGCTGGTAAAAATTGTCAAAGCTTTGTCTCCAAATTCGGTTGTTAGTACTACTCAAATAGGGCAGGCAATGATAAATTCAATGCTACGGGGCTTCCGTCAGAATGTGCTTAAGGCAAAAGATATAATTGAATTGTCAAAATAAAAGAAACATGGAAAACGGAAAATGGACAAGCAAAAATATTCCTGACCTGACGGGGAAAGTAATTGTTGTAACCGGAGGAAACAGCGGACTTGGTTTTGAATCGGTGAAAGTTTTTGCACAAAAAGGAGCCGAAGTAATTCTCGCCAGCCGATCGATGGAAAATGGAGAGAAAGCAAAAAGCGAGATTGGTGAGACCAAAGGAAAAATTGTGGTGATGCAACTTGATTTATCAAGTTTTGAATCTATTAAAAAATTTGCTGATGATTTTAAGGGAAAGTATACAAAAATAGATGTGCTTCTGAATAATGCAGGAATAATGATGACTCCCTATTTTACAACTAAAGACGGCCTGGAGGCGCAAAACGGGATCAATCATCTCGGGCATTTTGCATTAACCGGGCAACTTTTTGATCTGATAAGAAACACACAAAATTCAAGAATAGTAAACGTGAGCAGTTTGGCGCACAAACAAGGTAAAATGAATTTTGATAACCTTCTTTTTGAAAATGGCAAAGACTACAGTCCGACAAAGTCTTACGGGCGCTCGAAACTTTCTAATTTATTATTTACCTACGAGTTACAGCGAAGAATGGAAACCGCCGGAGTAGACACGCTGGCTATTTCTGCTCATCCCGGAGTCTCCGATACCAACCTGGCCCGCTATCTTGAAAAGAAATTTTTGTTTAAGATTTTGAAAGTACTTTTGAATGCGTTTTTTCAGAGTGCGGAAATGGGGGCCTTGCCGCAAATTCGCGCTTGCGTAGACGTAGGTGTAAAAGGCGGAGAATTTTACGGGCCTGGCGGATTCAGGGAAATGAAAGGATATCCTGTAAAAGTGGAGTCAAATGAAGCTTCGCATAATCTTGCAGATGCCAAAAAATTATGGGAACTTTCAGAAAAAATTACAGGAGTTACATTTTTATCAGATTTCTAAAATGGTAAAAAAGAAAATTGTTCTCGCCACTGAATTTGTTGTTCTGTTTATTGGTGTGCCCCTGTTTCTGTTTTTTGAGGAGAATATAATTCATCCCAGTTCCGTTTTATTGCCTGTTTTAGTTGCGCTAATTTTGTATTTCAGAAAACAAAAAGATTTTCATTTGCGTGATTTGGTTCGTCTGAATATTTCAAAAAAAATGTGGTTGCAGCAACTGCTGGTTGTTGTACTGAGCGGAATCTTTCTATTGATATTTGTTTTGATTTTTGAGCCTGAGAACCTGTTTAATCTGCCACGCAGAAACCCTGCAATTTGGCTGGCAATGTTGGGGTTTTATCCGGTATTTTCAGCTTACGGACAGGAAGTCGTTTACCGGAAATTTCTTTTTATGCGATATTCCCGTCTGTTTCAAAATAAATGGATTTTGATTTTGGCCAGTGCGATAACTTTTAGTTTTGTACACATTGTATATTTCAGTGTGCTTTCGCTGGTTTTGACTTTTTTTGCAGGAATATATTTGGCCTGGCTCTACGATAAAACCAAAAGCGTGCTGTTCACTGCCATAGTTCATGGAATTATGGGGTTCCTGATTTTTACCGTTGGATTAGGGCAACATTTTTGGGTAGATATGATGCAGTGGTTGTAAAAATAATTCGTATGAAATATAAATGTATAATTTTTGATTGCGATGGGGTGTTGGTTGACAGTGAGGCAATTTCAGCCAAAGTGTTTAGGGAAATGATGTCGGAATTGGGATGTGAACTGGAACAGGAAACGGTTCTGGAGCAAATAACCGGCACCTCGATGAAAGAAAATTTGAAATTTTTTACGGAACATTTGGGAAAAGATTTACCAGAGGATTTTGAAGAGGAATTCAGAAAACGTTCTTTTCAGGCCTTCAAAACCGAACTCAAACCTGTTCCCGGAGTTCATGAAATCATTGAAAAATTAAGAATACCTTTTGGCGTGGCTTCCAGCGGGCCGGTGAAAAAAATTAAACTTAACCTGGTTTCCACAAACCTTGCTGATAAGTTTGGTGAGAATATTTTTAGTTCGTATGACATTGGAAGTTGGAAGCCCGAGCCCGATATTTATTTACATGCCGCCAAAAAAATGGGTTTTTCTCCCCAACAGTGTGCTGTTGTTGAAGATAGTATCCCCGGTGTAAAAGCTGCGAGAGCAGGCGGTTTTGATGTGTATGCTTTTTCAACAAAACTGAAGGAGGAGGAATTTAAGAAGTTGGGTGCGAAAGTTTTTTATACCATGGAAGAATTAGGTAATTTGTTAAACATCAACTAAATTGGCGTCATCGTTTTTAGACAGCATTTACCGGACATTTTTGGCTTGGCATGAAAAAGTCGCGTACCACCATAACTGAAATTGCAAATCAACTGGGGGTTTCTCCCTCAACGGTTTCGCGTGCTTTGAATGACCATCCTGCAATAAGCAAAAAAACAAAAAAGGCGGTAGTAAAACTGGCCCGAAAATTAAACTATCAACCCAATTTACTTGCTCTTAATTTACTGAAAAACAAAACCAACACAATAGGTGTGGTGGTTCCTGAAATCACGAGTTATTTTTTTTCTTCGGTAATTAACGGAATCCAGGATATGGTGAACCCTTTGGGAGTGAATATGATTATCAGCCAGTCAAACGAATCTTACGAAGAAGAAAAAAATATTATTCAAACTTTTACATCCATTCGGGTAGATGGATTTTTAATTTCTCCGTCGTCTGAAACTAAAAATTTTGGTCATCTAAAAATATTAACCGACAACAATATTCCTTTGGTAATTTTCGACCGTGATTGTGAAGGAATTGAAGTGGATAAAGTTTTTGTTGACGAATACAATGGTGCTTTTCAGGCTGTAGAGCATTTGATTCAGACCGGTTGTAAAAGAGTGGCGCACATTGCCGGGCAGCAGACGCTTTCCACAGCGCGGCACCGTTTCAAAGGATACAAAGATGCTTTAAGCAAACACAATATCCCGGTAAATGAAAAATATATTGTTGAAAGTTGCGGGTTTGCACCGGAACATGGGATCGACCCCACAAAAAAACTTCTGGCGCTGCCCAATCCTCCCGATGCTATATTTGCAATTAATGACGGTGTAGCCATTGGGGCAATGTATGTAATAAAAGAGGCGGGAATAAAAATTCCTGAAGAAATATCTGTTATTGGTTTTGATGACGATCCACACTCCTCTTTTTTTAAACCTTCCTTATCTACAGTTTGGCAGCCCACCTACGAAATGGGAGTTCTAGCTGCCCGCTTTTTGATGAAACGAATTAATGCTTCAAATGAGATTTTAAGCTTCAGAATTGAAACGTTGCTGCCCGAGTTGGTTGTTCGGGGCTCTTCCAGATAAATAGAAGGATTTTGGAGCAAGATACTTTGCTTCCAACGCTTCATTTTTTCTTGCTGTTCACTATTATTTTGCTCTGAATCAATACTTTTTTATGCAAACCTTTGCATAAAGTTTTGCCTGTTTTATTTGTATTGAGTATAAATAATGATTTAAATTTAGGAAGTATAACTAAATCAATAAAGGCAAAAATGCTTGTTTCAACCAGTGAACTATTCAAAAAATGTTACGGCAGGTATGGAATTGCTGCGGTAAATGTTTGGGATATGGAGCAAATTCACGGATTGTTTGCTGCAGCTCAAAAAGCAAACTCTCCTTTTATTATTCAAACCACACCGGTTGCCCGAAATTATGCTTCTTCTGAAATGTTGATTGCAATGATTTCTGCGGCAGCTAAAATTTATCCCAAAACAGTTTTTGCCATTCATCTCGATCATGGAAACAAAGAACATGCATTCCAAAGTATCCTATCGGGAGATTACACCTCGGTTATGATTGATGCGTCACACGAACCCTTTGATGAGAATGTGAAAATTACCAAAGAGATTGTTGAAGAAGCACACAAAAAAAGTATTTCGGTTGAAGCTGAATTGGGGGTTTTAAGTGGTGTGGAAGATGATTTGGTTGTGGATGAAAAGAATAAAAAATATACACAGCCAGACGAAGTTGTTGAATTTGTTGAACAAGCCGGATGCGATAGTTTGGCGGTTGCCGTTGGAACAAGCCACGGTGCATATAAATTTTCAGGGAAACAGGGACTTCAGTTTGATATTCTGGAAGAGATTCAGCAAAAATTACCCGGATTTCCTCTGGTTCTCCATGGCGGTTCGGCAGTAAATAAGGATGAGATACAACGAATAAATGCAGCCGGTGGTCAGTTGGGTATTGATGCTAAGGGAGTTTCAGATAAGGAAATCATTAAGGCAATTCAGTTTGGCGTGTGCAAAATAAACATTGCAACCGATGCCCGTTTGATTTGGACGCGCGTGGTTCGTGAATTTTTTAAGTATTCTCCGGCTCAGTTCGATCCCATCGTTCCGGGAAAATCATATATGGAAGCGTTTGAAAAGTTTTGCATCAAAAAATTTGAATTATTTAAATCAACAGGAAAAGCAAGTGAATTTAAAAGTTAAATCATGATAAAAGACAAAAAATACAGATTATTGGCGAAACCAGATCCGAATAACGGAATTTATCAGAGTGTTTTAAAGGAAGAAACAGGGTGGCAGTTTTTAAATTTTCAGGCCCGGTTAATGAAAAAAGGTGAAATATGGGCAGGAAACACGGAAGGCAACGAATATGCCATTATTTTACTTGGGGGTAATTTTTCTGTAAAATCCGATAAAGGAAACTGGGAAACCAAAAATGGGCGAAAAGACGTATTTAGCGGAATTGCCCATTCATTGTACCTTCCGCGGAACACAAAGTTTGAGTTAACTGCTGAAAGCGAAGTTCTCGATATTGCATACGGATGGTGTGAAACGGATGAAGATCATCCCGCATATTTTAAACGACCGGAAGAGGCAGCCATCGAAATTCGTGGTGGTGACAATGCAACACGTCAGATCAACAGTTTGCTTCAACCCGGATTCGATTGTCATCGTTTGGTTTCGGTGGAAGTTTACACGCCATCGGGAAACTGGAGCTCATTTCCGGCACATAAACACGACGATCGAAAAGTGGATGATAATGGCGATGTGACAGAGGCATGTTTAGAGGAAACCTATTTTTATAAAATAGACAAACCACAGGGATTTGCCATTCAGCAGGTATACAACGACGACCGAAGTCTGGATGAAATTGCCGTTGCCCGTAATAACGATATCGTTCTGGTTCCGGGCGGATATCACCCCGTTGTTGCCGGTCATGGATACAATGTGTACTACCTTAATTTTTTAACCGGAAGCGACCAGTCGCTCGCCAACACTGACGATCCGGAACACGAATGGATATACAATTCGTGGAAGGGACTTGATCCGAGAGTACCTGTTGTAACAGCCGAAATGAATAATTTGAAATAATATGAGTGAGCCGGAAAAAATTTTTGACGTAACTACGTATGGAAGATCATCCATCGATTTGTACTCGCAGGAAGTGGGTAGCCCGTTTGAAGAAATACCTGGGTTCCATGCTTTTGTTGGTGGTTCACCTCTGAATATCGCAGTGGGGTGCAGCCGTTTGGGATTAAATGCCTCTTTGCTTACCGGGGTTGGGAAAGACAAGGTGGGCGATTTTTTGCTGAATTTTTTGAAAAAGGAAAAAGTGGTTACAGAAAATATTCCTGTAATTGAGGGAGCCAGAAGTTCTGCTGTGATTTTGGGAATTGAACCTCCTGATCGCTTTCCGCTGGTGTATTACCGTGATAATTGCGCTGACTCACAAATAACCATCGATCATGTGCTGGAAGCAGGGATCGAAAAATCGCGCATGCTGGAAGTTTCGGGAACAGCTTTGAATATTGAACCTACCCGGAGTTCTGCTTTTCTGGCGGCTGAAATAGCCCGTAAAAATAAAATCCCGGTTATGCTTGATCTTGATTTTCGCGCTGACCAATGGCACGATATCCGCGCATTTGGAGTTACCACCCGCGCATTTATGCGAAATGCCAATATCGTTTTGGGAACCGAAGAAGAAGTACTCGCGGCTTTTCTAACGCATGAATCACAGTTAAAAATAAGCCACCAGCAAATTTCCGCACCCGAAATAAAAGGGGATATTGACGCAGCTATCCAGGGAATTTTGAGTTTTGGCGTTGATGCACTGATATTAAAAACCGGCTCGCGCGGCGCTATTGTTTATTTGCCGGACGGGACCATTCAGGAAGTTCCCGGTTTTCCGGTGGAAGTGGTAAATATTCTTGGTGCCGGTGATGCGTTTGCCGCAGGTTTTATCTATGGTTTTCTGAAAGGATGGGATTGGTATAAGTGCTGCCGGATGGGAAATGCCTGCGGAGCGCATGTGGTTACCCAACTGGGCTGCGCCAATTTTACACCCTACGAAAATGAGATTCTCGAATTTATTGAATCACAAGGTGGATTTTAATTGATAGAATATAAGATGCAAGAATCAAGACACAAGACAAAATGAATTTTTGAAAATCAGTAGTTCTTATCCTTGGTCTTGATACTTGATACTTGTTTCTTGAAGCTAAATAAAATATGATGAAAACTATCAAACTTACGGTTGCGCAGGCAACCATGAAATACCTCAAAAATCAGTATTCTGAAAGAGACGGAATTGAACAGCCTTTTTTTGCCGGATGTTTTGGAATTTTTGGGCATGGTAACCTTGCCGGTTTTGGTCAGGCCTTGCAGCAGGAACCCGATTTCAGATACTACCTCGTGCGGAACGAACAGGCAGCGGTACACACTTCGGCTGGATATGCCAAAATGAAAAACCGCTTATCCACTTTTGCGTGTGTTTCTTCCATTGGCCCGGGAGCTACGAATATGGTAACCGCAGCAGCCGGAGCAACCATAAACCGTCTTCCGGTTTTATTGATGCCCGGTGATATTTTTGCTCAGCGGACTGTCGCGCCGGTGCTTCAACAATATGAGTCGCCATTGTCGCAGGATATTTCAGTAAACGACTGTTTTAAACCGGTTTCAAAATACTGGGATCGCATAAACCGTCCGGGACAGTTGATTACTTCACTTCCTGAAGTAATGCGTGTATTAACTTCACCTGCCGGCACGGGTGCGGTAACACTTTGTATTCCGCAGGATGTGCAGGCTGAAGCTTTTAATTTTCCTGCTGAAATGTTTGAAAAAAGAGTGTGGCATGTGCCACGGCCGCGTGCCGATGTTCAGGCAGTAAAAAGAGCGGTTGATTTAATTCGCTCGGCAAAAAATCCGATGATAATTGCCGGGGGCGGAGTAATTTACAGCGAAGCGGAAACAGCACTTAATAACTTTGTCCATTCAACCGGGATTCCTGTTGGCGAAACATTTGCCGGAAAAGGGTCGTTGCCGTATGACGATCCGCACAATCTTGGCGCTACCGGCGCTACCGGAACGGAAGGTGCCAATGCCATTAGTTCGGCTGCCGATTTGGTTATTGGAATTGGTACCAGATACAGCGACTTTACAACTGCCTCAAAAACAGCTTTTCAAAACAAAAAGGTAAAATTCATCAATATTAATATTACTGAATTTGATGGTTATAAACACAGCGGACTGGCACTTACCGGCGATGCAAAAGTAATTTTGGAAGAGCTTCTTGAAAAACTTGAAAATTATAAAGTCGATGAAGCATATCGAAAGAAAGTGGCTGAATTCAACAAAAGCTGGGACGAAAAGGTAGCGGCAGCCTACAAAGCTGACGGGAATGAAGTTCCAAGTCAGTCGGAAGTAATTGGAGCTGTAAATAATTTTATTGAGCCCAAAGACGTTGTTCTGTGTGCTTCAGGGAGTGCTCCGGGTGATTTACACAAACTTTGGCGTACCAGCGATTCAAAAGGCTTTCATCTGGAATATGGTTATTCGTGTATGGGCTACGAAATATCGGGTGGCTTGGGCGCAAAAATGGCCTGCCCCGACCGTGAAATTTATATAATCCTGGGTGATGGTGGTTATTTAATGATGCCTTCTGAAATTATAACTTCTCTGCAGGAAGGATACAAACTCACGATAATCTTAATTGATAATAACGGATTTGCAAGTATCGGCGGTCTGTCGAAATCGATCGGAAGCGAAGGTTTCGGTACAAAATATTTATATCGCGATAAATCTTCCGGGCAACTGGAGGGAGAGCGTCTGCCTGTTGATTTGGCAAAAAATGCAGAAAGTCTTGGTGCAAAAGTGTATAAAACCTCTGATGTTGCCTCTTTTAACGAAGCTTTAAAAATGGCAAAAACGGAAGATCGCACTACTGTTATTTATATACAAACAGTGCCCGAAAGAAAAATTGCAGGTTATGGTTATGCCTGGTGGGATGTACCTATAGCCGAAGTTTCTGAATCGGAATCAGTGCAAAAAGCCCGAAAAAACTATGATGAACAAAAGAAAAAACAAAGATATTTTTTTTAACTGACTAAAACTGTGACATCCTAAACTATGCTAACACTACTTACCTTTATTGGCTTTACGGCTTTTGTCGCTTTTTATACCTGGTATAAACTGCGAAAAGACAAAATGGATTCCTCTGACGGATATTTCCTTGGCGGCAGAAGTTTGCCAGGTGTAATCATTGCTGGTTCAATGTTACTTACCAACATTTCCACTGAACATTTAATCGGAATGAACGGTTCGTCCTACAAAAATGGATTTATAATTATTGGCTGGGAGGTGACTTCTGCACTCGCTTTGGTTGTTGCAGCTGTCATTTTTATTCCCAGATATCTGAAATTGGGCTTAACAACCATTCCCGAGTATCTTGAAAAACGTTTCGATGGTTTTACCCGGAGTCTGGTTGCGCTTTTTTTGGTAATATCATTTGTAGTAACGCTTTTACCGATTGTTCTGTACACCGGCGCTATAAACCTTGAAAGTATTTTTAATATTTCGGAGGTATTGGGTGTAAGCCAAACAGAAGGATTGTGGATAACTGTGGTTGGCATCGGAATAATCGGTTCGGTATACGCCATTTTTGGTGGATTAAAAGCAGTTGCTCTGTCTGACTCGATTAATGGAATTGGGTTACTTGCCGGTGGTATTCTTGTTCCGGTAATTGCTTTGTTTGGTATCGGTAACGGGAATATTATGGATGGCCTTTTAAAAGTATTTCATAATGCTCCTGAAAAGTTTAATGTAATTGGCGAAAAGGATTCGGTAATGCCTTTTGGAGTTTTGTTTACCGGATTAATAATTAACCAGCTCTATTTTTGGGGAATGAACCAAACCATCATTCAACGGGCATTTGCAGCCAGGAATCTGAAAGAAGCTCAGAAAGGATTATTGTTTACCGGAGTTTTAAAGATTTTGGTGCCAATAATTATTATTCTGCCGGGTGTTATCGCATTTTATTATTTTGGAGATTCTATGTACGATGATCAGGATCTTATCTATCCTGCCCTGATTAAAAAGGTTCTCCCGGTGTATTTAACAGGATTTTTTGCAGCCGTCGTGATGGGGGCAGTTTTAAGTACCTTCAACAGTGTATTAAACAGCGCAGCTACAATTTTTAGTATTGATGTTTATAAACGTTTAATAAAAAAAGATGCTGCGGAAAAACGACTCGTTTGGGTGGGACGTTTTTTGTCATCAATTTTAGCTGTTACGGCAATTCTGGCTGCTCCCCTGGTTGCAAAAGCTCCCGAAGGTTTGTATCAGCTCCTCCAGCAATTGAACGGTATATTTTTTATTCCCATAGCCACAATTATGCTGGCGGGATTTTTTATGGAAAAGATATCAGCAGTGGGGGCAAAAGCGGCACTTATTTTTGGTTTGATTTATTATATCGTTACCACATTCATTTTAAAGCTCGATATTCATTTTATACACAACTGGGGAATCGAATTTGTGTTGAATGTGATAATTATGTACACGGTGTCCTACTTCTATCCACGTAAGAACTACAGTATTCGTACTGCTCCGGTAAAAATGGAAATGGTTCCCTGGAAATATACCCCCCATCTTTCTGTAGCGCTCTTCGTGATTACAATAATGATTTATATACTACTCGGACAAACTTGAAAATTAAATATCAAACAATATGGAAGTTTTAAAAAATTATATCAACGGAACCTGGCAGGAAAGCAGGGAAAAACAAACAAAAGACGTTGTAAATCCTGCGAACCAGGAGATATTGGCAAAGGTTCCTTTTGGGGGAAATACCAGTTTGGATGTGGAAGCGGCCGTTTCGGCTGCAAGTTCAGCTTTAAAGGAGTGGCGCGATGTGCCGGTGATGAAACGTGTGCAACCGCTTTACAAATTAAAACAGCTCATTGAGGAAAATATTGAAGAAATTTCCAGTCTAATTACGCTTGAATGCGGAAAAAGTTATGCTGAATCGGTTGCGGAAATGCAGCGCGGTATTGAAAATATTGAAACAGCCTGCGCTACTCCAACACTGATGCAAAGCGAGTTCTCTGAGAATATCGCAACAGGCATAGATGAATTTATGATTCGGCAGCCAGTGGGAGTATGTGCATGCATTTCTCCCTTTAATTTTCCGGGGATGATTCCTTTTTGGTTTATGCCTTATGCACTTGCCTGTGGTAACAGTTTTGTCCTGAAACCCTCGGAAAAAGTGCCGTTAACCATGATGAAAGTGTTTGAATTGATTGATCGGCTGGATTTACCCAAAGGATTGATAAACCTGGTGCATGGCGGAAAGGAGAGTGTAGATGCGTTGCTTGATCACTCCGAAGTAAAAGCCATAAGTTTTGTTGGCTCAACAAAAGTGGCCCGGTATATTTATCAGCGCGGAACAGCAAACGGCAAAAGAGTGCAGGCACAGGGAGGCGCCAAAAATCCTGTAATTGTAATGCCGGATGCCGATATTGAAATGACAACTAAAATTATTGCTGATAGCGTTTATGGCTGTGCAGGCCAACGGTGTCTGGCAGCATCAAATATTGTTACTGTTGGCGATAATAACGGACAAATCAGAGATTCGCTTGTTGAAGCTGCAAAAAACAAGACAACAGGCTTTGGTCTCGAGGAAGGAGTTGAAATGGGGCCGGTTATCACCCCCGAAAGTAAAACAAGGGTAGAACAACTTATAAATAAGGGAATCGATGAAGGAGCAAATTTGCTTTTGGATGGAAGAAATGCAAATATCAGCGGTTTTGAAAAAGGAAATTTTATAAAACCTACCATCCTTGAGAAGGTTCCGTTGGATGGCGAAGTTATCAAAACCGAGATTTTTGGCCCGGTAATGAGTTTGCTGCCAATGAATACAATTGATGAGGCAATTGATTTTGTAAACAGTAACAGCTACGGAAATATGGCCTGTTTGTTTACCACCAGCGGACTCAATGCCCGAACATTCCGAAACCGTGCGAATGCCGGGAATATCGGAATAAATATTGGGGTTGCGGCGCCCATGGCACAGTTTCCTTTTAGTGGGTGGAACGACAGTTTTTTTGGTGATTTGCACGGGCAGGGAAGACACGCCATCGAGTTTTTTACCCAAACAAAAGTGGTTATCGAACGATGGCCAAAAGAATGGACAAGAAAATTTTGATTTAGATAAATGAGTGTACGAATATAAATATGTAATTCACTCACCCTGATTGCATCTACGATCTTTTTAAAGAGAGGGAGAAGAGGGAGAGTTTAAAAAGTTACGTTGTAAAGACTTAAATTGATTTTTTAATACGTTCAAATAGATTATGATTCAAATAGCTAATGCTCCCTGTTCCTGGGGAGCTCTCGAATTTGATTTGGAAGGAAAATCGCTGGGATACAGGCAAGTTCTTTCCGAAATGGTGGAAACCGGGTATGCCGGAACCGAACTGGGCGACTGGGGATTTATGCCAACAAATCCGGATGAGTTAAATAAAGCACTGGAGAACAAAAACCTGCAATTGCTCGGTGCATTTGTTCCGGTTGCAATGGCAAAACCGGAAGCGCACGACGCCGGTGTTGAGGTTGCATTAAAAACCGCCGAGTTAATGTACAACGCCGGATATAAAAATGCGTTTATCGTATTGGCCGATGAAAATGGTTCTGTTGAAGTACGAACCAAAAATGCGGGACGAATAACACCGGAAATGGGTTTAAATGAAGAGCAGTGGAAAAATTTTGCTTCCGGTGCGGAAAAGGTGGCCAAAGCAGTAAAAGACAAATTTGGAATGCGAACCGTTTTTCACCACCACTGTGGCGGTTATGTGGAAACTGCTGCAGAGGTAGACAGATTGATGCAACTTACCAATCCCGAATTACTGGGTTTATGTCTTGACATGGGACATTTTGCATTTGGTGGAGGCGACCCCGTTGTGGCCCTGGAAAAATATTACAATCGTATCTGGCATGTTCATTTTAAAGATTTTGATCCTGAAGTAGGGAAGGAATCACAGGTAAATGAATACGATTATTTTAAGTCGGTGGAAAAAGGAGTTTTTTGTGAGCTCGGAAAAGGGAATGTTGATTTTCCTGCTATTGTTAACATTCTCAAAAATAAAGGATACGACGGCTGGATAGTGGTTGAACAGGATGTTCTTCCCGGAATGGGCTCGCCAAAAAAATGTGCCGACTGGAACAGGCAATATATTAAATCACTCGGACTTTAACCGTACAAAATAGACCAAAATGAGTAAAATAAAAGTAGCTGTTGCCGGTTTGGGCAGAATAGGAAAAATTCATCTGAAAAATTTGTGCAGAAACTTTCCCGAAATTGAAGTTGTGGCAGTAATGGATGTTTTGGATGAATCAAAAAAAATAGCCGACGAATTTAATGTGCCGGTTTTTGTAAAAAGTTTTGACGAACTGTTGGCCATTGAAGGAGTCGACGCGGTTGTTATTTGTTCGCCAACTGATACACATGCCGATTATGTTGTAAAAGCAGCAAATGCCGGGAAGCAGATTTTTTGTGAGAAACCGCTCGATTTATCGCTCGACCGGGTGAAAGAAGTTCTGGAAATCGTTGAAAAATCGGCCGTGAAATTAATGCTTGGATTTAACAGACGTTTTGATCCTGAATTTAAAAAAATAAAACAACTGGTTGAAGATGACGCGATTGGTGATGTCCAGATTGTTAAAATTACCAGTCGCGATCCCGGGCCGCCTCCGGTTTCGTATATCAAAGTTTCCGGAGGGCTGTTTTTGGATATGACAATTCATGATTTTGATATGGCACGTTATATTTCAGGGAAATCGGTAAAAGAAGTATTTGCCAAAGGTGCCGTCATGGTTGACCCCGGAATAGGAGAAGCAGGAGATATTGATACGGCAATTATTACGCTGACTTTTGAAGACGACTCAATGGCGGTAATCGATAATTCCAGGAAAGCAGTTTATGGCTACGACCAACGTTTGGAAGTGTTTGGAAGTAAAGGAATGGCACAGGCAGAAAATAACTTTCCCAACCATCATAAATTATATACGGAAACGGGAATTTCGGGAGACTTGCCTCTGCATTTTTTCCTCGAACGTTATGATGCCTCGTACAACCGGGAAATGAGCGAGTTTATTGAGGCTTTGGTTTCCGGGAGTGAGATGCCGGTTGGTGGCAACGACGGATTACTTTCCATTGCAATCGGATTGGCAGCAAAAAAGTCGGTAGCTGAAGGCCGGCCGGTAAAACTTACTGAAATATTAAACTGAAGATAAAAGGAGTAGATACGGAGTATTTTTTAAAATAATCATTTGAAATATATCTTTAATCTGTATATAAAATAAAAGCTTCCTGCTTAACTGGATCATTACTGGTATTTTAGTTTTCCTGAATTTGCTTTTGGATTAGGCCGGCCAAAATTTTTGCCTGAATAGTGGAGCGACTGTAAGTGAACAAAAAATTGCATTTTATTTAAAAATAATAATGTAATCTCCTAAATTTGGTATTCAGATGGACTTTATGAATACATTTAAGGTAAGAATGCAGCTTTTTAAAAATGTAATATTACTTATATTCTTAATAAGTTACGGTGTTTCAAATGCACAGGAGTTAAAGGAAAACGAATTATTCAAAAATAAGTCCTATACACTTCCTTATATTTTGAATCGTCCCAACAAAACATGGAAACTTCCTAAAAAGCTGAACGAGATTTCGGGATTGAGTTACATTGACAAATACCGGCTGGCCTGCATTCAGGATGAAAAAGGGAATATCTATATTTTTAATTTGCTAACCGGCGATGTAGAGCGTAAAATTGATTTTGGAGATGATGGCGATTATGAAGCCATCGAGATTGTGAAGAATGACGCCTGGGTATTAAAAAGCAATGGCACATTATACAAGGTGAACAATTACCTGAATGAAAATGAAGATGATGTTGAAAAATATCCAACCATTCTTACCAAAAAGAACGATGCTGAAGGGCTGTGTTATTACCCACCCTCAAAACAACTGCTGATTGCCTGCAAAGGCCACCCTTTTGTGGATGATAAAAGCGGAAAAAACCAGAAGGCGATTTACCAATACGATATCAAAACAAATCTGCTCGATTTAGATCCTTTTCTGGTCATCCGGCTTGATTTTATAAAGGACCTTAAAAATTACAACACCATTACCAAATGGGGTGTTGAATTGCTTGCTTATCTGGACGATGCCAAAGGCGACCTTACATTTCAGCCTTCAGCAATAGCTATTCATCCCGTCACCGGCGATATTTATATTTTAGCTTCGGTAGGAAATCTGCTGATGATATATTCTTCCGAAAAGGAATTACAGTGTATTGTCCAGTTGGAAGCAAAAATTCATCCTCAGCCGGAAGGAATATGCTTTAGCCCCGATGGCACACTTTATATTTCGAATGAAGGCAAAGAAACCAGTGGACGAATTTCTGTTTTTACAATGAGAAACCAACCTCTTACAAATGATGAGCAATAAAAGAAAACAATATATTACAATCTTCACCTTTTTACTTTTTGTGTTATTGCAGCAGGCTGCGGTGGCACAAAAAATTTTTTACTCAGCAGAAAACAAGGAATGGCCCGGGGAAATAACAGAACCTCCGGAAACAAAGCTGTATTCCATTTTTTTAATTGGAGATTTAAAACATCCGATTGAAAACAAAAATCTCGAACTGTTAAAAAATAAGTTGGAAAAGGAAGGTGAAAAGAGTGCATTGGTTGTTCTTGGAGATATTGTTTACCCGCGGGGATTAACTGACAAAGAGGAGCCCGGTTTTGAGGAATCGCTTCGCCGGCACGAAGCAATTTTAAACCGGATAAAAGAATATCCGGGAGAAATTGTGTTTTTATCGGGAAACCATGATTGGGCGAATGGTGGCGAAGAAGGCTGGGAATCGGTTATTCAGCAGGAAGAATTTATTGAAGGTTTTCTTGAACGTGGGAATACATATCTGCCGGATGAAGGCTGCCCCGGACCTGTTGAAATTGAATTAACAGAAGATATTACCCTAATTGTTGTTAACTCGCAATGGTGGTTTCAGCAATTTGAGAAGCCTGAATTAGACGATGATTGTGACATCGAAGATGAAAACGATTTGTACATTCAGATTGAAGATGCAATTCGCAGAAATACAGATAAAAAAATAGTTTTTGCTACGCATCATCCTTTGTTTAGCGTGGGTAATCACGGTGGTTATTTCCCTTTTCTGATGAATATTTTTCCGTTTATGGAAGCAAAGCCCCCGTTGTATATTCCACTACCCGGATTTATTTACACCGGTCACCGGAAATATTTTGGAGACCCCCAGGATTTGGCCAATCTGGATTATAAATCATTTAAACAAAACCTGCTTGAGATTCTTGAAAAATATCCGAATGTAATTTATGCAGCGGGGCACGAACACAATTTACAGTATTTTCAGGCAGACAGCTTGCACCATATTGTAAGCGGCGGAGGCGGTGAAGGAACTTTTATTGCTGAACGGGAAAAAGAAGCAGATTTTGCTGCTCAATCCGTGGGTTTCGCCCAACTGTCTTTTTATAAAAATGGCGACGTTTGGTTGCAGTTTTTTAGTCCCCAAAATAATGGTTCCGAAAAATTACTCTTTAATAAAAAGTTGTTTTCTAAACCGTTGTTCAGTTCAGAGAAGAAAGAAGCAACATTTCAAGATATCGACTTTACCGATAGCATTGTGCATGAAAAGTTAACTGATTTATACCAGATCGGAAAAATCCAGCGTTTTCTGATGGGTGAAAATTACCGCGACGTGTGGAGCACAGCAGTCGGCTTTCCGGTGTTTGATATCGAAACAGAAAAAGGCGGCTTATCAATTATAAAAAGAGGCGGAGGCCAGCAAACCCGTTCTGTAAGACTGGAAGATAAAGACGGGAAACAATACGTTTTGCGCTCGGCAAACAAATTTGTTGAAAAGGCTTTATCAGAAGAAATGCAAAATACTATCGCCGTCGATGTGGTACAGGATGGTATTTCGGCTTCGCATCCTTATGCCGCTATCACGGTTCCCCGATTAGCCGACGCGGCGGGAGTGATGCATACAAACCCAAAATTGGTGTGGGTTCCTGATGATCCAAGGCTGGGAATATACAGAAAAGACATTGCCAATGACATTTTTCTTTTTGAAGAAAGGCCTGCTGGAAGCAGAAAAGACATTCAAAGTTTTGGCTATTCAAAAGACATTGTAAACACTGCCGAAACAATCAAAAAAACCAATGACAAACATGACCACATGGTAGATCAAAAAGCTGTTTTACGTGCCCGTTTGCTGGATATTCTTCTCAACGACTGGGACAGGCACGATGACCAGTGGCGATGGGCTACTTTTAACGAGGACGGAGTTAAAATTTACAAACCGATTCCCCGCGATCGCGACCAGGTATATTTTGTAAATGAAGGCCCGCTAATGTGGGTTGCTTCCCGGAAATGGGTGGTTCCAAAATTCCAGGGTTTCGATTCAACTATCAAGAATGTAGTTGGGCTTGGATTTAATTCCCGCTATTTCGACCGTGCTTTTCTTTCAGAACCGGATTTGCAAAACTGGATCGATATTGCGGAAGACATTAAAACCGGTATTACTGATTCTGTTATTCACAAAGCCATCTTTGAACTGCCCCCCGGGATTTATGCCAAATCGGGAAAAGAAATTGAAGAGAAACTAAAATCAAGGAGAGATTTACTCCCAAAATACGCCGGTGAGTTTTATCGCTTTTTATCAAAAGAAGTTGATGTAGTTGGAACAGATGAACGTGATTTGTTTCAGGTGGAACGACAAAAAAACGGCAATACAAAAGTGGAAGTTTTTGCTTTGAGCGACAAAAAAGGAAAAGTAAAGGAAAAACTGTATGAAAGAACTTTTCTGCCCGATGAAACAAGGGAAATCAGACTTTACGGTTTAAAAGACGAGGATGAGTTTGAATTGAGCGGTGAGGCCGAAAAAGGAATAAAAATCAGAATTATCGGAGGTCGGGATAAAGACAAGGTAAAAGACAAATCCATTGTAAAGGGGCTAAGCAGAAAAACCATTGTTTATGAGCGAAAAGACAAAAAAAACAAGCTAAAACCAGGCAGCGAAACCCGGATGCATTTAAGCAGCAAAAAAAGTATCGACAACTACAACCGGAAACAATTTAAGTTTGACAAAACAATGCCTCTGATAACTGGTGGCTATAACATCGATGATGGAGTATTTTTAGGTAGTGGTGTAAGTGTAAAAAATTATAACTTCAGAGATTCAAGTTTTCATCAGTTTACGGGAAAAGTAGCCTTCCTGACTGGTGCATTTGAATTAGCTTACAAAGGATTGGTTACATCTGTGTCGCAAATTTTTGATTTCACAATGGATGCAAACATAAGTATTCCAAGAAGCGTAGATAATTATTACGGTCCCGGCAATGAGACACAAAAAATAACAGATAGCAAGCGCTTTTATCGGGTGCGCTATATTTATGGCTGGCTGAATCCTGCTTTGTATCACCAGGTTAACAAGTCAATTAGTTATTCTGTAGGGGCATTTTATCAATATTTCGATGTAACTGATACAACCAAAAGATTTGTCGGGCAACTTTATCCCGGGGTAATTCCGGAATCGGCTTACAACGCCCATCATTTTACGGGAATAAATGCCAACTTTACAATCGATACCAGAGACGATGAAACGATACCGCAACGGGGTATTTACTGGAAAAATGAGGTAGGCGGGTATCATAATTTAAAAAGCGAAGGAAAGAATTTTATGAAGCTACAGTCGGATTTGAGTTTGTACCTTAGTTTTCAAAAAGATCCGAGGTTTGTTTTTGCATTTCGTTTTGGAGGCGCCACAAATGTGGGAGATTATGAATTTTTTCACTCCAACTTTTTGGGACGAAAAGCCAATCTCAGGGGGTTCAGGAGTAACCGGTTTGCCGGCGATCAATCGTTTTATCAGAACACAGAATTCAGAGTGAAACTAAAGAATATTCATAGTTATCTTTTTAACGGACAGGCAGGGATGCTGTTGTTTAACGATATTGGCAGAGTTTGGACGGATGGCGAAAACTCAAATAAATGGCATCAGGGATATGGGGGCGGATTTTGGATCTCTCCATTTAACGCCGCAGCAGTTACAATAACCTACGGAAAATCGAAAGAAGATAACTTAATTGATTTTACTCTTAGTTATTTGTTTTAAAATAATTGTTTTACAATGAGTAACATAAATACACAACTGGTAAACGAAGCGGGAACATTTATCAAGCAATTTCTGGAGGAAAATCTTCCAGAAAAATTTACTTTTCATAACCTGGAGCATACAAAGTATGTGGTTGAGAAAGCTGAATATATCGGCAAAAATGTCGGTTTGAGTGAAGAGGAAATACTTTTGGTAAAAATAGCAGCCTGGTTTCACGACATTGGATACGCCATTGACATTAAAAATCATGAAAGAGTAGGGGCTGAAAAAGCAGAGGATTTTCTTCGTTCAAAAGGAGTCGGCCAAACCCGGATCGAGATGGTAAAAAACTGCATTCTCTCCACCCAAATAGAGGCGCAGCCAGAAACCTTAATGGAAAAAGTAATTTGCGATGCAGACCTCTCCCACTTAACCGAAGAAGATTATTTTGACCGGATTGAAAAAATGAGACAGGAATGGAAAAACCATTCATACAAAAAAGTCAGTAAGAGAAAGTTCTATGAAAAATCAGCAGAGTTTTTCCAGAAATATTCGTATCACACTGATTTTGCCAAAAAAGAACTGGCTCCCAAAAAGCAAAAAAACCTTGAAAGAATTGAAAAACTAAAATATATGCTTGAACAGAAAAAAGAACAGGAACTGCTTGAAAAAGCAAAAAAAGGGAAAAAAAGTAAGGGATATTCCCGTGGTGTCGAATCCATGTTCAGGTTAACTGCCCGCAATCAAATTAACCTGAGTTCTATTGCCGATAATAAGTCGAACATTCTTATTTCGGTTAATGCAATCATGATTTCAATTATTATGACTGTTTTGGTTACCCGTTTTGAAGAAATTCCAAATCTGATTTTACCAACGCTTGTATTTTTACTTTTTGCTTTAACCACTATCATTTTTGCTATTCTTTCTACCCGGCCAAATATTTCTTCGGGTACTTTTAACAAAGAAGACATAAAAAAGAATAAAGTTAACCTGCTGTTTTTTGGAAATTTTTACAACATGACTCTGGAAGAATATGAATGGGGAATTGAAGAATTAATGAAGAATGATGAGCATTTGTATTCCACGATGATTAAAGACCAGTATTTTTTGGGCAAAGTGCTGGCAAAAAAGTACAAACTGTTAAGGATTGCCTACAATGTTTTTATGGTTGGAATTGTGATTTCGGTTTTGACATTTGTGTTGGCTTTTGTTAATATTTAACACGTAAAACAACGATGATCCAAACAGACAGGCTTCTTTTTGTAAAGGGAAAAATTGACCTCATTATTGATAAGGTGAGGGAAATGGAGGACGAATACCGTGACGAAATTCAAAATGTTCACCCGGTATACCGCAAAAGTGCGCTCAATCTTGTTCATTATCTGGCTTTTCGCAGTTTCGATATCGACGAGTTACAGGAGCATTTGCGCGATTTGGGATTAACAAGTTTATCTCATATTGAAGCGCATGTGTTAAAAAGTTTGCTTTCCATGAGTTCAATTCTGAACCAGTTGCTGGGACAGGCAACTCCTGAAAGACGAAAGGGAATTATTTCATTTAAAAAAAGCGAAAAAATTCTGGCGAGGAATACAAAACTGATGTTTGGGTACAAATCGAAAAGACGTAGAACCCGTATTATGGTCACACTCCCTGAAACAGCTGCCGAAGACGGAGACTTTGTTAGCCGGCTCTTAAAGTCGGGGATGAACAGCGCCCGTATTAATTGTGCCCACGATAACAAAGAGACCTGGGGGAAAATAATTCAAAATGTAAGAACTATTAGTGAGAAGCAGCTAAAAAGCTGCAAAATAATGATGGATTTGGGCGGGCCAAAATTACGAACCGGCTCTATAAAACCGGGCCCCAAAATCGTTCATATAAAACCTGAAAAAGATGTTTCCGGTAATGTGATTAATCCTGCCAGAATTTGGATTGCCCCGCCTGATTTTTTACTGCCTGATGATATTTCAATTCATATCCCCGTAAAGGAAGAGTGGTTCAGAGAAATAAAAAGAGGAGATATTATCCGCTTAAATGATACCCGAAATAAAAAGGTCGATATAACAGTTGGCGGAAGAAAAGGAAATGGTCGTGAAGGATTTTGTTTTACTTCTGCTTATGTTTCTACCGGCACTGAACTTCAACTTTTTGGTCCTGATAAATCAGAAAAAGCCAAAGACACAGTTGGAGAATTATTACCGATTGAGCAGTATATTCCGCTCAAAATCAATGATACGCTTATTTTAACCAAAAATACGAATCAGGGAGAACCGGCACAGTACGACGAAAAAGGAAAATTAATTCAGCTTGCTCATATTTCATGCACTTTGCCCGAAATTTTTAGCGATGTCAGGGTTGAAGAACCGATATTTTTTGATGATGGAAAAATTGAGGGAGTTATTGAAAATGTTAACAGAGACGAACTGAACATTAGGATAACTTATGCAAAAGACACAGGAAGTAAGTTAAAAGCGGACAAAGGCATAAATCTTCCACACAGTAATTTGAATGTAAGTGGATTAACTCCAAAGGACAAAATGGATTTGGAATTTGTGGCTCAGTATGCCGACACAGTGAATTTTTCGTTTGTAAATAATGAAAACGATGTACAGGAATTGCTGGATGAGCTGGAAAGTTATGAAAGTTCTATTGGTATCATTTTAAAAATCGAAACCCAGAAAGGATTCACCAATCTGCCGCGGATTTTGCTTCGCGCCATGCAAACTTTCCCAATTGGAGTAATGATAGCCCGTGGAGATTTGGCGATTGAAACAGGATGGAAGAATTTTGCAAGCATTCAGGAAGAGATTCTACGAATTTGCGAAGCTGCACATGTCCCCGATGTTTGGGCAACACAGGTGCTGGAGAATCTGGCAAAAAAAGGTGTACCTTCCCGGGCAGAAATTACGGATGCTGCTTTGGCTCAGCGTGCCGAATGCGTGATGCTGAATAAAGGTGCATATATTGAAAAAGCAGTAAAAATGCTCGACCGTATTTTACGACGTATGCAACATTTTCAAAAAAAGAAAGAAACCGTTTTGCCCAGGCTGGAAGATGCGGAGAATCTGCATCTTTCGCATGCCAAGTTTGATATTTAGCTCAGATAGCTTTCCATTTTATCATAGCGAACTTAACCTTTGCAGCATCAGCTTGTCTGTAAAAACTTCGCTATCAAATAACTGATTGAACTTATTTTGCAGGATTGGTGTTTTATTCCTACAAATTAAAAGATAAATATACATTACAGTAGAAGGGCATGAAAACACAGAAAAAGATAAATCGTAATGTAAATGACACCGTTATAAAAACCTCATTAAGCTTTGAGTTCCTTATTGAAGAGTTGGAGCAAATCGTATTAAATGGAAAACATCCGCTTTTTGAATCAGCCAGTAAGCTTTTGGCTGGTCTCGACAACATTCCTGAAATAAAAACTCAAATAAATGATCTTTCTCTGCTGGAGAAAAACAAAGATCTGGTGGAGCAAATGATGGCTTTTGTTATCAATCCGCTAACCAGCAATACAGCAATGGAAGGTGCAACTGTTCCTTTTCACAAAACTACCTTCTTTTCAACAGAACAATTAAGAGCCATTACGAATAAAGATGAATATAAACTTGAAATTGCAAAAAACCATGACTTAGAAGAAAAGCAGCTTATTAAAATTTACTTTGCATATTTGATAATTCTGGAACAGATTTACAATTATAAAACAGACTTTAATATTCCCCTGGATTTTAAATTGACCAACGAACAAAATCAAAGAGTTCAATATTTTAGAAAGAACTTTAATTATAAATATTTGCGTGTTGGTACGGTTGGGAAGTTGAAAAGACTTACTGATGAGCAATTAAAAAAACTTTTGGACAATATTGCTGATTTAAGCTACTGGAGGGAGACTCTTCCATTGGAAAGTTTTGAATTTAAAGGGTTTGTACATTTTTCATTTACAAAAAGCACTTACGATTTTGTTGTTTCTGAATTGAAATCCAATCTACTTGATAATAAAACTATTCTCACAAACGAAGGGTTTGAACTGATTCAGAATCACATTCGGGCTTTAATTGAAATGCCAAATTTAAAGATTGGATTGGCAGCTATCGATCAATTTGATTCCACAATAAATAAATCATTGATTTGGAAAACGTTAATCGATCGTTCGAAACTTTCCTGTCGCGAATATTCCGGTACATTTTACGAACAGGCGATGTTGGAGAAAAAGATTGTTATAACCAACGATTTTAATGAAGCAGAAAATGACAGAGTTGTTGCTGAATTTCTAAATCACGGAATTCGAAGTCATGTAATTGTTCCCCTGGTGTTAGACGGAGAAACAGTTGGCATGCTGGAATTTGCATCGGAAAACAAGGGAGAACTAGACATGGTAAAAGTAAGCCGGTTAAAGGAACTCTTTCCGGTATTTGCTGTGGCGCTTAAACGTTCAAAAAATGAATGTAAAGACAGAGAGAGTGCGATTATTCAACAACATTTTACCGCTATTCATCCCTCGGTGGAGTGGCGTTTCAGGGAGGCTGTTGTAACCCTGATGAATGAAAATTCAACCGAAAAATTATCGACCGGAATTGAGCCCGTGGTTTTTGACAACATCATTCCAATTTTTGGCGCCTCTGATATCCACAGTTCAACAACCGAAAGAAACAAAGCCATCCAGTCCGATTTTTTGGAACAACTCGAATATGCCCGGGAAATTATTGAATACGGCAAACTTGTAAATGAAATGCCATTTTTAGATGCCATCCATTTCGAGATAAGAAATTTCATCTCAACTGTAAAAAACGGATTAAAGGCAGGCGATGAGTTTGTTATTATCGAATTCCTGAAAAATGAAGTTGAACCGGCTTTTAAACTCCTGAAAGACAGATTTCAGGAAATGGAAAAACCTGTAAATGATTATCTTCAAAAGATTGATACCGAAAATGGTGTTCTTTATAAAAAAAGAAAAGAATTTGAAGACAGCTTAACCTCAATAAATAAAGTAATTGGAAAAATAATTGATGATGAACAAATTGACGCTCAGAAAATTTTTCCTCATTATTTTGAAAAATACAGTACCGACGGCGTAGAATACAATGCCTACATCGGACAGTCGTTGGTTAAGAAACTGAAATACAATGGTATTTATTTAAAAAATATTCGATTGTGGCAGCTGTTGTTAAAAGTTAGAATAGCACAGGAAATCAGAAAGCTGCAGTCGGAACTCCCGGTAAAGCTTGATATCACACAGCTTATTCTCGTTCATTCGCAACCATTAAGTATTGCGTTCAGGCAAGATGAGAAAAAGTTTGATGTTGCCGGCGCCTACAATATTCGTTACGAGATTACAAAAAAGCGAATCGACAAGGCACTGATAAAAGCTACAAAGGAAAGAATAACTGAAGTGGGAAAAATTGCGATAATATACTCACATGCCGATGAGATTACCGAGTACAAAAAATATATCGACTATTTGATTTCATTGGGATTGATTACCCAAAATGTAGAAAACTTTGAATTGGAAGATTTAACCGGAGCCTCTGGTTTAAGAGCGCTTCGAATTGAAGTAAATTTTGAAAATAACTCTCTGCTGGGAATCAAAAAGAGACCTGAAATATCAGTCGATAGAATTCAAATCTGATTCTAAAACACGTAGCTTAATCTCAACCCATTATAGTTCCCGGTAAACGGAATGAGCGATAATTTGGGATTTTTTCTTTGAATACGATGTAATTCCGGAATTAAAATACCGGCTGATGCGCCAACAACAAAGCCCGTTAATATGTCGGTAGGAAAATGTTTCATTGCTTTAAAACGGTAATAACCAACCAGGGCCGGTGGAATAACAGCAGCTGCAAATAGCAGGTATTTTTTATTTCCAATTTCCGGATGATAGTCGGAATACACTTTTGCCATAAAAAAAGAAGCCGTTGCTGCAGTAGAAACATGTCCGCTAAAGAATGAATTTCGGGTTTCGCTGGCCAGTTTATCTTCTACCGGTACATCCGGGTTATAATTAAATGGTCGTGTCCGAAGAACAGAGCTTGCAGTTAAAAGATAAAAATCGGTGTTTATAGCGTGAGATTCGCCATATAAAATTAACAGATCCAGCCAGTCATTTCTGATTTTTTGATCCAATGCAAGTAAACCAGGCAAAATAACTGAACTGTTTAGGAAAAAGTCAGAAATATCATGAGCCCGGTGGCGAAAAGATACACTTTGCCTGGTTGCCGGCCGGTCAAACCACCAGATATCATCCGCACTTAACTGAATAACTTCACTATATTCCAGCCTGGGTTTGTTTCTTAAATATTCAAATCCTAAAAAAGATGCGCCAAACAAACCTATCGTTACCGGAGCTTCAATTTTTCTGTTTATTTTATAAACAGTGGAATCTTTCCCGGATTGGCCAGCTGTATTTATACTTTTTAAAAAAAAGAAAGTAAAAAAAAGAATAATTAAAGTTTGACACCGTTTCATAATTTCACTTTAAGTAAAAATAAAAAAACAGAGATGAAATAGCACTAAGCGTGGAATATTCTTTTTTGTTTTGATCCAACTTCTTTAATTTAGCTTTGTATGAGTACAAAAAAAGCAAGTTTATTCATTTTTTTGTTGCTGTTTCTTACAGGATCTATGGTTTCCGGGCAAAGAGACAGTACGAAAACGCGTTATAATCCCTACAAAATGAATTATTACCTGGATGTCCCCATATCGGTAGGTGGATTACTTGCAAGCAAATACGGAACAGATTATCTCAGAGACAGAGAACCCAAAAACATTGAACGAATTGTTTCTTTTACACCCGATGATGTTTGGTGGTTTGACCGAAGTTCCGCCCGGATTGATCCGGAGAAAGGGGAAAAAGCACTTAACATCTCCGATTATTTTTTGCGGGCCGGGATGTGGTCGCCACTCCTGATGTATATTGACCCGAAAGTAAGAGATATTTGGTATGATTTTGCGCTTTTGCATGTTGAAACACAGGCCATAAATGCCACGGTCTATTTGGCGGCATCAATTCCGATTCCACGCCTGAGGCCTTTTATGTACAACCCTGATGTAAGCATGGAAAAAAAGTTGGGAGAAAATACCACCAATTCTTTTTTTAGCGGACACGCGTCGGTAGTTGCGGCCTCAACTTTTTTTATGGTGAAAGTATACTACGATTTGCACCCGGAAGCAAAACATAAAAAGCTGTTTTACGCTTTGGCTTGTGTCCCTCCTGCATTTACAGGGTATTTACGTTATAAAGGTGCAAAACACTTCCCGTCTGATATTATTACTGGTTTTGCCGTTGGAGCGGCTACCGGCATTCTTGTGCCGGAATTTCATAAGAAGAAATATCCCTTGAAGATATATCCGGTAAGCATTTATGATTCGGGAATCGGGGTTAGACTGCTGTATACGCTGAAGTGATAAATTTTTACATTTTTTACTGTTGTTCTCTGCACACCTCGTATATTTTTACAATTCTGTCTTTACCCAGAAATTTGACAATATCAACATAGTTTAGCCTGTATTCAGTTTTGGCACTTATCAGTTGTGATGCGAAGTCGCGTGTAACCAGGATATTCTTTCGGTATCTTTTACACTGTTTCTGAATTCGCGCTGCAGTATTTAAAACATCGCCATGAAATGCAATTTCCTTTTTTATTTCACCAACCTCGGTAGCCATCACTTTCCCTGTATTAATGGAGGCTGTAAACACAGGCATCAGGCCATACTTCTTTTCAAAATATTCTTTTTGTTTTTCCAGCTCTTCTTCAAAAAGATAAAAGAAATCGACTGCACGTTTACAACTTTCCGGCTTATTTGCGTTCCAGGTAACCACTACTTCGTCGCCAACAAACTGATAAACCCTTCCTCTGCTGACAATAATAGGATTGGTTAGAAAACGGAAGCAATCCTGTATAAAATAGCTGTAATTTTCGTGCCCGAGTATTTCTGCAAATTTTGTGGACGACTGCAAATCGAGAAATAGAAATATAAGATTTTCTTCTCTTGGTTTCTGATAATATCCCATCATTATTTTTGCAATGGGGCTGCCACTATTTTGATGAACTATCGTGTAAATCAACTGATAAACATAACTTGCTATCAGAATTACAATAAGAAAAAATAAAGTTGTTGAGTTAAACAAAAATTTATTCAACTTTGAAAGTGAATCCCAAAATACATAGTCTTTATCAACGTTATAATGCACAATCCCGAGCAAAACACCGATAAAAAAGAAAATTATAATATCAAAAAAGATAACAAATATGGTGAGTTTTCGTAATTGAAATTTATCGATGATTTTAGGATAAATAAAATAGAATGTGGTCCAGGTGAATAGGGCAAACAACGAAATAATTATTGAAGAAGCGGCTACTTCGTCAACAAAGAAGCTCATTCCTTTAGAGAAAACTTCTCTAAAATCATCGGTTGGAGTTCCCAGCATCCGCAACAAAATAGCAATACGAACGACTATATTCCAATAAACAAGTGAAAAAAGAAGGAATCCTAATTTGTATTTTAATTTTGGGCCAATATTTAATTTAGGTTTTAAACTCATTCTGCAAGGTTATAAGAGCCTGTTTATTTTTCAAAAATAATGGAAATCGTTTTCTTTTTTTCGTTAATAAGAAAATATTAATAAATGATAACAGTTTGAAAAATTGAATTTGTATTTTTCAGGTTCAGAAAACAGAATAAAAATTGAAAACAATTACAAAAACAGCTCTTCTCATTTACACTATCTGTTTGGTCAACTTTGCTTTTTGCCAGGAGGTAATTTTAATACGGCACGCAAAAGTAGATTTGGATACAAAAGGATGGATTGGGCATAAAAAAGCAGCGCAATTGAGTAAGGCTTACAACTCTGCTGCTATTGTCTCTTTTGATACAGATAGAATTTTGAATGAATTGCCTGATTTAAAAACAGATACTATCTATGTAAGCAATCTGATTCGCTCCATTTCCACCGGATGGATTCTTTTTGGAGATTCAGCTACTATTCTTTCTTCTCCTTTTCTGGATGAATTTGATTTACATATATTACGCCTGCCATTGATTCTTCCCTACAAGGCATGGACTGGTATTTCACGCGCTTTTTGGTTTTTAGGAACGAATAAAGAACACAATGAGTCGTACAGGGAAGCTGAAATGAGAGTGAAACAAATTGCCGATTTTATAGAACAAAGGTTAAACTACAACAGACAGGTAGTTATGATAACGCATGGTTTTTTAAACAGAAACATTGCAAAAGAACTTCAAAAAAGGAACTGGGAAAAACTACAAAATAACGGGAAAAAAAACCTTGGAGCAACGATTCTGAAAAAATAATATGATAAATCGTTCGTTTCTTACGAGTGAAAATAATATTAACATATTTATTCTTTTTGCTTTCCCTTGTTTGCTTTTCTCAGCAGCCTCAATCAAAATACGAATGGATGCCTTTGTTTGATAACAGGTTGCCTTCGAAAATATTTGAAATTAAAACAGATGTAAATTTTCAATATTCTATTGCCTCTTCTTCAAATATTGAAGAAACAGAAAATGGTTCAGCGGAGATATCGGGAAACAGGATTTCAAGTGTGAGTTTGAAATTTCCGCTACTAAACAAATCCGATTTAAAATTGACAGGAAGCCTTAAATATACTGATGAACAGTTTTACTTTGAGGACCAGAATCCTCTTTCATACCCTCTGTATGTGAGTTTGAACGACAGAAATCTGAAAACGCTGGGCGGAGGAGTTTACGGTTTTTTTCATCTTTCAAGAAATCGTTCTTTTATAATACGTTCAAACTTATTTTTGGCTGGCGATTTTTATAGAAGTGATAAGGGTTTCTCTTTTAAAAATCTGGCAAAGTTTTCGTTAGCCGCCGGTTACGGGCTTAAAAAAGACAGCCATACCTATCATGGTTTTGGAGTATATTATGGTTATTCCCTGGGCAGGCCAACTATGCTGCCAATTTATTTATTCAAAAAGAATTTCAGAAATAGTATGGCGTTGGAAATGATGTTGCCCCAGAGTATAAAAGTTTGGAATAAATTTTCAGAAAAATCATTTGTTTACGCCCAAACAAAAATATCGGGGAACAGTTACACCATTCGTTTAAATAATTCGGCTTTAGAGAACTTTAACAGTTTGCAATTGCGCCAATCCTATCTGAACTTTTCTTTAGGAATAACTCACAAATTAGGAAAATGGATTTGGTTTGAAGGCGAATTTGGCTATTCGCACAATTTGAATTTTAATGTTTCTGAAAGCAATTTTATCCCAAATCAGAAATTCCCAAAACCCGATAAAAAATACCTCATCGAGTCAGAACTTGCAGGTTCACCTTTTATTTCCGTCTCGTTATTTTTGTCGCCGCCGCAGGGATTTTTAGAGAAATACTTAAAATGAATTTATTCCAAATATGGAGAAATAACCTTCCCCCAAATGTCGTAACCTTTTTTATTCATGTGTAAGCCGTCTTCAATAAAGATATCCTGAAATACATCTCCGTTTTCATCCATCGCCGGATACCATACATCCGCAAAATCAAGGTTCTTTTTCCTGTCGCAAAATTTCTTTAATCGCGTATTCAGTTTCATGTATTCCTTTTTCAAATTCTCCCTTGCAATACTTGGCTTGGGTGAAATAAAAATGATTTTTGTATCGGGTAAATCCACACGTATTTTATTATACAATTCTTTGGCTTGCCGTTTTACCAGACCCGGTTTTTTGTTTCCGGCAATGTCATTATCTCCTTCGTAGATAAAAAGAATTTCCGGTTTTTGTTTTAAAATAAGCTTGTCGTAATAGAAAATAAGGTCGCTAAAATGTGAACCACCAAAACCATTGTTAATTACATTGTAATTGGGGAAGTATTCCTGAACATCTTTCCACATTCTGATACTTGAACTTCCGGCAAAAACCACCAATTTTTTGTGAGGGCTAAAATTGTATTCTTTATTAAAAAGTTCATCAACCTGGGTTTTAAAACGATTGGGATCCTGAGCATTAGAGACGACTACTCCCAAAAAAAGAAAAAACAGGATAAAGCAAAATTTACGATTATTCATTCTCTGTTAATTTATATGTTCGTATGTTAATAGTTTGTAAGTCAGGTAACTGATTGGCTGGTTTGTCGAGATAAAAATAGGCCGTTGACGACCAGTCATCGGAACGGTAAAAATTGGTCCAGCCATCGATAAGATTGTTGTTTTTTAAATTCACCGGTTGTTCCATGTCCATTAGCGGAACAAAGTTAGTTGCATTTTGAATGGTGACCGGAATCAGAGGAGCCCCGGCATCCAGCATTTCAATAACTTTTGCTTTCTGGTTGCCGCCCATGGCATGAATTGTAACACGAATATCATTTTTAAAAAAAACAGGGTCGGGAATGTGATAGCGGTAAAAAGTCCAGAAATCATTCTCTGTGTCAGCAACCAGGCAGCCGGTGTAACGGTTTATAAATTTCCCCTGTCCCCAGGCTGTGCCAATATAGTCTTCAGTTCCCGTTCCAACCAGAGTTGCAAGTTCTCCGTCGCCATCCAGATACATCTTAACTTCACCTTCTCCCCACCATGATTTTTGGTAGGCAGGGTTGGCCATTACACCAAAGTTTACACCCAAAAATCTGCCTTTCCCGGAAATTTGCGGGAGGATTTCATAATCTACTCCGGGGGTGGTTGCCGTGTCGCGGTTCCAGAAACAATGAAAGTAAAGATTTTCAGGATTCCAGCTTTTTGTTTTTACCAAATCGATATCATAAAAGAGCATGTTTAAATCTGTGTTTCCTTCGTTGGTAACTACTATTTTTGCGCCGGTTTTAAAAGGCATGGGAATAAAACAGTTAAACGATCTCCCTTCAGGATTGGCAAACAGTTCGTTTTGATGGGCGACCATTCTTCCCAGTCCGTTTCCAAAAAAGTCGCCAAAAGGAGCAGAAACAGCCGGCTTTTTGTTACCATCCCAAAACATCTCCAATTTTATGGAACGCAACATTTCCGGCGAGCGATCCTGGATGGTAAACCACATCCGGGTAATAATTCCCGAACCTTCGATATCCATCAATATTTTTGATTCACCAGCTAAAAGTTTATCGTAGGGATGACCTTTGGCGCCTTTGTTTTCCTTTCCTCCAGCCCCTTTTTCAGTGGTCGGATTTTCAAAACTGTTCCACCGTGGCTCCAAATCCTGGTAACGAAAAAGCGGAGACAAAAGCATTTCATCTGCACTTTCCGGTTTTTCGGTTGTGCAGGAAGAAACGATTATTAAAATAAAAACAGAACAAAACAGATGCAACAGGGAAGATTTCATAGTAGTTGGTTTAGAATTTTACATATCTGTTTCTAAAAATACTAATTTTTCAGATCCTTGTAACTTATCAGTTTGATATTCTTTTTCTGAATGGTTTCTTTTACTTTGTCGCTGGTTAGAACTCGCGTTACCCATTCGCGGTCGGTAGCAACATCCTCATAGCCTTTGTGGCCAACGGTTTCCATTTCTCCGTCTTCGTATCCCGGGTGTTCAACATATAGATATCTTCCGGGCGTAAGTTTTTCAAGATTTTCACAGAATTTGTCGATTCGTTCGTTGTATGCATCATTACGGCTCCAACCCGAAAAACGTTTAAGGCCCTCCGTATTGATATCAAGTTGATATTCTTTTGCCAGATTATTAACCAATGCAGCAATTTGAGGATTTAAGCCATTAAATCCCATGTGTGTGCTTATATGCGAAATATGCGGAACATGTTTTAACGAAATTTCAATCTGAGCGCGTAATTCCTGCTCTATTTCATCCAACTTCCACTCCGATTCCTGAATAGATGAGCCAGCCGGGAAATTGTTATTCTTCCATACCTGAGGAAAAAAATAGCCGTCTTTATCAACCAGGCTGGGACAGGGGGTGAGGGGTCGCCACTTGGTATTGCTCCACTCGCTGGTTAATGTTAAATGGATTCCAACATCAAATCCCGGATTTTCATTTAACATTTTTGTGGCTTCCAAAAACCAGGCACAGGGTGCCATCAATTCCACCGACTGTGCAATTCCGTTTTGATAGGTTTCAATGCAGGCCAGATTTGCTGCATGAAAAGAGCCAATATCATCGGTGCGGATGAGCAGATAAATCTGGTTGTCATTTTGTGCAATTGTTCCCATGGATAAAAAAAGGATTAAGAAGCTAAGTATTCGAGTTTTCATAATATGTTGTTTTTCAAATTGTTTTATCCGTACCATTTTCTTGTACGGCCTTGCAGGCTGTTCAGAATTTGGTTGGTTGTATTTACATTGTTTACTATCTGGAAATCGAGCATTCCCACACATATAAAATCTGCTCCGTTTTTAAATGCCCAGTTAAAACCATCTTCGGGAGTGATTGCTCCTGCTGCCAGCACCTTAAAACCCATTACCGGGACTTTTGCCCGCTGAACAAATTCGATTGTCTTATCGGGGAAAAGACAAAAAATATTGTTGTGAAACCTGTTGTGATCCAAATAGTTTTTACCATCTACCTCAAAAGGAACCCGGTTTTCAATGGGGTGGGCCGACCAGTATTTATCGTGGTGCATGGTTTTCATATAATAATCCGGTATAATTCCCTGTTCTTCGCAGGCAATCAGCGAATCAACCGTGTGCGAGGCCAATCCTGCTGTATAGCCCTGACTCCGGATACGATCCATCATTTTTTCGATTACATCAATCCGGTTGTCGCGCACCAGCCAGTCACACCAGTTGCCCTGAACCTGAACAATATCAACACCATAATCAATGGCTTTGTCGATGTTAACAAAGTAGTCGTTGTTTTCCATATCGGGCGCCACCTGCGAAATCACTTTAATTTTGCTTCCGGTAATTTTTTTGTATTTCTGCATCAGTTCATTTGTGGGAAAACCAATGTTGATGGTATTTACTCCGGCTTTTTCTGCCAGCATCAGCGTTTCAAAAATTTTGGCTTCGGTGTTGTACGCCCGAAAAAGTGAGGAAACATAGATCAGGTCGCGGGCATGGGCCCAGCCGCCAATCAGATTTCCTCCGATTATTAAACGGCTGATTTCGTGGTCGCCAATTTTTCCTTTCGGAAGTTCGCCCTTTAACTCACTAATGTCTGCACCTCCTACCTGAATGGTAGCACCCGAAAGCGTATCTACACCATATTTTTCATGTTCTTTGAATGCACCAAAACCAATAACTCCCAAAGCGGGAAGAGTAGCCAGATTTTTAATGGCTTCCCGTCTTGAATTTTGAGCAGATTCGGACTCAGGGACTGTTTCAGACTTTTTATTTCCCTTTTGAAAAAATTTCAGGGCGTAAATTCCATACCCTTTTTCTTTAACTACCAGAAGAACAACAAGAGCCAGTGCCTCAATAAGATTTTTATTTACAATAAACAAGTTGCCTTCTGCGGAACCAAAGATAGAGCCACCAAAGGGAGGATATGCAAAATAGTAAAGCAATAATAAAATGATTCCCGAAATGGAAGAAATACGTATTGTCAGGCCCAGGAACAATCCAAGTCCGATAAGAATCAAACCTGCAATGTTTACAGGGTCTACAATATTCATTAAACTTTCAGAACCGCCCAGCCAGTTATAAAAGCCGGAAAATGGTCCCGTTGAATTGGTCAGATAACTCGCTGCCGACCAGTTTCCCATCCACAACTTTGCCAGGCCTTCATATAAAAAATGCCAGCCGATAGCTATTCTGAAAAAGGTAATGACGATTTTCTTCCGGTTCATTTTAGATAGGTTTAGAATTGAATGTTTAAAGAAAATATATCTTACTCATTTTAAGAAATATATCGAAGCTGAAATTTGGATTTAAAAGCAATTTAGATCACTTCTTTTTTACAAATTGAAATTATTTTTCCCTTCATTTAAAATTTTTGTTTTTCCATTAAATTCAAAAGTACCTTTCATTCCCGGAGGTAAGGTAATTTTTGTTTTTAGTCCTTTCCGGTTTTTTTCATATTCTACTTCGATTCGGCCCTTTGGATGAGGCATGTCGGCTTTCAGAAAAGTCAGATTTCCCAGATGCGGTGTAATTTTAACAGTTTTGAAACCAAGGTCTGCTGGTTTTATTCCACCAACCGAACTTAGTAAGAAATAAGCCGGATGAGCACTCCACGCATGACAATCGGAACGGTCGTGCGAAGCAAAACCCGTTTCGCCACAAGTGGTGTGGCCGCGTTTAAGGAAGTTGTACCAGAAATCCAAATGACTCAAAAATAAATTTTCCTGCCCGGTTTTCTGCATGGCTTTAAACAGGAAAAACGAAAAATAGGAACTGGCCATTTCATCAAATTTATCAAAACTCAAAATTCGGTTTAGCAAATCCTTTTGTTGGGAAGGCGGAACCACATCGCAAAGGATCGCAAAAATATTAGTATGCTGCGAATAAATTTCTTTGTCGGCATAATCGCGGAATAACTGTTTTTCATTGTCCCGGCAACTGGTGTAAACTGCCACTTTTATTTTATTGGAAACCTTCTGCCAGTGATTTGCTTTTTCTTTTAACCCCAATTCACGGAATAGTTCTGCAGCACAATCGAGTGTGTGGGCATAATAAAGAGTAAGCAATGCCGACTGCTGAATTTCCTTCTTTTCATTTGAACGGGGAATGCTTCCTTGGGTAATGCTCCAGTCGATAAAACTCTGGTTGGAAACCGTTCCAATCATCCCGGTTCGTTCATCAAGATGTTGCTGATAGAATTCAAGCACACCTTCAATTTTATTTTGAAATTGTTTTACAAATGCCGAGTCGCCCCGCATAAAATAGTAATCACGCAACGTTTGAATCCAAGCCATTGACCAGCCACCCATATCAAAATCGAATTGGGAAGGATATGCCGATTTAAACAGGCCTGTTTCTTTATTTTCCGATTGCGGATATAAACGGAGTACTTCGCGCAGTAAACGGTCGTCGGTTGAATTGTATGTTGAAATGGCCGAAATTGGCCGGTTATCGCCGCCGTAACTTAATTGTTCATAAAATGGTGTGTCGTAATATGTTTCGCCGGAACACATGCGTAATGTTCGTTTGCTGATTTCAAAAATTTCATTTAAACTGTCGCTGTTGCTTTCAAAAGTTGCCATTTCGGGGTAGGGATAACCGGAATATTCATTTTGAAACGAAACAATTTCCAGTGCTTTGCTTTTGGTTTCGACATTAAATTGAACATAGCGAAAAGCACGTTTCCACAGCGGACGAAAAATTCGGAAGCCACCGTCGGTGTGAAAAATATCCCAAACACCAAACATAGAAAGCCCGTTCACCGAGTCGCGGTGGGCCTTGATATTTACTTTTTCATACAATGCTTCGGCATATTTTATTTGAATGGAACTACCTTTTCCATTGTTTACAGTTAATTCAGGATAACCCATGGTAAAGGTTTCAAAATCAACTAAAAAAGAAGCTTTTGTATTAGCAGGAATAATGAGTTTGGATTGCCCGTTCCATTTTCCTGTTTGAATATCAGTTCCTTCGATTTTGCGAATACAGGCTGGATATTCAATGTGATTATCCATAAAAGCAATGTTCCTCGGAACCAGGTTCCAGGGAGCCTGTTTCTCAAATACCAGCGGTTCAGTATCTAACCAGTTTCTGTCGTCAAAATCAGCCGTTTCCCAACCCCAGGGATATTTTTCCGCAAAAACCTCATCGCCGCCACCACAGGCATAAAAACCATAAAACCAGCGATTTTTAAAAATCATTTCATTGTAGGAAATTACCTTGTAAGCCGGATTTTTATATACTTTCCATGCATTGCCGGTATTTAATTCATTAAAATCTTCATTTTCAGTACGCAACATAAAAGCTGTTTGCGCCGAAATAAAAGCCAGTGGTTTATCTGCTCCTCCATTATAAACCAATGCAGCCAACTGATTCTTTCCGGCAGTTAGAAACGGTGCAATGTCAATTACATCGTATTTATAAGTTTGTAAGTCTCCCTTGGCCGGCCCGTAACAAACACGCTGTCCGTTTGCAAATAAATTGTAACGATTATCTGCTGAAACATGAATAATCAGCTGCTCCGGTACTTTATTCAAATTAAAGGCTTTGCGGAAGTGGTAAACTCCGTAACCGGTATTGTTGGCTGAAGGATAAGAAACCCAGGGCGCGTTTTGACCCATAGAATTGAGTGCCCACAGCAAGATCAGGAAAAATGAAACAGGCTTTAGTAATTGGTTCATAATATTATCGTTGGTGAGTTTTGTCGCTTTTGCTTTTGAAAATTAATGACTTGAAATATAGTAAAAAAAGAGGTTGTCCAAAAAGTCATTTCATAATGGGATTAACTCACAATTCGTAAGTAACCGCTTTGTTTCTTACCCCTAAATCCCCTGTAGGGGACTTTAAGCCTCCCTTTTTAGGGGAGGTTTGGAGGGGTAAAACGAAAGCCGGTTATAAAATGAAAGTTTCATTTCAATTTATTTTACTTTTTGGACAACCTCGAAAAGCTAAACTATACTAATAGCCAGTATTTTGGTTCATATTCGGATTTTCTACTACTTCTTTTTCCGGCAAGGGAAAATTGATGTTGTCGTCCTGAAAACTAAAATCGGGCAATAGTGATTGGAAATCCAGTGATTTTAAATCAATTTCACCTGCCATGTGGCGACGTCTTAAATCCCACCAACGATGTCCTTCTTCAAAAGCCAGTTCGAGTCTGCGTTCCTCAAAAACCCATTCCAAAACAACATCTGCATCGCTTTCAGAAATATCTTTATCTTCCGGAATGGCAGACGGAGTTCCATCCTCTGTGGAGTTTCTCGCCCTTTCCCTTATTTCGTTAATGATTGAGATCGCTTCACTCAAATTTCCTCCGGAACGAACAATCGCTTCTGCTTTTAGAAGAAGGATATCGGCATAACGTAAAATTCTCGGGTTGTTTACACTAATTTCATTTCCTGCACCTCCCCAACCTTCTGCATAGGCGGTATTTTTGATGTATTTTTTTACATTTAGTGATTCATCGGGATCAGCACTCAAATTATAATCTTTTCTGGGATCGCCTGTTTCATATGCGTTTTTTACAGAACTTGTTGCAGTATAATATGAATTGCCAATCCATGATGGTTTTTGTGTGAAAAAACCGTAGTAAGCAGCAATTTCACCAATAACGGCAAATGCGTCGTTTCCACCGGCACCTCCAACAAATGGGTTCACATTTCCGGGTGAGGAATTTGCCTGATATTCAAAAAGTGACTCCTCATTGTTTTCATAAGATACATCAAAATTCTGACTGTATAAAGGAGTGAGACTCATCCCGCTTAGCATATTAAAATCTGATATTGCAGCCGTAAAATCTTCATTGGTATTGTTTACCGACCCCCGAAATACCAAACATTTTCCCCGAAGACCAAGCGCGGAGTTTTGGGTTACACGGCCCTTCATTTCAGCAGACCAGCTATCAGGTAGTAATTGTGCGGCTTCCTGCAAATCAATGATGGCCTGATCCAACAACTCTGTCCCCTGAGAATTTGGAGGATAAGCGTTCTCGATATTTACAATACGTTCGGTGATCAAAGGTGCAGTTCCAAATACATTCCAGAGCTGTAAGTACATGTAAGCTCTTAGAAATAAAGCTTCACCTTTGTGATAATCCTTTAATTCCGGCTGGTTTGAATAAGCAAAATCACCGTTTTCCTCAATTTTCTGAAGCATTGTATTTGCCCTCGCAATCAGTTGATATGCAAAATCGTAAAAAAGACTTAGCTGACCATTGCTTCCGTTTAACCCTGAAAAATTTTCCAGTGCGTAGTTTGCGCTAGTAGTTAAATCATCGCCGGGTAAATGCCATACCGGAGCAACATTGTTGTTTTGCCCTCCCCGAAAAGCGTAGAAAAACGATAATTTCTGATATACTCCCATAATGGCCTCTTCCATTTGGGTTTCGTTCTGAAAATAAGAACCTTCTGTGTTTCCAATAGGGACCAGGTCGATTGTTGATTCGTCGCAGGAAATCATTGAGATTATTAAAATCAACAGTAAACTAAATGATACTTTTATATTTTTCATTTTGGTATTCATATTTGTTGTTAGAAACTTAAATTAACACCCAGCGAGAAGGTAGTTGGTGTGGAAATATCTTCCGGATCGAGGTCGGAATACGGTGATATGACAAAAATATTTGATCCGGAAACATAGCAACGCAAGTTGTTTAATCCGATTTTTTCAATTACGTTTCCTGAAAAGTTATAGCCAATCTGGAAATTTTGAAAACGCAGGAATCCGGCGTCTTCTACGTGGCGATCAGAAATCCGGTTGTTGCCTGCAGGGTCGCTTTGTACTGCTCTTGGAATTGAACTGCCCGGATTTGTTTCTGTCCAGCGGTTTTTATAGTCCGAAACAAAATTGCTGCCAAAGCCGCTTATACTCTGTTTCCCAAGTGTATTTATTTTCTGAACATCGCCAACACCGCGAAAGTCGAGGTTGAGATCCCAATTCTTATAGTCGAAATTTAAGCTGATACCATAGTAGTATCCCGGAATGGTTTTTCCCAAGTAGGTTTGGTCGTAGGCATCAATTTTTCCATCGGGTTCTTTGTGTACATAACTTCCTTCCGGATCAGCATCAGTCGGAGCGCCGTGGATGTCTTTAAAAATGATATCACCCGGAGATTTTTGCGCATCGTGACCGGCATCGGAAATTTGAGACTGGTATTCTTCAACTTCCTGTGTGGTTTGAAAAATACCGTCGGTTTTGTAGCCATAAATATAATTGATTGAATATCCTTCTTCAATCCTGCTATTTCCGTCTGTACTTGGCTGGCCGTTATATAACTTTTTAACAACATTTTTTACTGTTGTAAGGTTGGCTGAAACATTGTACCCAACTTCACCAATTTTGTTGGAGTAGGTTGCCTGGAATTCAAAACCTTTATTTTCCACTTTTGCCAGGTTAACCACCGGACTATTTAAAGCCCCGATAACTTTTGGGATGCTAATTGTTTGTAAAATGCCATCTGTCAGTCGGTTGTAATATTCTGCCGTAAAAGAAAGCTTGTTATCCAGTAAAATTGCATCAAACCCAAAATTGGATGTGGTAACTGTTTCCCAACTCATATCTTCAATGGGGAAATCGCCAAGTGCAGAAGCCGGATAAATAATACCTTCACCGTCTTCATCTCCGCTTCCAAAACCTGCTTTCGGGTTCATATTAACCAGCGAAAGAAAGGCATAATCACGTGTTTCCTGGTTCCCGGTTTGTCCCCATCCGGCGCGGATCTTAAGGTCGTCGAGCCATTCAAATCCCTCCATAAATTTTTCGGAAGAAATTCGCCAGGCCGCTGCAAAAGACGGAAAAGTTCCCCATTTGTAGCCAGGGCCAAACTTTGAGGTTCCGTCGCGTCTTACAGTAGCGTCAACATAATATTTGCTGTCGAAATTATAACTCAACCTTCCCATATAACCTTGTAACCCCGACAAGTTTCTTTCATAAAAGAGTCCTTTGTTTTCGTTTGGCCAGCCTTCTTCAATGCGGCGTTGTTCCCAGTCGGTAATTGGAGACTCGCCGTCGATTGACATTTGTGTATTGTTCCATTTTACCTGCTGATCCATAGCGTTAAGGATGAGGTCAAAATTGTGTTTTCCAAAGCTGTTATTGTATCCAATTAAAAGCTCCTTAACAATATTGATATTCTCATTTACTCTTTTCCCAAAAGTATTTCCTGTGCTTTCAGGATAAACAGCACCCCGTGCAACCTCATATAAACCGCGTTCCATTTCCGAATAGCTTTCTCTGGTATTGGTATAATAGTCGAAGCTTACTGTTCCTTTTATACGCAAACCGGGAAGAGGAGAAAGTTCTGCATAAACAGTTCCAAGGTTTCTTAACAAATCTCGTTTGCTTTTATTAAACTCTGCTGTTCCTAAAAAATTTGTCCGGGTGGCTGCACCGTATCCGTATGAATAGAATGTACCATTTATATCTCTTCCCGGAGCCGCATATCCGTATGGATTGCTTTCATCGTAAACCGGTTGCCACGGAACGCCAAACATGGCTGATGATAAATTGCTACCGGATTTAGAATCGGTTTTTGTATAGATAAAACGGTACGATTCGCCAATTTTTAACCATTTTGTAAGTTGATGGTCAGAATTAAAAAATAATGAATAACGGTCGAATACATTATAAAACATCGCATTCTCCTGGTTTGAATATCCCGCTCCTGCCGCATAAGTTGACGTTTGGTTTCCTCCGGAGACTGAAATATTGTAATCCTGAATCGGAGCGTTTTCAACCAGAGCTGCATCTACCCAGTCGTTGGTGTAATTTTTACTGTTACCCATATAATATTCAGACGAAGAATCGAACAGCGGGAAATATTGGTCGGTTGTGTATGCCGGATTGTTGTCCTTTGCCTCCATGCTCCAGTTGATGTAATCCTGAATACTTGCCATGTCGTATCTTTTATAAATATTTTGAATACCATACTTGGCTGAGACTTCAACCCGTGCTTTTCCTTCTTTTCCCCGTTTTGTTGTGATCAGAATTACACCATTTGATGCCCGCACACCATAAATGGCAGTTGCTGATGCATCTTTTAAAACAGAAATTGACTCAATGTCATTTGGGTTGATCATTGAAAAAACGTTAACCGAACCTCGTAAATCCTGGTCGCGGCTGTCTGATGAAGCAGCGCCACCTTCTGTTAATGGAATTCCATCGATTACGTATAAAGGGTCGTTGTATCCAAGAGTGCTTACCCCCCGAATTCGGATGGTTGGTCTGGCTGTTGGGTCACTACCGGGATTACTGATGTATACTCCTGCCATTTTTCCCTGCATAGCCAGTTCGGGAGACAATGAGTTTTGTTTTGTAATTTCCGATGAGTTGATTTGAGAAACTGCTCCGGTTAGATCCTTTTTCTGGCGGGTTCCGTAGCCAATTACCACAACTTCTTCAACACCAATCGCATCTTCCTCAAGCGTTACGTTTAAAGTAGTTCGGTTATTTACCTGAATTTCCTGGGTTTTCATTCCCACAAAAGAAAACAATAGAATATCGGTTCCTGCTACCTGAAGTGAGTAAAATCCATCAACATTTGTGACGGTGCCGTTTGTGGTACCCTTAACTACTACTGAAACTCCCGGAAGCGGCTCTCCTTCGTTGCCTGTGACAGTTCCCGAAATTTGAAGTTGTTGGGAATTTGATATGAAATTCGCATTATCGCCTTTAACATACAAAGCAATTTGTCTTCCGATAACCTGGTATTCGATGTTGGTTCCTTCAAGTATTTTGTTGAGAATTTCAAATACAGTCTGGTTTTTTACATCGAGAGAGACTCTTTTGTCAACATTCACTTTTTCGTTGTAAAAAAAACGGAATTCACTTTGATTTTCAACCTGTTCCAATACATCTTCAATTGCCTGGTTGTTTAATTGCAGCGTAAGCCGGGTAGATTGTGCATAAGTATCGACTGCCATTACCGAAACAATCGAAACCATAAACAATAACACAGTGATTTTCATTTTCATAAGAAATTGACGGTATGGTAAAATTCCATACCTGGTTTGAATTTTTTTCATAAATTTGTTTTTGAAGTTTTGACTAATTTTATTTCAGAATTGGTCTGTAAAAGGTGGAAATGGCGGTTTCCACCTTTTTTTGTTTAAGAAGAATTTTTATCCGACATTTTTACTTTCATGATGGTTCAATTTTGTTATTAATATTTTAGTTAGTGGCTGAGATACTTAAAATTCGGGTGTCACGATCAAATGAATACTGAATCGGCGTAGTAACTTTAATGAGTTCAAGTACTTCGCTAAAACTTTCGAGTTCTATTGTTCCATTGTATCTCAGCTTTTTAATCTCTTCACCTTTGAGTTCGATATCTACATTGTACCATCTTTCCAGACGGGTTGCGATGTTTTCAAGAGGTTCGTCTCTGAAAATTAATTTTCCATCTTTCCATGACGTGTAAATCTCTGTTTCAACTTTGTGGGTAAGCATTTTGTTTTGATGAAATGTTACCTGGCTTCCCGGTTTTAAGGTAAGCTGATTATCTTTATTTCTGTATCGTATCGAGCCATTTACAAGTGTTGTGGCAAATGGTTCTCCATCGTATGCTTTTACATCAAACTCGGTTCCCAGGACTTCAATCTCCCCAAAATTTCCGGAAACGATAAAAGGATGTGAATTGTGCGTTACCTTAAAATAGGCCTCGCCTTTTAGTGTAACCTCCCTTGTGTCGGAAAACCGGCTGGGATAGCTGATTGAAGAACCGGAGTTTAACCAAATTTCTGTTCCATCGGAAAGTGTAAAATGAGTTTTTCCTCCGTAAGGTGTACTTATATTTTGAGTAACAATATTGTTTTGTATTTGCTTTGGATAAAAAACGATACCGAGAATTAATCCCAGAATAAGAACAGCTGCCACTGCTGAAATTGTTTGATAAATTCGTACAGTTCGTTTTGGATTATTTTCTTTTAACGCAATTTTGTGGTGAATCAGGTTTAGTAAGTTTTGGTCTGGTGAAATCGTATTGGGTTTAGTAAGAGTATCTTTCCAGGTTTCATGCATCAATCCGTCAATAAAAACATCATTTTCTTTTTTACCGATAAAATTCTTTACCTCGTTGTATTCTTCCGAAGTACATGAATTGGAAATGTATTTTTTAAATTTTTGATGCATTAAATTATTTTTTACAAGTGTAATACGCAGAAATTTATTTCAACCCCTGCCCGGAAGGTAAAAAAAATTAAAAATCCGGAGGTTTTTTTTGGAAAAGGCAAAACTAGAGAAAGAGTGAAATATAAAGAATAACTATGGTTTCGAAGCTTTTCATGTGTTTTTTAACAAACTTTAATGCATGTCGCATATGGTCTTCCACTGTTTTTATCGAAATATCAAGTTTTTCTGCTATTTCCGCATGCGAAAGCCCATCCTCTCTGCTAAGTTTAAAAATTATTTTTCTTTTTTCCGGTAGCTGATCAATAAGTTCTTCGAGCTTGCCTTTTAACTCTTTATATTCAATATCAGTAATTTCGCTTGTTTGTTCAGGGCTTGCAATTTCTTTGAGGCGGCTTTCAAATTCGTGGTTTTTGCTTTTTATCCTGAAGTAAGAAATAATATGGTTTTTGGTAATGGTGAACAGGTAGGAATTAAAAGTATCAATGTTTTTTATTTTTTGCCTGTTGAGCCAAAGTTTTACAAAAACTTCCTGTAAAATATCATTTATATCATCGTCAACTTTTAGAAAACTTTTCGCAAAGGCATAAAGTTTTGGATAATAGTAATTATAAATTTCATCCAGAGCATTTTTATCACCTCCGCAGAGTTTTGCTATTACTTTATTTAAACTTTTGTCCTTGTGAATCATGGTGAAATTGATTGTCAAATATACAAAAAGTAGAATTAGACAAGCTATTGCTGATTGTTTTCAGGAAAATTGTGGCTGAATTGGTTTTGCTCTGTATTGTTAATTTTTACGTTCTTATTTTACGGAGCTGTGAAAAAAATAAGATGATATTTCAATCCACGCTCAAAATGTTATTTTTGTCCCATTATTCGTGAAACTCAAATTTTAATATTTGTTGGTTGAACGAATTCCGATGGTTGAATCCGTCGGGATAAATGAGTTTAATATTTCGATGTTTTTGTCGTTAATAGAAGAATTCAGAATTTGATGCCTTTTCAGCTCTGCTGGGAGGTAGTTCATTTCAAAAGCGAAATAATGGATAAAACATTTGTAAAAACCAATTATCAGTTACAATCTGTAAAGACGGGGAAAATATTTAATGATAGTGGCTGGCTGCTGGATGCCCCGGGAGAAATTGAACCAACACTAATCAGAGCCGTGTACAAAAAAAAACAGCTTGAGTTAAAAGATGACTTGTGGGGACTTTACAAATTCGCCGATTGGTTACCCATCAGCCGGACTTTGGTAGGATCTTCATCGCCGGTTACGTATAAAAGTGAAGGACTGGCTGCTGAACTTGGCTTGAAAAATCTTTGGATTACATTTAGCGGATACTGGCCCGAAAAAGGTGCAACAATAAAAACAGGTTCTTTTAAGGAAACTGAAGCTTACTCTGTTTGCGGCAGAATGACTCCTGAAATGGATAAGGTACTGGTTGTTGCTTCAGCCGGAAATACATCCCGGGCGTTTGCAAAAGTGTGTTCCGAGAATAATATCCCGCTTATTATCTGTGTTCCTGAAGATAACATCGGCGCATTGTGGTTTGACGAACCCATTAATGACTGTGTAAAACTGATTTGCAGCCGATCAGGATCTGATTATTTTGATGCAATTCATTTGTCAAATATTGTCGCAGGAATGGAACATTTTATCCCGGAAGGTGGAGCGAAAAATGTGGCTCGCCGTGATGGAATGGCTACTACTGTGCTTTCGGCAGTAACGACCATAGGGGAAATCCCTGAATATTATTTTCAGGCCGTTGGCAGCGGAACAGGGGCCATTGCTGCCTGGGAAGCTAATTTGCGTTTGCTGGAAGATGGACGATTCGGAAGCAACAAAATGAAACTTATGGTTTCGCAAAATGCACCTTTTACTCCAATGTACGATGCTTGGAAAGCTGACTCGCGGGCTATGTTGCCTTTGTTAGATCATGTGGCCCGAAAGCAGGTGGAAGAAATTGATGCCAAGGTTTTGTCGAACCGGAAACCTCCGTATCCTATTTATGGTGGGTTGTACGATGCCTTAAAAGATACAGATGGTGATGTTGTGCTGGCAACCAACCAGGAAGCAAGGGATGCCGCGCAACTTTTTCTCGAAAAGGAAGGAAATGATATTCATCCGGCAGCAGCAGTTGCAACAGCAACACTTGTATCGGCCGTAAAAAACGGAACGGTTGGTAAAGACGATTTAATCATGTTAAATATCACTGGTGGCGGCGAGCAGAAATTTAAACATGAAAAGAAAATTTATTATCTGGAACCTGAAGTTGTATTTGACATCGATCCCAACCCGGAGGAAATTATAGAGAAGGTGAATAACCTTTTCCCCCAAAAAATTAAACCTTTGGTATAGTTCGCTCACTGTTTTTGGTCAGCAAAAATTCAGTTTATAAATATATTCCGGCATTTTCAGGAAAGCAGTAATAAAAGTTAAAATAACTAAAATCGTCGGGTATCTTCTAGGTGCTATCGTAATAAGCCGCGTCTTTAAGATAAGAGAATATATATCAACATAATAATACAATTTTGTCATGAACCGATTCAAAACAAAAACGCTAATCCTCGTAATACTAAGTGTTTGGATGATGTCGTGTAACCGATACACCGACTATTCTGATGTTCCCTTTGAAGAACCCAGTCCAAAACCCTGGGAAGATCAGGGAATTTTCCAGATTAATAAAGTGGAACCACATGCCCATTTTATTCCTTTTGCAACAAAAGAACAAGCACTTACTGAAGATAAATGGCAATCGCCAATACTGAAATCATTAAACGGAACCTGGCAATTTCATCTTTCTCAAAATCCTTCAGAAAGACCAAAATGGTTTTTCAAGAACGATTTTGATACCCGTGATTGGGATGAAATTAAAGTACCTGCCAACTGGGAAGTGGAAGGTTTTGACTACCCGATTTATACCAACGTTAAATATCCGCACGACAGGACTCCACCGGTAATTCAGGATTATTACAACCCGGTGGGATCATACAAAAGAACATTTACTATTCCCGAAGGTTGGGATGGAAAACAAATAGTGATCCATTTTGGTGCTGTTAGTTCAAACTTAAATCTTTGGATTAACGAGCAATATGTGGGATACAGCGAAGACAGCAAAACACCGGCCGAGTTTGATATTACTTCATATTTAAAAGAAGGAGAAAATACACTGGCAGCAGAAATCTTCCGCTGGAGTGATGCATCTTACCTGGAAGACCAGGACTTTTGGAGGTTAAGCGGAATTACCCGTGATGTATATCTTGAAGCCAGAAATCCGCAACATATTAAAGATTTCAGAATCGGTTCAGGATTGGATGAAACCTATACAAACGGGCAGTTTAGCCTTGAAGTGGAATTGGCGAATAACCAAAATGCGACTGTTGAAGCTGTTCTTTCTGACGGCAATGAGGTTGTGAAAGAATTTTCAGAGACTTCAAACGGTGGAACAGTTTCTTTTGAATCAGAAATTCCGAACGTAAAAAAATGGTCGGCAGAAATTCCGAATTTGTATCAATTGATTGTTACACTCAAAAACGATGAAGGTACAATTGAAGTGTTTAAGCAGGATGTAGGTTTCCGTACCATCGAAATAAAAAATTCGGTACTGCTGGTAAATGGTCAGTATGTTTATCTGAAAGGAGCGAACCTGCACGAACACAACGATAAAACCGGCCATGTACAGGATAAGGAAACCATGTTGCTTGATATTAAAATAATGAAGGAACATAACCTGAATGCTGTACGTACCTCGCACTACCCGGAACCTGAATTATGGTATGAACTCTGCAACAAGTACGGTTTGTACATTGTTGATGAAGCCAACATCGAATCACACGGAATGGGTTACGGAGAAGAATCTCTGGCCAAAGATGCAAGTTGGAAAGAAGCCCATTTGTATCGTACAAAAAATATGTTCGAACGCGATAAAAATCAACCTTGTATAATAATCTGGTCGTTGGGTAACGAAGCCGGAAACGGTGTGAATTTTTATGCTACTTACGATTATTTAAAGTCAGTTGATTCAACTCGTCCGGTTCAGTATGAGAGATCCGGGTTAGACAGGAACACTGATATTTTCTGCCCGATGTATATGGGAATTCACGGAATGGAACGTTTTGCAAAAGAAAATGGCGACCGCCCGCTCATTCAGTGCGAATATGCCCACGCCATGGGTAACAGTGTAGGTAATTTGCAGGATTACTGGGATGTAATTGAAAAATATGATGTTTTGCAGGGTGGTTTTATCTGGGACTGGGTTGACCAGGGATTGTTAACCACCAACGATGAAGGAGAAGAATTTTGGGCATATGGTGGCGACTTTGGCCCCGATACAGTTCCTTCCGATGGAAATTTCTGTTTGAATGGATTGGTTGATCCGGATCGTGGAGTAAAACCACATCTTCTGGAAGTAAAAAAGGTATATCAATACATTGGCTTTAACCCCTTGAATTTGAAAACAGGTACTATTTCTGTAACAAATAAATTCGCGTTTCTAAATCTTTTAAAATTTGAATTTACCTGGGAAGTGGCTGGTGACGGGAAAAAGATAGCCAGTGGTAGTTTTGATGATTTGGATCTGAACCCGGGAGAATCAAAAAAAGTAACCCTGGATTTTGACCTGAATCCTGAACAGGGAGTTGAATATTTCCTTAATGTACAAGCCAAATTAAAAGAGGACTGGAGCCTGGTGGAAGCAGGAACCCAACTGGCTGCAGAACAGTTTGAACTGCCCGTATTTGTGTCGGTACAGAAAGTAAACGTTGCTGAAATGCCGCCGCTTACTACAGGCGAAGATGGCGATTTCCTTACTGTAACCGGCGAAGGTTTCTCTGTTTCGTTTAATAAGAAAGAGGGAGTGATTACCAGCTTTAAACGGGGAGATGTTGAATTAATTCAAACGGGCTTGGTACCTAATTTCTGGCGCGCACCAATTGACAACGACTTTGGAAACAACCTTCATAAACGCAGCCGGGTTTGGCGCGAAGCAGGCAAAAATAGGCAGGTAAGTGCCGTTACTGTCAATAAAAACGGAGAAGGAGTACAGGAAGGCGGTCGAAACAGAAACATTACAACTGCGGGCGGTAAAAACGACGTGGATGTAATTTTTGATTTTGACCTGGTGAACGAATCAGGTGATAAAATTGCGAAATATAAGACTGAATATACGGTCTATGGTTCAGGCGATGTTGTGGTAACCAACCATTTTAAAATGACGGCAGAAGAATTGCCCGAAATAGTAAGAATGGGTATGAATATGATAATGCCACGTAAATTTGACCAAATGACATGGCTGGGCCGTGGACCACAGGAAAGTTATGTTGACAGAAAAACAGCTGCTTTTGTTGGTTTGTACAGCGGAAGTGTTGCGGAGCAGTATTGGGAATATTTGCGTCCGCAGGAAAACGGTAATAAAACCGATGTGCGCTGGTTGGCCATAACCGATGGAAGCGGAAACGGACTTTTCTTTGAAGGAATGCCATTGCTTGAAGTTAGTGCACACCATAATTTGCAGGAAGATTTTGAATCGATGGAAAGAACCGACGGACGTCAGCAGGATGGTGATGTTGTGGTGAACCGTCATACCACCGATGTAAAACCACGTGATTTAACTTCAGTAAATATCGATTACATGCAAATGGGTGTTGGCGGTGATAACAGTTGGGGAGCCTGGACGCATGATGAGTACCGTTTAACAGGTGAAGAATACAACTACTCATTCAGAATGAGGGGAATGTTAACAGGTGATGATCCGTTAAAAATAGCTAAAGAAAAATTATAAATTTCTCTTTATCACAAAGGCGCAGAGTGACAGGGATTTCCTTGTTGCTTCGCGCCTTTGTTCTTTTATTTCTTTAACTTTGAACAAAACTAAACCAGTCCTGATGAAAACAACTATTGTCATTATTATTGTGTTGTTTCTTTTTTCCTGTGCAACCGAGAATTCACCAACATTCGACATTCAGCAAATTCAAAAAAGTAATAATGAAATCAGTGTCGTAGAAAATGGTGTTGGTTTTGAAGGCAATGTACTAAAAATTACTCCAACAAACGACGACCAAAGTCTTACCATTTGGGAAGGAACTGATCCTGATTTGTGGAAGAACGCCCAATACCTGGTTTGCGAAATCTGGCACGACAATGATTTTAGTGCGGTACTGAATGTTGAATTTTTCAGAAATGAAAGAGGAGCCGGAAACATTGTAACGCAAAGTGGCACCGAAGCAGGTGACGAGGACGGAACACCACGAATGTCGGCCAAAATTGGCGTTCTGCCAAAACTAAAGACTAAGATGGTTTTCCCGCTGGAACATTTAAATGGTCAGGAAATTTTTATGCGCCGTTTTCCCCGCCAGTTAAAAGGAACCGTTTTGGGAGACAGAATGAAACCCGAAGAAACCTCAAAAGTTATCCTTCGTTTCGGGCCGTGGATGGAACCTCATTTTATGCCCGAATTTGAAATTGCAGCAGTTTACCTGACCAATGATGAACCGGAGTCATTTTCACCAGTGACAGAACCGGTTGTAGATAAGTTTGGTCAGTGGACGGTAAAAGACTGGCCCGGTAAAACCAAAAATGAACAAGAATTGGAAACTTTGCTGGCAGGCCAACTGGCGTCTGCACAAACAAATTCATTTCCTGAAAACTGGAGCAAATATGGCGGCTGGAAAGAGAAGAAGTTTGAAGCTACTGGATTTTTTCGCGCACACCATGACGGTAATCGTTGGTGGCTGGTCGACCCGGAAGGTTATGTTTTTGTTTCTGTTGGAGTGGATTGTATCCGCAGTACAGCCTCAGGTGTAAGTTCGGGGCAGGAAGATTTATTTGCATGGCTCCCCGATGAAAATGATGAACTATACAAAGACGGAATTTCCGGAAGGGGAGAATATCAGCAGGTTGATTTTTACAAGTTTAATCTGATGCGCGTTTTTGGTGAAAAATGGCGCGAAAACTGGGAAACCATTACTTCCGGGCAGATTCGGGATTTTGGAATTAACACCATCGGAAACTGGTCGGATGTTGGTTATGCGCGTAAATCAGGAATTCCCTATGTTCTCCCTTTGTCGCGTTTCCCATCTACCAAAGTACAGTTGTACCGCGATTTCCCTGATGTATTTGCTAAGGAATATGAAAACAACGCTAAAGATTTTGCACAACAACTCAACGGTTATAAAAATGATTCGTATTTAATTGGCTATTTTTTGCGGAACGAGCCCAACTGGGCTTTTGGCGCCCATGATATTGCTTTTGAAATGTTTGCAACACCGCAACAGTCAGAATCAAAAAATACATTTGCAAAATGGCTGTCGCAACAATATTCTTCGGTAGAGGAACTGAATCAAACGTGGAATCTTGATTTGTCTGATTTTGAAAAGATTACTCAACTGGTTTTTGATGAATATCCTTCGGAAGGAGCAAAAAAAGATTTTTGGAAGTTTTCTGAAATATTGGTAGCAAAATACGTCAATGTTCCCTGCGATGAGGTGGAAAAAGTAGATCCAAACCACCTGAACCTGGGAATGCGTTACGCGTGGTTAAGTTCTGACTTATTATACAAAGCAGGCGAACGTTTTGACGTATTTTCCATCAATGGTTACGGAAATCCCGGCCCGCCGGAAACTGCTGAAATCGCAAAAATAAGTGGAAAACCAGTTATGATTGGCGAGTTTCATTTTGGTTCGACCGACCGCGGGTTACCTGCCACCGGAATTCAGGGAGTTTTAAGTCAGACCGACCGCGGAAAAGCATACCGGTATTATATTGAACAGGGACTCGCCCGACCGGAATTAATTGGGATGCACTATTTTCAGTGGCTCGACCAGCCGGTTTTTGGCCGTTTTGACGGCGAAAATTACAATATCGGATTTATGGATATTTGTAATAATCCGTACAAAGAGTTGATTGAAGCAGCAAAACAGACACATCAAAAGATGTATGAAGTTGCCAGCGGAACTGAACAGCCTTTTAATGAGATCATCGAAAAAATTCCACCAATCCATTATTAAAATGAAACAGTTCATATTTATTCTCAGTATATTTTCTTTTTTGAATTTGAGTTGTAACTCACAATCAGGAACCACACCAAATGGTAAAACGGTTGAAATAAAAATAAATCAGGAACTCACCTTTCAGACCATTCACAATTTTGGCGCCTCCGATGCCTGGAGTTGCCAGTTTGTTGGCAACTGGCCCGAAGTCCAAAAAAACAAAGTGGCAGACCTTCTGTTTAGTTTGGAAGAAAATGAAGACGGTTCTCTTAGGGGAATTGGGTTAAGTTGCTGGCGGTTTAATATCGGAGGCGGCAGTGCCGATGTGGAAGACAAAACCGGAATTGATGATTCCTGGCGACGTGCAGAAAGCTTTTTGCAGCCCGACGGCACATACAACTGGCAAAAGCAGAGCGGACAACGCTGGTTTTTAAATGCAGCACAACAACGCGGAGTGGAAACTTTTATTGGTTTTGTAAATAGTCCGCCTGTAGCGCTCACAAAAAATGGAAAAGCTTTTTCTTCAGGCGGGAATTCAATGAACCTAACCCAAGAAAACCTTCCTAAATACAGTGATTTTCTTGTGGAAGTGACTAAAAATATTCAGAAAAATGAAGGTGTTTTGTTTGACTATCTTTCGCCGGTAAATGAGCCTCAGTGGGATTGGAAAGGTGGGCAGGAAGGTTCGCCGTGGACAAACAACGAAATTGCAGAGCTTTGTCGTATTTTGGGCCCAGATTTAAAAAACGCGGGTTTGTCTACACAAATTGAAATTACGGAGGCCGGGCAGCTAAATCACTTTTATGAAAAGGCAAACGATGTGGAAAGGGGTTTTCAGATAGAGCAATTCTTTTCGCCAGCCTCCGAAAACTATGTAGGTGACGTTCCGAATATGGCGCACAAAATTGCCGGGCACAGTTATTTTACCACAACAAACAATAAAGTTCTGAAAGAAGTAAGAACCAGGGTGAAAAATGAAATTAACCGGGTTGATTCGGAGCTTGAGTTTTGGATGAGTGAGTTTTGTATTTTAGGCGATAATGACGGTTTTGTTGGAAATGGTCGCGACCTGGGAATGGAGACGGCGCTGTTTGTTGCCAATGTAATTCATGCTGATTTGACCGTTGCCGGTGCGAGTGCCTGGCACTGGTGGCTGGCAGTTAGTCCGTATGATTTTAAAGACGGCCTGGTTTATATCGATAAAAGCAAAACTGGTGGCCGGATTTACGACTCAAAATTGTTGTGGGGACTGGGCAATTTTTCACGTTTTATACGACCTGGTGCAGAAAGGATTTCCGTGGAAACAAATTCTGAACCAGAGCTTAAAGCTTCAGCATACAAAAATAAAGGCGGCGATTTGGTACTTGTCGTTATCAACCAAAGCGCAGAGCAAAAAGCAGTTGATTTACATCTGGAAGCAGGAGAAACCGGTTTTCTGAAAGTATATGAAACGTCAGAGTCAAATAACCTGCAGCCTGTAAAGGTAAAACAAGACAAAGGTAGGTTTTCTGTTCCTGCCAAAAGTATTTCAACCGTGTTGATCAAATAAACACACGGATGTGGCTGAATTCTATTTTGAGGTAATACTTAAAGCAATGTCTTTTGAATAAACCGGAGATTCAATTCTTAGAGTGCCTCCGGGATGAACAATTTCTTGTTTACCATAAGATTTTCCGGTTTTTGTATTTAACCATTTCAAGCTATATTTTCCTCCCGGTAGGTTTATTTGGGGATTTATTTTGCCGTCTCCCCCTCTAAAGTAAATTGCATATTGTTTTCCCGTTTCTGCCAGAACCCGCGCCCTCACATTTTTCGGAATACCAGCAGTTACGATTACATTATTCTGAGGTTTCATTTGAATAAACTCAAAATCAGAAATAAAGTTCTTAAGAATTTTTAGCCATTCCCTTAAAACCGGGCCTCCGCTGTTTACGGCTTTAGGAGCAGTTTTTCCTTTTTCGTCGGTCGATAGAAAAGAAAGATCCAGATTGTTAAAAACGGCACATCCTGCAAGTATCGTTTCCCAGCCTTCCATACGATAGAAATTTGGATCGGTTGTCATTCCTGTCTCATCATTGCCAATTGGTTTGTTTAAATGATAGTTTAATGTGGCAATATCGTCATCTAACGTTCGCTCTTCCTGGTAGGCATAATGCCAGTTATAAATGTCGATGTGAGGAGTTGGCTCAGAAAGCTGGCTTGTGCCGTTTTGTATATTTATGGCAATAAGGTGTTTGTTGGTATACGTGTTTTCAGCTTCCCTGATTTTTTCGGCAATATAATTTTGCCAATCGGCGGGCACCCCTGTTACATAAGGTTCGTTACAGATTTCATAATAAACATTGTCATAAAAACGAAGTTCATTTACAATCTTTTCAACCAAACCGGATTGCACTTCAAGCAGTTTTCCGTTGTTGAGGGTTAGCGCAGTATCGCGCTTAAAATTTCCTATGCCATTTATATTATTCTTGTAATGCCATGGGCTGTATTCCCAAAGTCCATCGTTATAAAATGGACAGAACAATACAATTTCCACAACAATATTGTATTTGCCTGCAAGCTCTATAAAATTTTTTAATCGTTTAAAATATTCCGGATTGTAACGGAATAAATCAAACTTATTTCCTCCGTTAACATAACCCGGTTCCCGGCTTCTTTCCCATGGTACAATTAACCGGTTGGAAGCAGGGGAAAGCGGCTGATCTTCGGGGTATTTAAACCAACCAGCGTTTTCAACATAACTTCCAATAAATAACCGGGTAAGATTAAAATCGTATTTTTTTAGTTCTTTTAAATAAACACGGTAATCAAAGTCAAGATTTATGACTGCTCCGTAATGTTCAGCAGAAGTTATTAAAATTGTTGGCTCTCCTCTGAAAAGAAAATAGTGCTGATTTTTTTTGTTCAGAGAAAAAAATGTCGCGTTTTTATCCTTATTCCGGGATTTTTTATCCGGGTTTTTGTTTCCTGGTTGAGAAAAGTTTGTAGAAGGAACTGTAGCTGCCAACTCGTTTGGAAGTCCAATAAAAAAGAATGGGAACAAAATATAAATGAAAAGGAAATTAACAATACGCTTCATAACTTTGGTATTAAATTGTGGATGTTGTTTGGACTAAAATAAGGAATTTGAAAAAGAGGTAAAAATCAATTTGAATCAGAGCTTTGAGTTTTGTTTGGTTTATAAAGCGAACGAGCGTGCCGCTCCTGCAAAGGAGTAATTTTTTGGATTTTTTATTTCTGGTAATTCCAGTTTTCATTTACCTTTGGCCCAAATTCAAAAGCATGGGATTACAAAATTTTGTATATGTGGCGTTACTTGCTGTTTTCTTTTTTGCTACCGTTGGAATAAGTTTAAAAAGAAAAGACGGTTTTATTGGGAAAATGAAGTATTTACTCCCTGCTATGCTCTTTTCCGGAGCCATATTTATCATCTGGGACATTCGTTTTACAGAATTGGGCATCTGGAATTTTAATCCCGGTTATTTACTGGGAATCTCACTTATGCAACTTCCTCTGGAAGAGTGGTTATTCTTTTTTGTTGTTCCGTTTTTTAGTGTTTACATTTACGAAGTATTAAAAAGTCGCCTTGTTCGTTTTTCCCGGCCAAACATATTTGTGGTGTTGAGTCTGGTTTTGCTTGTGGTTTATGCTTTGATCGCTTATTCTTACCGGAAGGACTTATATACATTCTTTACTTTTTTTCTGCTTACGATTTATTTTGGTTACACAATTTTCCGCAACAATTTTAAAAAGAACTATCCTAAATTTTATCTGTCCTATTTGTTTGCACTGGCGCCTTTTTTGATTCTCCGGGGAATTTTAACGGGGCTGCCGGTAGTAACCTTTAATTATGAACATATTTTGAATGTTTTTATTTTTTCCATCCCGATAGAAGATTTGGGTTATTTCTTTCTTATTCATTTGATGAATATTACCATTTTTGAATATTTGAGTGTAAGACGATTTTATTAGTGGTTTAAACTTTTCAGGCATGATTCTTTTTTATAAAACCGGAATTTTTTTCTATGCTTTCTTTGCGCGCATTTCGTCGCTGTTTAACGAAAAAGCACGTTTATTTGTAAAAGGAAGAAAAAATTGGCGCAACACTTTATCAGAGAAGGTAGATAGCAGTGCCAGGTATATCTGGATGCACTGTGCTTCATTGGGCGAATTTGAACAGGGAAGACCGCTTATTGAAGAAGTAAAAAAGCAGTTCCCTGACTACAAAATTGTGCTTACTTTTTTTTCTCCTTCTGGTTTTGAAATACGGAAAAATTATGAGCTGGCGGATATTGTGATGTATTTGCCATTGGATACAAAACGGAACGCGAAAGACTTTCTAAACCTTCTGAAACCCGAAAAAGTATTTTTTGTGAAATACGAATTTTGGCATTTTTACATTTCGGAATTAAAAAAAAGAAATATCCCGCTGTTTATTGTTTCGGCCATTTTTCGCGAAAACCAGCAGTTTTTTAAAAATACACCCTGGGGAAAATGGTATAGAAAAATGCTTTTTAAAGTTGAACACATTTTTGTGCAGAGTGAGGCCTCGGCAAAATTGTTAAAAATGGCAGGAGTAGATAATTTTTCGATTTCGGGAGATACCCGTTTTGACAGGGTTGCCTCCATTGCAAAAGGTTTCAGAAATTTTCCAATTGTTGAAAAGTTTAAGGGAAATTTGCCGTTAATTGTTGCCGGAAGTACCTGGAAACCCGATGAAGAGCTGCTTGTAGAGTTTATCAACCAAAATTCGGAAGCCAAAATGGTTTTCGCCCCGCATGAGGTTTCGGAGGTAAATATTAACAGGTTGATACAAATGTTGAAAAAACCTGTGGCCAGGTTTAGTCAGATTAAAAATTCCGAGGTTGAAAATCTTCAGGTTATAGTAATTGATTCAATAGGGATTTTATCTTCTATATATAAATACGGCAACATTGCCTATATCGGGGGTGGTTTTGGCGTAGGAATTCATAATATTTTAGAGGCAGCAACTTTTGGGCTGCCGGTAATTTTTGGACCCAATCATCAAAGATTTAAAGAAGCAGTCGACTTAAAATCGGAAGGAGGAGCCTTTTCAATTAATGACTTTTATCAGCTTAAAACCATTATGGATTCTTTGCTGAACGATGATGAAGCGTTAAAAAAAGCCTCAAAAATCAGTAAAAATTATGTTGCAAAAAATATTGGTTCTACATCACTTATCATAAAAAAAGTATTTAAATAATAATGGCTTTTTTTTAATAATTTTCATCTGTTTTTTTCTTAAAATTTTTGAATTTTCAGAACAGAAATTCGTATAAATTTATTTTAATTTTCCAAGTCAAATTTTTTGTTTTGGTAAACTTTTTTTGCTTTGAATATTGTTAGTATGTTGATTTTCAGTGTATTAACATATAAAAGTTGATAACTTTTAATTAAATAGTCGTAAAAAACTTTCCAAAATATTTGATTGATTTTTATCTTCACTTCACAATTTCAAAGGAGGGAAAATTAGAGTCCCAGGAACGGAATTCAAATTAATACATTAAATCATTTAACTGGACAAAATGGCATACAACGAAGTATCAGTAAAGGCCCCCGTCGGCAAAAAAATTTACTCGCAGGAGGAAGCAGTAAAAGCTTCATTTGAGTACTTCAAAGGAGATGATCTTGCTGCAAGGGTGTGGGTGAATAAATATGCACTCAAAGATTCATTTGGAAATATTTTTGAGTTGACACCCGACGATATGCACAAGAGACTGGCAAAAGAAATTGCCAGAATAGAGAAACGGTATCCGAATCCACTTACCGAAGAAGAAATATATAAAGTGTTAAAAGGATTCAAATACATTGTTCCCCAGGGTGGACCGATGACAGGTATTGGCAATAATTATCAGGTTGCATCACTATCCAACTGTTTTGTTGTGGGAAATGACGGAGATTCTGATTCGTATGGCGGAATTATGAAAATTGACCAGGAACAGGTTCAGTTAATGAAAAGACGCGGGGGAGTAGGTCATGATTTGTCGCATATTCGTCCAAAGGGTTCACCTGTAAAGAATTCGGCGCTTACTTCAACCGGTATTGTTCCGTTTATGGAACGATATTCCAATTCAACACGCGAGGTTGCACAAGACGGAAGACGCGGTGCTTTGATGTTGTCAGTTTCTGTAAAACACCCGGATTCCGAAAGTTTTATCGATGCCAAGCTGGAACAGGGAAAAGTTACCGGAGCAAATGTTTCGGTAAAAATCAAGGATGATTTTATGGAAGCAATTGAAGCCGGGAAACCTTATGTTCAGCAATATCCAATCGATTCGGATAAGCCTACCTATAAAAAGGAAATTGACGCTGGTGCTTTGTGGGAGAAAATTGTAAAAAATGCATGGAAATCTGCTGAGCCGGGAATTCTTTTCTGGGATACGATAATTAACGAATCAGTGCCGGATTGTTATGCTGATCTTGGCTACCGCACTGTGTCTACCAATCCGTGTGGTGAGATCCCGCTTTGCCCCTATGACAGTTGTCGTTTGCTGGCTATTAATCTGTATTCATATGTAGAAGAACCGTTTACAACACAGGCTAAATTCAATTTTAATCTGTTCAAAGAACATATTCACTACGCTCAGCGGATAATGGACGATATTATTGATCTCGAACTGGAGAAGATTGATGCTATTCTTGAAAAAGTAAATTCAGATCCGGAAGCTGAAGACATTAAATTTACAGAACTTAATCTTTGGGAGAGTATCAAAAAGAAAGCCAACGAAGGGCGCAGAACAGGAATTGGAATAACTGCTGAAGGCGATATGCTGGCGGCTCTTGGTTTGCGATACGGAAGTGAAAATGCCATTGATTTTTCAGAAGAAATTCATAAAACTATTACTTTAGAAGCCTATCGTTCATCGGTTTACATGGCCAAAGAACGCGGCTCGTTCAAAATTTACGATAGCAAGCGCGAGGAAAAGAACCCGCTGATCAATCGCATTAAAGATGCAGATCCTGAGTTGTATGAAAAGATGACAGAGTTTGGTCGCCGGAACATCGCATTGCTCACTATTGCGCCCACAGGTACTACCAGTTTGATGACACAAACTACTTCAGGTATAGAACCTGTTTTTATGCCGGTTTATAAAAGAAGAAGAAAAGTAAATCCAAACGATAAAGATGTTCGTGTTGACTTTGTGGATGAAGTTGGCGACCATTGGGAGGAGTACACTGTTTTCCATCACAAATTCAAAACCTGGATGGAAATAAACGGATATAAAACCAACCGCGAATATTCGCAGGAGGATCTGGATGGAATGGTGAAAAAGTCGCCTTATTATAAAGCAACGTCAAACGATGTTGACTGGCTGGCTAAGGTTCGTATGCAGGGACGTGTGCAAAAATGGGTCGATCATTCTATTAGTGTAACCATTAATTTGCCGGCAGATGTTTCTCAGGAACTGGTTGGCGATTTGTATTTCCAGGCATGGAAAAACGGATGTAAAGGTGTAACTGTTTATCGCGATGGGTCACGTTCAGGTGTTTTACTTTCAAACGATTCAAAAGAGAAAAAGAAAGCCGGTTCTTTCCCAACAAAACGTCCTGAAAAACTGGAAGCAGATGTGGTTCGTTTTCAGAACAATAAAGAAAAATGGATTGCCTTTATGGGCCTGATGGATGGGAAACCTTATGAGATCTTTACTGGTCTCTCGGATGATGAAGATGGAATTTTACTTCCCCGCTCAATAACAAAAGGGTATATTATTAAAAGCTGGGATGGAGAAGAAAGTTCGCGCTACGATTTTCAGTATATCAATAAACGAGGATATAAAACTACCATCGAAGGTCTTTCTCATAAATTCAATCCGGTATTCTGGAACTATGCAAAACTGATTTCCGGAACTTTACGACATGGGATGCCTATTCATAAGGTTGTTGAGTTGGTAACCAGTCTTCAGCTTGATAATGAAACTATTAACTCATGGAAAGCCGGTGTGGCACGTGCGTTAAAAAAATATATACCAGATGGAACACTTGCAGAAGATGCCAAATGTGGCGAATGCGGTTCAGATGAAGTAGTATACCAGGAAGGCTGTTTAACCTGTCTTTCCTGTGGATCTTCGAAGTGTGGATAAAACCAGGATAAGAAGTCGAAAAAAAACCAGGGCTGTTGTCTCTGGTTTTTTTTGTTTCAAAAATTGAGAAACAAAAAAAGACACCTGAATAAACAGATGTCTTGCGAGTATATATATTTTTTAAGTCTCTACGCTTCAATCATTTTTTGATATTCTTCGGCCGACATCAAATCATCCAGTTCCGAAGAATCTTTTATTTCAACTTTTATCATCCAGCCTGCTCCGTAGGGATCTTTGTTTACTACTTCCGGTTCGTCAGCCAAAGCTTCATTTACCTCTGAAACAGTTCCTCCAACCGGCATAAAAAGATCTGAAACAGTTTTAACGGCTTCAACGGTTCCAAAGGTTTCTCCTTTGTCCAGTTCTTCACCTTCGGTTTCTATTTCAACAAAAACAACATCACCCAATTCGCCCTGAGCAAAATCGGTAACTCCAACAACAGCAACATCACCGTCTACGCGAATCCATTCGTGATCTTGCGTGTATTTTAAGTCAGCAGGTATTTTCATTTTGTATATTTTTTAATTTGTCAACGTTTTTGTAATAAACAGAATTGTTTTGAGAATTTTGCTGAAATTACTTCAAAACATAATTATTTATTGTGCCAAATTTAATACAATTTAATGAAAGATAAAGTGTTATTGCAAATGCATTTTTATGATTTATATTTCATTTTCACTTAGGTTTTAAAATTTCTGTGGCATATTTGTACTATTGAAAAAATAAAAATATGTTTTTTGAGAAAATATCTTCAGTCAAAGAACTTAAACAGCTTGCGCGGAAGTTGATCGCTGCATTTCCTGAGCAAAAGGTGTTTGCCTTTTATGGTAAAATGGGGGCGGGCAAAACTACATTTATACAAGCTGTTTGTAAAGAGTTAGGAACCGATGATAATGTTACAAGTCCGACCTTTGCGTTAATCAACGAATATAAAACCAAAGATTTGTCTTCCATTTTTCATTTTGATTTTTACCGGATTAAAGACATTGAAGAGGCATTTGATTTGGGCTATGAGGACTATTTGTACAGCGGGCAATATTGTTTTATTGAGTGGCCGGAAATGATAGAATCGCTTTTGCCTGAGCATGTTACTGAAGTAAATATTCATGCAGATGATAAAGGAGACAGGCTGATTACAGCCCGGACAACTTAATTTACATAACATTTTGAAATTTGGCGTTTAGAATGTAACTTGTTGGGCCTTTTTATCGCATAATATAGAGTCTAACTAAATATTCAGGAATGAAGTCAACCGAAGAATCAAAGGAGCGGGCATTAGTATCGAAAACCATGCTAATGCCTAAAGAAGAGATGCTGGAAATAAAGAAGAAAGGGCAAAAAATAAAGATTGGCATTCCTTCCGATTACTCAAAAGTTGAATACCGTGTACCCTTAACGCCACAGGCAGTTGATTTGTTGGTTTCTTATGGTCACGAAATTTTAATTGAAACCAACGCCGGGAAATCGGCCAGTTATTTGGATGATGATTACCGGAAATCAGGTGCGCGGATTGTCGATAAAAAAGAAGAGACTTTTCAGTGTGATATCATTTTGCGCCTCGCTCCTTTTGATGAGGAAGAAATCGGGTTTTTAAGGGGCAACCAGGTTGTTATTTCAAGTATGCAGATTGAATCGCATTGTAAGGAGTCGATTCAAAAAATGCTGCAAAAAAAAGTTACGTCAATTGCTTTTGAGAATTTGGAAGACGAGGAAGGTTTTATGCCTTTTGTGCACCAAATGAGTCAGATTGCAGGTGTGACTGCTATTACAATCGCAAGTGAATATTTAAGTAACTCCAGAAACGGGAAGGGTGTTTTGTTTGGAGAAGTTACCGGTGTTACTCCGGCCGAATTGGTTATTTTAGGAACAAGCACCGCAGCTGAATATGCTGCGAGAGCAGCATTGGGACTGGGTATTTTTGTAAAAGTTTTTGATACTTCGGTTTCGGAACTGAGTAAACTGGAAGAAAAACTGGGCCGCCGGATTTTTACTTCGGTTTTTTACCCTAAGGTTCTCCGCAAAGCCTTGGTTTCCGCCGATGCGGTTATCGGCGCCATGTCGTTTAATACCACTCCAAAATTTAAGGTGTCTGAGGAGCTGGTGAAACAAATGAAAGAGGGATCGGTTATTATTGATCTTAATGCAAGCCAGGGGGGCAGTTTTGAAACTTCGCACTGTACCGATTTCAAAAACCCAACCTATGTAAAACATGGCGTTGTACACTACTGTGTTCCCAACTCACCCTCGATGGTTGCGCGAACTGCCTCTATATCAATGAGTAATATTCTTATTCCTATTCTTTTGGCTATTGGCGAAAACGGAGGGGTTGACAACTATATAAAAGGCTCGAAGGGTTTTCGTAAAGGTGTTTATGTTTATCATGGGATACTTACAAACCATGAAATAGGCCGCCTTTTTAATCTTCCTTCAAAAGATATCGATTTATTGCTCGCTGTTTTTTAGAAGCATAAAAGAAATCCCTTCTACCATTACTTCGTTTTCCACTTCGCCAAGTCCGTTTTCATTAATTGAATACCAATTGGCAATTATTTCAAATTTTCCCTGAGGGAGTTGAACTCTTTTTTCGGTTTTGGTACCGTTAAAAAGTAAAACAATTTTTTCCCACGAGTCGCCAAGCAATTTTCCATCAATGGAATAAGCAATTGTTCCCGGATGGTATTCTGAAAAGAACGTTAAACTTTTTCTTACTTGTTCTGCAGAAGGAATACGAAAGGCCGGATGGTTTTTTCGCAATTGAATTAAATTTTTGAAATATTCAAAAACTTCGAGGTATTCCACTTTTTTGTCCCAGTCAATTTGATTTATCGCATCCGGTGATTTATATGAGTTGCCGTTTCCACCCTTCGAGCGTGCAAACTCAATCCCTGAGTGCAAAAAAGGAATCCCCTGTGAAGTAAGAACAAGAGCGCCGGCCAGTTTTACCATTTTTCGCAATTCTTCGTCACTTGCTTTTGGCTGACTTAATTTCAGTTTATCCCAAAGTGTATAATTGTCGTGACAGGAGGCATAATTGATGCATTGCACCGGTTCTGTTGCCCATGCTCTTCGCGATGGTTCAACGTAATCGTAAACAATTTGCGGGTGGTATGTTGCACCTACAATCCCGAATTTTATGGATTCTTCGCGTAAGTCGAGCCCGCTTACAAAACCTTTGCTTTTTTTATTCCCGTGATTTCCTTTGATGGCGTCTCTGAAATCATCATTAAACGAAGCTATGCCGGGTAATTTTGGAGTATTAAACTTCACAGCGCGCAATTCCTCCGGCATCGGGCTTTGATCGGCAGCCCATCCTTCTCCGTACAAAATAATTCCCGGATTTATTTTTTTGAGTTCTTCCTGAATTTTATTCATGGTATCCAGGTCGTAAATTCCCATCAAATCAAAGCGAAAACCATCAATATGAAACTCTTGAGCCCAGTATTTAAGCGAATCGATGATGTACTTTCTTGCCATTTTTCGTTCCGATGCAATTTCATTTCCACAGCCTGAAGCGTTTGAAAATGTCCCGTCGGGTTTTTGCCGGTAGAAATAACCGGGAACGGTTTGGTTAAATACGGATTCTTTTGCAAAATAAGTATGATTGTAAACCACATCCAGAACAACTCCAATACCATTAGTATGCAGCGCCTGTACCAGTTTTTTAAATTCTTTTATACGGACAGTCCCATCGGAAGGATTGCTAGAATACGAGCCTTCCAGTGCATTGTAGTGCAACGGGTCGTAGCCCCAATTGTATTTTTCGACAGGCTTTTCTTCATCAACAGTAAAAAAATCGTAAACCGGGAGCAGATGCACGTGTGTTATTCCCAGATCTTTCAAATGAGAAAGGCCGGTTGTTATCCCACCTGTTGTTTTGGTGTCTTCTTCGGTAAAGCCTAAAAATTTCCCTTTACTCTGAATCCCGGAATTTTCGGCAATTGAAAAGTCACGAACATGAGTTTCATAAATTACTGCGTCGGTGTAATGCGGCAATTTGGGGCTGCTGTCGTTTTCCCAATTTTCTGGATTGGTTTTTTTCGGATTATAAATCATTCCGCGCAAACCGTTTATACCCACACAGCGGGTGTAAATATCAGGAGTTTCTTCCAGCCACTCGCCGTCGTTTATCCTGAATGTATAAAACTTTCCGTCGTAATCACCCAAAAGAACTGTAGACCAGGTTCCGTTACTGCCGGCCTGTAGTTGTGTTTTATGAAAAGGTTCTCCGGTTGCTCCGTCTTTATATAAGCGAAACTCCACAATCTTTGCCGTTGGCGCCCAGATTTTCACAAGTGTTTTTTCGGGCGCCCAAAACACCCCTAAATCGTCCTTTTCATAAAAAGGATAGACAGAAAAATCAATATGGTTAAATTTCCACTCTCTCATCAAAACTTAAATAATGTTTTTTTCAAAAAAACGCTTTTGCTCCCCAATCGCCTCCCTTTTACATCGGAAATAATAATTTTTGCTTTTGGAAATTTTTTGAGTTTTTTATCATGACGATAAAAACGGTTAATATCAATTTCAAGTGTGTGCGTTTTCCCTTTTTCAAGATATAAGGGATAAAAAGTACGGTTCTCCATTCCCTTGATTTTGAATTTTCGTTTTAACCAGAAATTGTCAAAAATCAGCAAAGGCCGGTCAAGATCAATGTCGGTATTTCCCGTATTTTTTACAGAAAGATTTAGAAAATCAGGGAAATACACCCTGTCTTTTTTTAGCTCTATCTGGACTCTTTTGAACTGGAAAAATGGTTTTTTTGTTTTTTGAGTCTTTTTTCCCCCCGTTTTTCGTAAAACCAAAAAGACGACTCCCAGGAGAGCAATTCCTATAATTATTCCGAGAAGTTTATCCCCGTCGGGACCAATTTCAGTTTGCGCAAAAATAATTTTTGAGATTGTAAGTAATCCGACTAAAAAAAACGCTTTCTTCATCCTCTTGAATTTCGGACAAAAATAAGAGTTTTTTTTAAGCGGAATTTTTTAAATTATCAACTACGATAAATCGCTAATTTTTACGCTAAAATACCAGAAAGATTTGTAGTTATCAGAAGATAGTCATCTAGCTATTTCGAATACTCTCCACTTCTTCTATGGTTTTTGGTTTTGGCTTCCCAAGTAGTTTTACGCCATTTTGGGTCATTACAAAATCTTCTTCGTTCCGGATTCCTCCAAAATTGCGGTAGCTATCCACTTTTTCCCAGTTAATAAACTCGTCAAATTTATTTTGGGAACGCCACAAATCAATCAGTTCCGGAATAAAATAAATTCCCGGTTCGATGGTAAGTACATGGCCTGTTTCCAACGGTTTGGCCAGGCGAAGCGATTTTAGTCCAAATTGTGTGCTTTTATACTGCCCGTTGTAGCCAACCCAAACTTCGCCAAGGTCTTCCATATCGTGAACATCCAGGCCCATCATGTGGCCTGTTCCGCAAGGAAAGAATAAGGCGTGTGCTCCGGCTTCTACTGCATTGTCGGTATTTCCTTTGGTAAATCCCATGCTTTTCATCCCGTCGAAAATGGCTTTGCATGCCGCAATATGTGCATTTTTAAATGGTTGCTGAATCTGGAGTGCGTCTATGGCCGCCTGGTGGGCATCCAATGTTATTTTATAAATTTCTTTTTGCTCAGGAGTAAATTTTTTGCTTACAGGGAAGGTACTTGATAAATCGCCGGCATATCCCAGTGGTGTTTCATAACCTGCATCCACAAGAAAAAGATCTCCCTCTTTTATTGAGTTTCCGTGGTAATGATTATGAAGGGTTTGCCCGTTTATGGTTGCAATTATTGGAAATGCAATTTCACCACCTGCGGCGAGGGCAACTTTGTGTATTTCCGCAGCGACCTGTGCTTCAGTCATTCCCGGCCGGGCAAACTTCATGGCGGCCACATGCATATCAACCGAAACATCTACCGCTTTTTCTATTTCTTTAATTTCTTCTTCTGTTTTTATTTCGCGCTGACTAACAACAGCTTTAACCAGTTCAACCGAAAATGATTTGTCAATTTCTGCCGGGTTAATATCTAAAAGGTTGAAAAGTTTGATTTTATTTTCAGGGCGATACAAAGGAAGAAAATGTATTTTTTGTGCCGATTGTAAAAATGCAGAAAGCTTGTTTAATGGTTTATTATTTTTTACGCCACAAAGCTCTGCTCTTTCCGCAATTGTGGGCTGAGGACCCATCCATACGATATCGTCGATGGTATAGTCGTTCCCAAAAATTATTTCTCTGTCGTTATCAATGTCGATCACAGCAGCCAGTCCGGGATGTGCAATTCCAAAATAATAAAGAAAAGTGCTGTCTTGCCTGAAATGATAGGTATTGTCGGTATAATTCATTGGCGACTCGTCATTGCCAAATAAAAGAATGATTCCTGAACCTACTTTCTCTTTTAAGATTTTTCTTCGTTCGATATACGCTTTCTGCTTGAACATGATTGTAAAATTTTATTAATCAGCCGCTTGTTGACTTGTGAGTGAATTTGTTTTAACTTACATTTTCTAAATGTATAAATAAAAGATGGACATTGGTTTCATTTTTACGTAACAAACTTAAAAACATAATTATGGCTTTAAATGCATACATGAGACTGACGGGGCAGACGCAAGGTGAGATAAAAGGATCGGTAACACAGGCTGGGCGCGAGGACTCCATTATGGTTGTTGAGTTTCATCACGAAGTAGAATCTCCGGTGGATGCTGCTTCCGGACTTCCAACGGGCAAAAGGCAACATAAACCGCTTGTAGTAACAAAAGAAATTGATAAATCTACTCCTCTTTTGTTGAACGCGTTAACAAATAATGAGAATATCACTGAAATGGAATTGCGGTTTTGGCAACCTTCAAGAAGTGGGCAGGAGATTCAGTACTACACCATTGAGTTGAAAAATGCCCGTATTGTAAACATCGGACAGGAAATGCTAAATAATCAATATCCGGAAAACATGCGGCATCAGGTTCGGGAGCAAATTGCGTTTGTTTACCAGAAAATTATTTGGACATTTGAGGATGCTGGAATCACAGCTGAAGATAATTGGGGAACTCGTTCCGTAACATCTTCTGTCCGTAACTCTCCGCTTCATCGTTTTTCGAAATAGTTAAAAAACGGAGTCACTTAAAATGGCTCCGTTTTTTGTCGTTTCTTATTTATAGGTTTTTATTTCATATTCTTCAGGAGGCTTCTCGCCTGCCAGGTTTTTTATGAAGTAGTCCCATCGTTTGCGAATAAAATAGGGATGATCGGCTAATCCATGATTTCGGTTGGGGATAATAAGTAGTTCAAAATCTTTGTTGTGTTTTATTAGTTCAGCTGCCATGCGCAGGCTGGAAGCAGTATTTACATTGTTGTCCATATCGCCGTGAATCAGCAGCAGTTTTCCTTCGAGATTTCCGGCCAGATTAAAATTCGACTGCTCATCGTAATGTTTTCCGGGCATTCCCATATATTGTTCCGGCCACCATGCTTTTGCAATTCGATGATCGTGATTTCCGGCAGAAGAAACGGCCACCTTATAAAATTCGGGATGGGTAAGCAGGGCATGTGCAGCATCATAACCTCCTGCTGAGTGTCCGTAAATTCCCACCCGATTCAAATCCATCCAGGGGCGTGTTTCAGCCAGTTGTTTTAAACCGGCAATGTGGTCTTCGGCACCAATATCGCCGAGGTTTTTATACGAAAAATCGTGAAATGCTTTTGAACGCCACGCGGTTCCCAATCCGTCGATGGTAACTACGATAAAACCAAGTTCAGCTATTGAAACGTCATAATTGTTGTATCCTCTTGAAAAGGTTTTGGGTGTCCTCACTGCCTGGGGACCGGAATAAGTTGCATCGAGAACAGGGTATGTTTTTGCCGAGTCAAAATTGGTAGGATAAAAAATTAAACCATAAATATCGGTTTCGCCGTCGCGTGCTTTTACTTTAAATGGCTCAGGAAATTTCCAGCCTTTTGCAAACAAGGGATCCAAACTGGCCGAGGCCAGGCGGTAAATAATTTCTCCGCTTTCCACACTCCGCACTACATGGTCGGTTGGCCGGTCAACTCTTGAATAAGAGTCTACAAAGTAATCGCCTTTCTCCGGTATCCGGATTTGATGATCGGTTTTGTCGTTTGTTAAAAGGGTTAAAAAATTTCCCTCAAAATTGGTAACATACAGGTTTCTGTAATAAGGGTCAACATTTTCTTCCAAACTACCGGCAACAAAATAAATCAGCTGATTTTCATTGTCGATTTTTTCAATTCCGCGAACTGCAAAATTTCCTTTTGTTACCTGGTTTAAAAAATTTCCGTCTCTGTCGTATCTGTATATATGATTCCATCCATCGCGCTCAGATGTCCAGAAAAACTGGCTTTCATCTTCTGTCCATTTACAAATAACCGTTTGTGTTTCAATCATCGTTTTTGCTGAATCTGTAAGCAATGTAATTGCCTCGCCGGTTTCAGCGTTTACCCTAAATAGTTCGATGGATTGGTACCCTCTTTTAAAACGGGCAAAATATAACTCCTTATTTTCATTTTGCCAGGTGGGAAAGATACTTGCTGTAAAATCGGCGAATGGTTCAACATCAACTTTTACTTTTGATAAAGAGTCCACATCAAAAATGTAATATTCCTCCATTATTGCAGGTTCTCCGGGCAGCGCGCGTTCATACGACCATACTTTTGCACGAAATCCGCTGTCCGGCAAACTTTGGTATAAAAACAATTTACCCACTTTTCTCCTGTCGAGCCGCATTGTGACAAACTTTTTGGAATCTTCAGTCCAGCGAACAGAAATGGAAGGATCGTATTTATCTCCTTTTGATTCGTCAACCATTTTATACCACGAGAGCGGTGTAGCGTATTCGTACTTTTCCACACCATCGTCAGTAAGTTGAATTTCATCGCCGGTTTCAGTATTTGTTAGAAAAAGGTTAAACTTACGCACTTCAACAATCCACTTTTTATTTGGTGAAATCGATTGGTTTTTGGGAGTAGGTTTTTCCTTTTCTCTTTTTGAGGTTGAGTAATTCAGCAAATCGGTTTCGAACAAAAGCGTATCAAAACTGAATTCTATTTTGTTCTCGCCGGGAATAAATACCAGTTGTTCTATGTTTAAAGAATCGGGGTTAACCTGTTTGGTGATAAATTCTGACAGTGACGCAGCCAGTTTTGAATGATCAAAAGCCTCTTCTGACTGAATGTTTTCTCCATCGAAATAATAGTATCTTTCACCTTTTTCGGTTTGAAGTTTATACCAGAAATCGCTGGTTCCTTTCACCTCGTTGATGTTTAAATTTACATTCCGTGTTAAGTTTGAAATGTTTTTGGGAAGGAACTTTTCCGCTTTCTGATATCTCTCCAGCATGTTTTGGCTTACGGAGAAAAGTGAGAGGCCAGTCAGCAATAACAATACGGTTAATCTTTTCATACGTCAACTTGTTTTAGATTTTTATCCTTCCAGGTAATTTCGGGAATTCCTTTCAGATTTTCTGCCAATTCGTTCTGTGCTGTTTTTATTGTTGTAGCGTCACCAGAACTATACAAAATGTATATTCTCCGCCGGACATTTTCCCGCATTGTCTCGGAAATCGGTTCAAAATTGAGCCAAAGGGTGTGGCCATCGACGGCTGGATTTCTTTTAAGAAAGAAAAGCAGACCAGTGGGGAGTGTTGTTTCTGCTATTTTGTACATGTCTGATTTTGTTTATTTGATCAAATTTCGTTTAGTACTTGAAAAATCCAAAAACAGATTCAAATTTGTACTGAGGTTAATTTAATCAAATTTTTTTTAATCAGATTCTACAAAATCGCTTAATTGATTACAGTAATTGGAAAAGCAGCTACATAAAAGTTCTTATCGATTTCAAACGATTTATAACTCCCACTTTGTTTTAATCTGCTCCAGCGCCTGGTGGGGTATATCCATTTCATTTCTCCACTGATATAAACTCTTACAGGCATATTAAAATCGTTAACACAATTTGTCCAACGGTAGCGAATTTCATTGTCAACAATGGCATATTCTAACGTGGGAATTCTTGTGTCGCGTAAATATTGATTAAAAAATGATTCCAGATCAAGTTCTGTTTCCGAGGAAATGTATTTTTCTATTTGTTCGGCTTTAACGGTTTGATGATAAAACGTTTCGTTGAGTCCCCTGAGTATTTTTCTCCATTTTTTATCATCGTTTACAATTTGGCGAAGCGTATGTAACATATTGGCACCTTTCGAATACATATCGCCCGAGCCGGGGTAGTTTACCCCGTAAACTCCGATGATAGGTCGGTCGTTACTGATGTTGAGACGTGTTCCCCGACAATATTCAGCGCCGGCTTCCTTTCCCCAAAAATATTCGACAAATAAACTTTCGGAATAAGCGGTAAAACTTTCATGAATCCACATGTCAGCTTCGTCCCAGTTGGTAACGTTGTTTGCAAACCATTCATGGCCCGATTCGTGGATGATTATAAAATCGAATTTCATTCCATATCCCGTGTGGCTTTCATCGCGGCCGCCATAACCGTTTTTAAAACCATTTCCGTAGGTTACCGAACTTTGGTGCTCCATTCCCGGGTAGGGAACTTCAACCAATTTGTAACCGTCGTTGTAAAATGGGTAAGGGCCAAACCAGTATTCAAAGGCTTCAAGCATTTGGTAAGCCTGTTCAAAATGTTTTTTTGCTTTTTCGAGGTTGTAGTCCATCACCCAGAAATTACAATCGAGTGCACCTTTTTTGCCTTTGTAGGTATCGCCAAAGTGAACATAGTTTCCAATGTTGATATTTACCCCGTATGAATTAATTGGATTGTTGACAAACCAGTGCGCGGTTTTTGTCCCGTCGTTGTTATTGTCAAGTTTTATAAGTTTTCCGTTTGAAACATCCATTAAATTTTCAGGGAAAGTTACACTGATCAACATGCTGTCGGGTTCATCGTAAGGATGATCTTTGCAGGGCCACCATAAACTTGCTCCGTCGCCCTGGTTTGCTGTAACAATAAATGGTCTTCCTTTTTCATCTTTTTTCCAGCTCACACCTCCATCCCAGGGAGGACGGCGACTTACTTTGGGTTTTCCGTTATACTCAACAAGTAACTCCAGTACTTCACCTTTTTGTTGTTTTTTGCTTAGTGAAATAAACCACGCGTTTCCGTCCCTTGCAAATTTCTGTTCTACACCATTTTGAGTAATTTTCGAAATTTTCATGGGTGGTTGCAGATCAATTTGTATTTTTTGATTGGGTTCGATTACCCGGTATTGAATCAGATTTGTGCCCGAAAAGGTGCTGTCGCCGGGGTTTACTTTTACACTGAGGTGATAGTAAGTTAAATCCCACCATGCCCGTTCCGGGGTAATACTTCCACGCAATGAATCCTGATGAGTGAATTGTGTTTTTTGTGCAAAAATACCCGTTGTTATTCCAAAAATCAACAAAAGAATTCCGGTAGCTCTGTAAATCATATTTTCTTTTTTCTTTCTAATTTTTATTGAATTGCTTTTGAAAAAGTTGCGGTTCCTCCAACTACAGGGATGCTTAGGGATGTGGCATCCAAATCAACAGTTAATTTTGTTCCGGGGTTTGGCCACAGGGTAAAATCACGATCGCTGGAAAAGATCATTAATCCGATTTGTTGCCCGGCAGGAATAACCTGATCGTCGGGTTGAAGATTAAAAGTCATCTCGTAAAATTTTCCTTTTTTTAGCGGTTCACTTTCGGTAAGCGATTTATAATTCTGGGGGTCCGCCCACCCACGGGTGATAATATTATCGGTTATTTTTGCATTTCTGCGGTTATTCCATGGCAGTGAAACTAACCAAACCGACAAATTTGCTGCGGGTTTGTTGCTCGCCAAACTGATGGTAATTGAAGTTTCTCCTGAGATATGAATGTCTTTAGTTAAAATGGGAGTTAGAAATAAAAGCCGGTGTTCCGTATTTTCCGCCTGGGCCAGCGTTGAACCACTAAATGAAACGTTATCAACCAGTGTTTCTTTTCCTTGTTTTGGTTTTTTGCTTAGCGTTAAACCGCCGGTTTTGGGAGCACCTTTCTGCGGGAAGAACTGAACCGGTTTTGCCTCCGGATTTGGATAATCTTTGTAAGGGGTAGGATCTGTTCTTTCATCATTTTCCCTAACTATCCAGGCCTTTGAGTCATTTTCCACGCCGTTATCAATTCCAAACAAATAACGGGTAAACCAACGGTTCATCATTATCATGGGCGGTTCTCCTCCATGCCCTCCCTGGTGATAAAATATTTGCAGCGGCACTCCTTTTTCTTTTAGCGCTTTGGAAATTCGGTAACTGTGTTCGGGAACTACGTTCCAATCGTTAAAAGCGTGTGCCATTAAAACGGCAGCTTTTAGTGGTTCCAAATCATTGAGGTAATCGCGGCCGGCCCAGAAATCGTTATAATCGCCGGAAATACGGTCAAAGTTTCCATACATTTCCTTGTCGCGGATAATACTGTCGCAATACGCACAACGCTCGGGATTTCCACTGTGAATCCAGTCGTATAAATAGTCGATGTCTTCGCCAAGCCAACCTCCCGGATGCCTAATCAGTACATTGGATCGATAATAATGATAATACGAAGTATTTGGAGCAACCGGAATAATGGCCTCCAATCCCTCAACTCCGGTTGTTGCTGCTGCCAGCGGAAGGGTTCCGTTGTAGGAAGTGCCAATCATTCCTACTTTTCCCGTTGTCCAATTGGCTGTTACTTCTTTATTTCCATCGGGAGTAGTAAATCCTTTTGCCCTGCCGTTCAGCCAGTCGATAACTGCTTTTGGTGCCAGCGATTCATTGTCTCCTCCTACGGTTGGACAGCCTTGTGAAAGCCCGGTTCCGGGAGATGAAGAATGAACTACAATAAAACCGCGCGGCACCCAGTCTTTTACATGCGATTTTGAAAGGATCGGGCGGTTTACCTTTGCCGTAAACTGTGGAACATGTTCTCTTCTGGGAGGCGTGGTGTGCAATTCCTGTTTTACATTCCATAAATACTTTCTGTCCAGAGAGCCGGTTCCGGCAAAATAAGGACTGGTTTCATAAACTACCGGCAGTTTTAAACCTTCGGTTTCGGTTTGTCGCGGGCGGGTCACATCCACATGCATTCTGTCGCGTTTGCCATCTCCATCTGAATCAAATTCGGTTTCCACCCACAGGTCTTCACGAATCCAGTAATCCGGGTCATTAAATTCAGGAACGATTTGCGCTTCTCCGTCTTTGAAAACCGGTCCGACTTTTTCTGTGCTTACTGAATTTTCATTTTGTGCAAGGGTTGGGATTCCTAGCGCGGCAAAAAAAATGAAAGTTAGAAATTGGAAAAACTGATTCATTGAACTCGCAATTTTATGTATAAACAAATTAGTAAAGCCTCTTCTTTGTTTGATCAATGTTTTTTTGCAAAACCAGTTGCAAAAAGAGAAATACTATATTCAAATAATAAAGACTTAAAATGGTTTGATAAAAAATTTAAATTTTACAATGTATTTATAAAAACAAAACTAAAGGGTCTGGTTTGTTTAAAACATGATGAAATTAATGTTTTATGTTTTTTAGCACAAATTTCTATTTTATCATAATTGGCTGTCAATATTTTCAAAATTAAATAATATTTAAACAAAATGATATTTTGAACTTTGGCTTATCTTTTGTATCCAAAATGATTTCTTTTTCAATTTGTTAATTTTTTGTAAGGAATTCAACAACTTTTATCAAAATCATACAATAAAAGACTTTTTTGTATTTAATTTGAAAATGTAAATATTTAAGTTGAAAAAGAAACATGAGAAGTTTAGTTTGTCCGATAACTGATGAAATAGTAAATGAACGCGTTACAAGGGCTAATGCTCTAATTACTATTTTGTTGATTGTGTCAGGATTTATTTTCAATTCCGTACTGTTTTTTATTTTTCTTTTGGCCGACTTTTTTGTGAGGGCGTTTACAGAAGTTAAATACAGCCCGGTCAGTTATATCAGCTCGCGGCTGATAAATGTTTTGAATTTTAGTAAAAAACCCGTAGGGAAAGCTCAAAAAATATTTGCAGCGCGTTTGGGTTTTGTAATGACTCTGGGAATAAGTGTTTTGTTTATACTGAATCTGGGTGCAGCTGCGCTTGTTGTTAGCGGAGTACTGGTATTTTTTGCTTCGCTTGAGTTTGCACTGGGGATTTGTGTAGGATGTATGATTTATACATATTTAATACTACCTTTTTATAAATAATACAACGTAAATACGGCATGACGAGAGCAGGCATTTTTTTAATCGCCTGCTCTTTTTATAATCGGACTTTTTTTGAAGATTTTTTTAACCCAAATGCGTTTACTTTTTTATTCCCTGCTGCACAATTTCAGAATCCGGCAGCGGGTTATTCCCCTTATACCAGGTTGAGCCCGGCTTTTTTATCATGAGAGAATAATTTACTGTTGAATCGGGTACCCAGACAGGCATGTTTAGGTTCGAATGCATCTCTAATCCTGCAATTGGCATCTTAAATGGATCATAGGAATCGGAAGAAGCTTGTGATGTAATGTTGTCATTTTTTTTAAACGGCGATTCCGGATTGGGCAGTTGATAGTTAAAAACGGAATCATCGCTAAACGGATTTGTTGGTTTAAAGCCGGGAATCTTTAATATAGAAGTGTCTTGTTTCAACTTCGGTCCGGGTTTAAAAAGTTCTTTCGGAGCAGAATCCTGCGCAATGGCTACGGAAAAAATACCAAGCGTGATTAGAAATGCTAACAGTGTTCTCATGGTTGCTTTTTTTGTTTTGGTTTTTAAAGGTAAAAAAACAATTTGGTGAATACCAAAATTTTAACATTTCAATATCACCTGAATTTTTTATTGTAAAAACCATTGTTATTATCATTCAATTCGCACCAAATCGAGAATTTTAGCAGGGGCTGCCGCTTGGAAAAATGTTTTCCGTTACTGTGAACAAATTCAACTGGCCAAATGGTGTAATTTTCTCCTGCTTTTAAATTGACTCCGTTTATCTTGTAGTATTCGTTTAAAGAAAGTGTAGCGTTTACAAAATCAATTGTATCACAATTTTGTACTACAAATTTAGTCTCGTCGAATGTTACCATCACGTTTAAAGGATAAACTGACTTTTTAGGTTCTTTACGGGCGTTAACAATAAGAAATAAGATGACACCCAAAGCAATCGGCAGGGCTGTAAGCCAGAGTTTATTTCTAAAGAAAGTCTTCACAAAAAGGTTTTTATCTTATTCATTATTTTCATTTCCTGTAGTACTGTTTCTTTTCGGCGGCGCGAAATTGAAATCGAATCTCCATTGGTGAGCTGAAGAATGCCGCCGTCGTTTTTCAAATAACTAACCACATGTTTTAGGTTTACCAAATGGGTTTTATGAACACGTAGAAATGAATATTCCTTTAATAAGTCTTCAAATTCGACCAAAGTTTTGGCAACAAACAAGTGCCGGCTCTCTTTAAAGTAGATGTGCGTATAATTCCCTTCTCCCTGGCACCGTATTATTTTTTCTACCTCAACAAACTCAATGCGGTCGCCGGTAGGTAACCCGATTCGGGGATTTTGTGGTTGGCTGATGTTGTAGACCAACTCCTTCATCCGCTGGTTCTCCATTTTTTGCCTTATTCGTGCAGCTACCGTTTCAACTGCGGCTTTTAGTTCGTTAATATTTATGGGTTTCAGAATATAATCGGTGGCCGAAAAGCGGATTGCTTTTATGGCGTAATTATCAAATGCGGTAACAAAGATCACTTCAAAATGAAAATCTTTAAAATGCTCAAGTAACTGAAACCCGTCAGCCTTTGGCATTTCGATATCCAGAAAAACCAATTCGGGATTACATTTCCTGATGAGCGAAATACCCGATTCTGCTGAATCCGCCTGCCCTAAAAGTTCTATTTCGGGGCAGTACTGATTCAGAATACCAGCCAGGTTCTCCCGGCCGTTTTTTTCATCGTCAACTATTATGGATTTTATTTTCATTTCCTGTCGCTATTGACCACCTCCTGTACTTGCTCCCTGTCCGCTGTCGCCACCACTTTTTAAATCGGTATTTTTTATTGAGCGCCGGGCTTTTTTAATTTGCTCCTTCATCTGTCCAATCTGGTACGAAATGTAAACTCTGAAAGTTCGGTTGTAGTTATAATTTTTCGATTTTCTGTAAAACGTGTCATCTTGTAAGGTACTTGAGAATTCCATTCTCTCTCTGAACGGGTCGCTCACCGAGAAATTTACCCGTAGTTTTTTGTCGAAAAATGATTGTGAGAACGCGACATTTGAGTAATTGTAACTTGAAGATTCTCCCTGTAGCATAATGGAGGGAGAATACATCCCACCGTAGATGGAGAAGGTTCCGTTTTCCCAGACATTATATCGCATTGATAGCGTCCCTCGGTAGCGAAAACCCTCGTTGCTTAGATTTTGCCCGCCATTGCTTTCCAGAATGGTGTAATATGCTCCGATATTTGAGTTAAAACTTAACTTTTTTCCTACTTTAACCATCCCGTAAATATAACCACTATAATCCTGGTATTTCCCAATATTCTCATAAGTGGTTACACTTACTCCGTCGGGCTGGAGAGTTGTAATTGAGGTAATTGAGTTGTTTTCAAATGCGGAGCTTAGGTTCAGGTTAAAGTTGAATTTAGGAGAAAATTTTCCATAGGTAAAGTTGAAGGTGTGTCTGATTTCTGAGTCGAGTTTTGGGTTTCCGTAACGAACATTTAAAGGGTCGGAATCATTGTAAAAAGGATTGAGGTACCAAATTCCCGGACGGGATAAACGTTGTGTATAAGACAGTTTAACATTTTGTCCGTTTTTAAGATTTTTGGAAAGCGTAACATAGGGGATAAGGTTAAACATTCGGTTGGTAAAGGTTGTGTCGGAAGTTGACGTAAATACACCGTCGTTTTTTGTAATTTCTGCCCGTAACCCGGTTTTTATGTTTATTTTTTTTAGTTTGAGGACATAGCCGCCATAAATTCCAACTACGTGCTGGTCGTAATCCAGATCATTGTTCCGTGTTAAATCTCGTTCCCATTCATCAGTATCCTCGTTAAACCTGAAAATATCAGAATTACTTTTATTTTGTCTTAAAATGTATTTTATCCCTGTCTCTATCTGGTGAACTTTTGTAATCGGGTCGTAATAATCTAATTGAAAGGTGTGTTCGCGACCCACTGCATCGTTTGTGGTTTTTTGCTGGTATGAAGGATAATCAAGGATTCCGTTAATTACATTTTTATAGTCTGTATTTCGTGGAGAATTGTCGAGCCGGTAGGAAACGGTAAAGGTTTTATCCGGTTTGTCGAACGTACGCTGATAATCGATATTTCCCGACAAAGATCCAAAGCCGTTACTGCTTTTAATCGTATTTTCAAATTGACGTGTAAGAATTCGGTCAGTGTCATAATCGTTGGTTAAACTGTAGCCCGGACTGGAAAAATCTCCTCCGTAGCCAAAAAAAGAAAGACTGATTAAATTCAAGGTGTCAATTTCATAACTGGCCTCACCCATTAAAAAATTGTAACGGCCGGTGCTTTTGTTATAGCCTTCGGTTTCGGTGTATCGGTTGGTTGTACTTTGGTAATTTTCACGGTAACTTTCCGATTCGCTTTTGGGCTGAAGATATTTGTTGTAATTATAATTTAAAGAGAAACCAAATTTGTTAATTTTCGAAGTTGCGTAAAGTCCTCCACTGTATCCTCCGCGTGAATCAACACTTCCGCTTCCACGTGCCAGAAATCCTTCAATCTGGTTTTTATTGGTAATAATGTTTATGATTCCGGCTGTTCCTTCGGCTTCGTATTTTGATGAGGGATCGGTAATCACCTCAATATCTTTTACACTGCTTGCCGGTAAACTTCGCAGCACTTCTTTCGGGTTTTGCGAAACCATGGCAGAACTTTTACCGTTAATCAGTATTTTAAAATTGGAAGAACCTTTCATTTGAATATTGTCCTCTCCGTCGACTGAAAGAAGAGGCACTTTTCTCAGCATTTCAAGTACATTGCTGGTTTTCGATTCCGGGTCGGTTTCCAGGCTGTAAACAATCTTGTCAGGCTCTGTTCGAATCAGGGGTTTTTGAACGGCCACCGTCACTTCTCCGATTTGTTCAACCGAATGTTTAAGGGGAATGGTACCAAGGTCGATTTTAGTAGCAGATTTGTTTAATTTGATTTGTTTTACCTGCATCTGGTAACCAATGGAATGGAAGATTACATCGTAGGTGCCAACGGAATCGAGCGAAAATGAAAATTTTCCTGATGCATCGCTGGCCAAACGTTTTATCACGCCTTTTTCGGTTTGAATGCTTATGGTTACGTAGGAAATTCCATCGCCTGACACCGAATCGCTTACAACTCCTTTGATTTCAAAATCAAGAGGAGGATAATTGTTTGAGAACAAAGAGAAGGAGCAAAAGAACACGGCAACAAAAAAGATTGTGCGTTTTAGAGATTGACTGATTTTTTTCATGGCTTACAATTAATAGTTTATAGTTTTTTTGAGGAGCCGCAAAATTTAATAACTAAATTATTAAGAATGCAACTGATTTTTCAGTTATCAAAAACTATTCCGCAATTATGTTTATTATGTATATTTTGTTTTTTTAACATTAAAAAAATTTAATTTTCTTCAGGAATATAGATATCTACTCGTGTTCCAGTATCGTTTTCGGTTAAGTCGATGGTTTCCAAATGGTATTTTTCTCCGTGTTTTTCCTGCAAAATTTCAAGCCTGTCTTTCATCAATTTTGAACCTTTCCCGTTTTTGGCTTTGGCGATGTTTTTTGCTGCTTCACGGCCTACTCCGTTGTCTTCAATAGTAATTTTTATTCCCGACTTGTCACGCGCGACTTCAATTTTTAGTTGTCTGTAGCCGGTTTTATTCTGAAGGCCATGAATAACCGCATTTTCTGCAAAAGGTTGTAAAAGCATTGAAGGAACCATCGTATTGTTTGTATCAATTTTATCTTCAACCGAAATAGTAAAATCAAAATCAAACCGCAGTTTCTCGAGATTCAGATACTGGTTTATCATTTCCAGTTCTTCGGCCAGTGATACTTCTTCTTTTTCTGAATTCTGCAATACTTTTCTGATTAATCCGGCAAAGTCGGCCAAATACAAATGGGCCTCGCGGCCCTTGTTTTGCTGAACCAGGTTTTGCACCGAGTTCAAACTGTTAAAAAGAAAATGGGGGTTCATTTGCGACCGGATTGCAGTAAGTTCCAGCTCGCGCAACCGCCGCTGCTGCTGTTCCTTTCGGAACCGTTGCCGAACCCGCCATCTCCAGATTAACAAACTTAAAATAAGTAGCGTAAGAAGTATTAGCAGTACAATAATTATAATTTTGAGTTGCGATTTATCGAGCTGTTTTTTTTCAACGCTTGTCTTTGCTGCATCAGACGCACTTTTGAAAGAATTGTGATATCCTAAGAAATTTCCTTCGCGGTCAAATGCTGCATAAGTACTCCTGTGAAACAACAGTTCCTTTAAAGAAGCAGTATCATTTTTATAGAAGAGTTGTTGAATTACAGGTTCCGCTCTTTTATTGTATTCTTTCCATTCCCGGAAATTACTCCCTTCTGTAACCATTATTATTTCAAGATCCGGATTCTTTGGTGCTATCACATCCAGTTCATATCTATCTCCAATCCAGGTCGATGGGAAATAGAAAACAGTTGGTTTTCCTTTTATAAGATCTGAAAAGGATTGTTCTTTCCCATCACTATCAAAAAGTTTTAAGTTAGGAATATGATCCCCTGTTTCTATCTTCGCCCTCTGCTGGAGCTTTTGATTGATTTCATTTACTAATTCGATGTCGTTGCAACTTCGCGCCATCAATTGTAGGTATTGGATCGCAGCTTCTTTTTCATTGTTGGAGTATGATATATGAGGCATATTGCGAATTGGCAAATAATCCATTAGAATTTGATTAAAGGTTGAACCAATTTCTCGGTAAAGAGGAGCACCGGTTAAGATCAATTGAGCAAATTGTGTTAATTGATCAATATCATTAAAACTATAAAATCGTGATATAACAGTTGACGAATGGCTGCTAACTTTTTTAGTTTTCCGGAGTTGATAATTCAGGTACTTAGATATACTTTTGCGGGATTGTATTCCATAATCGTTATAGGTTAGTTGAGGATTTAGTTCTTCTGCCAATGCTGAAATTCTTTTGGTATTTTTATTTTCAGCATCTGTAACATAATGCCCCGGATATCTTCTTTCTAAAAATATTGAGCTAATTAAATAATCATATACCCCATTGTAAATAAAGGCTTTTACCTCGTTAGCAATAAATGAACGGACTTCTTTATTTACTGTGTTTTTATACTGAAACGATATATCGTCAGTTTGTTTTATAGCTTTTTCAAATTCAGTGTTGTAGTTTTTATAGTTTATCTTGTATGTGCCGTCTGGCATTTTAGTGGCACCACGTCCAAAATATAAATCACCGTCAAGCACATATTGACTACTATTTGGTGAAATTAAACCAAGGTTTTCCAGTTTGATCTTTTCTCGTAATTCCAATAGCAATTCTGCCTCATTCTTTCTTTCTCCATAAAAAGAAAGTGTCCAGGGTTTTTCTTTTCCATTTGCTATAAATTTTAACGAATCACCAGGTTCGCCATACATCACTATCTTTTCATTGGATAAATTTCGGTTTGGATTTTCGTTTTCAATATAAATTAAACCACTGTTGTGAAAATTAAAAGAAGTTGAAAAAGAGCCATTCTCATTGAGAAAAACAGTGATTTCTTTCAAAATGGTACCAAATGGCTGGTCCAAGAATTTTATGAATATTTTGTTACTCAACGGATCTTCAATCTTACCCGAAACAAAAAGTTTTTGTGCCGGTACAAGGTGGGAATCTATCAGGCTGAGACTCTTTTCAAATACTTTCCAATTTCCTGTAAGAAAATTTTTCTCTGTTTTTCCTTTAGAAGATTCGTATCGAATGCTGGAATAATTGGTTATAATTCCGCTTTCAAGATTTAACCAGTATTTTTTTTGTGTTTTCCCCGGAACAATCTTTTGGGTGTTTTCATCTCCCAAGCTAATGAATGTCGGACTTTTTTCTATAACTTTTAATTTGTCCGGAATTTTCGAATTTATAATGGATTTGTCAGTTAAGTTTGAATTATTAAACCAGGTTAGAAATCTCACCTCCTCATCTTCGATAAACCATTTGTTTTTATTTATTATGTCCCAAACCAAATCAAGTTCTTCGCCTTCAATTTGTAGTTCGGCTAATCTTGTTCGAAATGAATTAATAAGATTTTGTCTGTTTATCAGTTCAATGCTGTTTGTTTTTAGGTTTAGTGAAAATTTTAATACAGACCGGCATAATAAGCCCTGGACTACATCATATGGTCGTGTGACAACCAGCTCGGGGAAAAAATAGTCAACACAGTTTAACATCTCACCATACGACCCATTATCACGTATATTTTTTGAGTATTGAAAAGAGAATTCAATTAATTCGTTTGGGACGATTTTCTCAACAGTTATTTTTATTTTTTTTGCATCCTCTTGTAAAAACTTATCCGGTTCATTTTCAGATTTCAGATATATTTTATCGATTTTCTCAAAAATATATTCATGTCTTTCCTGAAGATTTAGTTTTATAATTTGCTCTTGCGAAAAAGCTCTTGCGAAGTTAAAGATTATTGTAAGTGTTAAAAAGAGTTTTGTTTTCATAACCGTTGATTTTGGTTGTTTCAAATTTGGCAGGAAAAAGCGACAATAAAAAGACAGATTTATTTAACGGCAGGATTGATTTATTAAACGGTAGTATTATTTAAAAAGAGCTTCTTGAGGTTACAAATTTTTTTTACATTGCAAATTACCTTTCATCCGGAATCTGAATTTCTACTCGTGTTCCAATATCATTTTCGGTTAAGTCGATGGTTTCCAAATGGTATTTTTCTCCGTGTTTTTCCTGCAAAATTTCAAGCCTGTCTTTCATCAATTTTGAACCTTTCCCGTTTTTGGCTTTGGCGATGTTTTTTGCTGCTTCACGGCCTACTCCGTTGTCTTCAATAGTAATTTTTATTCCCGACTTGTCACGTGCGACTTCTATTTTTAGTTGCCTGTAGCCCGTTTTATTCTGAAGGCCATGAATAACCGCATTTTCTGCAAAAGGTTGTAAAAGCATTGAAGGAACCATCGTATTGTTTGTATCAATTTTATCTTCAACCGAAATAGTAAAATCAAAATCAAACCGCAGTTTCTCGAGATTCAGATACTGGTTTATCATTTCCAGTTCTTCGGCCAGTGATACTTCTTCTTTTTCTGAATTCTGCAATACTTTTCTGATTAATCCGGCAAAGTCGGCCAAATACAAATGGGCCTCGCGGCCCTTGTTTTGCTGAACCAGGTTTTGCACCGAGTTCAAACTGTTAAAAAGAAAATGGGGGTTCATTTGCGACCGGATTGCAGTAAGTTCCAGCTCGCGCAACCGCCGCTGCTGCTGTTCCTTTCGGAACCGTTGCCGAACCCGCCATCTCCAGATTAACAAACTTAAAATAAGTAGCGTAAGAAGTATTAGCAGTACAATAATTATCGTTTTGAGTTGCGATTTGTTGAGCTGTTTAGAGGGTGCATTTAAACTTTTTTTCGCCATGTCTCTTGCAGTAACTGCATTTCCGGCAAAACCAATTCGAACCCCGTTTTTATCGTATAATATAAAATGTCTGCTATTGCTTTTAAAAATATCCCGGAGTTTTACATCTTCGTTTATTAAAAACAGCTGATGAGCAACTGGTTCGGCACGTTTTTCATAATCCAGCCATTCCTGAATATTGGAGCCCTCCATCACCAAAACAAAATTGATTTCCGGGTTTTCATTGGCTAAATCGTCCCAAAAATATCGTTCTGCCGACCAATTGTTTGCGATGTAAAAAATAGTTGGTTTGTCACCAAAAAAATCACTCATATAAACGGGCTCGGCATTTTCATTAAAAAATTTATTGGAGGGAACAAAAATCTCATCTTCCCAGTTTTGCTGATTATCAATTATTTCTTTTATCGAACTGATGAATCCCTTGTCGTTACAAACGCGGGTCATTAGATTAAGGTATTCATCGGCTTTTTGTTGCGTATAGCTTTCAAATTGATTTGGTTGGTTTGATATATCTGACTTTTCACGTAAAAGTAATTCAGTCAAAACTGAATACAACGCATGCCCTGCGAGGATACTTTTAGTTGCTTCCACCTGGTAGGGCAAATCATTGTGAAATATATAACTTGAAAGTATTGGTATTGCAGCAAATTCCGGAAATCCGAGTTCGTCAATGATTTTGTTTTTCTTAAAAAAATAGTTCACGTAACTTCCTGCCAGTTGCCGTGAGTGGATACCATATTCGTTATAAAAGTCGTAAATATTTGTAGTATCCAGAATATTTTTCATTTTTAAAAAGCCTTCTTCACCTATTTCTTCAAAACGTACTCTTCCATTAGAGGCACTTCTGCTCCATTCTTCCATCGATAAATAATAAATCAGGATATTAAATAAGTATGCCTTTGTTTCATTTTTAACAAACTCAAAGGCATGTTGCTCCACGTTATTTTTATTTGGAGATGAAAGATTATTAAATGCTTTGGTAAAATCGGAATAGCTCAAATCAGATGAAAAGAAACTAAGAGTACTCCAATCCAATCTCTGGTTAAAAATGTTATATTCTTTTCGCCAGTCGTATAATAGTTTTGAAGTACCTGCAAAATCTTCGGAGAATGTAACTTCCCAGGGAAATGTTTCTCCCGTAGCTTCAAAATGAATCCGGCTTCCCGGTTCGGCATAAAAAGCCATCATTGGTAGATTACCTGGAGAATTAATATTACCAAATTGCAAGTAAATCAGTTGAGGATGGTTGAGTTCAGTTTCAATCTGGAAGGAATTGTTTTCATCCAGGAAAACCGATTCTTCAAACAGTTGTGTTCCAAACGGGCTGCGCAAAACTGCCAGCGTAATTTTTTTGTTCCTCAAATTTTCAATTTTTCCTGAAATGGTAAACCGGTTTTGTGGAATGGTTTTAGAAACCTTTAGGCTAATATCATTTTCAGTATGTTTTAGGTTATACTTTTTGTTTTCAAACAAAATCGGGTATTTAACTGAATCGATTTCAACGGTATTGTATTTTTTTAAGTAACGTTTTTCTACTTCGTAGACAATTTCTTTTGAATATAAACCGGGTTCTTTTTCCCATCTTTTTTGTTTGAGGTAAGCCCAGGGTTTTTCCAGAGACAAATGAATGTCAAAATTTTTGATGTTTAAGCTTCCCGAAAAAGACGCTTGTGGGATTTGAAAAATTTGTTGAATTTGGGAAGTGGTTGCCGGAATTATTTTCTCATTAAAATCAACAATGCGGTTATCGATTTTTCCCGGCGAGAGGCCTTTTTCTCTCAAAATTTTTCGCGCTTCCATTAATAATTCTTCCAGGTTGAGAAGCTCGATTGTGCTTGTTTCAAAATCAAAACTGTATTCCAGAGTTAAGCGGCTGAGTAATGTTTCTGTAAAATCGGGGGAGGTATTCTCAGGGAAGGCTTCCTGAAAATACGGAAACCTGTAATCTTTTACTTCGGGTGTTGGCTGATCGGGTTTTTCAAGCGTGTTTTTTGTGATGTTCACTTTTAAAACTTCTTTGTTTTCAGGCCCGAATTTGTCGAATTTTAGTTCATAGGTTTTCTTTTTAATAAAACGGTTTTGCTTCTCATTATCGTCGGATAATATGTACGTCAATTCTGTAGACTCATAAATGGTTTGTTTCCCAAATTCAGGGATCAAGCGAATTGGTTCATTTTGTGCTATCCCATAAAAAGAAGAAAAAAGAATAATGAACATTGGAACTGCAAGTTTTGCTTTCATAACCGTTGATTTTGGTTGTTTCAAATTTGGCAGGAAAAAGCGAGAATAAAAAGACAGACTTATTTAACGGCGGGATTGATTTATTAAACGGTAGATTCAACAGAAAGATTTTAGACTCAAATTGTTATCTTCGTTCCAACGGAAACTAAATCTATTGCTAAATGAACGCCAAAACTTTTACTGTTCTTTTTATCATTGTCCTTTATACATTAGCTTGTTCCACCGATTCAAATCAGCTTGTATTGCTCGATGAAGATTTTTCCACACTGCCGCACGGGCCTTTGGGAACGGATGTTGGGGCGCACACTGAATACCATTACATTGCAGAAGCACGCGCGCAAACCCGCTGGGCAATTTCTACATTTCGCTATAACCTGCCACCATCGTGGGAAATCCGTAAAAACGGCGATGGGCAAATGCTTTTCCAAAATGCAATAAACCCGGATAAACACTGGCACCCGATGGTAGTAACCGGTTCGGAGTTTTGGAATGATTATACTCTGGAAGTTGAATTTAAACCGCTTGAATTGAAAAGAAGAAACGGAGTGGTTTTTCGTTATCAAAACGACCGTTGTTATTATTTTGCAGGAGTTGAAAACCATTCAGCGAAAATTATAAAAGTGCAAAACGGTAAGGCATTTCAGGTTCCGAATGAAGTAGTGTTGGCAACGGCTGAATTTTATACCCTGGAAGACGGGACAATTCATTTGAAAATTGATCTGGATTCAGATAATATTAAGTGTGTTGTAAATGATAGTATCTCCTTATCGGTTAAAAATTCAAGCTTTGAAATAGGAAAAGTAGGATTACTTTCCGATTCTCCGACGGCGTTTTATTCTGTAAAGATTTCTTCTTCAGAAGCAGATTTTCAAAAATATAAAAATGAAGAAAGCCGTTTTCAGCAAATTCAGGATTCGTTAATTGCTGAGAATCCAAAAATGAAAGTGTTCAAAAAGATTCAACTGGAAGATTTTGGAACAGGGAGAAATGTTCGTTTTGGGGATCTCAATGGCGACGACAAAACAGATATTTTGCTCGGACAAGTTGTAAATCATGGTCCGAAAGACCGAAACAGCGAGTTGAGTTGCCTCACCGCAGTTACACTGAATGGTGATTTATTGTGGCAAAAGGGAAGCCCGGATCCGTGGAAAACAAAACTAACCAGCGATGTGGCTTTTCAGATTCATGATGTAAATAACGACGGCAAAAACGAGGTTATTTATTGTATGAACCAGGAATTAATTGTTGCAGAAGGTGCCACCGGGAAAGTGCTGCAAAAAATTTCAACGCCACTTTCACCTAGCGGAAAACCACTTCCTTCGGGTCACAATATTTTTCCCCGCATTTTGGGAGATTGCCTCTATTTTTGCGATTTGGAGGGGAATGGTTTTGATTCGAATATTATTTTAAAAGACCGTTACAATTATATTTGGGCGTACGATGCTAACCTGAAACAGTTGTGGCAAAATGAATGCCGTACCGGACATTATCCGTTTGCGTATGATACCGACAACGACGGGAAAGATGAAATTGTTAGCGGCTACACACTTTTTGATGAAAACGGAACAAAACTCTGGAGCCTGGATGATGTGTTAGAGGATCATGCCGACGGTGTGGCGATAGTTCAGTTAAAAGAAAGTGAGTCTCCTGTTTTTGTTTGTGCGGCCAGCGACGAGGGAATTTTCTTTGCTGACACTGACGGAAATATTTTGAAACACCACTATTTTGGGCATATTCAAAATCCGGCAGTTGCTAATTTCCGAGACGATTTACCGGGACTGGAAACTGTTTCTGTCAATTTTTGGGGAAACCAGGGAATCATGAATCTTTTTAACTCATCAGGAGAGTTGTACCACACTTTTGAACCAACTCAGTATGGCAGCATGTGTCTTCCTTTAAACTGGACAGGGAAAACAGAAGAGTTTTATATTTTGAATGCAAACACTTCCGAGGGAGGAGCATGGGATGGTTACGGAAGGAAAGTACTGGAATTTCCAGACGACGGACATCCGGATATGAGCTACGCGGTAGTGGATGTTACCGGCGATTGCCGCGATGAAATTGTCGTATGGAATCCAAATGAATTGTGGGTATATACGCAGGAAGATAATCCGTTGAATAATGAGAATTTATACAAACCGGTGAGGAATCCGCTATATAACTATTCCAATTATCAGGCAACGGTTTCAATTGCTGAATAATAGAAAGAAGCGTTTTGGCAATGTACAGAAAATTCGGGATGTTCATAAGTATCAAAACCTATTGACAATAAATACGATAGGTTTTGTTATTTTTAAGAAAAACCCCGAAAAAGGCCTGAATCGCCAAAAATCGGGGTAATTTTCAAAATCCTTAATTGTGAAAGTACAAAGAATTTATGAAACGCCCCTTGAAATTAATTTTAATTCACCACGTCAGGAATTTTCTCTTTACTGGAAATCATTTTTAACATCTGAAATTGGTAAACTCTATGTCTCCTTACCCTGGGATGATTTAGTCCGGCATTTTAAAATCAAAGAAAATAAGAAAGGACCTTCCCGTTTTTTTAGTCCCGGGGGAATGATTGCATTGATGTTCCTTAAGTCTTATGTGGGGTGTTCAGACCGAAAACTAATTGAGCACTTAAACGGCAATATCCACTTTCAGCTTTTTTGTGACATCTGGCTACAAGGTGAAAGGCTTACCAATTATAAAATTGTCAGCCAGATACGTACTTTTTTGTCATCAAGGTTAGCTATTAGTGAAGCTCAAAAAATATTGGCAAAACATTGGAAACCCTTTATTGAACATCCCAACATTATGCTTACCGATGCAACATGTTACGAAACTTCGATGCGTTACCCAACCAATATAAAACTACTGTGGGAAAGTGTAGACTGGTGTTACGGTCAATTGAAATTAAGCTGTAAGTATTTAAAGATACGAACACCCCGAACCAAATATCTCAAGCAAAAAGAAAGGTATAGTCACTACAGCCGAAAGCGCAGGAAATCGAAAAAGCAGCGTAGAATACTTACCCGGAGCCTGCTGCACTTACTGGGGAAATTATTGTTTTTACTGGAAGAAACCCAGCAGAACTATCTTTATGAATTTACCATGCCAGCCAGATATTATCGCCAAATCAAAATAATTACCACGGTATTATCTCAACAACAAGAAATTTTTGATACAGGTAAAAGTGTACCCGACCGTATAGTCAGCCTTTCAAAAGCTTATATCCGGCCAATTGTACGAGGAAAAGAAGTTAAACCTGTTGAATTTGGAGCCAAGGTAAATATGATACAATTTGGAGGGATTAATTTTATCGAGCACATAAGCTTCAGCGCTTTTCATGAGGGGATAAGGCTTAAGCAATCTGTGCGTTACGGTCGCCAGCTGGTAGGTAAACCAACACACCTTTCGGGCGATGATATTTATGCCACCAATGCCAACCGCACCTGGTGCAGGAAAGAGAATATCATCCATGGGTTTAAACGAAAAGGAAGGGCAGGAAAACATGAACAGCACCGGAAAATACTTCATTCTGTACTTCGTAAAGAAAGAGCCACGCGAATGGAAGGAAGCTTTGGAACAGAAAAAGAACACTACGGCTTAAAGAAAATAAGGGCCATGACCCGGAAAAATGAAGAACTCTGGATTTTCTTTGGTGTACATACAGCAAATGCAGTTAGGATAGCCCGAAAAATGGCGCTCCAAAAACAAGCTGCCTAAAATCAAATCAATTTATTCAAAATCTTTAGGCAAATGGGAAAACTATGCCCAATTCCGGCCTTTTTTCGTCATAAAATCAATCGACACAAAAAAAAGAGATTCTTTTATCAAAATCGGGAAAAAATATCAAGGAGATTTTACCCGATTTTGTCCGAAGACCTTTACTGCTGAAGGTGCCAAATTAGCTTTCTGGAATGGTGAAAAAGAAAGTTGATCCTTTCCCGGGTTAGCGTTCAAGCCATTTTTTTCTATTGCGTTTGGAGATAAATTATTTAATATCAATTCATTACCCGTACTTTTTTCAACCCGGGTAAACTCGGTTGAATAACCTTCTCCGAGCTTAAATAACGATTTTGCTTTTTCCGGAGGAATGTCAACCCCCTGAGTCAGCGATGCTAAATGTTACAAAGCCTGGTTTTGTCTTTTCAGTGCTGATTTATATCTTGCTGCCCGGCTGGATGAATCTTACGGTTTTTATTTGCAGTCTTGGAAGAGACCCGCAACTTTTAATTTTTTGTATAAAATCAGGTTAACTTAGCGGAATTTTTTTTGATGCGGCTTAACTTACTTTGGCTTCTTCTTTTATACTTTTTAGCACGTCTCCTGCCAGAATATAGCTTGATTGGTATCGTCTGGTTTTAAATAATCCCTGTGACATTCCTTTTAATTCAATTTGGATATCTTCAAGTGACCGGATGATGGTTGAACGGAACATTTTTGCACAATTTATGCAGGTTGTCTCTTTTAATTGGTAGGTTCTGTAAAAAGCCTCGTTAAGTGCTTCAATTGATTTTTGATACTCCTTATTTTGCAGGTAAGTTTCAGAAATAGAATACTCTTCGTTTATAAACGCCAGGTGACTTTTACATCTTACTCCGTTTCTTTCACATCTTATCAGTTCAAATTTGCTGTCAGAATTCTGACCATTTCCGTTCTTAACAGAACTTTTTTTAGCAGGGCCGCTTTTTTCCATTTTCATTGCTCCGGTTTTACACACAGCTAATTAAATAATATTTTTTCTAAAAAGCAACATATATAAATAGTTTATTGTCTTTATCTCTTAATTATTTTTTACAGTGTATGTTTTTATCGTATAAAAAGGTATTCCTGATTTACCGATACCTTCGATCTTTAACAGATATTCTCCGGGAACATCGGAGTTAAAATATTGAATTGTCGCATTTCCCAAATCGGAGATGGAGATATTTGGATTCCAGTAAAGTGTTTTTCTCAAATCAATGGCTTCGTCCTTTTGTTTTTGATTTTTATAAACAGGAGAATAAAACTCCCTGACTTTTGTATAGCCCGGAATGTGGACAATATTTGGGTCTGCCTCAGGTGAAGGTGCGCTTTCGTCCGGTTTAAATCCTTTCAGGGTTATTTCTATTAACCCTCCGGTTCCGTAAGGCGTATATCTTAATCCGGCAGCCGAAGATTTTGTAACTTTAATGGTTTCAATATCACTGGAATTCAGGTAATCCACATCTTCGTAGCTGAACCCTGCTACTCTGCCGTTAACCACAAAAACAGCGCCCTGCATGTTTTGGTCGTAAATAGAATTGTATCCGCGAAAAAGGATTTTCCCTCCGGCTGCAGTATCAAAATGTCCGGCAACTTGTTTTATCAATTGTAAAATCCCTGTTTTTGGATTGTATCCAAAATTGATATGAATGTCTTTATCTTCCAATATATAGCTTTGATGTTCCTTTTCATAGGTTTCAACCGGAATCACAGTTGGTATTTTTGCCTTTACATCAACTTCCTCAACCCAAATATTTCTTTTCGTTGTGTCCGAAGCGTATAAACTACCGGGAGAATGATTTTGGCCGGATGAAAGGTCTTCTTCGCCGGTAGTGAAACTATTTCCGGCGGAAGAATATAAACGATTTGAAATCCTGTTTAATTCCTTTAATTTTTCCACATTAACAAAGTCATCGATAGTTACGAAAACGTTTTTTCTTCCCTGCGAATTGGTTGCCGTTAATACCAATTTTGTATCATCCAAAATACCGGTAAATTCTGATTTGTTAAATTCAAAACGTCCCTGGTTATCCGTTTTTGTGGCGATTGCAGAAAATTTATTCATATTCATCAGGGTCACCTCGCCGTTTTTAACAGGCTTTCCTTTTCTGGTTGTTACAAGCCCCGATAAACCCACAGAATTATTGAATTCTTGTTGATTGTTATCCAGTATATTTTCCCAGGTAAACCTTCGCCATCCGTGGGTAAGCATCAGTAAATCGAGGAGTTTTTCAGAATCTTTGTGTTCAGAAAAATATATTCCCCGGGCAGGAATTTCGCCTTTTAATTCGTTGCTTAAAAGTAAAGCGGTCATAATATTTTCAGCCCAGATTTCATCGCGCTCAGAGTTGATAGGAATAACACTTGCGGAGAAAACACCAGATAAGGGTTCTCCCATGGAATTTTTTAGACTGAGATTGATTTTTACTTTTTCTTTTCTTTCATAAATTTCTTTTAACGATTCGGCTTGGATTTCCGGCTTTTTATCCAGGTTTACAAATAGAAGCCGCTCTGCCTGAGGAATTCCGTTTTGATCAAAAACGGTAATTTTTCCTACTCCCAAAGGCATTTCTTTTACAGGAATTGAGAGGGTTTGTAAATCTTTGAGCGGTTTTGTTGTTTCAAACCAAATGCTGTCTCTCAAAAGCAGAAGTACGGAAATTAAGTCTGTTGATTCACAGGAATTTGACTCAACTTTCATTGAAATTCTTTCCGGATTGTTCTCCAGAATTTGCAAAGAATATCCTTTCTCTTTTGCTTCCGGGAGTTTGTAACTTTTATCGTAACCCCTTGGCTCCTGGATTTTTAAAAACAAGTTTGTATTCTTTTTCGATTGAATGTTTACACTTCCCATTCCCAGCGCGGTTGTGGTAACTTCTGAAATTATTTCTCCTTCTGAATCCGTGAGAATCCCTTTAAAATCGAAAGGATTTCCCGCAACGTCAGTCGCTTCAAATGCTACGACTGAGTTAAAATCTTCGATAAGATCTCCTCCCTCAGGGAAAAACCGGATAGCAGGCGGAAGCGATTTTACAGGAACATGAACATTGAGTTCACCCGTTAATCCTGGTTGCCCGATTTGTGCACAGATATGCACCGCTTTGTTTTCCAATTCCCCGGGAAGTATCATTTCAAAATTTGCCACTCCGCTCTCGCCTGAGTTAATTGTTTTTTCATTTAAGATGTGTTCGTCCTGTTTTAGCTGAAGCTGAATTTTAACTCGTCCGAGCCTGAAACCATTATCTCCAAATACTTCCAGTTTTTCTTCAATTTTATTTCCTTCAGAATAAACGGAATCAGGTATTTGGATTTTGATATCAACAGTTTCTCTGGCCGGATTTTTAATTTTAATTTTTTTCACAAAAACATTCTCAACTGAATTTGTGGAACTGGAATTTGTTCCCGCAATTAAAAAATAGCTTCCGCCTGATAATGTATCGGAAAGATTGAGCTGACCAAAGGAGGTGCCTTTTTCAACCCTAAACTTTCCTGTAACGATTGACTCTGTTTTGGTTTCTCTTTTATAAAGGCCAACATTCAGAAGATTTTCTGGTAATGAAGGGACCAGAGAACCGGATTTAAAATTGTATGCTTTAAACCAAATGGTATCACCCGGCTCAAATATGTCTCCATTTGTGTGCAAATACAATACGTCTTCATTGTACCCGGTTAAATAATTCTGAAGTTTTAAAAGTATGTTTTCAAAATTATTTTGGAGAAGGGAGTTGAAAGACATCGTCGTAAAAAAAAGAATAAATCCTATAATTGATAAGAAACTAATTGTGATCGATTTTTTAAGTATTTTTTTTGGTTTATACATTTTATAATCAAAGTTGTTTATTTCAAAGTATGTCAATTTACTAAAAATGTTATTTGCTAATTGTCATTCTGAAATAAAATCTGTCTCAATATTTTATTGATATGTATTTAGAATAAGATAAATTTTGACCATTTTAAGGCACAAAAAGTTCACAGCATTCCTCTTTTTATATGCAGATTTCTGCTGCTACCACATCTATCTGTTAACCGGGATTGAATCCGGTAGCGCTCTTATGGTTAAGTAATATGATACAATTGGTTTTTGGGTTTAAATCCTTTTGTAATCAGCCAAACACCCAGGAATATTTCGTTCAGGATAATTGGAAACGCCAAAATCATTCCCAAATTGGTTTGAATGCTGAAGGTATTAAGCACAACGATACCGGTTACTCCAATAAAACCCCAGATTGATATAAATCGCGGGAGGAGATGGTATTTATACAGCACCCAGTATAAGACCAGAGCGCCGCTGCAAAAAAACAGAGGTATTAATATTCCGGTAAAAATTATGCGCAAATCACTGTTGTTTGCACCAAAAGCCAGCGAAAGTGGAGCTGCTGTACAGGCCAGCGATTCCAGCATTCGTAATCCCAAATAAGATTTGGCAGCGCCGGGATGAATGGTTTTTAATACCGGAAACAGAAGCACTCCAATTCCGAGCACAGCTAATGCATTTACAATTTCCAGTGTAACACCCGCGATCAGGACAATCGGGGTTGAATTTTCCTGCGTCGTTTCAAGCAAACTGCCCCCAATCAGGCTGGCTGCCATTGCTGTCAGAAACAATGTTCCTGTATATCGTGCTGTTTTTTTATATGATTTCATCTTGTGGATTTTAGTTTTTTTGGCTCTTATTTTTGGTTCGTTTAACTGCAATTCCTTGAGAGGTGAAAGCAGGCAATCGGGCAAAGATTGTTGTTTTTATATCTAGGTTATTCGTTCTTGTCTGTTACACTCACTGTTACATGTCCCTTTTTATGGCCGGCATCCACATATCGGTGTGCTTCGACAATCTGGTCAAACGTGTATTTTTTGTCAATTACCGTTTTAAGCTTACCTGTCTCAATAAGATTTTTCAGGAGCTCCAGATTTTCGGCGGTATAAGGAGCAGATCCTCCAATTACTTTTTTTGAACTTGTTAAGGACGTTTTTAAACCTTTAATAATCCTTGGAAGCTCGAGATGTACAGCCGAAAGGTAAATACCTTTTTCTTTTAAAGCATTTATATGGCTTATTATCGGACCTTTGCCAACGGTGTCAAAAATTACATCGTAATTATCGCCTTTTTTAGGTAGATCATCTTTGATATAGTCGATTACTTTGTCGGCTCCTATCGATTTCACCAAATCCAGATTTGAAGTACTGCAAACTCCGGTTACTTCGGCCTCCATTGATTTTGCAAGTTGAACTGCAAATGTTCCGATCCCGCCGGAAGCTCCATGAATTAAAACCTTGCTTCCTTTTTGTATATCTCCTTTTTTCAGAAAATGTAAGGCGGCGAGTGCACAATGCGGAACTGCCGCCGCTTCTTCAAAAGTCATGTTCGACGGCTTAATTGTCATCACCGCCTTTTCTGACAAACAAATGTATTCTGCATAAGCACCAAAAGAGGCACCGGTTGATGCAAAAATCTGATCGCCTTGTTTAAACCGGCTAACATTTTCTCCAATCGATTCAATTTCTCCGGCCAGTTCAACACCAAGAATATTTTTTCGCGGGCCTTTAAATCCCATGGCCATTTTTACCGGGAAGTTAAAAACGGAGGGAAACACAGCACCTCGAATTCGTGTGTCGGCACCGTTTACTGTGGTTGCAAATATTTTTATAAGTACTTCATTTTTTTTAGGAACCGGCTTTTCTACTTCTGTCATTTGAAGAACTTCAGGCGCTCCGTATTTTAAACAAACTATTGCTTTCATGATTGATCTTTTTCAAAAAGTGAAATAACAGGAGCGATTATTAATCCGGCGCCCACTCCGATAATTATTGAGGCTACAAAAATTAATACGGAGGTTTGCAGATAAATTAAACCAACGCCTATTCCGATCATTGTGGTGCCGCCAATGGCCCAATTGCTTTTCTCTTCTTTTTTGTTTTTGTTTGAATTTTCCATGCTTATTGAATTTTAGTGGTAATAATTTACAAAAATTTGAAATAATAAGTTGATTTTCTTTGATTTATGAGTTGATTCCAAAGTTTAAATAAAAGTAGTCTGACCGTTTTTTTTTGACTTTTATATAATTAACTAATTGCTGGCAATATGTATTTTTTGAGAATTTTATGCTGCTTCACCTTCGATTGGTAATTTGCGCCGGTAAAGACAACAATAGAATTGATTTCCGGCATTACAATAATTTTTTGTCCACCCCAGCCAAGTGCAAAGTACATGCGTCCTGACGTTGAATTTTGTTTTGTCCACCAGGTATAAGCATATCCAACTTTTCCCAGGTCTTCGCCAGGGATGTTAATCCCCCGGTTATTATTAAACGGCATGCTGCTTTTTTCTACCCATTCGCCGGAAAGTATTCGTTTACCATCCCAGACGCCTTCGTTTAAAAACAGGGCTCCGATTTTTATCATATCTCTGGGTGTAAGTTTTAAACCTCCCGCTGTACTTATTTCACCTGTCCTGTATTTCAACCACCAGTCAAATGATTCAATTCCCAGCGGTTCAAATAAGTACTTTGCGGAAAATTTATCGATATTCATTCCTGTGGCATTTTTGAGAATTTCGGCGAGTAGTTGCATATCACCTCCCGAATAAATAAAATGTGTTCCGGGTGCAGCAACCAATGGACGTTGTAAAACAAACTCAATCGGGTTTTTATCCGAAAAATAGATTCCGATGGCGTCGTTTTGAACACTGCTCAAGGGAGAGCTCCATTCATCCCAGGCAAAGCCAGAGGTCATTGTTAGCAGATGTTCAATAGTAATATATTCTTTGCCATTGTCTTTATATTGCTGGTAATCCGGCAGAAAATCAAATATGGATTGTTCAACGCTCTCAATAAAGCCTTGTTCTAATGCGATTCCAATACATATTGAAGCAAAGCTTTTACTGACGGATTGCAGTGCGTGTGGCATTTCACTGTTCCATCTAACCCATTTCCCTTTATGGCCTGGCGCGTCCCACTGGTAGGTGTGACCCTGAAAATATTCTTCAAGAACCAGTTTGTTGTTTTTGAATATCAAAATAGAATGAATTTCCTTGTATTTTCCTTTTTTAATGGCTTTTACAGCGTCAGCCAAATATCTGCTATCGATTTCAGCTTCCTCGGAAGTGCCGATTTTTAGTCCGTCGTTTTTTAATTCCGGAACACGATAGAGATAGTCAGTATTTCTGAATACGGTGTCATAGCTTACATCAGTTAACATAAAAAGGATGACTGCCAGTACCGTTATTTTTATTGTCAGTAGTTTCATTTTGATTTGTTTTTATGGTTTCAGTTGTTACTATTTCAGCATTTCAGCAATTACTGGACGGGTTGCTTTAAGTTTTTCATAATCAAGAGTTAATCCCAGCGGTTCGTACACTTTAGAGAAGTAGTCATAGATGGGTTTTACGGTTTCAAAGGGAACGGTGACTGATTCGGCGGCAGTTGAGCCGGCATTGTTTTTTATGGATTTGTCAACTCCGTTTGCCAGCAAAACTTCAATTACCTCAGTCCGGCAAAAAAACGCAGCAGTATGAAGTGCAGTTGAGCCATCGTTGTTGGTTTGATTTACATCGGCACCTGCTTTAATTAAAGCCAGTGCTGCTTCGGTTTGTCCAAAAACACAAGCTGTAATTAACGGACTTGAGCCTCCCGCTGCTTCTTTTTTATTTACGTCGGAGCCAGCTTTGATGTGATAATTTACCATTTCCATATTCCCGGTAATCACAGCAGCATGTAAACTCATTTGTGGCTGATTCACAGGTTGCTGAACCCGGATTGGTTGCTCATCTGCTTTTTGAGGTTTGTTTTCTGTTTTTTGAAAAGCTGTTCCGATAATAAAAACAACTGCCATTATTGTAATCACAGTTTTTGCATTTATCGATTTTTGTCTGGTTTTACGCCAGGAATAAATTATCATATTTGAAAGCAGGAATGTAAAGCCGGAAAGCAGTACATATTTTATTCCGCCGTGTACAGGAAGATGAATCATGGCCAAAGCTACCACTCCCAGAACAACCATATGAATGATATAAACTGCGTATGAATTTTTGCTGAGTTCACCCCAAACAGGGTTGGTTTTATTGAGGTTAAAACGGAAAGCATGAATTAAAATCTGGAGAAAACTCAACATGGCGAGAAGAGCCGATGCATAATAGACCAGTCTGTCGGCGAAATTTGAAATAAAAAAGTGATTCCTTCCCGGTTCAATTAAATTGTAAAACAGATTTATCGCAAAAAGAGTGAACACCCCCAGCGAAATTGTTAAGGTTACATTTGAAGCAATATAAATTTTGTAGTTCGGTTTTGTTCCTTTAAAAGCATTGAGTTTGTAGCAAAGCGACCCTAAAAGAAACGACATAAAATAGACCAGCAAACGTTCGTTCTGAAAATCAAGCAGCGGTGAGTGGGTCCAGCCTTTTAATCCGGCTTCAGAAATTACCATACTGTAAATTACTCCCAAAATAAAAGTTAGAACAACAGCAGTTTTTAGCGAAACTTTAACTTTCAGAATTTTGGTTTTCGCTAAACCAAGATAAATTACCTGGAACATAAAAAGTACAGGAAGAAACCACAACCAGTTTTGCGTAGGGTTGTTGGCAAAAAAGGCCAGGTCGGTTCCGGTTCTTTCAAAGATGTGGAAATAGGAAAACCATTTTTCCTGTGGCAATCCGCGTGCAAATAAAAATATGGCTTTGTAGGCAGGTATTAAAGTAAAAACAGCAATAATCCAGGGGAGCATAATTCTTTTAATTTTTGATTTTATGAATTCCCATGAATTTTTGTTTTTTAATGAACCCGGAATAAAGTAACCCGAAATAAAGAACATCATAAACATAACAAAAAGGTCGAGGTACATTCGCACCAGTGCAATTGGATTCCATTTTGCCGGATCACTAACAATCCAGAATGCATCGAATCCTTGTTCGTAGGTCATTCCTGCGTGTAATATAACTACAAGGAGGATTAAGAAAGTTCTCAGATTGTCCAGAAAATAAACTCGTGTTTTCATTGTAATTGTTTTAATGTATTTTGCGATTTTTCGTTGATGTAAAGGTCCGGCAAATCGTGATGCAGGGTTAATCAATTAAAAGCCAAAGAATATGAAGTTTCAGCAGTGGATATAAATTATGGCGCAGAGATATAAATTATGATGCAATTGTCTTTAAATCTCAAATAGGCAGGCATCAAAACCAAATTTAAAAAGTATTAAAAACTGTGTTTGCAGAGTTCAGGTAAATCGTTGAGTTTGAAATTTATTTGTGTTTTGAATTTTGAAATTTTGTTTTTACAATTATTTGTATCTTGGCATTAAATTCCAAAAAATTCGATTAATCAGGTGTCTGAAATCCGTTCCATAGACAAAGATTTTCTTCAAAAAATCACTGAAATTATAGAAGAGAATATTTCTGATGAACAGTTTGGTGTTTCGGAACTGGCAGAAGAAATTGGGATGAGTCGTTCGAATTTGCTGAGAAAGGTGAAAAAACTAACGGATTTATCGGTTAGTCAGTTCATCCGAAATGTGCGCCTGGAACATTCAAGGGAAATGATGCAGGATGGAACTTACAACGTATCACAGGTATCATACAAAGTGGGTTTTAGCAGCACTTCCTATTTTATCAAGTGTTTTCGTGAGTATTTTGGTTATCCCCCGGGGAAAATAGCAGAGGTGCAGGAATTTGAAAAACCAACGGAAAATCCCGGGGTAAATTTACAATGCCATCAACTGGCAGCCATAATGTTTGCTGATATTGAAGGGTACACCTCGATGATGCAACAGGATGAAGGTAAAGCAATACAAATAAGAAACAGGCATCGCGAAGTTTTTAATTCGGTTACCTCAAAATACAACGGTAAAATTTTGCAATATTACGGCGATGGGACACTGAGTACATTTAGCAGTGCAATAGACGCGGTACGGTGTGCCATTGAAATTCAGTTAAATTTTTTGGAAGAACCCCAGGTCCCGGTCAGAATTGGAATCCACAGTGGAGATATTATTTTTTCAGACGATGGAGTAATAGGAGACGGAGTTAATGTTGCTGCAAGAATTGAAGCGCTGGCTTATGCCGGAAGTGTTTTTATTTCTGAAAAAATTTATGATGAAATAAAAAATCAACCGGCCATTAAAACTTTGTCGCTGGGAGAATTTCAGTTAAAAAATGTTGGGAAGCCGGTAGAAATTTTTGTGGTTTCCAATCCGGGCTTAGCTGTTCCCGGCAGAGATGAAGTGCTGAAAAAGGATAAAATCAGTAAAAAAAGTACAGAGAGAAAAAATCCGGGAATGATTGTCGGTATTTATGTTGCAGCTGTACTTGTTGCTGTTTTATTATTTGTTTCTGTAAAATCAGTTTTTTTTAAAGAAAGGAATGCTGAAAAATCGATTGCTGTTTTGCCATTTAAAAACGATAGCAACGATTCTACCAATGTGTATTTCATAAATGGCTTGATGGAATCGACATTAAATAACTTGCAAAAGATTCAGGATTTGCGTGTTATTAGCCGGACTTCGGTGGAAAAATACAGGAATAGTCCAAAAACATCTCCGGAAATTGCCCGTGAATTGGGTGTAAATTTTCTCGTTGAAGGGAGTGGGCAAAAAGTAGGAAATAAGATTTTGTTGAACATTCAGCTGATAGATGCAAAAAATGATAAACATTTGTGGGCAGAACAATACAACCGGGAGACTGGTGATATTTTTTCTTTGCAGGGTGAAGTGGCAAAAAATATTGCTGAGGAAATTGAAGTAATCGTTTCGCCGGAAGTTCAGGAAAGCATCAACAAAATACCAACAGATAATCTGGAAGCATATGATATTTTTCTCAAAGGAACTGATATTTTGAATAAAGGATTACCCGAAAATGCAAGACAATCAATTCCATATTTAAGGAAAGCCATTGAAATGGATGGTGAATTTGCCCGTGCATATGCGGCATTGGCAATGGCTTATTACACCATAGACGAAAGCCGGGCAATCAGATTATTTACCGATTCGATAAATTATTATGCCGACAGGGCTATGTTTTACGATTCAAAGTTACCGCAAAGTTTAATCGCCAAAGGCTTGTTTTATATGAATAGTCAGGAATATGAACTGGCGGTTCCCTACTTTGAAAAAGCGCTCGAGTATAATCCGAATTATGATCTGGTTTTTGTTTTCCTTCTCGACTTGTATGTCAATCATCTGCCAAATACAGAAAAATATCTTGAATATGCATTGCGGGGCCTAAAAATTGATATTTCTTCCTACGACTCAACCATCGCAAGCTTTAATTATCTGCACATTGCAAATGCATTTATTCAGGCAGGATTTCAGGAGGAAGCAGAAAAATATATCAATAAATCATTAGCGTATTATCCCGGTAATCTGTATTCTGCTTATACAAAAGCATATATTGTATTCGCCGGAAATAAAGACCTGATTCAAACCAGAGACCTTTTGCTGGAAACGTATAAAAGGGATACTTCCCGTCTTGATATTATGCAGGAAGTAGGCAAAATCTATTATTACCTTCAGGATTACGAAAACGCTTACAACTACTACAGGAAGTTTATTGATATCAGGAAGGCGTATAATTTGAATATTTATTACTCTGAAAATGCAAAAATAGGATACGTTTTTAATCAAATGGGTTTTGTTGAAGAGGGCGAAAAATTGTTGGAAGAATTTAAAATATATACAGAAAACGATAACTCAGTATATAAACACACGGGCTTGGCATTATATTATTCATACAAAAGTGAAAACGCCAAAGCAATTGAACAGTTGAAGTTGTTTTCTGAGGAAAGCAATTATTTTTATTGGGTAGTACTGTTTACCCCAATAGAACCGTTATTTGAGAATATCAATGATTTTCCGGAGTTTAAATCGGTAACAACAAAAATTGAAAATAATTTTTGGGAGTGGCATCAAAGAATTAAGGATTCACTTCAGAAAAAAGGCTTATTATAAAAATTGGTTTTATTTTTTTCTACCCAACTTCTTTTGTAGTTAATACGGGATTTTCCTCAACCTTGAAGATGTTTAGTTTTTTTATGAAGTTGCTCAATTTTGAGTAAGCCAATTGGTAGCGTTTTCTGTGGAAAATACTATAAGACATCTCGTATAGTTCTTCCTGCATTGTTTCAAGTGTTTCGTTAATTGAAGACTGAAACATCGAGACACACTTCGTACAGGGAGATTCTTTTAATTCAAGAGTTCTGTAATATGCTTTTTGAAGTTGCTCAACGGATTTTTGATATTCTTTGTTTTCCCTTGCCAGCTCAGATTCTGCATAAAGTTTATTTATTTCCGGAAGAATATTTGTACAATGAATACCTTTTATCGGGCACCCAATTAATTTAAACTTATCTTCTTTGGCATTTAAATAAGCCACTTTTGCATCTTTAAAAGAAATCATTTCTGTTCTGCCTGCTCCCATCTTACTTTATTTTTGGTAATTGTGAATCAACATATTAAAATGGTGATTGCTAAATTTTCTAAAGTCTTTTTCGTGAAAGTAAAATTAGGAGTTATTAGTATTTTTTTGAAATATACGTTGCTGAAATTGAGGGTAAAAAATGCCTAATCTGTTATCAGTAATTCTTTCATTGAGACTATCAAGTCATGGGAAAAGGGAAGAAAAGAGGCTGAGGTAAAACCTCTTTTCGTTGATTTTTCAGGTTGGTGTATTTTGAAAAATGTTGCTAAATGTCAGTCGCGCCAGTTATTTTGTAAAGACATAGTATAGATAACTTCGGCGATTTTGAAATCTGTTTTAGGTTTAAGTAATTTTTATCTGCAATAAAAAGTCTCGAATGCAGGCTCTGTTGGAAACCAGTCTCCATACCATTCAGGAATAGTAGCAGTTCCCACAATTTGCCAGTATGTAACTAATCCACCTTCACCTATTGTTCTCACATTCAGCACAACTTCAGCACTTCCGTCACCATTCCATTTGATGTTTTCAGTCCTTACAAAGCGATAGAACTGCCCGGTTTCTGAACCCTTCAGTTTATTGCCTTTAATATTCCAATGTTCAACTTTTGAATTTACGGCCGTATGTAGAATGACTGTTCCGCAAAGCCATTCTCCATTACCATCATTGGCACATGGGCAATAAAAACAAAAGGGCTCTTCCTGGGTTCCCCAGGTGAACTTGTCTGTAACCTTACCATTTTGTGCAAATGCACCTGTTCCAAATAAACAAATGACTGCCACTGCGGCTAAAAGATTTTTGAAAGTTTTCATAATATTTTGATTTTAAGTTGATGATTCAAAGTTCCTGAATAGAAAGGGTGGTAACTTATCAACCAAAACGCAAATGATTAAAATTTTGCAGCATCAATAGCAAATTTGCGGTATTTGGGAAAGGAGAAGAAAATGCAGCTGTCTAGGAGTTATCAGGGAGAGATATGCCTACAGACCGGGCAATTTTTTTGAATTCTGACTTATTGCGCAACGTGTAAAAGTCCGGATATGTTATCATAACAGGAAGGTCTTCATTTTTATATTGAAATGCGATTTGCAAATAGTCCATGGCTCCCTGTTCTTCCTGAACCAGCATATGGACCGAAGATATAATCACCGGATTTGCGCAAAAGCGAGGTGCATTTTGTTTCGCTTTTTCAAGATAAAAGCGAAAACAATCTTTGTAGTTTTTGGTATTGTCATAACAACTGCCCAACGCATCATTTCCCATAATATCCTGTAGTTTTCGCCACGATTCTACAGCTTTTTCATTATTGTCAACCTGAAAATAAACGAAACCTATTCCGTTGTATGCAAATCCGTAATTGGGATTTAGCTCCAATACTTCATTGTATTTGTCGATTGATTTTTGGTAATCGCCGTTGATATAATACCGCTCTGCAACCATACAGCTGATTGCCGGATTCAGCGGATCAAGTTTTTCAGCAATAAGTGCCTCTTCAATTGCTTTTTTGTAATCACCCTGAATAATGTAATAGTTTGATAAAATCTGGTGTCCGGCAGCATTATTGGGCTCAATACTCAAGCCAACATTTACCAACTCTTTCATCTTTTCCCAGTCCCAATCGAGTTTTCCGCTCAGATTGCCCAAAGTGATGTAAGCCTCAGCGAGCGATTCATCAAGCTCAAAGGCTTTGTTTATAGCCTCCCTTGCCTTTTGGCGGTTATCCAATTTTTCTAAATTATCTCCGATTATTTTATTTATTGAAAGATAGGTTTCTGCTTTTGTAACATAAGCTGGAGCAAAATTCGGATCTTTCTTAATTGCTTTATTAAGATAATCAAGGGCACTTAACAGTGAGTTGTACCTTGTCTTCTGTGTATTCCACAAGTGTCTTCCCCTCAAATATAAATCAAATGCTTCCGGATTTATTTTGTAATTTTGTGCCTGGTTTTCAGTCGGTTTAATAATTGAAGAAATTTCTCCTGCAATTTCATTTGAAACTTCACTAACCAACTGCAAAATGTTGGAAGAATTTTGGTCGTAGCTGTTGGCCCAAATGTGTTTTTCCTTTGGGAATGGTTCAATTAGCTGGACAACTACCCGCAAACTGTCTGCTTCATGCAATACTGAACCTTCCAAAAGCAAATCTACTCCAAGCTCTTTGGCAATCTCAGAGTATATTTTGTTTTCTCCTTTATACTTCATTGACGAACCCCGTGAAATAACACGCAACGATTCACTTTTAGATAGTTCAAGAGTTATTGCTTCAGTGATTCCATCAGCCAGATATTCTTTGTCCTGATTTTTTGACAAATCCAGTAAGGGGAGAACGGCGATTGAAGATTGTTGTGCAGAGGTATTATTTATAGAATTAACAACAGTAAAATAGCCTGTTACTATTAAAAAAAGAAAGAAGACAGCCAATAGTACAGGTTTTATTTTTATTTTCCGGTTTCCATTCTCTCCTTTTGGAACAAATGTATTCACAGTCTCTGTTTCCAGCTTTTTTTTATATTCCCCGGGTGTACAACCAAAGTGGTCAAGAAAACATTTGTTAAAATATGAAGGGCTGCTAAATCCTACTTCGTAAGCTACTTCGGATGCAGTCAGGTCAGATGTTTTAAAAATTTTTGTAGCTTCTTCCAAGCGGATCTCACGAATGTAATGGTTTACAGACTTTCCGGTGGCGGCTTTTACTTTTCTTAAAATTTGGGACCGGCTTAAGCCTAGTTCTCCTGCCAAATCTGTGACTCCAAACTTTTCATCCCGGATTTTGGTTCGAATGATTTGTCGTGTTTTTTCTATGAAAATTTCAGCCATATGCTCAAAACGACTAAAACAAGTTGATTTTTAGTTACTTAAATATAACAAATTTTGAACAAATAAAATGTATCGTTGTGGTGTGTTGAAATAAAAAAGAGATGCAATTGCACCTCCTTTTTTCTTGTTGAAGTAGAGCTGTAAATAGCTCTGAAATTATAAATAAAGCTGTTTAGTTAAAGACGTTTTATTTGAGTTTGTCATCAAAAAAATCTACAGTGCGTTTCCAGGCCAATTGGGCTGCATCTTCGTCATATCGGGGGGTTGTATCGTTATGAAACCCGTGATTTACCCCCGGATAAATATAAGCTGTATATTCTTTATTGTATTTTTTTAAAGCCGCTTCATACGCCGGCCATCCTGCATTTACTCTTTCGTCTAATCCTGCATACTGGAGTAGTAATGAAGCTTTTATTTTTTGAACGTCTTCTTCTTCAGGTTGCCCGCCGTAAAATGGTACAGAAGCTTTTAAGTCAGGTACTTTTACCGCCATCATATTTGAAATCCAGCCACCAAAACAAAATCCAACCACCCCAATGTTTCCGTCACATTCCGGATGTGATTTTAAATATTCAAAAGCGGCAATAAAATCTTCCAGCATTTTAATTCTGTCACGTTTTCTTTGCAAAGCTCTTCCTTCATCGTCATTGCCCGGGTATCCTCCAAGTGGTGTGAGCGCATCGGGTGCTATGGAAATATATCCTCCCAGTGCTGCCCGGCGGCCTACATCTGCAATATACGGATTCAGACCACGGTTTTCATGAACCACCACAATCCCGGGTAGTTTCTCATTATTCCCGGCGGGGCGCGAAAGCTGAGCTTTTATTTTTCCACCACCTTTAGGAGATGTGTATTCAATAAATTCAGTCTTTAGCCTTGCATCGTCAGCCGGTACCTGGATCTTATCCTGATAGTTGGGCATAATAAAAGCCATTAGCGATGATGTTGTTAATCCGCCTACTGCATAAACTGAAAGTCTTTCAACAAATTGCTTACGATTAATTTTGTTGTGGGCATATGCATCATACAAATCAAAGACTTCTTGTTTGATGTCTGCTTTTGTAATCTCTTTCATAGTTCAACTTTATTTTATGTAACTGACATAGAGCTAGTTTTGTTCATATTGAAATAAGAAATACTTAAAAGTAAGCCCGCAATTGACGGAGTCTTTCTGAGTTTATTTCATTTTAAATATTTTTCACAATCAGTAGAATATTTATGTTTAAACTTTTTTTCTGCACCCATGTTTAAAATTAATATCTTTATTTTTTGCAGAGATATGGGTGGAATTACCGTTCAATAGAGAATTCCCGTAATATGTAAAACCAAATGGAAAAATTTAAACCACCGGAAAAAACAATAGCTGTACTACCCTTTGCAAATATGAGTGGCAATGATGAAATGGAATATTTCAGCGATGGGATAACAGAAGAAATTATCAATGCGTTGGCCAGCATCAAACATTTGAAAGTAACTTCAAGAACTTCGTCCTTTTATTTTAAAAGTAAACACATTCCGATAACACAAATTGCGAAAGAGTTGAATGTGTCAACTATTCTGGAAGGCAGTGTTCGCCTGGCAGCAAAAACAATACGCATTACGGCGCAGTTGATTCATGCTGAGGAGGATTTTCATTTTTGGTCGGAAACATGGGACAGGAAATTGGAGAATATTTTTGAAATTCAGGATGAAATCAGTTTGTTGATTGCAGATAAACTCAGAGAACAGTACGGTCACTTTGAAATACAGGATCATCTGGTGGAAAAGAAAACTGAAAGTCTGGATGCATATGAATATTTTCTGAAAGGCCGCTATCATTTTAACAAGTGGAATCCGGTAGATGCGCGTAAAGCCATTGAGTTTTATGAAAAAGCTATTGTACTTGATCCGAATCACACCGATTCGCTTGTTGGATTGGCGGATACATACAGTTTTTTTGCCGTAACAGAGTTGATGCCGCGGGATGAGGCGTGGGCAATGTCGCGAGACTATATGGACAAGGCGTATGCTCTGAATCCTGAAAATGCAGGAGTGCATTATCTTTTGGCGAACTTTTCTTTTTTTTATGATGCTGATTTTCAGGAAGCATTTAATCACGGACTTCGGGCAGTTGAACTAAAATCGAATTACCCGGAAGCGCAGCAGTTTGTGTCGATGTTATACATGATTTTGGGTGAAAAAGACAAAGCAAAACAGCATCTGGAGATCGCACATAGCATTGATCCGATTTCGCAGGAAACATTATTTTACAGAGCCTATTATCACTATCGTTTTGAAAATTATGCTGAGGCGTTAAAATTGTATAATGAATGTTTGACCAACAATCCCAATAACATTCCAGCATACATTGTTCGTAGCTATTGTTTGCTGAGGATGGGGAAATATGATGAAGCGATTCAGTTCCTCGACGAAATGCCCAAAGAAATTGTGGTTCCAGATGAAAAGCTGGGAGCTATTTGTTTGGCGTACATCCTTAAAAATGATAAGCCTCAGACCAACAAATACTTCGGAGAATTATTAAAGAGAGCGCAGGAAAGAACAGCTTTTCAGGCGCATTCATATTTGTATCTAGCTTATGCAAACATGGGAAAGCCGGACGAGGCTTTTGATTGGATTGAAAAGGCAATCAAACTGAAGTCGTCTGTTTTGTTGCTTAGTTATGCCGACCCTTTGGCAAATCAGTTAAAAAGTGATGTGCGTTATGAGAAATTCCGAAAAAAACTATACCGGCATCGGGAAGAAGAAATAAAATCAAGCCCGGGGAAAACACCTCTTTTAGATGCAGAGACGGCGAAGGTTTTTTCTGAAGATTTGCTTCGTTTTATTGAAGAGGAAGAACCTTTTCTGGTTCCGAATCTTTCGCTTCGTTCACTTGCAGCCCAGGTTGAAATTCACCCCAATAAATTATCGTGGCTGCTGAATGAACGTATGGGCAAAAATTTTAATGAGTTTATAAATTTCTACCGGATTGAATATTTCAAGAAACTGGCTGTAGATCCTGAAAACAGTCATATCTCGTTGATTGGACTGGCCTACGAAAGCGGTTTTAATTCCAAAACGGTTTTTAACACTTATTTCAAAAAGGAAACCGGGGTGACGCCAAAGGAGTTTTTGAAAGACACGTTAAAATAGGCTACAAAAAATTACATATTCTTGCAAGTTGGTAATAATGAGTATTCTGAATTCAGTGGTAATTTAACGAGCTATTATATAAATGAATGAACTTGAAAAATATATAAAATCTTATTTTGGAGTTATTCAACAAAACGACTTAAAAATAATAGGTTCGCTATTTCAGTTAACAACCCTATTTAAGGTAATTGAAAATACAGGATATTTTATCGAAAGAATTTGAGGATTTTCCTAAATGAATCATTTTCCCCGACGACACTTTCCCGATAGGTCTTAAGTTAATATAGAATTAATCAATCATTTCATTGTTAATATTTAATTGCATCATTGTTGCATTTAATTGTTTGTTTTCTATTTTTGCATCGTTGTTGCATTTGAGGTAGTGATGCAAACGATATTTTTAGTTTGGAAACAGGAAGATTAAACAATTAAACGATGGAAGACGGAAGAATCCCGGTAACGATTATTACGGGCTTTTTGGGTGCAGGGAAAACAACATTTCTGAATAATTTGATACAGAAGTACCCGGAAAAGAAATTTGCAATTATTGAAAATGAGTTTGGTGAAATCGGCATCGACAGTGGCTTGATTATCGGTGCCGACGAAAATATATTTGAGCTCTCAAACGGATGTATTTGCTGCTCGTTGAACAACGATTTTTTTTCGGCAATTGATCGATTGCTTAAAGGTCCTTACGAGTTTAATCATTTACTAATTGAAACAACCGGAATTGCAAACCCGCTGAATATTGTAAAGCCGTTTATCGATAACACGAATATTCAGTACCATTTCAAAATAGGCAGTGTAATTTGCCTTGCCGATGCTGAAAACATGGAAGACATGCTCGATGAACAAAAGGAAGTGGAGCAGCAACTGGCACTTTCAGATATTGTTCTTTTGAATAAAATTGATTTGGTTCATGAAAGTTATGTCGCTGAATTAAAAGCGAAAATACTGAAACGAAATCCAATGGCAACGGTTCATCCGGTGGAGTTTGCCAAAGTTGATTCTATTGATTTGTTGGACACTTTTTCGTATTCGGGGAATAAAATAGAGATGTCAACACTGAAATTTGCTCCGCTTTCAGGAACTCAATCTCACGATACGCATTCACATCATCATGAACACGAAATCGTTTCTGAAGGGTTTGTGTTCAACGAAGTTTTTGATTTGGATTTATTCAGCCTTTGGATGAGACACTACCTCTATTTCAATAAAAGCACCATATTCAGAGTGAAAGGAATTCTGGGATTTCACGACATGCCTGAACGATACATTTTTCACGCTGTAAAAGGTTCTTTTGTTTTTGATCAGGGGAGGGAATGGGCCGAAGAAAAGCCGTTTTCAAAACTGGTATTTATTGGAAAACATATAGACAGAGACGCATTATTGAAAAATTTACAAAAACTGGTTTACAAAAAAGAGAAAGTAACAGAAAATTAGAGAAAATGGAAATGACAGAGAAAAAGCTGCCAGTAACGGTTTTAAGTGGATTTCTTGGAGCCGGAAAAACAACCTTGTTAAATCATATTTTACACAACAAAAATGGCTTGCGTGCCGCTGTAATTGTGAACGATATGAGCGAAGTCAATATTGATGCGCAAACGGTTGAAAATGAAAATGTGCTTTCCCGCACTGAGGAAAAGTTGGTTGAAATGAGCAATGGCTGTATTTGCTGCACCTTGCGCGAAGACCTGGTTAAAGAGGTTGAAAAACTAACTCGGCAGGGACGATTTGATTATTTGTTAATTGAAGGAACCGGAATTGCCGAACCTGTGCCAATTGCCCAAACATTTACTTATCCTTTTGAAGATTTGGAAATTGATTTAACAAAGTGGGCGAAGATTGATACCATGGTAACCGTGGTTGATGCGCTTAATTTTGAAAAGGATTTTGGTAGTTTGGATACCATTGGAGATCGTGATATGAATGACGACGATCCGAATGACGAAAGAACCATTGTAAATCTGTTGACGGATCAGGTGGAATTTGCCAACGTCATCATTATAAATAAAGTGGATTTGGTCAGTCCGGGAAAATTGGAAGAGCTTAAAAGTGTACTTCAGAAATTAAATCCAGGAGCAAAAATACTTACTTCCTCACACGGTAAAGTTGAAATCGACGAAATTGTAAATACAGGAAAGTTCGATTTTTACGAGGCTTCCACATCTGCAGGCTGGATTAGAGAATTGGAAGAGGAACATGTGCCGGAAACAGAAGAGTACGGAATTGCATCGTTTGTTTACAGGGAAAAACGCCCTTTTCATCCGGCGCGTTTATGGAAATACATTAATGAAAGCTGGGATTTAACCATTATTCGGAGCAAAGGTTTATTTTGGATGGCTTCGCGTCCGGAAGCAGCTTTTAGCTGGAGCCAGGCCGGTGGTTCAATAAAAGCCGACCGTGCCGGAGTTTGGTGGGCTTCGTTAAGTACACTGGAACGCAACCAGCATCCCGCTTTTCAACAAAATGAAGAATATATTATGAAAAAATGGGACAAACGTTTTGGCGACCGGCAGACCGAATTGGTTTTAATTGGCCAAAATATGGACGAAGAAGGAATACGGGCAGACCTGGAAGAATGTTTGTGTACCGAAGAAGAAATACGGGGCATGGAAACAAAAACACACGAGTTTCTAGACCAGTGGCCGGTTTAGATGAATAAAATAGTTTACGATGGCAGCAGATTTAAAGAAAACATACGGCGAATGGAAACAATGTTTATTTGGCGAAAGCGGACAAAAGTTTTCAAAGGATTTTATTGCTTCCCGACTTCGTATTATGAGTGATAAAAAAAACATTGAGCGGATACGCTTTTCCGAGAAATATGGAGAAGAATATACTGTGCGTATTAAAGAATATTTCGAACGGGCATTACAGGAATTGTCATGATTTTATCTGGAAGAGAAATAAAACGACAGCTGGGGAAAAATATTTTTATTGAGCCTTTTAATGAAGAAGCGTTGAATCCCAATAGCTACAATTTGCAGCTGCATAACGAATTGCTGGTGTATGATAAACCCGAGCTCGATATGAAAGAGAACAATCCTTATCGCAGCATTCAAATTCCTGAAAATGGTTTGCTTCTTCAACCCGGAGAATTGTATCTGGGGCGAACCGTGGAATTTACCGAAACAAAAAAGTATGTTCCGATGCTCGAAGGGCGGTCTTCGGTTGGAAGGCTCGGTTTATTTATTCATGTTACAGCAGGTTTTGGAGATGTTGGTTTTAAAGGATATTGGACGCTGGAAATGTTTTGTGTAAAGCCGGTGAAAGTGTATCCCGGTGTGCCGGTTTGCCAAATTTACTTTCACACCATTGAAGGCGATTTTGACGAATATAAACATGGAAAATATCAGGAAAACAAAGGTATTCAGACCAGTCGTTTGTATCTCGATTTTAAATAAAATGGTGTAGGCTGAGGTGTTTAAATATGTCGGTTTGTAACGTGTTGCTAACCGAGTATTCCCTGCGACTGTCAGACTGAGCGAAGTCGAAGTCTTTTTTTTAAACAATTCAGTAAACACAAGTATAAAAATAAAAAGTTCAGAAAGTGGAAATTTGGATATCAACAATAACCAGCACTGTGCTGGTAAGTATTTTATCATTATCAGGAATTGTAATTGTAGCTTTAAAAGGAATAAAAACCGAGTTTATTGTTTTTAGCCTGATTAGTTTCGCGATTGGAACATTATTCGGGAACTCGTTCTTTGTTTTATTACCCGAGTCGTTCCATATTTTTCACGATGGAAAAATGGTTGGAATGCTGGTGATGGGTGGATTTTTAGTGATGCTCGGAATTGAAAAGATTGTCCATTTAAACCACAATCACAACGTTAAAAAAGATGCTGAAATTATGCCGCTGGGTTACATCAGTTTGGTAACCGACGGGCTGCATAATTTTACTGACGGTATTTTAATCGCAGCCGGCTGGATGACTTCTCCAGAAATTGGTATAACGACAACACTAGCTGTAATTTTACACGAAATCCCACAGGAAATCAGTGATTTTGGGGTATTGATTCACGCCGGGTTTAAACGGAAGAAAGCACTGTGGTTTAACTTTCTATCGGCAACAACAGCCATTGCCGGGGCAATTGTAACATTGTGGGCAGGTTCAATTATTAGCTCGCTTTCGGTTTATGTATTGCCGGTGGCTGCCGGTGGCTTTATTTACCTTGCCGGAAGTAGCCTTGTTCCCGAAATCAATAAAGAAAAATCATTTCGTAAAAATGTAATCCAGTTCGCATTCATTTTTTTAGGACTTTTCTTAATGCATTCTTTAAGTGAAAATCATTCGCATACACACACGCATACACAGGAAACAACTAAACCTATTAATACTTATTTAAGTCATACAAAATGATAAAAACCAAAAATTTAAAATTTAAGTACAAACGAGGCAATGAGATGAATTTTCCGGATTTGGAAATGGCCTCGGGCGAACAAATGGCGATGATCGGCGATTCCGGTTCAGGAAAAACCACTTTGCTTCATTTGCTTGCAGGAATTTTGTCTCCTTCTTCAGGAGAAATAGTAGTTGACGATACCAACATTTGCAAACTAAAGCAAAACAAGTTGGATGAATTTCGTGGAAAGAACTTTGGATTTATTTTCCAGAAGCACTTGTTTGTTGAAGACATCAGTATGAACAAAAATTTGCTGATTGCGCAAACACTGGCCGGCGGTTCAAAAGATCCGGATTATGTATCCCAATTGACAGAACAGTTGGGAATTGCAAAACTGGTGAATAAATATCCTTCGGAATTAAGTCAGGGCGAACTTCAGCGTTTTTCGGTGGCACGCTCTCTGGTAAATAAGCCTCTGGCTTTGTTTGCCGATGAACCAACCTCTAGTCTCGATGATAACAATTGTATGCGGTTTATTACGCTTTTACAAAAAGTGTCATCGGAACATAAACTTACATTACTGATTGCAACGCACGATTCCCGAATCAAAAAACAATTCGAGAATATTCTTTACTTAAAACCATCGGGAAAATGAATATATTCAAATTGAGTATCGCAAAATTAACCGCCAAACCCTTCAATACATTTTTAAGCTTGTTATTATTTGCTGTCGGAGTCACTATTATTTCGCTGATATTCCGGTTCGAAAAACGTTTTGAACAAAACTTTCGACAAAATATTGCAGGCGTAGATTTGGTTGTTGGAGCGAAAGGAAGTCCGTTGCAATTAATACTTTCTTCTGTTTTTCAGGCCGACGTTCCTACCGGAAATATTAGTTTGGAAGAGGCCAATAAAATCAAATCAAACCCGATGGTGAAAAGTACCATTCCAATGGCATTGGGAGACAATTACAAAGGCTACCGCATTGTTGGAACAGAACAATCGTACCCCGATTTGTATGAATGTAAACTGAAGGAAGGAAAGTGGTTTTCAAAATCGATGGACGTGGTAATTGGTGCTGAAGTTGCTGAAAAAACAGGATTGAAAGTTGGCGATTTATTTACCGGTGTTCACGGTTTTACGCAATCCGGCCATCATCACGATGAGTTTAAATACACTGTTGTAGGAATAATGGAACCGAATGAAAATGTAACGAACCGGCTTGTTCTTACTCCTGTAGAAAGTGTATGGCTGGTACATTCTCATCATCACCATCACGAGGGAGTTGAAGAAGAGGACGAAGATCATCATCATGAAGAGGCAGAAGCAGAAGAACATCACCACGATGAACATGCACATGAGGAAGAACATGTTCACAGTGCTTTGCTTGATTCGGCTTTGTATAAAGTTGAACACCAGCAAGATCTTTCAAAAGAAGAACTTCGCGCATACAACGATTATAAAGGAATTTTGCAGGAAGCAGACAGTGATCCTTCCAGTGAAATCACAGCGCTTTTGGTGTTTGCCCGCAGTCCGATCGCAATTGCTTCTTTGCCTCGTATTATCAACGAAAATACAAATATGCAGGCTGCCTCTCCGGCACTCGAATTAAACCGATTAATGGGCTTTTTAGGGTACGGAATTGAAACATTTAAAATTCTGGCGTGGATAATAATTGTTATTTCCGGGTTGAATATTTTAATTCATTTAACCAATACGCTCAATCAAAGTATTTACGAAGTGGCATTGTTAAGAGCGCTCGGCGCTTCCCGCATTAAAGTTATGTTTTTGCTGCTTTCACAAGGAACTATTTTATCTTTGGGAGGCTGGTTAGCCGGAATCATTATTTCACGAATAATTTGGCTGATATTACCACAAATTTCAGCAATTAGTTTTACCGGAATACAGGGAATAAGCGGAAAAGAGTTGTTGTTATTGTTATATTGTTTTATTGTCGGGGCACTGGCATCGCTGTTTCCGGCCATTAAAGCGTATAAAACAGATATTCATTTTATTTTAAGCAAGATTTAAACGAATGAAATTTATTGGTGTAATCTTATTTTGGGTTCTCTCTTTAAATAGTATCGGACAAACATTAAATAATGATACTGTTTGGGATTTGTTTCTGAACGATGTAAAAGTGAAATACCGTTTTTCTTTGAAGTACCAGGCCATGTTGCCCAAAGCAAAATTTGGCGATAAACTGGAGGCTGCAAACGGGAAAGAGATTACCATTAACGGATTTTATCTTCCCGGCGATATGACAGGGTATATTTTTGTCTTGTCAAATAGTCCTTCAATCCAGTGTTTTTTCTGCTCGGGTGCGGGTATTGAAACCATTGTTGAAATGAACATCAAAAAAGATGAAATGGATAAATTCAAAAAACTAAAAACCGATGATTACATCGCAATAAAAGGGAAATTAAGACTGAATAATACCGATGAAGAACATTTGATATACATTGTTGACGACGTAGAGTTTATAAAAAGAATCAAATAAACGACACCTGTCGCAAAGGGATAAAAATTTAAAAATGAGGTATGAAACAATTCATTTCATACAATAATTTTCGTTATTTTTGCAACATTATTGCATTTACGTGTTTTTATGGGACCACTGGAAATTTTACAAGAGCATAATTTAAAGCGAACAGCTTGCCGGGAAGGAATTTTATCGATGATGCTGGAATCGGGGCTTGCACTTTCCGAGAATGAGATAAAGGACGAATTGAGTGGACATTTCGACAGAACAACGTTTTACCGTTCGTTTAAAACACTTCTTGAAAAAAAGATTATTCACAAAATTGTAGTGGATAACCAAAGGGTAAAATATGCACTCGATAATTCTTTAACACATAAAAGCAAACATGCACATTTTTATTGTAAAGAGTGTGACAGTGTGATTTGTCTTGATGATATTCCTGTTAACGAACCTGAAGTTCCACAAGGCTTCGAAGCCAGTGAAACGGAAATAATAATTAAAGGCGTTTGTAGTACTTGCAAAAAATCAAAATAAGCTTGTATAAGGAAGAAAAATATATTGCCATTTCGTTTTTGCTGGTATTCTTGCTGCCAGGTGTTTACCAGCCGTTTCACGTTATCGAACATCATGGGCACAAACATCATTGTTCGCATGGTATTTGTAGTTTGGAAGAACCGGGGCATCCTGTTTTCCAAAAAGACGAGCATTGCTTTGTTTGCGATTTCGAATTTACGCTTAGTGACCTTCCCCGAGAATTTAATAATCTGTTTTGCGAATATTTTCTAAGGGATGTAAGGCCTTTAAGAGTACAAGATATATTTTCATTTGAAGTTATTCTTTCTACTTCTCCCCGGGCTCCACCGTTTTTTGCCTGATATTTTCCCCCGCCATTTTTATTAAAATTTGAATAACAGGTTTTATGAGAAAACTTTGTGGGGTATTTGTTGCCATCTTTATTTTGGGTTCGGCAATAAATGCCCAGGACTTATACATTTTGTCGGGAGCTGTTACCGATAACGATAACAGTGTTTTACCCGGTGCTTCTGTTGTTTTATCTTCCGGAAAAAAAGGAACAGTTACAGACGCTGATGGTCACTTTTCTTTTTCTGAATTGAAGGCCGGAACATATTTCATCAGTGTATCTTTTGTCGGTTATAAGACCTTCAGGGATACACTAAAAATACGTTCAGATCAGAATGTTCATATAAAATTGCAACCTTCTGTAATGACTTTAAATGAAGTTGTGGTAAAGGATAATTATGCGCAGAAGCAAAAAAGGGAAGACTCGCGAAATATTGAAGTTGTAAACGACCGTTTTGTGAAGATGAATCTTTCCGGTAGTCTAATGAAATCGCTGGAGCGTTTGCCCGGAGTAAGTACAATTGACATTGGTTCCGGCCAGTCGAAACCCGTAATTCGGGGCTTGGGATTTAACCGTATTGTGGTTGCCGAAAATGGAATAAAACATGAAGGCCAACAATGGGGCGAAGACCATGGTTTGGAAATTGATCAGTACGCCGTCGATCGCGTGGAAGTAGTAAAAGGTCCAGCTTCGTTAATGTTTGGTTCGGATGCTATTGGCGGTGTTATCAATATAAAACAACTCGATGTTCCAGCTGAAAACTCGTATGGTGGCTCGGTTGATTTAACCGGAAAAAGCAACAACGATTTACTCGGAACATCGGTTGATGTTTTTGCCCGGAAAAAGGCGCTTTACTTTACCGGTCGAGTTACTTTACTCGATTATGGCGATTATCGTGTTCCTACGGATAGAGTCGAAATTTATTCATACAAGGCAGCACTTTACAAAAACTTTTTACGAAATACCGCTGGAAACGAACAGGATTTTCATCTTTCGTTCGGAGCCATCGGGCAGCAGTTTACAACACGGTTTTATTTTAGTGATTTGTTTAGTAAAAGTGGCTTTTTTGCCAATGCGCACGGTTTGGAACCAAGAAATGTAGATACTGCTTTGCACGATCGCTCCAGCAGAGATGTTCAGTATCCTTATCAGGAGGTGAGCCATTTAAAAGCTACCAACCAAAGCGAGTGGCACGGCGAAAATTTCAATGTGGAAATGGAACTTGGCTTTCAGAACAATTCAAGAAAAGAATGGAGCCAGTATGTGAGCCATGGTTACATGCCGGCAAACTTTCCTGATACGATGTCGTTTGATGCCGATTTGGAACGACAGTTTGATAAGGATGTATACTCCGGTAACCTGAAAGTTTCTTTTGAGACGATTGAGAGTTTATCGTTGACAGCTGGCGTAAACTCGGAATTTCAGAATAACGATATTGGTGGCAGGGGATTTATAATTCCGGCTTTTACACAAATTGCTGCAGGGACATTTTTATATGGAAAATATTATTTATCGCCCAACAGCATTTTACAGGCTGGCTTGCGCTTTGATTATGGAGAAATAAACACGGAAGAGTATTCTGATTGGTTTCCAAGCCCGGTTGTAACCGATGACGATACCGTTTGGAGCTATTTGCAACGTGCACCGGAAATGACAAGAATTTTCCACAATATTTCGTGGTCGGTTGGTTTTAATCAGAATTGGGAAAAAGTAAGTCTGAAAGCCAACATCGGGAAAAGTTTCCGAATGCCAATTGCAAAAGAACTGGCGGCTAATGGTGTAAATTACCACCGCTTTAGTTACGAAGTTGGCGACCCTGATTTGTCAGCTGAGGTTTCGTATCAACTGGATTTGGGCGGAGAATACAATTCCGGGGATTTTGCAGTCGGCCTTAGCCCGTTTGTAAATTATTTCCCGAATTACATTTATTTGAATCCTACGTCAGAACACGATCGTTTGTATGGAAATGGGAACCAGGTTTTCTATTATATGCAAAGCGAAGTACTCCGTTTTGGTGGCGAAATTCATGTGCACTATCGCGTATTTAATCCGTTGACGGTTGGAATGATTGGAGAGTATGTTTATTCCGAGCAGCTTTCGGGAGAAAAGAAAGGTTTTACCTTGCCGTTTTCACCGCCGGCATCCTTGCTGTTTAATGCGAAATATTCGAAGGAAAATATAGGCTGGTTCAAAAGTCCTTATTTTTCAGTTGACTACAAGCTGGTTGCCCGTCAAACCCGAATTGTGGCACCCGAGGAAAAAACACCGGGATATCAGGTGGTTAATCTTTCGTTGGGGGGAGATGTCGGATTTCGAAATCAGAAAATATCCATTGCTTTTCAAATTCAAAACTTGTTCAACAGGAAATATTTCAATCATACAAGTTATTACCGGCTGATTAATGTGCCGGAGGCAGGAAGAAATTTTGTCTTAAACATTAATATTCCATTTAATAACAATTTTAAAAAGTAAAATGAACTTTAAAAGTTTGAATTCTATGAAAACGACAATTAAAACAATCGCACTATTATTTGTAGCGACAATGATGCTTTTTATTACTTCTTGTGATAAAGAAAATCCTGACAGACCTGTTATAAGCGATTTGGAACTGGGAATTAGTGATAACCACGTTGCTTACGCAGGTGCCGATTTACATATTGAAGCACTTATTGAAGCAGAAGGCAGAATCGATGTTGTAGAAGTGGAAATTCATCAGGAAGAAGGCAGTAGCGATGAAATTGATTCTACTTTTACTGAATTTGCAGGATTGAAAAGTACCACTTTTCATAAACACGTAGACATTCCTGAAGATACTCCTATTGGTACCTATCATGTCCATATTACAGTAACCGACCAGGAAGGTTATCAAACAACAGTGGAAGATGAAATTGAGATAGAAGAATTAGCAGATGAAGAAGCTCCTGAAATAACCATTTCATCAGCACCTGAAAGTGGAACAAGTTTTTCATCGGGGGAAACAATTACCATTTCAGGAACGGTTACCGATAATATTTCACTTGCCGGGTTGCTTGTTGCGCTGGTTTACGAATCAGATAATATTGCAGATGCTGATGTTGCCGGAGATAATACTGCTGTTATTGTAATGCTTCATACCCACGATTTTGACGATCCGGATGAAACAGAATTTACAGCATCGATTGTAGTTGGAGCTGAAAATGATAATAACATGACACCGGCTGCTATTGAAGGCGATAACGCATGGAAATCAGGGAATTATTACATCCTTGTGAAAAGTAAAGACGCGAAAGCAAACTGGGCTTATTTAGACCACTATCCGATAGTTATTAATTATTGAGAATAAAGAACAGGCAGGGCAGTAGTTTCGTACAACTGTTCTGTTTAATCTAAAATTTTTTGAAATGAAAGCTTTAAAAATATTTCCAGGATTATGTTTGGTTTTGTTTGTTTTTACTACATGTTCTGAAGATGATATAGACGACGTGAAACCAGAAATTGATTTGACAATTTCAGGTGCATTTCCGCTTAATTGTGATACGCTTTATTTTGGCGAAACCTTTACATTAAAAATGCTTTTTACCGATAATGCTGAGCTGGGATCGTATAGTATAGATATTCACAATAATTTTGATCATCATTCACATAGCACCGAAGTATCAGAGTGTAGTTTGGATGAAATAAAAGATGCTGTAAATGCTTTTGTTTTTATAGAAGATTTTGAAATACCGGAAGGACTCGATGCTTACGAAGCTTCGGAGGAGGTATCTATTCCTGAAAGCGACAGCGATGGTGAATTTGATGAGGGCGATTATCATTTTTTTATCAGCCTGGTTGATAAAGAAGGATGGTCGGTGCAAAGAGGACTGAGCATTAAGATTTTGAGGAGGTAATTTTAGTTTCTGATTGATCGTTGAAGAAAAAGAGTCAGGGACAGAACGAAAGCAAGATCAAAAAGGAGAATTCTTTTTTTGATGGATAATTCGCTTTAGATGGGTTGTTCCATAAAATTGGGAAACGTCAGGAATGTTTGAAGTTACTTCGTTTGCTTGTTGGCCGGCTTTTCCTTTGTAATTTTCTTATTATGAACATTCATCGTATTTCTCACCCGATTTTTGAGATTAGTAAAAGAATTCACCTATGGGTTATAGTATATTTTAGAGAAATCTTCTGCATCATAGCGCACAGAGAAAAGGCATCTGTGAGGTTTTTGATGGTTTATTTGGAAACACTGAAAATCATTAATGTCACAGATTTTCAGTGTTTTTTCTTTTTTTGGAAGATTTTCGGCTTTTTGAGCTGGCTCCTCTTGTTGTAAGGAGTTGCAACCCAAAATAATATAGCGAACTTTATTTTTTTTTTGCGTGAATATTTATAGAGCAACTAGTTAACTGACGGTGTAATAACAAACTTGCGAAATTCCACTGGTCCGTGATCACCCTGGATCATGATTGGTCCGGGTTCTCCTTCTTTGCTATCGAGCGATCCACCTGTAATTCCCGGAATAGGGCGATTCGAAATAACTTCTTTTCCATTTAGTACAACGGTAACATGGCGGCCAACAAGTGTTACTTCGTAAGTCTGCCATTCTCCCGGTTTATTAGCGGCATAAACCGATGGTGCAATAAAACCGTAAATACCACCAATACTTACTTCATCTGTTCTTCCTTTTGAATCTTCAATCTGAAGTTCATGACGGCCACGAAGATAAATTCCACTGTTACTTCCTGCGGGATATCTGAATTCTACACTGAGTTTAAAATCATTAAATTTCTGGTTGGAAATCAGATTGCCGCCCGATTCGGTGTTTACCATTACACCATCAATCATCTGAAATTTGTTGTTCGCCGGAATTATCCATCTGTCCATGTTTTCGGTGATCAGATTGATGGGATTTCCCCAAATCGGTGGTTCTTCTCTTTCCAGTGACGGAGCCCGAACACCAGTCCACTCTAATTTGTTGCCATTCAGCATCTGATAACCAGAGAGCTTATCGTCTTTTAAAGTAAACTCAAAATAAAGATCGTCGATATCCATCCATTGAGGAGGAATGGTAAAATGATATTTATCCTCGCTTTCATCATAAACAACTTCAGCAATTGGCCTTGCACTGCCTTCATACCCAACATAGTATCCGGTAAGCGTAGAGAAACCAGATAATTTTACCCGGAGCCATCCCGGGAAACCGTCAGAAGCCATTAATCCATGTCTGAAAAGTCCGAGATTTTCTATCTGGTCTTCAGTCATATTTATGGTGAGATCCCATTTGCCAATTAATGGCGAGTCACTTTCAACGCGTTGCGCCTGTGCAGAAATAAAACCAACTAGAATAAATACAAATAGTAAAATGAAAGCTTTTAGTTTGTTCATAGTATATCTATTTTTATTAGTAAAACGACAATATTGTTTTTAATAAATACAAATCTACTCAAAAACTGTATGTGATTAAAAACATCACATATAATTTATCAATTTTAAATATCCACGCTTGTGTGATTTAACGCTGTTTTTGTATTTTTCATGCCTTCTCAGGCATTTTTGTTTCAAAAAAAGTATAAAAATAAGGTCACTAAAGCCAACAATCATTTCTTGTGCTCACGCAGCTTAATATGTAAAAGTTTCGTGTGATTTAGCATTGTATCAAGACAGTCATTTTTCAATTACTTAAATCACATCTAAATTTTAAACTATTTAGAAACTATCAACAAATATCTATTTTTATAGGTTGATTATTAGGTGATTAGTGTTCTTTTGGATGAATGGTACGAGTTTTGCATTTCAATATGTCAGAAACAGTATCATTTAATACCTAAAGTCATGAAAAAATTAATCTTCATATCTATTCTTGCAATCCTTACCTCATTTGCGGGTTATACAACAGCAAGTAATTATCAGGATGAATATCTGGGTTTACCTGGTGACAACCTGAACCTCTATGCAACAATGAAATTATTCCAGGAGTCAGAAACGCTTGAAGGTTTTGAAAGAAGCCTGAACGATCAAAATTCGCATATTAATAATCTCGATTTGAATGGAGATAATTTTGTTGATTATATCTCTGTGATGGATTATGTTGACGGAGATTTTCATACCATCGTTTTAAGAACGCAACTAAACAGGAATGAAACACAAGACATTGCTGTTTTTACGGTTCAACGTTTTGAAGACGGGACAGCCAGGATACAACTTATTGGCGACGAAGCATTATACGGGCCTAACTATATTGTTGAACCCATCTATGCCGATAGCCAGGAAACGCCCAATCCGGGTTACATGGGAGGTACAGTAGTAGTAACAACTCCAACACCGGTTACAGTTACTACCTACCAGGTTGCAACCTGGCCAATTATCCGGTTTATCTTTCGTCCCGGTTACGTTTGCTGGCATTCAGCCTGGAGGTGGGGATATTATCCTTCCTACTGGAATCCGTGGCGCCCTTATTACTGGCATACGTACTATGGCTATCACAGCCATTTTAACCACTATTATCACTCGCACTATCGCTATTGGAATCATCATCGTTACCATCGTTATCACGATTTCTATTACAGCCGGGTGCGCTCATATTCTCCTAAAGTGAATGTCAGAATCAAACAAGGAAACTACAGAGCAACTTACTCCCGCCCTGATTTGAGGAAAAGAGGAGACGACCTTTACAGGACAGCAGCCAGAAGAAGTACGGGAGTTAACAAGTCAAATTCCGGAAGAACGAACAATCTGAAGTCTGCCAGAAACACTTCAAACTACAATTCAAATTCCGGAAGAAGAACTGTTTCAGGCGTATCATCGCAGACACGGACAAGATCCCAAGCCAGCAGGGGAGTAGAAAATACACGAAAGTCATCAACAATACGCTCCGGGAGTTCTTCAACAAACACTGCCCGGGGAAATAAAAGTGCAGTAACTCAAAGGTCAGGCACTAGGAGCACTTCGGTAGACAGGATCGGTACACGTACTTCGGCAAATAAAAAAACGGGAGTACAACAAAAGTCATCAACAATACGAAATAACAGAACGTCGGGATCAGCATCTGCCCGTCAGAGTTACAGACAACCCAATCGTTCATCTGGCTATTCAAACAAGTCGGCGACTAAGCCAAAGGTATCATCAAGGTCTTCAAATTCCGGAAGTTCTTACAGACAGCCCAAAGTGTCGTCAAGGTCTTCAGCCTCCAAAAGCGTATCCCGGTCAAAAGTGTCGTCCGGAAGCAGAAATTCAAGCGTTTCAAGCAGAAGCAGTCGTAACTCCGGAAGCAGAAGTTCAGGCGTTTCTGCCAAAAGCAAAAGCAGTCAGTCGCGGTCGTCTTCCGGCGGAAGATCAGGACGCAGGTAATAATAAAGACATAAAAAGCCGATTCAGAAATGACTCGGCTTTTCAACTTCCCATTTAGCACTAAGAAGTCACAATCCAATTTGTAAATAGATGTACAACAGATTCATAGTAACTAGTTGAGAGTATGAATCTGTTATGTTCATGAAACTCAGTTTAGGTGGTATTTGCCGCCACACTCTTCATCAAATATCCATTAGTAAAAATTGTACAATCCTAAAATGCATTGTAATCTTTTTAAGTTGTTCATTCTCTTTTGAATAGTTGGGAAAATTTCGATGTTGTTGAAAATAGAAGGAAAGTTACAACCTGCGAATTCACAAAACTTATATGAACACTCCTCGATACCAAGGATTTTAAAAATTTCCATAAAAAAATCGAAAATAGCATTTTTGTCCTGTTCAACTCCCCTGTTAGTTGGAACCTGATTTGAGAAAGTTTGGTGTGAATTAAGCCCCTAATGGAAATATTTGATTAATTTAATCGGTAAAATTTTTATTAAGAATTTCAATACGCAAAAAAAGTGAAAAAAACTAAACCAATAACTATTCTTTGTATCCTCTTTGTATTTCATTTTGGATTGAATGCGCAAATCAGTTATAATGCACTTCCCTGGAGAATGAGCACTGCATACAATAATTATTTGCTGCGCGATGTTCATCAACAGTATGCTGACAGAAAAATAGAAATTGAAAAAGCATTTGCTTCAAAAGAAAAAATGATTGCGTATCGGGATGACTGTATTCAGCGATATAAAAAAATAATGGGAGGTCTTCCTGAAAAAGGCAATCTAAATGCCCGTTTTACAGGGAGTTCTGCGTATGAAGGTTTTCGTATTGAAAAAATTATATTTGAAAGTTTGCCCCATCGTTATGTTACAGCCAACCTGTATATTCCAGATGGGGAGGGACCATTTCCGGCGGCACTACAACTTTGTGGGCACGGGTTGGGTGGAAAAATTCCGGCATCAAATTCGGCTTTACTTTTTGCACAAAACGGAATTGCTGTTTTGGTAGTAGACCCAATCGGGCAGGGTGAACGTATTCAGTTTATTGATGACGAGAGCAATACACTAACCCGGGGAGCAACAACCGAACATACTCTGTTAAATGCGGGTGCAAATTTATTGGGAACAAGTCTGGCAGCTCTGGAATTTTGGGATAACCACCGGGCAATTGATTACCTGGTAAGCCGGGAAGATATTGACAAAAACAATATCGGCGCATACGGAAGTTCGGGAGGAGGGACACAAACATCCTATTTAATTGGTCTCGATGAACGAATCAAAGTAGCCTCGGTTTGCAGTTATTTTACTCAAAGAGAAAAAGTTTTGGAAGTTTATGGTCCATCCGATGGTTGTCAGCATATTCCTTACGAAGGGAAGGAACATTTAGAAATAGCAGACTTTGTTCTGATGATGGGACCCAAACCGGTTTTAATTCTGTCCGGGAAATACGATTTTGTCGATTATTGGGGAGCAACGCAAGCTTTTAAAGAGTTAAAAAAAGGGTATACCGCGTTAGGTAGCCCGGAAAAAGTAAGTATGTTTTCAGTGGAAAACGGACATGGAATGCCCAAACCCAAACGGGAAGCTTTGGTTACATGGTTTAAAAAATGGATGTTGAATGATGACACGCCTGTTGTTGAAACAGAGTTATTTCATATTCCCGAAGAAGACCTTCAATGCACTGGCACCGGACAAGTAAATTCAGCTATTGCAGATAATATTTCAGTCCCGGATTATTTTTTAGATGAAGCCAAAACTACAGAGGAGCAAAGAATTGAGTTCCTTAAAAACGATTTAAAGACGATAACCGGAAAGGTTAATGAAATTCTGTGTATAGGAAATGAATTGGAAGAAATATTTCCCGAACAAACAGGGGAAATTAAAATGAGAACTTATGATATACAAAAATATCAGATTATCAGACCAGAACAGATGCCTTTGCCTTGTGTACTTGTACTTCCGGGAAATATTACTCCTGAAAGTCAGATTACTATCTTTTTAAATGAAGGTGGGAAAGACGAAATTTTGAGTGATGCAAGAACAATGGAGTCTTATGCAAATCAGGGTGAAATATTGATTGTTGCTGATTTAAGAGGATACGGCGAAACCTCAGATCCTTTGAGTTTAAACGACACAAAATATTGGAACCGTGAGTATAGAAATGCTATGATTAGTAAGCACATTGGAAAACCAATTGTGGGGCAAAGAGTAATTGATGTAAAAACTATTTTAGACTTTGTTGATACAGAATCGATTTTGAAAGGAAGAATAGTTAAGATTAAGGCCAATGGAACGTACGGTCCTGTTGCGGTTCATGCCACTTTTCTTGACGAAAGAATATCAAAAACAGAAATTACAGGTTCGATAAAAAGTTATACCGAATTTCTGAAAAATCCGATGCAGAGAAATGTATATTCCAATGTTCTTTATGGTGTTTTACAGTATTACGATTTAAAGGATTTGATTGAAATATCCGGAAAGAACCGGATACGATTTTTAGATTAGATTATCCCGTAATGTTATTTATTTAATACAATGGCAGCTAAAATTAGCGGTGCCATTCCTTTTTGGTCATTATCAATCCTTTTTTCAGAAATATAGTAGTTGTAATCGCCTGCCCGGTATGGATTTCCGCCTAAACCACACGCTCCGCAAACATTGGTCAAAGCGGGTAATCCGTCGTCTCCGGTAACAACCAGGTTTTTCATCAAACTGTCAAATGCGGAATCGGCAATTTTGAGGTAAGACTTGTCGAGGTAACCTTTTTTTGCCCCTTTGGCAAAAGCGTAAATTATCATGGCACTTCCCGATGTTTCCAGGTAATTTCCTTCTCTTCCTCCCTGATCCAATACCTGGTACCAAAGACCCGTTTCTTCATCCTGAATTTTTAAAAGGGCGCCGCTTAATTTCTGCAAAATTGAGATAACCCCATCTTTTTGCGGATGATTTTCAGGGAGATAATCGAGTACGTCAACCATCGCCATCATGTACCAACCGGTTGCCCGGCTCCAAAAATGTTTTGATTGTCCCGTTTTCGGGTTACTCCATTTTTGTTCACGGCTCTCGTCCCACGCATGATAAACCAGGCCTGTTTCTTTGTCCAGTGTTCGTTGGTACACTTCCTGAATCTGAAATGTCACTTCATCAAAAAAATCAGGCTGCCCATAATCCCGCGCATACCTTGCTACAAACGGCGACGCCATATAAAGTCCATCGAGCCACATTTGATATGGATAGCGCTTCTTATGCCAAAATCCACCGGAATTTGTTCGTGGCTGATTTTTTATTTGCTCCACCAAAGTTTCAATGGCAATTTTGTATTTTTCGCCATCTGTTTTTTCAGCTAGTTCCAGCATGTTTAATCCCGGACGAATTTGGTCGATGTTATAATCTGATACGCGGTATCCCTTTATTTCGCCATTTTCGTCAACAAAATAATCGATATAAGCCTGCATGTAATCCGAATATTTTTGATCATATTTTCCCAGTTTATCGATGGCCCAACCTAAAAAAGCATAATCATAGCCGTACGAGGGTTTGTTATTGTTGTAACAGATTAAACTATCATATCGCGCCATAACCGTATTGGCAAGTTTAATGGCTGTTTTCGGAGCGTCTTTTACATTCTGTCCACTTGCCGTTTGCGCCAGAACAATAAAAACAAACGCCAGGGAAATAATAAAAGCTTTCATAAAAGTTCGTTTTTTGTTGAGAACATTAAAATTAGCAAGATTTTTCTGTTCGTATGATTTTACGTCAATTCGATTTTTACTATTCAATTTTAAAAATGTAACCGCTGGCGGTGTTGTATTTGCCTCCCTGCGAGGTTGTAAAAAGGTATTCGGGTTTTCCGTTTTTCATTAATAACTGCGGCCTTTCCAACCTTCCGTATCTGTTTAAATGTTTTGGTTTTGGAGGTTGTTCAAAATAATGACCGGTTTCGTAATAGGCAATTTCGGGTTTATTCCAGTTTAACCCGTCTTTCGATTTAAAAAGCAAACCATACTCATGATTATAAAATCCCATGTCGCGGGCAATCAATTTAAATAGGTCGTTTTCAAACCAAACATAAGCATCTTCGAGTTGCTGATTATCGCCCAAATATGAAAAATCAATCACCGGATTTCCGTCATATTTTATATACGGCCCTTCAATTTTGTCGGCAATGGCAAGGCCGTATTTTCGATTTCCGCGGATTCCGCCAGTGGCCTCTTCGTATTCTTTGTTGTTCCACGATTTGTAGTACAACCAAAACTGTCCGTTGGGATGTTTTAATAATGCCGGATTTGTTGTGCAATGGTCGTCCCACGCACCGGGTTCACCTGTTTCAAGCAGCGGTGTGTCTTTTCTTTCCCACGGCCCGTTTACATCGTCTGCAATTGCTAATCCAACTCTTTTTGTGTTGGTCCGACCGTTTGAATTACCCATGTAAAACAAATAGTATTTTCCATCGTGAAATTGAATATGCGGATTGTGGCAGGTCGTTGCATCAAAAAATCCGGGCCTGGGTTTCAGGATGGTTTCAACATGCGTAAATACGGATTCCGGAGAGTCTGCAACAGCATGCGCAATTTCACATTTACTAATCCAGCCGCTCATTCCATATTTATCCAGCCAGCGTGAATAAAAAACATGAATTTTGCCGTCTTTGCCATAAACAGGAGTATTACACCAAACGTAGTATCCTTCTTCTTCCAAAATCCTTCCGATGGGTTTTAATTTTTTTACAAATTCAGATTCTTTTTGAGAACCGTTATGAAAATTTGCGATAATTCCGTTTGTAATTAATGGTGCCGACAAAAAACTTGTTGTGGCTGTTTTTATAAAATTGCGTCGTTTCATGTATATATTTAATTTATTAATAATAATCAGTGTACACGAAATTGTCTTTTGTTCTGTCGAACGGGGTTTCATTTTTCGCCTTGATGAGAAAATCGAAACTTAAGGAAGGCATTTCCGAACATCAACAAATTTTTATGCTTCTCCCGCATTCCTGCACCGGCCCGCGCGGAATTTTCGTCCAACGTACTTTTTATATTTGCTTAAATTTAACATTGTATTCCAACTATTCACGTGCTTTTGTTATGTCTTCCTCAAAATATACTCTTTCGGAAATTTTAAGGTTTGCTTTTTTCAACTCTTGTATGGCAAGTTGTGCAACCTTTGTAGCGCCCTCAACTGATAAATGAGTGTCATCTTTTCTTCCTTCCATAAATCGTTCGTTGGGCTTGGTCCAAAGAAACATCTTTTTTGAAGCTTCGTCGCCAAGATTATTCACCCATCTTTCAGTAATTTTCTGAAGATCAATTAAAGGGACATCCAAATCATTGGCCACTTTTCTTGTGGCCACCGGATAATCTCCGTGTGTATCAGTTAATTTTCCATTCTCACCAAATTTTCTCCGGATGATGGAGGTAAAAAGTACCGGCGTTGCACCTTTTTCGCGAGATTCTTTTACAAATTCTGTGAGGTTTTCAGAATAAGTTCCAAACGGAGTTGTGTAACGCGTAGTATCGTAATCTTTTTGGTCATTATGCCCGAATTGGATAAAAACCACATCGCCTTTTTGCAGACTGTCGAGCACTACCTGCCATCTTCCTTCATTGATAAAACTTTTTGAACTTCGTCCGTTAACAGCGTGATTATGTACTGTAACTGTTTCATCAAAAAACTGCCCGATTACCTGGCACCAACCTGTTTCCGGATAAACTTCCGCTTTTTTACTGGCCATGGTTGAATCGCCAATTGAATAAACTGAAATATCTGCTTTTTCAGTTTTGCAGGCATTAACTAAAAGAATAAATAATATGCCTGCTGTAGCTAATCTTTTCATATTCAAAGCTATTTGAAAGTTACCGCATTTTCTTTTACTTCATTTTCGGTTTGGGTGAAGTCTTCAAGGTTTTGGCCTGATTTTGAAACAAGTTTAATGTTATCCGATTTTTTACCGTTCACAACAATGTTGTTTTCAGCATTGAAATCAAAATCGATTCCACTCAAACTAACATTTTTACTGTTGAAAATCTGAAAAGCCTGGTTCGCCTCTGTTTTAAGTTCCACATTTTTGATGGTAACATTATCAGCGTCAACAACCAAAAAACCTTTGTCGGCTTCCAGCAACAAATTTTTTAGTTCCACATTTTCAATGTTCATTTCGGGCAATCCCTGCAATAGTACCGCCTGCATAGCACCTTTTAAAGTAATGTCTGAAATTGAGATGTTTTTGAATTGTGGCGTTTCTTCTGTAACCGGCATCATTTCCTCTGAACTCTCCAGGCCTCCTGCTTCCATCATTTCTGAAACCGATTTCCCTCCGTAATATAAATTAAAAGAAATGGCAAAAGTTGGAATGCTGGTCATTCGCACGTCCGAAATAAAAATGTTTTCAACAACACCTCCTCTTCCGCGGGTACTTTTAAAACGCAACCCCACGTCGGTTCCCATAAATGTACAGTTTGAAACATGCATGTTTTTTACTCCGCCCGACATTTCACTGCCTACCGTAACTCCGCCGTGCCCATGATAAACAACATTATTTTTTATCACCAGATTTTCACATGGAATGCCGCGGTCTCTGCCTTCTTTGTTTTTACCCGATTTTATACAAATGGCATCGTCACCAACATCAAAATTGCAGTTTTCAACCACAACATTTTTGCACGACTCAATGTCAATCCCATCGCCATTTTGCGAATACCAGGGATTTCGTACCGTTACATTTTTTACGATTAAATCTTCAACCATTAAGGGGTGTAAACACCACGCGGGTGAATTCTGAAAAACCGGTCCATCCAGCATTACCCGTTTGCTGTTTTGAATGCTCACCATAACCGGGCGTAAATAATCGCGAATTTGCTCAAAATCTTCTTTTGTTTTTAAATCGTCACGGACATTCTGGTCGCCGCTTCCCAGCATTCCTTTTCTGAATTGTTCCGAAGGATACCAACCGTCTCCTCTTTTGTTTACAATTCCGCCGGAAGCAACCAGCTTTTCCCACTGACTTTCGGTGAGGTTACTTTTTTTAACGTAGCGCCAGGCATCGCCCGAACCATCCCAAACGCCTGATCCTGTAAACGAGATATTCTCCAGATTCTTTCCATAAATTGGCGACATGCAACGAAATGTATTCAGTCCTTCAAAATTGGTTTCAATTACCGGGTACAAATCTTTATTGGTTGAAAAAATGATTAAAGCACCCGCTTCCGCATGGAGTTCAAGATTGCTTTTCAAAATAATCGGACCGGTGAGCCAAATCCCGGCAGGAATGATAACTTTCCCGCCGCCCTTTTCGCTCACGGCAGCTATCGCTTTTTCAAACGCTTCTGAATTTAAAAACTGTCCGCCACTTTTGGCGCCAAAATCAACAATGGTTACTTCATTTTCAGGAATTATGGGCTTGTTGATTTCCGGCATTTCAAATTCAATTCCTGTAAACTTTATTGTATTGGTGACTGGTTTTTCAGGTTGATTTACCTGGCAACTGTTTGATAAAATAGAAATAGCGATTAATGCTACGAACGCTGATTTTCTCATGGTAAAACTATTTTTAAAATCATTTGAATTGCTTTTTTGATAACCCTAAATTGATGATATCATTAATTTTAATCAATAAGAACTGATTTTCTTTGTTTTGAATGTGGTGTTTTTAAGTTTAAATTAAATCAATAACTAAACAAAATCAAAGAACTTCAAAAAAAGACAGGCCATGAAATTATCATTTTTATCACTACTGTCCTATTAAATTTTCTGTAAGTAAAACGGGCCTAAAAGTGGCATTTTGGGGTCTTTTTATGGCATTCACCAAAAAATAAAAAACCGTGCAAGTATCTGACTTACATGGTTTTATTGTTTGACAACTTTTGTCTTTTTGTACTGGTTCCCCAGGGGGTCACCGAACCTGTCGATTTTTAAAAAACTGGCAGCGTTGGCCTGGTTAGGAAGTTCGGTTTGCAGTTTACCGTTTTCATCAAAACCTTTAACAGTTTTTTATTTACTCTCTTTTTTTTCTTTGACCAGTAATACATCCTGTTCATTGATTTCTTGTTCCATGATACATTTCTTTTATTGATTTAAAAGCTAATGTATCAGTGTTTTTATTGAATCAGCGGCAGGTGGCAGCGTTTGGCGTTGATAGGATGGGTGTGGCGTTATAGTTAGATTTAAAACCAGGTATATGGTGTCTCTGCTAATGGGCGAGGGGCTTCTAAAACATTTTCATTATAAAGATTCCACCAATTTTCATAATAATCTCTGACAAGTAATACTTCTTTGGCTGTTATTCCTTTTCCTGTTTCTTCTTCATTTATATTAACCAGAAATGGGTCTAAGGACGGGAAATGACCATCTATTGCATATTGGGCACACCATAACAAATATTCTCCTAAAAATACCTTCCCTGGCCTGTTTATTGGCCACATCAAGCGAGAAGATATTGGATTGATTGGAACACAGCTTAAATCGGGAATAAAAGAAGTGTCAGCTGCATAATCAATTAGTTGTGATACCTGTTTTAAGTTGAAAGCAGGCATTATTGCACCTACTTTTTCACCATTTTCATTTCGTTCAAATTGATTATATGTGCCATTTTTTAATTGTTCAACAAACAACCTCACATCTGGATTTTCAATATCCAACTCACTTTTTTTACATGAGAATAAAACAAATGACAGGATAAATACAGATAAAATTCTGATAGTTTTCATAGTAATTGATTTAAAATATATGATGTTATTTCCAAATATTTGGTTGCGCCCGAAAATCTCATACTACAATATTAGAAATAACCTGATATATAAAAATCACAGTATAATATGATTCAGGAACACTAAATCAACAGCAATTTTGATTTTTTACAAAATATCACAGCATAGTATGATTTTACTTGTTTTTATCTGCCAAAGCAATTAATTTTATCTCAAAATCACATTATAATGACAGTCTCAGAAATAGGAGTGCAGATAAAGGAAAGAAGAAAGATACTTCGGATTACTCAGCCCGACCTTGCTGAAATGGCAGAAATCAGCATAAATACATTGTATAAAGTTGAACGGGGACAGGCGAATCCAACGGTTGAGATATTGAATAAAATTGCGGATATCCTGGGGATGGAATTAAAACTGGAAGTAAAACAACCAAAACTGTAGCCGATGCGAAAAGCGAATGTATATAGAAATGGAGAGCTGGTTGGGGTACTTACCCAATTTTCAACCAGCAATTATGAATTCCGATATGATGACAACTGGTTTGCCAACGGAGAGCTTCCGCCGATTAGCCTTACCATGCCCAAAAGTCAACAAGTTTATAAATCAGAATATTTGTTCTCGTTCTTCTTTAATATGCTTTCTGAAGGCGTGAACAGGCAGTTACAAACCCGCCATTTAAAGATTGATGAAAAAGACTATTTTGGTTTGTTACTGGCCACAGCTAAAACGGATACCATTGGAGCAATAACCATTTTAGAAATCAAAGAATGAGCTTACCAGAAATAAAATACTGTCCGGGGACATTAGCGGAAGGATTTGACACTTACTGTACAGCTTGTTTAAGACGGGTCTTTGAAGGAAGAAAAGTGAGCCACATTTTGCCGTATGCTCCTCCGCAAAGCAATGAGGAGGATGCTGAAAAATTTATAGAAAACCGGAAACGGATTTCAATATCCGGCGTACAGGAGAAGTTATCGCTTCTGCTTGACAAAAATAAATTACGCCTGACCGAAGAAGGAGAACAGGGAACTTACATATTAAAGCCTATCCCCAGGGATGTAAAAAGTGTTGACCAGGTTCCGGCAAACGAACATCTGACCATGCAGATTGCCCGGCAGGTATATGGTTTACAAACCGCCGAAAATGCACTGACTTTTTTCAGCAACGGAGAACCTGCATACATCACCAAACGGTTCGATGTAAAAGGAAATGGCTCAAAATGGGGAAAGGAAGACTTTGCGACACTCGCCGGAAAAACAGAAGAAAATGCAGGACACAACTTCAAATACGATTATAGCTATGAAGCTATGGGTGAATTACTAAAGAAATATGCTCCCGCCTGGAGGGTGGAAATCGAAAAATTGTATTCGTTGATTGTTTTCAATTTCCTGCTTTCAAACGGGGATGCACACCTGAAAAACTTTTCACTGATTGAAACACCAAACGGAGATTATGTGCTAAGTCCGGCCTATGACTTGTTTAATACAAGAATCCACGTAGATGATTCAGATTTTGCATTGGATGAAGGATTATTCAGCGATGGCTTTAAATCGGAGGAGATGAAAAAAAGCAGTCATCCCGGACTGCACGATTTTCAGGAGCTGGCAAGAAGATTCGAAATAAACGAGAAACGGAGGGATAAAATCCTTGCTTCTTACCTGCAAAGACAACCGATGGTTGAAGAGTTAACACATCGTTCTTTTTTAAACGACAAGACAAAACGCGCCTATTTATTGCTTTATCAGACAAAAAGGAATTACCTGAGTAAAGAATGACATTGAATCGTGATGCTTTCAGTTTAGGTTTCACTCTTAATTCTAGCCAGTTTATCCACAATAATCTGAGCCACTTCGTCCTTTATTCGTTGATAGTTGTATTCAATCTTCTCTTGTAAATGGTCAAAAAGCGACAATCCAGAGACTTATGAAGACTTTCGAAAAATGGTTACAGGAAACTTTAAAATTTCTTCTGTAACTAAATTGTAACCAAAACGGGCCTAAAAGTGGCATTTTTGGGTCTTTTTATGGCATTCAGGGAAAAATAAAAAACCGTGCAAGTATCTGACTTACACGGTTTTTCATCATTTGACAGTTTCTGTCTTTTTGTACTGGCTCCCCAGGTAGCCGAAATATTTTAATATTGCATTATGCTGAAAATCAAAATTTTATACCAATCATTTGTTCTCAAAATGTTATTTTATACCATTTCTTATTTGAACTCTTTTGATTCATTTTGATTTTCAAAAGTAAATAATTTCCTGCAAAAAGAGTATTTTTTTGGATTAATTTCAGGCAGTGAACCGGGATTATTCAAATTGCAGCCAAAATAGTAATAGTACATGTTTTGTTAAATCAATTAATAACTAAAATATTCATGCATGAGCTAAAGACAACGATGCAATGTTTTCTCAACTGTTTGCAATACCGTTTACATTATTCATTTTAAAATTTAAATTAGAACGTTGAGAGGTATATTTGGTACCTGAATATGTTGTTTTAATCAGTAAATTATTGAAACCGGGAGAGTTTTAACTACTCATTAATGATTCATTTTTCAAATTAATTTGAGCGTTAAACAAAAAAAATAGACAAATTTGTATGTTAAAATGCGTCAATTATATTGTCGCAATGTTACCAATGAAACTGATTAAAAACACAAAAACCAGTGAAGAACAAACCTTTGAATTAATATTCAGAAGGTACTATGTCAGGTTATGTGGTTTTGCAAATAAGTTTATTGGCGATACTGCTGAATCGGAAGAAATAGTGCAGGAGGCTTTCCTCAATGTATGGAAGAAAAGAGAAAAATTAAACCTAGATGACGATATCCGTCCTTATCTCTTTAAGTCAGTACAAAATCTTTGTTATAATTTTTTAGAACATCAAAAGGTGGAGGATAAGTATTATAAGGTTATTTATGACGTATATAAAAATCAAAAGAAAGACTATCAGACTTTTGAATCGGTAATGTATTCCGAACTTCAAGCAAAAGTTGATGAAGTGATAGAATCCTTGCCGCAGAGATGTAGAGAGATATTCTGTCTGAGTCGTTGGGACGGTTTAAAATATGGTGAAATAGCGGAGAAACTTCAAATATCTGTAAAAACAGTTGAGACACAAATGAGCCGTGCCTTGGTAATATTACGAAAAGAATTAAGCGACTATCTTGTTTTTATGATTATTACCCTCCTACTGTAATAGCTATAGGTACGTGTTAATCGGGATTCAATAAAGAATACTTTGGCATCCTTATAAGCCAATTCAAAAAAAGTAAATCCGTTTGTAAGGGTAAATTCAAACTTACCTGTGTTAGCATTTAATAAGAAGGAACAGATGGCTAAATTTAATGAGGATACGCTACTTTATCGTTTTTTTGAAAAAGAGACATCGGAAGAAGAAAACGAAGAAATTATTAATTGGGTTTCTGCTTCTGAGGAAAACCGTAAAGAATTCCGTAAAATTCATAAGGTATTCCTTTCAAGTAATCTAAAACAATTCTATTCTGAAATCGATATTGATGATGCGTGGAGTAAGCTGTATAGTAATTTACAAAAGTATAAAGGCAAATCAAGAATAATAAGTTCTAACCTGATATTAAAGGTTGCAGCCTCTGTTATTATACTTATAGCATTTGGTTTTGGAAGTATCTGGACAAATGAACACATTTTTAACGGGAATAAACCAATTATTGTTCACTTTGAAGCGCCGGCAGGAGAAAAGTCAAAGATACAACTTGCTGATGGCAGCAATGTTTGGCTGAATTCGGAAACAGTTTTGACTTATAATGTAACCAATCCCAGAAATGTTGCTGTAGAAGGTGAAGCATTTTTTGATATTAAAAAAGATGCTGGTAAACCATTTTGGGTTGAGACACCTTCCGGGATGAAGGTTAAAGTAACAGGAACCCGATTTAATCTCAGATGTTATGCCGATGATCTCATTGTGGAAACAACCCTTGAAGAAGGAAAAGTGAGCATATTGGGAGAAAATTCTAACCGGTTGGCTGTATTAACTCCGGGACAACAAGCCAGGTACACATATAAAGGCGAAGTTCACGTGGAAAATGTTTCACCTGAATTATACTCCCTATGGAAAAATAATGAAATCGTTTTTTCTGAAATTTCATTCAGAGATTTGGTGCCACAAATCGAGCGATGGTTTGGAGTTTCAATCGAATTAGATCCGAAAATCAACGACGAAGACAGGTTTACAATGACCATTAAAACTGAAAGCTTACGTGAAATGCTTAATATGATGAAATTAACTTCAAATTTTAATTATGAAATAAATGGTTCCAGAGTGAAAATAATTTCAAAATAAAGAAGGAAAGTGTCCGACCACTTTCCTTCATAATCACCTCAAGGTGATAATATTAATTTTATTAATTAACACTGTAAAAGTATGAAAAAAAAACTAAGCCTTTACACTTGCAGGCGAAATCCCTGCATGAAAAAAGTTTTAAGGATTATGAAAGTAATGACTTTTTTTCTGTTTGCGATGTTTTTTCAGGTTTCTGCCGCTGTTTTTTCTCAGAACAGCGGGCTTATTAACCTGAAAGCGGAGAATGAACCTTTGAAAGAGATACTGAAATTGATTGAGGATCAAAGTAGCAATAGGTTCTTGTATAATAGCAAAAACATTAATGTAGAACAGAAAACGAGTGTAGATTGCCAAGCGAAAAGCATTGAAGAAGTTTTAGATGTGCTTTTTAAAGGTACTGATATTAAGTACCGTTCTTTTGAAAAAACGTATGTCCTGTTTTCGGAAGGAAGAGAAAGACTTATTTCATCGAGGGATTTATTTACCTCTTCTCAACAACAAAAAACAGTTTCAGGGAAGGTGACTGACTCCTCTGTCATTCCTCTTCCCGGTGTAACAGTAGTAATAAAAGGAACAACTCAGGGAACCATAACAAATGCTGAAGGGGAATATTCGTTGACAGATGTCCCTGAAAACGCTACACTGCAGTTTTCGTTTGTTGGGATGAAAACACAGGAAATTCCAGTTGATGGCAAAATAAGCATAAATGTAACTATGGCTGAAGAGGCTATTGGCATTGAAGAAGTCGTTGCGATTGGGTATGGTACTATAAATGTTGAAAATGTGACCAGTTCAGTATCTTCCATTAGAGAAGACGAATTTGTAGGAGGAGCAATTAATGATGCAGCTCAATTATTTAAAGGTAAAGTACCCGGTGTTATAATAAATACAACAAGTGGTAATCCTTTAAATACATCAGAAATAAGTTTGAGAGGAAAAATTACTTTAATGGGAACTTCAGATCCTTTAATTCTTATTGACGGTATTCCTGGTGGATTAAGAGATGTTTCACCTGACCAAATTGAATCCATAAGTGTTTTAAAGGATGCATCAGCAGCTGCAATATATGGTACTAGGGGTAGTAATGGTGTAATTAATATTACGACAAAAAGTGGAATTTATAATGCTACATCTGTTAATATAAAAAGTTATATAACAACTCAGGAAATTACTAATAAAGTTGATGTAATGAACGCATCCCAATATAGAGAACTAATTGGTGAAACTGTTGCCTGGGATGTTGGATATGAAACCGACTGGCTAAAAGAAATAACACAAACACCAATTTCGCAATCCCATGACGTAAGTTTAAGGGGAGGATGGGAAAAAGCAAACTATTTGTTGAGTTTTCGTTTCAATGAAGAAAATGGATTAATAAAAAGATCCAACATAAATATCATTCAACCTCGTATTGAAGTGAATCAGAAATTATTTAATGACAAATTAAAAATCAAAGGTATTTTAAATGGTAATTTACAACAATACTATCCATTATTATATCAGGAAAATGCTTATGCACATTCTTTTGTTTTTAATCCAACAGCACCTGTTAAAAAGGAAGACGGGGAGTTTTATGAGAATTTTGCGGTACAGCAGGACATGTATCAAAATCCGGTTGCCTTATTAGAAGAAGCCGAAGGTGAGGTTAAAAGTAACAGATTAAAAATCCAGGGTTCTGCTTCATATAATCCAATTAAGAATCTATTCATCGAATTAGTGGGCTCAAGGACTAGCAACCAAAATATTGGGGGAACTTATTTAAAAGAAGATCATCCTATTTCATTAATAAATGGGAAAAGTGGAATTGCTTCTCGCAGCACATCAAATCTTCAAGAAGATGTGACGGAAATTTCTACCGAATACTCTAAGAAATTTCTAAACAAACATGATTTTAAATTTTTAGGAGGATTCAGTTGGAATAGAACACTATTTGAACAATTTCAAATGAATAATTATAATTTTTCAACCGATAAATTATTGTACAATTCTATAGGAAATGGTTCTGCTCTTACCGAAGGGAACGCTACCATGTCTTCTTATAAAAGGGAAAGTAAATTGATTGGTTTTTTTGCCAGAATAAATTATAACTATAAAAATAAATATCTGTTAATGGCTAGTATACGTCATGAAGGTTCATCGAAATTTGGGAAAGATAATAAATGGGGAAATTTTCCAAGTATGTCGCTTGGTTGGAATATATATAATGAACCATTTCTTAATAGCGTTTCCTTTTTTAGTCAACTTAAACTCCGGGCTGGTTATGGTGTAACAGGGAATATACCTACAGATTCATATTTGTCACTTTCAACTTATGGCTTTGGAAATAAAGCATTGGTAAATGGAGAATGGATATCTGTTATAATGCCAACAAGTAATCCAAATCCGGGATTAAAATGGGAAACTAAGGAAGAGCTTAATATCGGATTGGATTTTGGTTTTTTTAGTGACCGACTCTCAGGAACAATAGATATATATAAACAAAGTACTAATAATATGCTATGGGATTATACAGTTCCAAATCCGCCATACCTGTATGATTCAACTATCGCCAATGCAGTAAAAATGGAAAATTTAGGTCTTGAACTGCAGTTAAATATGGTATTATTTAATTCAGGAGGTTTTAATTGGAGCTCATCTATAAGTTATTCAACCAACCGCAATGAAGTTAAATCCCTATCAAGTGAAAATTTTCAAATAGCTGCCGGTTATTTTTATGCAGGGAACGTTAAATCTCCTGTTATTTTGCCTTCACATAAGGTAGAAATAGGTGAACCGATAGGTAATTTCTTTGGATATAAGGCAATAGATATTGATGAAGATGGCTATTGGATTATTGAAGGATCTGACGGGAATCCTAAGTCAGTTATTGATGAACAACCCGAGGATCGACAAATTTTGGGGAATGGAATTCCAAAACATAATCTAAGTTGGAATAATTCTTTGGGCTACAGAAATTTAAGTTTAGATGTACAAATGTATGGGGCATTTGATTTTCAAATCCTTAATAATAGAAGAATTTTTTTAGAACCTCCCGTTGCATTGGCGAGGGGAAATGTGCTAACGCAAGCATTTGACAACATTTTTGGGAAAAGACCTTTAAATGCTGAGCAAAGCATGGAATATAACAGTTATTATATTGAAAACGGCGATTACTGGAAAATTAGCAATGTAACTCTCAACTATAATTTTAATATAAATAATGCTAAGATATTTCTAAAGCGGGGAAATTTATTTGTTTCGGTGAACAATGTTTATACAATTACTGGGTATAAAGGAATTGATCCAGAAGTAAGTATTAAAGGTCTTGATCCAGGCACTGATCCTTATAACAGATATCCAGCTACACGAACTTACACTTTAGGTCTTTCACTAGAATTTTAATTTTTAATTTAAGAATTATGAAAGCTTCAATTAAATTAATATATGCTTTGTTGGTTACAATGGTATTAAATCAAGGATGTGATATTTCTCTAGACGAGAATGTTTATTCTGCGGTAACAGAAGAAAATCTGGATTATAAAAGTATGGATATTACAGAAATGAGTATGGCAGTTTATTTACCGTTTCGATGGAGATTAATTTGTCATCCCAATAGTAGCTATATGATGCTTCAGTGGTCGGCTGATGATATTGCGGTTCCAGCTAATTTAGCTGGAGGATGGTATGATGGAGGAGTGTTTAGAAGGATTGATTTGCACTCTTGGGGAACAGAACAAAATCAAATAATAGAAGTTTGGTCTGCATTATATAAAGGTGTTATACTTGCAAATGACCTGATTGAAAAGATAGAACAAGACCTTTTTGCATCATCAAATACTGATGAAATATTGGCTGAAATGAGAGTTGCAAGGGCTTTTTATTATTGGCTTCTTTTGGATACATATGGTGATGTGCCGCTCCTAAAAACAACAGGTAAAGAACTACCTGAAAAAACAGATCGGTCAGAGATATATCAGTTTATTGTAACAGAGATCATAGAATCACTTCCATTTCTTAATGAAAATAATGATTCAAGTACTTACGGACGATTCAACAAATGGGCTGCCAAAGCGTTACTTGCAAATGTTTATCTAAATGCTGAAACATATACAGGAAATGCAGAATGGACAAAAGTAATTGAACAAACAAACGATATAATTGCTTCAAATATGTACAGTTTGGACGACAATTTCAAGGATATTTTTAACGTAAACTCAGATTCTCCAGAAATAATTTTTGCTGTTCCATTTGATGAAACAAATGCTACTGGTTTTAAATGGCAGCAATTTTATTTTTCAACGATAAATGAGGTGTTTAAGACAAGTGTAGGAGGATGGGGAACTGGTGGTCCCAGAGGAATACCACAATTCGTAAATACATTTGATGAGAAAGATAAGAGGTTAAGTGATTCTTTCATGTGGGGGCCAATGTATACTCCAGATGGTGAACCTGTAATGGGGGCTTTTGATTATGCAGGGAAACATCTGGTTATTAAAAAAGAAATGGAAAATGGTTTATACGTTTCCATTGCTGAAGGTTATCGAATGTATAAATTTAAAATAGAAGAAAGTGCTTTGGCTGATGCAAATAATGATTTCCCATTTTTCCGTTATGCGCAGGTACTGATGATGAAGGCAGAAGCACTGTTAAGAACAAATAATACGGATGAAGCCGCAGAATTGGTTACAATGGTAAGACAACGTTCATTTGATGAGCCTAATGATGCAGTTGTTACTGGAAATGACCTTATGCAAAATTCTGTCTACAATTATGGTTATGTAGAAAACTATGAAATTGTTGATCCTGGAAATCAGGATCCAGTCGAATATGGAAGAATGTTTGATGAACTTGGTTGGGAATTTGTATGGGAAGGATTTCGAAGAAGAGATATGATTCGATTTGGAATTTTTACGGAGAAGAGTTGGCTTTCTCATCAGCCTCAAGGTGATTACAGAACCGTATTCCCAATACCTAAAGAGGCAATTGATGCAAATCCCAAACTGGAACAAAATCCAGATTATTTATAATATTCAAATACAATATCCTAAATAAATCTCCATGTTTTGAACATGGAGATTTCATAATCATAATTATGAAAAAAATAACTATAATTCTCTTTACATTTTTATTTAGCTTAGTTTTTACTAAAGAATCTAATGCAATTAGGCAAGAGCACAAACCTAATATATTAATCATAGTTGGAGATGATTGTACATATAATGACTTACCTCTTTATGGCGGGAAAAATGTGAAGACACCAAGTTTAGACAAACTTGCCAGTGAAGGGATGACCTTTAATAAAGCGTTTTTGTCGATGTCGATGTGTGCCCCCTGCAGGGCAGAACTCTACACTGGATTATATCCAGTTCAAAACGGAGTATGCTGGAATTATGTTCCAGCTCGTACCGGAACAAAAAGTATTGTCCATTACTTAAAAGATTTTGGTTATAGAGTAGGCATTGCCGGGAAGATACATGCGGAACCTCAATCGGTTTTTCCGTTTGAAAAAGTTGAAGGGCTTGAACGTGACTGTGTTGCGAAAATAGCAGATTTTGATGAAACAGGAATGAGAAACTTTATTAATAAAAGTGAAGATCCTTTTTGTTTAATCGTTGGTTTGGTAGTGCCTCATATACCCTGGACTGTAGGTACCCCCTCTCATTTTACTCCGAAAAACTTGGACCTTCCGCCAAATTTCCCAGATGTAAAAGGTGTTCCAGATGGCCGTCTTACAACAAAAACAAAAAGTATGCGAGAGGATTTTATTAATTATCTCGCTGAAATTGAAGTAATGGATAAGCAAGTAGGTAAAACGTTAGATTTGTTTGAAGATTTGGGAAAATCTTCGAATACTATTGTAATCTTTACATCTGAGCAAGGTTCTCAATTTCCCGGGAACAAATACACAAACTGGAACACAGGTGTACACACAGGGTTTATTGTACGTTGGCCAGGAAATGTTGAGCCTGGAGTTCGTACTAATGCTTTAATACAATATGCTGATGTATTACCCACGTTAATTGATGTTGTAGGTGGTAATTCTCAGGAATATATATTTAGCGGTTCTAGTTTTCTCCCTGTCTTATTGGGTGAATCAAATCATCACAGAAAATATGCATATTTCATGCATAATAACATACCGGAAGGAACATCTTACCCGATACGCTCCATAACTGACGGAAAATACCATTATATAAATAATCTTACTCCGGAAAGAATTTTTACAGAGAGACATATAATGAGTGGTCAAGGGCCTGTAAGTACCTATTGGGCTTCCTGGATGTGGGATGCATATAAAAAAGAGCAAACTTATTGGTTAATTTCCCGATATATGAAAAGGCCTGAAGAAGAGCTATACATAATAGATCAAGATCAATACGAATTGAATAATCTCATAAATTACAAAGAATACAAAAAAGTTAGAAAAAGTCTCTCAACTGAGTTAGCTCGCTGGATGAATCAGGAGAGGGATCCAGGGAAATCTATAGATAAACTTAGTGAGGTAGAAGCTGCTTTCAAAGGGAACCATTTTGAGAGATAAAAAACTGTTCAATACGTGAATTAGAAATTATTTTTTATAAAATCAAATGAGGAAATATTTTTTATTAAACTCTTTTATAGTACTAAAATTGATTGCAAGTTGTCAGAATTTTCCAAAGTTGGAAGAAGCCTTTCCGTTTGCAACAATTAACTCCACCTAACGGGAAAGTAAGAATGATTTTGGATACCGATACTTACAACGAGGTGGATGACCAATTTGCGTTGGCGTATGCCTATTTATCAAAAGAAAAGATAGATCTTCAGGCTGTTTATGCAGCTCCATTTCACAATGGCCGCTCTAACGGGCCGGGAGATGGAATGGAAAAGAGCTACCAGGAAATACTTCGTTTGTTAAAGCTTATGGGGAAATCGCCTGAAGGTTTTGCTTTTCGTGGCTCAGACAACTATTTGCAGGATGTAAATCAACCAATGAGGAGCGATGCCGCACTTGATTTGGTAAAAAAGGCAATGGCGAGTTCTCCCGACGATCCTTTATACGTGGTACCGGTTGGTTGTATAACAAATATTGCGTCGGCTATATTGATAGAACCCAAAATTATTAAAAACATTGTAGTTGTGTGGCTGGGGGGAAACGGATTGAACTGGCCGCATCAAAAAGAATTCAATCTGAAACAGGATGTATTGGCTGCACAGGTGGTTTTAAACTCAGGAGTACCATTTGTAATTATGCCATGCCGGCCTGTGGTTTCGCATTTTCATACAACAATTCCTGAATTGAAATATTACCTTGAAGGGAAGAACGAACTATCGGATTATTTGTACAACATTGTAGTTGAATACAGTCACGGGAAAGAAGCATGGTCAAAAGTGATCTGGGATGTGACGGCTGTAGCATGGCTGGTTAATTCATCATGGATTTCAACCAACCTGGTACATAGTCCCGTTTTAACTGACCAGGTAACATACAGCGTTGATCACGGGAGGCATTTTATCCGTATGGCGAATGAATTAAACCGCGATGCTATTTTCAGGGATCTGTTCACAAAAATAGCATCAAAAGATCTGATTCAAAAAAGATGAGCTACACAAAAACCAGTGCAAGTTTTATCCTCTCTTTTTTTATTGCTGCTATTTTAATTCAGGGATGTAATTCAAAAGAAAAGAGCTTAAAACAGGCGGAAAATAAATTTCAGAAACCACACATAATTTTTGATACTGATATTGGTGGTGATTATGATGATGTTGGCGCCCTGGCAATGATACATGCCCTGGCCGATAATGATGAAATAGAAATACTGGCAACCATAGCTTCAAATGTAAGTCCGTTAGTTGTTCCAAGTATCGATGTCATAAATACTTATTTTGGGCGTCCAAATCTTCCGGTCGGGGCTCCAAAAACTGAAGGTGTAGCACAGGATTGCGGAGAGCTGCATTGGTCCGATTCTTTGTCGGCAAATTACCCGCACCGGTATCAAAAAACTTCTGATGCCCCTGATGCCGTTGGTGTTTACCGTAAAATACTGGCCGAACAGCCTGACACAAGTGTAACAGTAGTGACCGTCGGTTTTTTAACCAACCTGAAAAATTTGTTGTTGTCTGGCCCCGACTCGTTTTCACCCTTAAACGGAAAAGACTTGGTGGCGAAGAAAGTAAAATTGTGGGTGGCAATGGCCGGCAAATTTCCGGAAGGAAAGGAATACAATGTAATGAAAGATTCAGCTTCATCGGTATATGTAATTGAAAACTGGCCGGGGAAAGTAGTGTTTAGCGGATTTGAAATAGGTGTTGAGGTTCTTACAGGATTAAGACTCATTAAAGATGGAGCACCGGAAAGTCCTGTAAGGAAAGTGTATGCCATTAGTATTCCCAAAAGAGAATACGACAAAAATGGAAGAAGAAGTTGGGATCAGACAGCCGTTTTGGTAGCAGCGCGTGGAATTAACCCTTATTTTGATGTGCAAAAAGGAAAGTTTATCGCACATGCCGATGGTAGCAACAGTTGGGTGGATGATCCAAATGGAAGACATGAGTATTTGTTGCAAAAAATGCCATCCGACTCTCTTGCTTATCAAATTGAAACGCTGATGATGCATACGATCCGAAGTTTTAACTCTTCGTTGTGTTCCCGGAAAACAACCAGCAACATTTGTACTTTAGACTTTACCCCGAGATAGGCATCCTTTATTTTGTCAACCGTAAAATAGATACCCTGTTGTTTTAATTCCTTGTAGTGTAGGTTCAACTCCATCCTAATTTCACGGAGTTTTTCGTTGATTAAAACGGCTGTTGTTGAATCACCTTTTACTATGTTTAATTTTGAATCCCAAAGGGCCGGATCAACCTTCAAATGCGAGCTAAACTGGGCCTTCTGACCGTCCAGCATCAACCTGATCATTACGCTTATTTCTCCGTTTACGTCAACGTAGTTTTTGCGTGCATAGAAGAAAATCTTAAATCTGTAACTCATAATGCTAAATTTTAGGTGTTTAAACTAATTTTAATGAGCTACTTGAGCGAAGTCAAAATGCGACAATCCAGAGACTTATGAAGACTTTCGAAATGGTTACAGGAAACTTTAAAATTTCTTCTGTAACCAAATTGTAACCAAAACGGGCCTAAAAGTGGCATTTTTGGGTCTTTTTATGGCATTCACCAAAAAATAAAAAACCGTGCAAGTATCTGACTTACACGGTTTTTCACCATTTGACAGTTTTTGTCTTTTTGTACTGGCTCCCCAGGTAGGACTTGAACCTACGACCTACGGATTAACAGTCCGCCGCTCTAACCAACTGAGCTACTAGGGAATTTATTTCAACTTTTAAAAAACTCTTTTGTTTTTCTTAAAGCGATGCAAAAATAATAGCTTTTCCGAAAAGAAAAAATATTTTTACAAAAAATTCTGAAAAACGAAATTTATGATTAAATCAAACAACACGCCGGCAGTGCTTGGTATTGGGAATGCATTAATGGATATTATTACACAAGTTGAGGACGATTCTTTACTACAGACTTTTGGATTACCGCGAGGTAGTATGACTTTGGTGGATGCCGAACTCTCCCAGAATATTTTTAACGCTACATTAAATAATAAAAAAGAAGTTACAAACGGTGGGTCCGCTGCCAACACAATGCGCTGTCTTGCGTCATTGGGCGGAAATGGAGGATACATTGGGAAAACAGGTGATGATGAGCTGGGGAAAATCTTTAAAGATGAGTTTACCAAAAAAGGAATAAAAACCCACATGGCTTTGAGCGAAAAAGATACAGGAAGAGTGATGGGACTTATCAGTAAAGATTCTGAAAGAACTATGGCTACTTATTTGGGAGCTGCTGCTGAATTATTGCCGTCTGACTTGGATTCTTCCTTGTTAAAAGGGTATCGCTATTTTTATATGGAAGGTTATCTTGTACAAAATCATGATTTGATAAAAACGGGATTTGAAATGGCTAAAGCGCAAGGTTTGACTACTGCAATTGATTTAGCGAGTTATAATGTTGTTGAAGCCAATCTGGATTTTCTAAAAGAACTGATTACTGACAAGGTTGATATTGTTTTTGCAAACGAAGAAGAAGCACTTGCTTTAACCGGAAAATCACCGGAGGAAGCATTGGAAGAAATTGCAGAAATATGCGACCTGGCGGTTGTAAAAGTAGGCAAGGAAGGCTCATTTGTAAAAAAGGGGAATGAAAAGATTAAAATTCATGGTATTCCGGCAAAAGCAATTGATACAACCGGTGCCGGAGACAGTTACGCCGCCGGATTTTTATACGGATTAACCCAGGGATTTCCGCTGGAGAAATGCGGAAATATTGCTTCGATGGTTGCCGGTAAAGTTGTTGAGGTTTGGGGACCAAACCTTCCTGACGCAACCTGGGATGAAATCAACAAAAAAATTCGGGAAATGAATTAAAAAAGCCCGTGGATTTGAGCGTCGATTTTGTCGATTATAAAACTTAAATCTTCCGGATTTACAGTAAAATCGAGATCATCGACGTTCACTACCAAAAGCTTCGCCATAGTGTAGCTTTTTATCCAGGTTTCATAACGCTCGTTTAGCTGTTTCAGATAGTCGAGGCGGATTGAATTTTCGTATTCGCGTCCGCGTTTTTGAATTTGGTTAACGAGTGTCGGGATTGATGCCCGAAGATAAATGAGCAAATCGGGTGGCTGAATCAGACTCACCATCAAATCAAATAATGTTTTGTAATTCGTAAAGTCGCGGGTACTCATTAAACCCATGCTGTGCAGGTTGGGCGCGAAAATTTCCGCATCTTCATAAATCGTTCTGTCCTGGATAATGGTTTTTCCTGATTTCCGTATATCAATAATTTGTTTAAAACGTGAATTCAGGAAATAAATCTGAAGGTTGAACGACCAGCGTTGCATGTCGTTATAAAAATCATTCAGATATGGATTTTCGTCTACATCTTCGTAATGAGGTGTCCATTTGTAATGTTTGGCCAGTAACTCACTCAATGTTGTTTTTCCGGCTCCGATATTTCCAGCTACAGCAATATGCATATGATTAAAAGTTTTGATTTCTAAAGTACAAAATTCTGGTTTTATTTCTGAATTAATTTTAAAAGTCCATCCAGATATCTCCTGTCGTTTGAGAGCCGGGGTATTTTGTTTTGTCCCCCAACTTTCCCCCGGTTTTTCATCCACCGATAAAAAGTTCCCGGTGGGGCCACATTTAAATGGAGCCTTTCCAGTGTCATGTTTTTATGGCGTTTGGCTTCGTAATCGGAATTTAGGGTTTGTAAGGAGTTATCTAAAACGTTAATAAAATGTTCCAGTTCATCAGGTTCTTTTTCAAATTCAATAATCCATTGGTGGGCTCCTTTTTGGTTATCATCCATAAATACCGGACCAGCAGTATATTCGTTGACAATAGCACCGGTATGATTACAGGCTATTTTTAACGCATTCTCCGCATTGTCTATTATAACCTCCTCGCCAAAAGCATTAATAAAATGTTTGGTGCGCCCTGTAATTTTAAATTTAAAGGGGTATTTACAGGTAAATTTTACAGTGTCGCCAATAATGTACCTCCAAAGCCCGGCATTGGTCGAAATTACCATCGCATAATTTTCATTTAGCTCAACTTCTTCCAGTGGCAGTACACGTGGATTTTCCTTTCCCCAGTCTTTCATTGGAATAAATTCATAAAATACACCATAATCGAGCATGAGCAGCATGTCGTCGCGATGCGGATTATCCTGGATTCCAAAAAAACCTTCCGATGCATTGTAGGTTTCCATATAATGCATGTTTTCAGAAGGAATCAGCTTTTTATATTGTTCCCGGTAGGGTTCAAAATTAACTCCTCCATGGGAAAATACTTCCAGGTTGGGCCAAACTTCGAGGATATTGTTTTTACCTGTTTTTTCCAAAACACGTTTCATTAACACCAGATACCACGACGGAACTCCGGCGAACGATGTTACATTCTGGTCGAGAGTAGTTTCAATTATTTTTTCAATTTTTTCTTCAAACTCTTCAATTAATGCGATTTCTGCCGGAGGAATCCGGATAAAGTCAGTCCAAAAAGGAACATTTTCGATTAAAATAGCTGAAAGATCGCCGTAATAAGAGTTGTTGCTTAAATTATTTATACGATGGCTTCCACCCAAAATAAGTGTTTTTCCAAATAAAACTTTTGTTTCCGGGTAGTTTCTGATATAGAGTGCAAAAACATCGCGCGGACCTAACAAGTGACAGTCCTCCAGTGCATCTTTTGTTACGGGAATAAATTTGCTTTTGTCGCTGGTTGTCCCCGATGATTTGGCAAACCATTTCACCTCTCCGGGCCAAAGTAAATCCTTCTCACCTTCGCGTAACCTGTTAATATATGGTTTTACGTCGTTATATGTCTGGAGGGGAACTGCCTGTTGAAATTCCTTAATAGAAGAAATCTCGGAAAATGAATGATTTTTGCCCCACTCGGTGCGTTTGGCGCTGTTTAGCAGACTAAAAAGAGATTCATTTTGAATCTCGATGGGATGTTCCCGGTATAATTGGATCTGGTATATCCTTTTGATATTAAACCAGGAGATTACAGAATTGAGTAAAGGCATTTGTCTGTTTTCAATTTTCAAATTCAAGTGTAAATATATATTATTATTCACTGTCAGGGAAAAAATATTTTGGATAGTAAATCGTTCATATTCTGAAGTGTTTTGGGATTTATGCTCTGATTCTCAGTGAAGTGTTTGGGTCGTTTGGAGTATTCTCCGGAGTTTTATTTTTTTTTAATTGCACCGAATTCATATTTTTACAACCATTAATTAATAACCAAAATGAACTATATCGATATTATATTAGGATTATTGCTTCTATTTTCTGCAATTGGTGGTTTCCGAAAAGGTTTAATTGCAGAGTTGGCTTCGCTTGCTGCATTAATTCTGGGAATTTGGGGAGCCATTGAATTCTCCGATATAACATCAGAGTTTTTGATTGATAATTTTAACCTGCAAACCGAACATCTGAACATTATATCGTTTGTAGTAACATTTGTGGTAATTGTAATTTTAGTTCACATAGTCGGGAATGTAGTAAATAAACTGGTTGACACAGTAATGCTTGGATTTGTTAACCGCCTCGCAGGACTCGTTTTTGGGATTTTGAAGTCGGCTCTGATTTTAAGCATTATTCTTGTCGTTTTCGATAAAGTTGACGACGATATTGAAATCCTTTCCAGGGAAGCAAAAGCAGAGTCACGACTATACGAGCCAATACGAAGTTTCGCTCCTTCAATATTCCCTTTTCTAAATATTTGGGATGACCGGGAGAATTCTGAAAAATATGATAATGAAAAAGTGGCCAGATTATAGAAAGTGGTTTAAAAAAAAGGGGCAGGAAGCGATTTATCAAGATGTTACCTGTAAAAATTGCGGAAATGAATTTAGTGGACACTATTGTCCCGATTGTGGTCAGGCAGTTAAAGAATTTGACCGACCTTTTTCGTTTGTGTTTTTTAACTTTGTAGGCGATTTTTTTTCGTTTGACACGCGTTTTTTTAAAACTTTTTACAGGCTGTTGTTTTTTCCGGGAAGGCTTACTGCTGATTTTTTTGAAGGCAAACGAGTGAGGTATGCGCCGCCTTTTCGTATTTTTATTTTTGTAAGTTTTATTCTGTTTTTTGTTCTTCAGATATACTCGAATCGCGGTTTAACAAAAATTCTCGATTCATCACTAAACAATAAAGATGGTGTTGGATTGGATTCAGTATCAATGCTTGTTGCCGACTCTTTGATTGCTGAATTAAATGAAACTCCGGGAATTGATTCGACCAAGGCAAATAATATAATTTCAGGTATAAACAGTGGACTTTCCGGGCACTCTGAAAGTAGCCGGCAGTTGCTGGAAAAACTCGCAGTTTATTTTGAGAATAAATTAGGTGAAGAAACCGGCCTGAAAAAACAGGCGCGGTACAGGGAGTATATTCGAATGTGCAGATCGCCTGAAGATGCCTGGGCTAAAGTCCTGAAATATATGTCGTGGGCATTTTTCTTTTTGTTGCCTGTTTTTGCTCTTATTTTAAAGTTGTTTTACATCCGTCGTAATCAAAATTATATCCGGCATCTCATATTTTCTATTCATTTACACTCTTTTCTTTTTATCGACTTCTTTTTAATTATTCTGTTGAATATGTTGTTTAGTAATTTTCCAGGAAAAATAACCTTTCTGTTTTTTTTGGCTTTTCCGGTTTATTTTATTGTGGCTTTAAAAAAATTCTATGGTCAGAATTTGGGTAAGGTGCTGGTTAAATTTCTTGGAATTTCGATGATATACAATACCGTATTCTGGATTGTGGTAGGAATTGTTTTTATGAATGCTTTAAGTCTGGTGTGATTTTGCGAAGAACTTCCGTTTTTCTGTACAAACCATCAGAATAACAGCCAGCATTTTATATCTTTGCGCAAATTTTTAAAAAAATATTTTCATGAATTTTGTTGAAGATCTCCAGTGGCGGGGCATGTTACACGATATGATGCCGGGAACAGATGAACAATTAAAGAAAGAAATGACCGCTGCCTACATTGGTTTCGATCCAACTGCGGATTCATTACATGTGGGGAGTTTTGCTCAAATCATGTTGCTCAAAAGATTCCAGTTGGCGGGCCATAAACCGGTAGCCCTGGTTGGTGGTGCAACAGGAATGATCGGCGATCCTTCGGGAAAATCGCAGGAAAGAAACCTGTTGAATGAAGAGATTCTGAATAAAAATCTGGAGGGGATAAAAAAACAACTTTCAAAATTTCTCGATTTTGATTCCGGTGCAGAAAATGAAGCTGTAATGGTGAATAATTACGACTGGATGAAAACGTTTTCATTTCTTGAATTTATTCGCGACGTTGGAAAACATATCACTGTTAATTATATGATGGCAAAAGATTCGGTAAAAAAACGTTTGAGTGCCGAATCAAAAACAGGAATGTCGTTTACGGAGTTTACTTACCAGCTTGTGCAAGGCTACGATTTTTTGTGGCTGTATGAAAATTTGAACTGTAAACTCCAAATGGGTGGTTCCGACCAGTGGGGGAACATCACAACCGGAACCGAACTGATTCGGCGTAAAGCAGGAGGCGAAGCCTTTGCCCTCACAATTCCTCTTATTACAAAAGCTGATGGCAGCAAATTTGGGAAAACAGAGGGTGGAAATGTTTGGCTCGATCCGGAGCGAACATCGCCATATTCCTTTTTTCAGTTTTGGTTAAATACTTCTGATGAAGATGCAGAACGTTACATTAAAGTGTTTACACTTTTGCCGTCCGATGAAATCAATTCTTTAATTGAACAGCACCGCGAAGCACCCCATGCCCGTATTCTTCAGAAAAAACTGGCAGAGGAAGTTACAACCATGGTGCATTCAAAAGATGATTACGAAATGGCGGTTGAAGCTTCTCAAATATTATTTGGAAAAGGAACAGCTGAGCAGCTGCGTAAATTGAATGAAAGTACTTTCCTTTCGGTTTTTGAAGGTGTTCCGCAGTTTACGGTGGCAAAATCAGAAATTGAAACTGGTGTAAATGTGATCGATCTATTGGCTGACAAGACAGAAATTTTTCCTTCGAAGGGTGAATTGAGAAGAACCATTAAAGGAAATGGACTGAGTGTTAACAAAGAAAAGGTTTCTGATCCTGATTTGACAGTAAACAAGGATTTTCTGATTGGTGGGAAATACATTCTCGCGCAGAAAGGGAAAAAGAATTATTATTTGATCATCGTACAATAACCATCAAAAAAATAATCGGAAATACTAAAAATCGTTCTGTTTCGTTGAAATAGTGCGATCAAATTTAAACCACTTCACATGAATGATTTTTTTGATAATCAGCGTATCCTTAACTTAATCTGGAAACGCAAATTTCATTTTGTAATTGTAGGGCTGGTTGCCGTTGCTTTGTCAGCCGTTTTTTCCGGCCCGAAGTTTATAAAACCAAAATATAAGTCTACAGCCCGCATTTATCCGACCAATATTTGGGTGCTAAGCAACGAGTCGGAAACCGAGCAAATGCTCGAAGTGGTAAACTCAAGAGACATTAAACTAAAAATGTTTGATGTTTTTCAGCTCGATAAAGTATATAAAATTAATCCGGAAGATCCGCATTACCTTACTTATATGCTTGATATTTACAATACCAATGTAAAAGCAGGAAAAACAGAGTACGAAACAGCTGAAATTCAGGTGCTTGATTATGATCCCCAACGGGCTTCCGATATGTGTGATTCTATAATTTATTTCTACAACAAAAAAGTAGAAGAAATGCAGCGCATCAAAAACAAAGAGATGGTTGATATTTCAAAAAAGTGGCTCGACAGAAAATATAACGAGCTGGATTCTTTGATGTTGGTGCTCGACACGTTAAAGAATAATTACGGTATCCTCGATTTTAAAACACAAACACCTGAACTTACACGCGGTTATATGAATGCCCTGGCTGCAGGAAGAGGCTCTGCCAGCGACACAAAAAAAATTGAAGAGTTGTATTCTAATTTTGAAAAGGAGGGAACCAAAGCGCGATGGGTGGAATCGAGAATGGAGAATTTGGAAATGGCTATTGATTCTTTAACCGCGCAATACGAGCTATATTACAACGAATACGAGAAAGAGATAACATATTGTCATGTAGTTGAATATCCGGTTCCTGCAGATAAAAAATCGTATCCGGTTCGATGGCTTATTGTGGCATTTACTACTATCTCAGCGGTTTTCTTCTCGTTATTGGTTTTCTTACTACTCGATTACCGTAAAAAACAGTAATGGTGATTCGGAACCAGGCCATAAGAATTTCGCTTTTTTACATCATTTCAATTGCGTTTGTTCTTTTGAATTTATGGTTTGTGGTGAAAAAAGATATGCTGGTAGCCAATGCCTTGCCTGTTGTTTTTTGCATTTTGTTGCTGGCCATTTTTTCTTTTGATAAAATCGTATTCCTTATTGCCTTTTTTGCTCCGCTTTCACTGCCTCTTCATGAGATTGTTCCCGGTTTTAGTTTTGACATGTATTTACCTACAGAACCCTTATTATTCGGAGTTCTGGTTTTATTTATTTTAAAAGTTCTCCATGAAAGAAGTTTTGATCGGAGAATTTTGTTCCATCCGGTTTCACTGGCGATAGCTGCAAATCTGTTATGGATTTTATTAACCAGTATAACGAGCACCATGCCGCTGGTTTCATTTAAATTTTTCTTGTCGAGAATATGGTTTATAGTGGGTTTGTATTTTTTTGCAATAAAAATATTTAGCGAAGGGAAAAATATTGAACGTTATGTTTGGTTGTATATCGTTTCCCTGTCGATTGTAGTATTTTATTCCACTTTCCGGCATTTGGGTTATGGTTTGTGGGACAAACAGGCCGCGCATTTTGTGGTTTCTCCGTTTTACAACGACCATACTTCTTACGGAGCTGTTTTGGCTATTTACCTGCCATTTTTAGCTCTTTTTGCGTTAAGGAAAAACTATTCAAAAGAAGTGAGGATTATTTCTATTGTATTTTTTGGAATTTTATTGCTTGGTTTTATTCTTTCATACAGTCGCGCAGCCTGGCTGAGTATGGTTATTGCTCTGGGAGTGTGGGGAATCATTAAACTGAAAATCAGGTTTCGTACGATTTTAATAACTTTTGTATCATTAATTACACTTTTTATTTTATTTCAGAATCAGGTATTTATGAAGCTGGAACAAAATACAGAACAATCGTCGGCCAATTTTATGACCCACATAAATTCGATGACCAATATTACCTCCGATGCTTCAAACCTTGAACGGATAAACCGCTGGAGTTGCGCCATTCGAATGTTTGCTGACAAGCCTGTTTTGGGTTATGGTCCCGGCACGTATATGTTTCAATATGCGCCCTACCAGTTGAATAGAGACAGAACAATTATCAGTACCAATTCTGCCGACGGGGGAAACGCGCACAGCGAGTATCTTGGGCCTCTTGCTGAATCAGGAGTTTTAGGACTATTAACGTTTTTACTTATCATCGGAACGGTAATTTATACGGCTGTTAAAACATATTCACGGCTTACCGACATTCGCCTGAAACAAATCGTATTAACCGCGCTTGTGGCTTTGGTAACTTATTATATCCATGGTTTTCTGAATAATTTTCTCGACACAGATAAGCTTTCAGTTCCTTTTTGGGGCTTTACCGCGATGATTGTTTCGATCGATCTATTTTTAAGCCCGGGAGGAAAACAGGCACAAAAAAATCCGGCCTAAACAGACCGGATTAAAATATGTATAGTAAACTTTTACTGTTTTACTCTTTCACTGTATGCGCGGTCGCTTGTGTTTACCTTAATTACATCTCCTTCGTTTATAAACATCGGAACCATAATTTCAGCGCCGGTTTCAACAGTTGCTGGTTTTAACGCAGTGGAGCTGGCGGTATTTCCTTTTTCTCCTTCAATGGTTTGTGTAATTTTTAATTCCACTTTTTCAGGCATTTCTGCAGTTAAAGGCATTTCTTCATCTGCCTGAAATTGAATTTCAATAATTTCGCCTTCTTTCATCAGGTCATTGTTTTCTACCATTGATTCAGGAATGGAAATTTGCTCAAAAGTTTCGGTATTCATTACATTTAGTCCCATGTCATCGCGATACAAATATTGATATTGACGACGCTCAACACGCACATCCTCAACTTTTACACCTGAAGAAAATGTATTTTCAATAACCCTTCCGGTTTTTACATTTTTGAGTTTTGTACGAACAAAAGCAGGGCCTTTCCCTGGTTTTACGTGAAGGAATGAAACTATTGTATAAATATCACCTTTGAATTTGAAACATAAACCGTTTCTGAAATCTGCTGTTGTAGCCATTTGAATAATCTTTTAAAATCGGTGCAAAAATAAACAAATCGATTAAAAATCAATCCTTTCTGCAAATTTTTAGGATGTTTTTTTATTCCGCTTATTTGGTAACCTGTTCAACACCGTCTATTTTATAGCTTTTTAATATTGCCCGAAGTGCACCTACTTTCATGTCGAATTCAAGAAGTACAGGCATTTTGGTTTCTTTGGAAATAAAAAATTTCAGACCATCGGAACGTTTGAGCAGTTTTCCTTTGTCAACCACCGGGGCAAGCACAAAGCAGTCAATTTTTCCCATGTCAGTTTCTACCCGGTCTTCTCCAAGGTATTTGACGGTAACATCATCAATTTTATCGGCATGAAAGGTTGGAAGCGTTACGGTGTGACCCACTTCAATTTCTTCAAACAAGTGTTGGTTGATAAAATAGAAAAATACTGATATAATATCGACCAGGTTTTCAGGAGCTTCACGCCAACCCGATTTTTGGCTGTTAAGTGAGTCAATATCGTGATAAAAAAGTGTTTCATTGTACCACCTGTATTTGCCCTCTTTTATATTTCGGATAGATTTTAAAGGGAGACGTGTTTGTGCATCAACAGTAGTTTCATACACATCGTTCACTCCAAAAAGTTTGTCCGTCAGCCCGGTTGTTTTACCTACCAAAAAATAGTGGATTGCCTTTTCACCGTTAAAAGAAGTATCCGAAATAATCAATTTAGCTTCTCCTCCTTTTACAAAACCAAATTTCAAATTAAATTTTATTTCTTCTTTCGATGCAAATGCCTGTGGCAGGAGAAACAGAAATGAGAGTAATATGATGATGAATTTTTTCATTTTAAAATTTTATTCTTCGGAATGGTTGCTACAAAATTTTTTAAATAAAATGGTTCGAAATATGCAACGTCTTCAAATTCCTTTTTGTTGTACTTTTTTTCTGTTAAAAAAAGCATAAACCGTGCCGAAGTCTTCAGAGGCCCGTTAAACAAGGCGTTTGGATGGGAGAGGTGTTCTCTGCATTTTTGAGCTCCGTTGCCAAAAAACAATATTTTGTTTTCCTTTAGTTCCTCTGAAAATGAATTCTCATCGATAATTTGGGCAGATACTGTTTGGACTGTTTTACCCGAGCTTTCGTACAAGGCGGTGAAAACCTCCATTCTTCTGGCGTCTATCATCGGACAGAATAATAAATCTTCGTCGTTATTTCCTTCAAAAAAACTCCCGATATTCTGAGCGGTGAAAACAGCCATTGAATCCAACGAACCAACTGAGACAAGAGGTTTATCAAGAGCATAACACAATCCTTTTGCTACGGAAACACCAATTCGTAAACCTGTGTAAGAGCCCGGCCCTTTACTAACTGCAACTGCATCGATATCTTTAATGTTGAAATTGTTTTCTGCAAAAAGCTCTTCGATAAAAACCGTAAGTAATTCTGAGTGATTTAATCCTTCACGGCTCTCCTTTTCAAAAAGTAACTCACCGTTTTTTCCCAGCGCAACCGAACAAACCTCGGTTGAAGTTTCTATGTTTAATATTACAGCCATTAATGTGCAGTTTTGAAAGATGCAAAAATAGTAATAGTTTTTAAACCAGGTTTTTTAGTCTCTTTTTGAATGTGTTAAAGTTTTTGAAATTTTCCGTTAATAACCAATCCATCAAGTTGCATTTTCTGCGCAGAGTCAAAGGCATCTTCTTCGGTATGAACAATGGGTTCTCCCTTTGAATTAAACGATGTGTTTATAAGCGCTTTCACGCCATAAATTTCATCCATATATTTTAATAGTTGATATAAAAAAGGGTTATCATTTTTTTCAAAAACGGTTTGAAAGCGCGCCGTGCCATCTGCATGGATTATACCTGCAATTTCATCGTGTTTTTCGGGAAGTACTTTAAAATCGAGGAGCATGTATTTTGAAAGTTGATGGATGACATTTTCGCCGGTAAAGTATTTTGTGTTTTTCTCCAGCGCGACCGGGGCAAGAGGCCGGTACCATTCCCGTTCTTTTTTTTCTACACTAATTTTTTTTGCCAGTTTTTTTGAATCGGGCAGAGCCAGAATACTGCGGTTTCCAAGAGCCCGCGGACCGGCTTCTCCAAATCCGTTGCAAACTCCAACGATTTTGCTTTTGGCAATTTCCTTTGCTACTGTTTGAATGGTTTCTTCAGAAATGAAGGTGTCGCAATTTTCAATTCCCCAATTGTTTAAAAAAGCAGAATGAGGTGAAATTTTCCCATGTTTTATCCATTCAGCAAAGGCTGCTGCGCCCAACGCGAGACCTGAATCTTCAGTGCAGGGGGGAATGTATACATTGCGAAAAAGATTGCTTTTAATAATCGCGGTGTTAGCAACAATATTTAAAGCAGAACCTCCGGTGTAGTACAAGTTTTCAGCGCCGGTTCTTTCTTTTAATTTCTGGAGTTTCCTAAGAATCTTTTTTACAAATATTTGCTGTAAGGTGGCTGCTGTGTTACGAATAAATTTTGAATTCTGATCAAAAGATTTTAACTCAATTCCCCAGTCGATAAGTACTTTTTCAAAAAAAATTGAAGTTTTCCCCCAAATGTCCTGAAACAGATCATTTTCAATAAGCCATTTCTCAAGTTCGGGAAGGTAAGTCCCCCAGCCGGCAAAACCCATAAATTTTCCGGGAACAGAATTTTGTTCCGCCAGCTTTGCGCCGATTATTGAAAAAACGAGCGCATTGGCATTATAAATTGTACTGTAAGGTTTTAAATCCCAGTGATACTCCTCCCATTTTAGAATTCCTTTGTTGAAAGTACAAGCCGAGAAATTGCTCAGGCTGGCTCCGCCGTCAAAATGTACAAGCAGGCTGTTGTCTTTAAAATTTCCAAAAAACGGAAGGCAAGAAAACATATGTGCCAGTTCGTGATTTAAAATGTAGGCTTTTTTTTCTTTACCAAACCACCAGCATCTGCCTGGTTCAGGTTCGTAGGCAAGAAACTCCTTTAACGGAGCTTCAAAACGCGCATCTCCGTTTTGAGTTAAAAAAGCACGGCCAACAACATTATCAACAAAGACGATATCGTAATCTTTTCCCAAAAGTTTCTTTTCTTTCAGAATTGATTTTAAATGGATATAAAGCGTATTGTCGCGTTTCCTTCGCGAAATTCTTTCCTGTTGCAAAAAATGAAGAACTTTTCCATCTTGCATGAGAGCAAGGTTATGGTCGTGAACATAAAACGGGAATTTATGGTTTTCACGATCCTGTATTCCGTAAATTGCTAAAGTTGGTTTTGAATTGTCCATCTTAAAATGCTGTTATTTGCAGGGAAAAGACAATCCCTATCAGTAAGTAAATCAGAAACTCACCCCAAAACCTGCTTTTCAGAAAAACAAAAAAATTGGTTACCAGAAAACAAATCGGTATCGCTAATATTACAAGCATTTCCTGCGAAACAGGAGGAACAAGAATAAATCCTGCCAATGAAAACAGAAAGATGAGAAGCAATACATTAAAATATTTTCTTGAGCTAACTTTTTTCGTATCATATTGCTGAATAAGCTTTGCAGAACCCAGAACAGTAAACAAAATAAGAAAAGCAAGAAAAAATTGCAGGTACAAATTCATTTTAAAATGATTATTGACGGAAATGATGTTTTGCTCAAATGTTTTGAGAAGTTCCATAAGCTGTTCGGTAAAAACACCATAGCTGAGAGCAAAGAAGAATGGCAGCAATAATCCGATAATATTGATTGTAAAATTTCTCCAGTTTGATTCTCTGCTTAAAATAGCTGTTCCGGCAAGAAAGGCAGGAAAAAGCAAAATAATGTCGAAATAGAACAAAGCACCAACCCCAAGGAAAAAGCCGGAATCGAAAGCTGCTGAGTAAGGACGCTGAACATCGAAGGCGCTAAATAGACGGTAAATGGCCAACAGTAAAAAAATAGCCGCAAAATATACCGGATGCAAGGTGTGTATGTCGGTTAAACCACCTATTATCAAAACAAAAAGTGGTGCCGGTAACATTGTTCTTATCCGAATAAATGCATACTGAGTATTTAACAACTGGATAAGAAAAGCCAGCAGAAGCACCAATACAAGCGATATAATACTTTCAGCAATTAAATTGTTTTTCAAAAATTCATGGATAGGCTTGTAAAGAATATTATTACTTTCTCCGTTGTAAAAGGAGTACAGGTATGGCTTCATCAGACTCGCACTCCAAAGAATGAGCCCAAACAGAGTTGTTAGCAGGTAATTTACTGGTCGGTTTGATTTTAATATTCTTAGTATCATTTGTTATAGGTCGAAACCTAAATCTTTCCGGTAATATTTTTTGTCGAAGCAAATGACTTCTGCATTTTTATACGAAGTTTCCAGGGCCTCTTGCATTGAGTTGCCGTAAGAACTAATTGAGATAACCCGACCTCCTGCAGTGACCACATTACCGTTGTCGGTTTTGGTTCCCGCATGAAAAACAATACTGTTTTCCGCTTTATCGGTTCCCGAAATAATTTTTCCTTTTTTGTAACCTCCGGGATAGCCGCCTGAAACGAGCATTACAGTTACTGCAGTTCTTGTGTCAATCTCAATATTTTTATTGTTTAATGTTCCGGTTGCAGCACCTTCCAGTAAATCGACAAAATCTGATTTTACACGCAACATTACCGCCTCTGTTTCCGGGTCACCCATCCTGACATTGTATTCAATTACATAAGGATCTCCATTTACATTAATAAGCCCGAAAAAAATAAAGCCGTTGTATTCAATATTTTCTTTTTGAAGGCCATCAACAGTAGGCTGAATAATACCTTTTTCAACTTTCTCCATAAATTCGGGAGTTGCAAATGGAACCGGTGTAATTGCACCCATTCCGCCAGTGTTGAGACCGGTGTCTCCCTCTCCTATACGTTTGTAATCTTTTGCTTCGGGTAAAATTTTATAGTTTTTTCCATCGGTAATTACAAAAACCGATACTTCTACACCACTTAAAAATTCCTCGATGACCACTTTTGCACTGGCCGCTCCAAACTGGCCATCAAGCATTTCATTTAACGATTTTTCAGCTTCCTCCAACGAATCGATGATAAGCACACCTTTTCCGGCGGCCAGCCCGTCAGCTTTCAAAACATAAGGCGATTTCATTGTTTTCAGGAAGGCGATACCTTCTTTAATATTTCCGGGAGAAACAGTAAAGTATTTTGCTGTGGGAATGTTATATTTCAGCATGAAATCTTTCGCAAAATCTTTGCTGCCTTCCAACATCGCCCCCGTTTTTTTTGGGCCAACTACTTTTAAGTTTTTTAATTCCGGCTGACTTGCAAAATAGTCGTGGATACCTTCAACAAGAGGAACCTCCGGGCCAACAACGACCAAGTCGATTTGATTGTCAAGTATCAGACTTTTTATTTCTGCGAAATCGCTAACGTTCCCTTCCAGATTTGTTCCAATTTCAGATGTTCCCGCGTTCCCGGGAACAAAAAACAGGTTTTCTACTTTGTCGCTTTGTTTAATTTTCCATCCTAACGCATGTTCCCGTCCTCCGGAACCAATCACCAAAATGTTCATCGAAAAATATTTTTGAAATTTATTCGTGAAGATAAGTTTTTATTTAGTCGTATTCAAAAAAACAACGTTGTGTAGAGGTTAACTTTTTAGCAATTTAATCAGGCGACGCTGAAAAGTTTTTGTTCCAAGATTTTGTCTTAGCGATATAAGTTATTCCTTTTGGTGAGGAGATATTTCAGAAGATAAATTACCGACCCGATATAGGGAAATAGAATTACAACCATCAGCCAGAGAACACGATGTGTCTTTTTTTCGTTTTTCAATATTAATGCGATGGCTAAAATAATTAGAACGAGGTAGATAACAAAAACAACAATGTTTTGAGATGAGCCTGTTATTTTTTCCATTTTATGATTTTTGCAGCAATTTAATTATTTCTGCTAACAAAATAAAAATGCCAGACCGAATGATTTCAATCTGGCATTTTTGGGTAAAATATCATACAAAATTAACTTGCATTGTATCTTTCGAAATAAAGCTGAATGGTATCGGAAATCTTTTTTGAAAATTCTGTATCACCATCCAGTCTTACCATCCGTTCCATTTTTTGGAGGTAGAAAATATTTCTCTGAATTTCTTCATTTACATCCTGGGTGTTTCTGATTTGCGGTTCAAGCAAAAGAAAGTAAGACAACTCGTTGTTAAAAACATCAAAAGCTGTTGTAACCATTTCTTTCCCCTTTTCGGAAGCACCCGCAGCAAAATAGGTTTCGGCAAGTTCCATCGCAAAATATTCATATTGAACAATTTCGTTTGGAATTAATTCAAGACTCCGGTCGATAACCGCAATTGCCGAGTCTTTTTTCCCCTCCTCAACCAATGCACGGGCAAGGCGGTTAAAGGAGTTTCTTATGTTGGTCATCATCCGGGCATTGTTCTCATCGATATATATATCCGGGTCGTTCATGTTTCCGTATTCAAACTTGTTCATTAAATTATCGTACATGAGATTCGTTGCAACTCTTCCATACTGAATGGTTTGCGGCGAGCTTTCTCCTTTTATTGGTACAAAACGATAGGCAAAACCTTCAACCTGGAAATAATTGTAAAGATTAAGATACTTGCTGCTTCCCACTGTTATTGCCCAGTAAATTGGTCGTTCCCAGTTGTTTGTGGCCAGAAGATCAAGAATCATCATTTCATCCTTCGAAATATAACTTCTGTTGGATAGATCGATGGTTATTGTATCAACGATCTTGTCGTAATCTTCAGGGCGAACTACATTGTTTTTGATTACCGCTTCTTTATCTATTTTAAAAGTGAGTATTTTTTTAGGAATATAAGCCGCGTTTTCTGCCTGCTGAAGTTTTGTCGCAGGATTATCGTCAGCAATAAAATTAATCGCTTCTTTAAGCCCGACAGTTTTTCTTGATATTCTTGGATTGTCAAAAATATATATTAAATCTCTTGTTCCCTGACGATATTGGTCAAGCGACATGGAAAACGGAACCGGATCAGAATCATAGGCTTTTCTTTGCATCTGATCGATATACCAGTCGGTTTGCAGATAGCTCAGGTTACATACTCTTACGTCGGTGCGGACACCTTCTACGTCCTGGTTATACCAGAGAGGGAAAGTATCATTGTCTCCGTTTGTAAAAATTATTCCTCCCGGTTGACATGTTTTAAGGTAGTTTGCTCCCAGATCACGGGCAGTGTATCTTCCTGAACGGTCATGATCGTCCCAGTTTTGGGCTGCCATAATTCCGGGGACCAGTATTAATGTTGCAACTCCTGCCACTCCAGCAGAAATATTTTCGGGAATGTATTTTTTTAGCGCTTCGTAAATTGCCAAAACACCCAGCCCAATCCAAATAGTAAATGCATAAAACGACCCGGCGTAAGCGTAATCCCGTTCTCGGGGTTGGTGCGGGTATTGGTTCAGGTAAACTACAATAGCAAGGCCGGTCATAAAAAACAACAGAAAAACAAGCCACAGCCCTTCTTTGCCTTTCTTTCCTTTTTTGTATTGATAAATAATGCCGAGAATACCCAAAATTAAAGGAAAGAAGTAATATGTATTTCTCGCTTTATTGTTTGCAAAACGAGCTGGCAAATCATCCTGATCACCTAAACGCATTTCATCAATAAACTTAACCCCACTTAACCAGTTTCCGTAAATCTTACTTCCATGGCCCTGAATATCGTTTTGGCGACCGGCAAAATTCCACATAAAATACCGGAAGTACATGTAATTTACCTGATAGCGGAAAAAGAATTTCAGATTTTCGCCAAATGTAGGTTTAATTAACGTTTCCATTTCTCCGCGTTCATTTCTGTATTGCATACGCGTTCCTTTTATATCTGCCCATTTTTGGTAATCTTCCGCATGAGTTTCTTCCATTGAACTCCACATTCGGGGGAAAATTGTTTCAAAATTATCGTCGTAATTTGGGACAGGCTTATGATAGGTAACAACGTATTTTCCATCAATTTGTGAGTAAACAGGTTTCCCATCGGTAAAACGCTCTCTGGAATCGTAGGGAGAGTTGAAGTACTGACCGTAAAGTAATGGCCGCGCTCCATATTGTTCTCTGTTGAGGTAGCTGAGTAAAGAAAACGTATTATTAGGACTATTTTGATCCATTGGAGGTTTGGCATTCGAACGAATAATAATAAGTGCGAATGAAGAATAACCTAACAAAATGACAGCGACACCGGTTAATATCGTATTCAAAAGCACTCTTTGCTTTTTGTAGGAATAATAGATTCCAAATGCCATGGCAGCCACAAGAGCGGTGATATAAAACAGAAGTCCTGAATGATACGGAAGTCCGAAGGTGTTTACAAACAGCAACTCAAACCAGGAGCCTATTGTTACTACTCCCGGAATAATTCCGTACATGATTCCAGCTAGTAAAACGAATGATACAACACCGGCATAAATTAAACCGTTTCGGGTTACATCGTATTTTTTGAAATAATAGACAAAAGCAATAGCAGGAATGGCGAGCAGGTTTAAAAGGTGAACGCCAACAGAAAGACCGATAATATATGAAATAAGGATAAGCCATCGGTTTGCATTCGGTTGGTCTGCCACATTTTCCCATTTTAGAATTGCCCAAAATACAATAGCTGTCATTAATGAAGAAGTCCCGTAGACCTCTCCTTCAACTGCCGAAAACCAAAAAGTATCTGAAAAAGCATAAGCCATTGCACCGACAAAACCACTGGCAACAATAGCTATTATTTGTCCAAGTGAAAGTTCATCATCCGACCTTACAAGTTTTTTTGCCAGATGGGTAATCGTCCAAAACAAAAACATGATTGTAAATGCGCTGGCCAAAGCCGACATTACGTTTACCATGATTGCCGCATTTTGAGCACCTCCCCCAAACAAGGTGAAAAAGCGTCCCAGAATCATAAAAAATGGTGCTCCGGGCGGGTGACCAACTTCCATTTTAAACGATGTGGTAATAAATTCACCACAATCCCAAAAGCTTACTGTGGGTTCAATTGTCAGTAAATAAACAACGGCTGCGATAACAAAACTTATCCAGCCAAATGCGTTGTTAAACAAGGTATATTTCTTCATTTGCTACTTTTTTCTTTCAAAAATAAAGTCTGGAAAATTAACTGTTGCGAAGATAATTGTTTTGAACTAAAATGGATTATATGACAAGGATTTTAAGATTTTTTTAGATGGCATCGAGCCGGAATCCTATAATAAATTCATGGACGTTTAGGCTTTTGTCATTAAATATTTTAGTGAAATCATAAGCGTAACCAACTCTGAACATTTTTGCAATATCAAATCCCAGGAATAGAGAGTGCAAATCATTAATATTTATATTGTTGTATCCTGCCCAAACAAAATCATCAAACTTTAAAAATATTCCCGGATAAAAATCTGTATAGTCTTCAAAAAAATCGACCATTATATTGGGTTCAATTGTAAGTTTGTTTTGAATATTAAAACGATAATTTCCAAGTACTGTAATAAAGTTTGATGTGTAATCAACGCTGTAATTATAAGCTTCGGTTGCATTGGTTTCTTCCAACTCAAAGTACCTCACCGTACTAAGTCCAATATCAAATTTTGGCGAATTGTAAAATAATCCGATTCCGGTTTTGAGCTGTTTATTTGTCATGTCTTGAAAATAGTCAACTGAATTGTAGTTATATTCATAACTATATCCGTCTGAGCTATAACCATAAGGATCATCAGGATTATAAAGCTGATATTGAGTAAATTCACTCTCCTATTTTTGCAAGCCGAAGGAGAGGCCACCATTCAAAATTCCATTTTCAAACGGGAATGAATATGCATAACTCATTTCCAATTGATTTGCTTTCTCTTTACCCATTTGGGTGTTAGTATACGTCATACCAACTGAGCCTGTTTCAGGTGAAATTTGGTAGTCGGCTCCCATTGCCCATCCGGTAGGTCCTTTTTCGTCGCCGGAAGTAAGTTTATTCAAGTTGGTAAAAAGGTAGTTTCCAAAAATCCAATCAGAGGGTGTTCCAATTGCTGCCGGATTTTTAACTGATATTCCTTGCCAGTACACAACTTCCTGCGCATAAATAGTTGTTAAAAATAATAGGTTGTAAATCAAAAAGGCGATTAGGTATTTTCCCTTCGAATGTTTGCGGTTAAATCTTTTCATTGTGAATATAAATTGGTAGAGTAAAGATATTTCTTTTGTTTAGTTGCAATTTAGATTAGCATAATTCCGGTAACTATTCTTCCGGTATCGACACCTTCTTTTCGGGCAGAAAAATATTTTTCAGTTTTTGTAAAAGTGCATTCTTCTGCTATACTAATATTTTTGGTTTTTAACCCATGGCATAGAAGAAGCAGTCGGTTGGCTTCCCATAAATTAAAATGGAATTTTCCGTTTAAATTTTTGTGTAAGGTTTTTTCAGATTGCGGGATGTTCTTTTGCGCTGCTTCAACTACTTCTCTCCCTACCTCATATACTTCCGGGCCGATTGACGGACCAATGACCGCCAAAATATTTTCAGGTTTTGATTTGTAATTTGCCTGCATCTTTTGAACCGCAACCTCAACGATTTTATTAACTGTGCCCCGCCAACCTGCATGAATTGCAGATATTACATTTTCAACCGGGTCGAAAAGTAAAACAGGTACACAATCTGCTGTTTGCACGCACAAACAAATATTTTTCCTATTGGTCAGCAAAGCATCGGTCTCTTTAATTTCTTTTTTAGGTTTTTCTGAAAGTTTTGCCACACAACTGGTATGTGTTTGCCTTGGGAAAACCAATTGAGAGGGGTTTATTTCCAGAATTGAAGCAAGTTGTTCCCGGTTTTCGATAAATATTTCCGGTGTGTCTCCTGTAAATCTAGGGGCAGGGTGGGCAAACGTTTTTTTTACGGTTGTAAAGGCCACCAGGTTTTTGTGCGGTTTAAATATTGGGTAAAAAATAAGCCTGTTATCCATTTATCAGTAATTCATTCAATTTTTCTTTGTTGAGCAAAGTAACTGTTTTCCGTTCAATCTTTATAAGTCCTTCCTTTTGCATTTCTCCAAAAATGCGGGCCAGAGAAGGACGGGTTACACCAAAAAGGTCGGCCAGTTGCTGTTGTGTGTTTTTTAATTCAATCGAATGAAATTTGTCTTCAGCTCTTGTTAAAAGAAAATGAGCTACTTTTTCACGAATGGTTTTAAAGCTCAGGAAATGTAATTTTTGCGAGAGAAACTGTGTTCGCGTTGAAATACTGTTCAGGTAGTTTTTTAAAACCTGAGTATTCATTTGAAGAACTTTTAAAAACTCAGGAACCGGAATAGCCAGTATTTTTAAATCGACAAGTGCGGTTACTGTCACAGGGAATTTATTTTCTTTCCCAAATAAAAAGGCAGAAGCCAAAGGTTTTGATGCCTCTACATCTTCAATTTTTATTGTTTTCCCGGAGTAATCGATCATTTCGCCTTTTACACTTCCTGACAGCAAGATGTAAAGATTCTGAACCGTGTCTCCCGCATAAGCTACTATTTCTTCTTTGTTGAATCTTTTAATCTGAAAGTGGATTTTATTTAATAACTCCATGATTTCGTTTTCTGAGATTCCGCGAAAAACAGGGCATTGACTAATTAAACTGAAATCTGCTAATTGTTGCATTTTGTATCAATTGTTACAAAATCAGAAACGCCACCACTCTACTTTTGTTGTATAAAATAGAAAACTATGTTACGTGAGATTGTAAAAATAGACGAAGAACTTTGTAACGGCTGTGGCCAGTGTGTGCCGAACTGTCATGAAGGAGCGCTACAAATAATAGATGGGAAGGCGAGATTGGTTAGTGAGTTGATGTGTGATGGTCTTGGCGCCTGTATCGGACATTGTCCGGAGGGCGCCATTACAATTGAAAAACGTGAAGCCGATGAATATGACGAGGAAGTTGTAATTGCTCAGATGATAAAAAGCGGAAAGGCGACTGTTTTTGCCCACCTGAAGCATTTGCAGGAACATGGTGAAACCGGGTATCTGAATCAGGCTTTGAATTATATAAAGGCAAATCGTGAAAGGATGCCGTTTCAGATTCGCGAGGTTCACGAACTTCTTCATGGAAATAAGGAACAAAGGCATGAACATCAGGAAGGTGCCGGTTGTGGCTGTGCCGGTTCTGCATCGAAAACGTTTAATGTTGCAGGAATGAAGATGGCAACACCGGAGACTGAAATCCCTTCTGCATTAACCCAATGGCCGGTACAAATGCATCTGATTAATCCGGCTGCATCTTATTTTCAGGGAGCCGATCTGTTGGTGGCGGCAGATTGTGCCGGGTTTGCCTATGGTAATTTTCATAACGATTTTATTAAAGGGAAAAAGCTCGTAATTGCCTGTCCGAAACTGGATCATGGTAAAGATATTTATATTCAAAAGCTTACACATCTAATTGATAATGCACGGGTTAACACAATAACGGTTGTGATTATGGAAGTTCCCTGCTGTGGCGGATTATCGCAGATGATTCAGATAGCCGCGCAAAGCGCATCGCGCAAGGTGCCAATTAAAGAAGTGGTTATCAGTATCAGGGGAGATGTACTTTCAGAAGAGTGGATTTAAATATAAAAAGAGTTGAGGAACTTTACACTTAGATTTTAAAAATCAATAAAAACTATAAAAATGAGTATGTTTTGTTTTCAATGCCAGGAAGCAGCTAAAGGCATTGGCTGTACAATTAAGGGAGTTTGCGGGAAAACCAGTGATGTTGCCAATTTACAGGATACTTTATTGTTTGTTCTAAAGGGAATAAGTTGGTACAATGAAAAGTTGAGAGTGCAAAAATTAAATCCGGCAAAAGTCGACAAGTTTGTTTTTGACGGTCTTTTTAGTACGATAACCAATGCGAATTTTGATAAAGAGAGTTTCAGTAAAAGAATAATAAAAGCTTTGCAACTGCGTAGCGAATTACATTCGCGTTGTCTGGCTGCCAATATTCGACTTCCTAAAAATCATCCCGATTTTGCCGCCTGGAAGGGCTCAACAGTGGAAGAATTTGAAAATAAAGCGAAAGAAGTTGGAATTTTGAGTACAGAAAATGAAGATATTCGTTCGTTACGGGAATTGGTTATATATGGAGTGAAAGGTTTGGCCGCTTATGCAGAACATGCCTGGAACCTGGGTAAAAGTAATGATGACATCTTTGCTTTTATGCAACGAGCGTTGGTTGCAACAACCGAAGATTTGGCTGTTGACGAGTTGGTCACACTTACACTTGAAACCGGAAAATACGGTGTTGAGGTTATGGCCTTGCTGGACGCTGCAAATACTGAAACATACGGAAACCCAGAAGCAACAAAAGTAAATATTGGTGTTCGGAATAATCCTGCTATTTTAATTTCCGGGCACGATTTGAAAGATATGGAAGATCTTCTTCAACAAACAGAAGGAACAGGAGTGGATGTTTATACACACAGCGAGATGCTGCCTGCACATTATTACCCTGTTTTCAAAAAATATGACCATTTAGTGGGAAACTATGGAAATGCCTGGTGGAAACAAACTGAAGAATTTGAACGTTTTAACGGACCAATATTGTTTACTACAAATTGTATTGTTCCTCCCAAAAGTAATGCGGGTTATACTGAGCGGATTTATACAACCGGGGCGTCGGGGCTCGAAGGCGCTATTCACATTGCAGATCGGATAGACGGGAAAATGAAGGATTTTAGCGAAATTATTGAACATGCTAAAAGATGTGCAGCACCTGAGCAAATTGAGAGTGGTGAAATTACAGGAGGTTTTGCACATGCCCAGGTTTTTGCATTGGCCGATAAAATTGTAGACGCAGTAAAATCAGGAGCGATCAGAAAATTCTTTGTGATGGCTGGTTGCGATGGGCGTATGAAAAGCCGGGGTTATTACACGCAGTTTGCGGATCAGTTACCTGCTGACACCGTGATTCTTACGGCGGGATGTGCAAAGTATCGTTATAACAAGCTACCACTTGGAGATATCGGTGGAATCCCTCGGGTAATTGATGCCGGACAATGTAACGATTCTTATTCATTGGCTGTAATTGCTCTAAAATTGAAAGAGGTATTTGAATTAAATGATATAAATGATCTCCCAATTGCATATAATATTGCATGGTACGAGCAAAAGGCGGTGATTGTATTGTTGGCTCTACTATCGTTGGGTGTAAAGAATATCCACCTTGGGCCGACACTGCCTGCGTTCCTTTCTCCAAATGTAGCAAACGTTTTGATGGAAAATTTTGGGATTGGTGGAATTACGGAGGTTGAGCAGGATTTAGAAATGTTTTTAGAAACCAGTGTGTTATAGTAGAATTTCATAGTAAGTTGATGTTTCTGCAGGGACGGAGAGAATAATTTAACTTACAAATACTTTAAAGCAGAAAAAGTAGCTTTGTAGTATTCATTTGGATTTTATTTAAGATATTTGGTTTCGTAAATGGCATCTGTTTTTTGCAGGTGCTATTTTTTTGATTATAAGTAATTTGTGAGTATTCTTTGGTTTCTTCATGTGTTGAAGTATAATATTTGATATCTGTTTGAGAAGTGTTTTGTATTTTGGTTGTAACAAGAGCTTTTTTTTGTAATTTACAAATTCAATTGTGTCCACTGCGCGGAAAAATCGTCCCAATATTAGACTATGTGTGCTTTTTTTATTTATTCTAAATTAAAAGAAGAATGTTTTTAACTCCTTGTGAATAAATACTTAAATGTGTTTATTTTAGAATAAATGATTATAAATTAGAATTTTATAGTTAAATAGGCACATATTTTTTTTTGTCAGGTATATTTTTTATTCGTAACTTTTTTTCGTGAACTAAAAATTTTGACGGTTAAATAATTGAAAGTGTTACAAAAATGTGGGTGACCGTAGGGATACCTTTGTTCGAAAACGAAAAAATATTGAATGTTTAAAGGAGATACAAAGAAAAAGAAGTGAAATCAAGAAGATTAGAATTGTTAACACGATTTATTATAATAATTTGTAGATTCTAAAATTTTTTAGAATTGTATTAAAAAAGATAAAATAAAGCCAAACTATTCCAGTTAAGATCCAACCTGAACTCCCATAAATCCCAATTTTTTAAGCTGTGATAATCCTCAAGAAAGGCATGATTATGTTAAAATAATTATGTAAAGGACGAAGTATTGTTTTGATTTGCTGTTTTAAGTAAGTTAAATTAAAAATAATCATGAGCAACCAACACATACGGGTTGTTTAAACTATACTGAATGAGTATGTCTCAGTTATCTATTTATACAGTTGTAACTAATAAAAAAAAATGAAAAATGATTAGACGTAGATTCTCTGAATTTGAAATTCACAAGATTCTTCAGCAGTATGAAGAAGGAGCCTCTGTTCAAGATATTATTGAAGAACACGGGATTAGCCAGGCAACATTTTATAATTGGCGGGCAAAATACGGTCGTATTTCATCCAACGACATTTTGAAACTGAATAAACTGAAAGAAGACAACGAGCGCTTGAAGCGGATGTTTGCTGAAATTAGTTTAGAAAATGAATCGCTAAAGGCACAACTGAAAAAGAGGGATTGACCTAATTATATAAACAATATCCTGACTTATTTGTCTTTGATAATTGTGTTGTTTGCGAGAAATAAAAAATAAGGTAATTATGATTCTTAAAAAACCTGAGTATGCTTGGTATGCTATCTATACTAAAGTAAACAGCGAAAAGAAAATTTTCAAAAATCTGCAGGAACAAAAGATCGAAAGCTATTTGCCACTTCGGAAATCTCTTAGACAGTGGAGTGACAGAAAAAAATGGATTGAGGAACCATTGTTTCGATGTTATTTATTCGTTAGGGTTAGTTATAAAGAGTTTTTTGATGTTCTTTCTGTTCCCGGAGTAGTATGTTATATTAGTTTTGGCGGTAGACCTCAGTCCATCCCGGATTACCAGATAAATAATATCAAGACATTGGTGAGGCAGGATAATATTGATATTACAGTGTCAAAAGAAAAGTTAAGGCCTGGATATAAAGCAGAAGTGTTGGTTGGTCCTCTTAAAGGTTTAAAAGGAGAGATTGTGGAAATTTCCGGACAGTACAGAATTTTGATTCGTATTGATACAATGGGTCTTGGTTTGCATGCGAACATTTCTAAAGACGAAGTTAAAATTCTTGAACCTGATACTGACACTGATGAAGAAGGAGCCGGATACCCGTATCATTCTCAGGTTTCAGCAAAAAGAAAGTTTAATAATATATCCGTTCAATAAATAGTTAATGTAATCAAATTCAAAACGGGTCTTTAAAACTAAGGTTTTCGAATTTTGATGTTTGAAGTAGTTTTCTTAACCAGAAAATTTTCTTCTCTCCCCCCCCAAAAAAATATCTATTAAAATCAAATAATTTTATGAAAGCAGTAATACTTGCTGGCGGGTTTGGTACCCGAATCAGCGAAGAGACAGGTGTCCGTCCAAAACCAATGGTGGAGATCGGAGACAAGCCCATTTTATGGCATATTATGAAGATATATTCGCACTATGGAATCAACGATTTTATCATTTGTTGCGGTTACAAAGGTTATATCATAAAGGAGTATTTCTCAAACTATTTTCTACATAGTTCTGACGTAACCTTCGACATGAAAAACAACAATATGAAAGTTCACAATATGAATTCCGAGCCATGGAATGTGACACTCGTTGACACAGGCGAGAATACAATGACCGGAGGGCGTCTGAAAAGAGTGAAAGAATATATCGGAGACGAAACGTTTTGTTTGACCTATGGTGATGGAGTAAGTGATGTCAATATTGATGAATTGATCATGTTTCATAAAAATCACGGGAAACTGGCGACTCTTACATCTGTTAGACAACACGGACGATTTGGTGTATTTACACTCCATGGCGGAGAAACGCAAATCAATTACTTTAAAGAGAAACCCAAAGGAGATGAAGATGGTACAGCGTGGATAAACGGGGGCTTTTTTGTTCTGGAACCAGGCGTAATGGATTTTATAGAAGGTGATTCCACTGTATTTGAAAAAGGGCCCCTGGAAAAACTTGCAGAAGGAGGCAACTTGTTTGCTTATAAACACGATAGCTTTTGGCAACCAATGGATACATTAAGAGATAAAAATGTTTTGGAAGGGTTGTGGGAAGCAGGAAAAGCACCATGGAAGGTTTGGTGAATGTAACATTTACGCCAATATTTTATGTTGAATTAAAATAGAATGATTTCATATTATAATAATCCGAAATAAGATTTTAAAATCCCAAAAATAGAATTATGAAAATATTAATTACCGGTAACATGGGTTATGTAGGCCCGGGCGTAGTGAGTCAACTGCGCGAAACTTATCCTGATGCAGAATTAATTGGATTTGATATCGCTTTTTTTGCTCATTGTTTGACCAACCCTCCTTTTTTACCCGAAGGAAAGCTGGATAAACAAATTTTTGGCGACGTAAGATATTTTGATCCCGAAATTCTGAATGATATAGATTCCATCGTTTATTTAGCGGCTATTTCAAATGATCCAATGGGAAACAAATTTGAAGAGGTTACCATGGATGTGAATTATCGGTCGGCTATCCGCATGGCGAAAATTGGAAAAGAAAAAGGTGTCAGCTCGTTTGTTTTCGCATCCAGTTGTAGTGTTTACGGCGCTACAGAAGGAAGTGCAAAAGTAGAATCAGATACTTTAAATCCTTTAACGGCATATGCCCGCTCCAAAATTGCCACGGAAGAAGATCTTCTTAAAATTGCCGACGACGGATTTACCATTACTTGTTTGCGCTTTGCAACTGCCTGTGGTTTTAGTAACCGGCTGCGTCTTGATTTAGTACTAAATGATTTTGTTGCGGGGGCAGTTTCTTCAAAACGAATTGATATTTTAAGTGACGGAACACCCTGGCGTCCTCTAATAAATGTGCTTGATATGGCAAGAGCAATTGATTGGGCCGTTACAAGAGACGCTGATAACGGAGGTAAATTTTTGGCTGTTAACGCCGGGACCAACTCGTGGAATTACCAGGTAAAAGAATTGGCCGAGGCTGTGGCGGAAGTAGTTGAAGGTTGTAAGGTTACGATAAACCAGGATGCTCCGCCGGATAAACGCTCATACAAAGTAAATTTTGATCTGTTTAAAAAACTTGCACCAAATCACCAGCCCGTTTTTGATCTGGAAACAAGTATACGCGGTTTATACGAAAATTTGAATACAATGGGCTTTAACGATCCCAATTTTAGAGAGTCTTCATTTATTCGTTTAAAAGTTTTGAACAAACTTCAAACTGAAAGTTTACTTGACGATAATTTAAGTTGGAAATGGCAAAATATACCAACGCTATCCGAACAATATTAGAGTTTAGTATTTAAAGTTCCACAAAAGGATTTCCAAATCCATTCTTATTCATCCTATGAAATACGACATTACAATTATTGGTGGTGGTATTGTTGGACTTGCTACCGGGTTAAAGTTGAAGGAAGAATATCCTGACCTAAAAATCATTATCCTGGAAAAGGAAGACAAAATTGCCCGCCATCAGACAGGAAATAACAGTGGTGTTATACACGCCGGTGTTTATTATAAACCCGGAAGTTTAAAAGCGTTAAACTGCAGAAATGGCTATCAACAGCTTCTTGATTTTTGTGACAGAGAGAACGTAAAGTATGATTTATGTGGAAAATTAATCGTTGCAACAGGTAAAGAGGAACTTCTTCGTCTTGAGAATCTTTTTCAAAGGGGCAAAGAAAATGGCCTGGACAAAATCAAAAAGATAAGTGGAGAGCAAATTAAAGAGTATGAACCTCATGCGACAGGAATTGCAGCAATTCATGTTCCTTATACCGGTATAATCGATTATAAAGAAGTTAGCAGTAAGTATGCCGAAATTTTCACCCAAAGATATGGTGGTGAAATTGCGTTAAACAGCAAAGTAACCAGTATTAAAATCGATAAAGGTGAGGTAACCGTATTTACACCGGAAAAGCATTACACTTCAAAACTTCTGGTGAACACAGCCGGGTTGTATAGCGATAAAGTTGCCGCGATGACCCAAAAGAACCTTGATGTAAGGATTATTCCGTTTAGAGGCGAATATACCGAGTTAACAGAAGAAAAGAGTTATTTGGTAAAGAATCTCATTTATCCGGTTCCGGATCCAAAATTTCCTTTTTTGGGTGTACATTTCACCCGAATGATTCATGGAGGAATTGAAGCCGGGCCTAATGCTGTTTGGGCTTTTAAACGTGAGGGATACCACAAAAATTCATTCAAATACGATGAATTTATGGAATCGTTGGTTTGGCCAGGTTTCAGAAAAGTAATGAAACAATACTGGAAAATGGGAATGGGTGAATTTTATCGATCTTATAGCAAAGCCGCACTGGTTAGAGCTTTACAACGTTTGGTCCCGGAAGTTCAATCAGAAGATTTAAAAACCGGAGGAGCTGGAGTCAGGGCACAGGCATGTAATCGTAATGGTGGCTTGGTTGACGACTTTTTGATTGATGAGGATCAATATGTATTAAATGTATTAAACGCTCCCTCACCTGCTGCAACAGCATCGTTGGCAATTGGTGAAACAATTGCAAAAAGGGTGTCAAAGAAAATACAAAACAAGACTTCTTTGGGTTACTTCGAGGAAAAACTTCGGGTTTAATACAATCACAGATACTTTAAAACAAAAATTTAAAAATGCTTTAGCCGTAAAAAGTTGAAAGCAAAAAATGATTAGTAAAAAGTCTAAAAAAAATACACAAATGGGAAATAACAGTTCATTTATAAAAACAGACGGGGTAATGGTTGCTCCTCTAAAAAGACAAAAATCGGGAAGTAAATGCAGATTCTGTAACAGTGAATTGGAATACAGTGTGGTTGATTTGGGAATGTCGCCACTTTGCCAAAGACATGTTAAGCCGGAAAATGCCAATGATATGGAGAAGTTTTATCCGTTGCATGCATATATCTGTCATAACTGTTGGTTGATGCAACTTGAAGAATTTGCTACTCCCACTGAAATTTTTGCTGATGAGTACGCGTATTTTTCTTCTTACTCAAGCAGTTGGCTTGAACACGCCAGAAAGTATTCTGAAATGATGGTCGAGCGCTTTGGATTTAGTTCCAACAGCCTGGTGGTTGAGATAGCAAGCAACGATGGTTATTTGTTACAGTGGTTTAATAAAGCCGGCATCCCTGTTTTGGGTATTGATCCTGCTGGTAATGTTGCTGAGGCTGCGAGAGAAAAAGGTGTTCGCACAGAAGTGGAATTCTTTGGCACGGAAACAGCGACAAAGTTATCGGGAAAATATGCAAAGGCAGATTTACTGCTTGGGAATAATGTACTTGCACATGTTCCGGATATTAATGATTTTGTAAAAGGAATGAAAGTAATGCTCGCCGCCAAAGGTGTAATTACAATGGAGTTTCCACATTTACAACGACTTATCGAGGGAAATCAGTTCGATACCATTTATCATGAACATTTTTCTTATCTCTCATTTGTTGCTGTAAACAGAATATTTGCACATCATGGAATTACCCTGTTTGATGTGGAGGAATTATCTACTCATGGCGGTTCAATCCGTATCTTTGGTAAACACTCCGATGATGACAGTAAAGAAGTTACCGCCAGGGTAACAGAATTGTTGCAACGCGAAAAAGACCTTGGTTTTGAAACTCTTGAATACTATTCGCTATTTGAAGAAAGAGTGAAAGAAACCAAACGGAAATTACTCGATTTTTTAATTGAGGTAAAACGTGAAGGTAAAACGGTAGCCGGCTACGGTGCGCCCGGGAAAGGAAATACGTTATTGAATTATTGTGGCGTTCGAACAGACTTTATTGATTTTACTGTGGATATGAGCCCCCACAAACAAGATAACTTTTTACCCGGAACTCATATCCCGATTTTACATCCTGAAAAAATTAAAGAGACCCAACCCGACTATATTCTTATTCTTCCCTGGAATTTGAAGGAAGAAATAATGGCGCAACACAGCTATGTAAAGAGTTGGGGAGGCAAGTTCGTAGTACCAATTCCGGAGCTGAAAGTATTGGACTAATTGCATTTGCTGGTTTTAAAATTCACAAATCACATTTAAATGTTTAATTCCTTAAAAAACAACAGATTATGAAAGTCGTGTTATTCTGTGGAGGCCAGGGAATTCGGTTGAGGGAATATTCCGAAACAATTCCTAAGCCAATGGTCAACATTGGATATCGTCCAATTTTGTGGGAAGTAATGAAATATTACTCATCTTTCGGACACAACGAGTTTATATTGTGTCTGGGATATAAAGCAGATGTTATTAAAAATTATTTTATCAATTATGACGAAACAGTATCGAATGACTTTGTTTATGCTAACGGAGGAAAGAATATCGAGTTGATAAGTTCAGATATAAGTAATTGGAAAATAACATTTGTAGATACAGGCCAAAGTGCAAATATTGGAATGCGGCTGATGAAGGTTCGTGAATATTTGCAGGATGAGGAAATGTTTCTTGCAAACTACAGCGATGGTCTGACCGATCTTAATCTTCCCGATATGATTAACTGGTTTTCAAAGAAAAAGGAGAAAACGGCTGCATTTATGGTTTATCAGCCAAGCCAAAGTTTTCATGTGGTTAAAAGACGCAGGGATGGAACAGTGGATGAAATAAGTCCGATTGGGAACTCAGGTCTTCATTTGAATACGGGTTATTTTATATTCAGAAAAGAAATTTTTGACAATATAAACTACGGAGAAGATCTCGTGGAAGAGCCATTTAAAAGGATGATTCAAAAGAAGAAACTGGTTTCCTGGGAACATAAAGGTTTTTGGGCAAGTATGGATACATTCAAAGATAAAAAGCTACTTGATGATATCTATGCCAGTGGAACTCCTCCGTGGGAGGTTTGGCGAAAAGCAGAAGAGAGGTTTGACCGCCAGATAAATGAAGTAACGCCTTTTGAACATGGTCCCAATTAGCTTTAAAAGAGATAGCTCTTTAAATATACTTTGTTTGGGAGCACATTGTGACGATATTGAGATTGGCGCTGGTTGTTCGCTGTTAAAAATTTTTAAAGACTATAAAATTGAGAGTGTAAATTGGGTTGTTTTTACATCCAATGAAATCAGAAAGAAAGAGGCAACAAAAAGTGCCAATCAGTTTCTAAAACATGTCTCAAAAAAGAAAATTTCGATAGAATCTTATCGCGATGGATTTTTACCTTTCTATGCGGCGGAGATAAAAGAATATTTTGAAAGATTAAGAAAGGAGATTAATCCCGATATTATTTTTACTCATTATCGAAATGACAGACACCAGGATCATCGATTAATCAGCGATTTGACATGGAATACATGGAGAAATAATATGGTTCTTGAATATGAAATACCAAAATATGACGGCGATATCGGAAATCCTAACTTTTTTGTTGAAGTTGACAAGGATTTGATGGACAGGAGAAATGGGATTTTAATGAAGAGCTTTGTTTCTCAGCATTCAAAACATTGGTTTAGCGAAGATACTTTTTCAGCATTACCTCGTCTTCGGGGAATGGAATCAGCAACTCAGTTCGCTGAGGCTTTCTATGCCCGGAAAATTGTTTTTTAAGGATCAAAACAAAAATAAAAAGTAAAACATTAAAATTTACTTATTGTAGAAGTTTTAATCATTATTTAAATACCTATGAAATGTTTAAACTGTAATAGTACCCGGGCGGAAAATTTTTATTTGATTAAAGATGCCCCCGTTCAAAGTATTGTTACAATAAAATCTTTTGAAGAAGCTGTAGCAATTCCTAAAAAGGATATCACTCTTGCATTTTGCAAAGAATGTGGTTTTGTATTTAACAGTACATTCGACACTACCATAGATCATTATACAAAAGGATATGAGGATCAGCAGGGGTTTTCACCAACGTTTACGAAGTTTATCAATGATTTTACACAGCGGTTTATTGATAAATATGATATCTACGGTAAAGATGTTATAGAAGTAGGTTGCGGGAAAGGTGACTTTCTAAATTTAATTTGTAAACTTGGAAACAACAGGGGGATAGGAATTGATCCTGCATATGTCCCAGGGAGGTCGGAACCTAATCCGAATATCAGGTTTATTAAAGAATTCTATTCTGAAAAGCACGGAGACCTGCCCGCCGATGTTATTGTTTGCAGACATACTCTAGAGCACATTCATGATACCGGTAATTTTCTGAGTACAATAAGAAATTCGATTAAGAATAATAAAGAAGTTGTTGTTCTTTTTGAAGTGCCAAGCATTGTTCGAATATTAAAAATAAATGCCTTTTGGGATATTTTTTACGAACACTGCTCATATTTTAGTGCCGGATCATTGGGCAGACTTTTTAGACTCAACGGATTCGAAATAATTGATATTTATGTCGAATACGATGACCAGTATCTGTTTATTGAAGCAAAGCCGTCAAATGAAAAGGTTGTCGGTAATACGCATCCTAAAGAAGAGGCTGTGCACGAATTGAAACAATTAGTCGATCAGTTTGTTGTCAACATCAATAACCAGCTTGAAGAGTGGGAAAAAAGACTTCTTATGCAAAAGGATGAAGGAAAAAAAGTAGTCATGTGGGGTGGAGGCTCCAAAGCAGTTGGTTTCCTGACACATTTTAATAAACTTAATGTAATTGAACATGTAGTTGATATAAACCCTCATATACAAGGTAATTTTATTCCGGGAATAGGTATACAATATAAAAATCCTGAGTTTTTGAAAGAGTATGTTCCTGACACTGTAATTATAATGAACGGAATTTACAGAAACGAAATCAGAGATAGTTTGTCGAATATGGGTCTTGCTCCGGAAATAATATGTATGTAAAATATTAAAATAAGTAAACTTTTATGGGGAGTTTTAGAGAAAATGGAACACAACTGGATATTTCGACAAGAATAAAATTAAATAACGGGGTGGAGATGCCTTTATTTGGGCTGGGAGTATTTCAGGCTAAAGTTGGGGGCGAAGTAGAGAATGCGGTGAAAACTGCTTTAAATCATGGCTACAGAAAAATAGATACAGCAACAGCGTACCGAAATGAGCGAGGAGTTGGAAATGGAATAAAGATGAGTTCTATCCCGAGGGAGGAAGTTTTTTTAACTTCGAAAGTACGTAATGAGGATCAGGGATACCATTCAACTTTAGCAGCTTTTGAAAAAAGTCTTGATGAACTGCAAACCGATTATCTCGACCTTTATCTCATCCATTGGCCGCGTGGAAAACGTTCGCTTGGAACATGGAAAGCAATGGAGGAATTGTACAAAAAAGAGAGGATTAGGGCAATCGGTGTAAGTAATTTTCTTGAATACCACCTTGAGGATCTATTAAGGACTAGTGAAGTGATTCCTGCAATAAATCAGGTAGAGTATCATCCTGAGCTATTACAACCCGAATTATATGATTATTGTAAAAGTAGAGGAATACAGTTTCAGGCCTGGAGACCCATTATGCAGGGAAAGGTAAACAATATTGAGGAAATCTGTGCATTGGCCGATAAATACGGAAAAACTCCTGTACAAATTACGCTGCGCTGGAATGTCCAGAAAAAAATACCCACAATTCCAAAATCGGTAAAAGAAGAACGGATTATATCTAATGCTGATATATATGATTTTCAGCTCAGTAAAGAAGATATTCAGTCAATTGACAAGCTAAACAAAAATAAACCTCTGGTTCCCTACCAGTATAAAATTTCATTTTTAATCAGGGCTCTTTTTATACATAAACCAAAGTTACATTTAACCAAATTATTGGTTCATTCCTTTACAAAAAAGACGCAAAAAGCATTTTACTATCTGTTTTATAAAAGATATTACCTCCTGTTTTTGGTAGACATAAACAGTAGTATAGATTGGGGGGGGCAACCTATCTTTTGATGTAAAGCATTATGTTCAAAAGGTTTGATTAATAGCGCTAAATGGCAGAGGTAAAGACAAGACTCTGCTTCGAGTCTCTTGTTTGGTTAATGTTTCCTAACATTCCAAAATTTTACTAAAAAAATTTAAACTTCATTTTAAAATTATTAACGATGAAAAAATTTTTACTTTCTTTTTTGTTAAGTTTCAGTATTCTCCAAATGACACAAGCCCAGGTTATTGAATTAATTGGTATAGGTGTAAAAGATGTTGACAATCCTGTACTTTACATCCCTGACCCGGGTTCGGTTGACCATGTTGTTGTTGAAGCAGCTGGCATTTTCCGTGAAAATGCTGTTCCCTCATCGGTTAAGTTTTTTGACAGTAATGAGTGGGACACTGTTCAGTTTCAATTGGCAGAAACTGATCTCGCACCACCTGTATTAAATGGTGCAAGTCAAAAATGGGGTTACTATACCACCACATTTAACGATGTGGATGCAGGAGGAATCACATTGGACAAACAAGGTAATGTTGATGCAAACGAGGAAATTGTTTCATTTACAGCATATGTATATCGCACAGGTGGTTCTGGTATTCATAGCGAGGCAAAAGGCGACCATGCATTTTTATTTAGAAATGGATCAGTGGATCCTCTGGAATATACTTTTACCATTCCATTTTCATTTTCGCCTCGTGATGTTGTAATATCAATGCCATTTTCAGATGTTAATGCTGATGGAAGATATTCTATAATTGACGTAACACCAAGTGGAATGGCTACTACCCATGTTGAATTTGATGATAATAATCAGGGGGCGCTATTACACATCGAAACAATAACGATTCCCAACGTGCCAGGTAATGTTACTGAGGTTGTGGTTTCTGCGTATTCGCCAAATCCGGATAACGGAATTGATACAAAAAACGGAGATTCTTTTATTACCAGCGCAATACTTTTAACTACAACTTTTGATCAGGGATGTACATTAACCCAGGGGTATTGGAAAACACATGCAGATCCTACAAAAAAGAAATATGATGAAACATGGGATCAACTACCTTCCGGCCCTGGTACTGTATTTTTCTTGTCGGGGCAAACATGGCTTGAAGTATTTGATACACAGCCTAAAGGAAATGCATATTATATTCTTGCTCACCAGTATATGGCTGCCGCGTTAAACGTTTTAAACGGTTCGTATGCTCCTTCTGAGGTTGTAACTGCAATTTTAGACGCGACGAGTTTGTTTAATACATATTCCCCTGCAGATATTGCTGCACTTGGGGGAGGAGACGTGCTCAGAGATCAATTTATAGCTTTGGGAGAATTGCTTGATGATTACAACAATGGAGAGCTTGGACCAACACATTGTGACGACTACGAATCATCAGAAAAATCAGCAGTCATTGATAATTCTCTTGAATTTAGTGAGTTTTCAGTTTATCCCAACCCGGTTAGAGGAAATGCAACGCTTTCGTTTAATCCAAATTTTGACGGAAATGCTACCGTTGATGTCTATAATTCTATGGGGCAGAAAGCACTTACTTTGTATAATCAGAATGTAAAGAAAAATATTCCGGTAAGTGTGATGTTTGACGGGAATCAGTTAAACGAAGGACTTTATGTAATAACATTGCAGAACGGTATAAACAGGGAAAGTATTAAGATCCAGGTTTCAAAGTAACAACCAGCTTTAAAATTTAATAGAAATAGGAACGCCTTTTTTAGGCGTTCCTACCTATGAGTTCATATTAATGCGGATTTATTTCGAATCATCAGCTTATGATGTTTGTTCCCAAATTTATTAATATGGAAATTTTAAAGATTGTTGTCCCCGGTCACTTTATACCTGTTATGAAATTTGTCTCTAAAAAGAGAAATAATTTATTAAAGACGAGTTTTAAACAGGTAAAATAATTTAGTTTTTTATGGAAGCTGCAAAGAGAGTTGCTGTAAATACAGGTATTCTATACGCCAGAATGGCAATTACAGTATTTATTTCACTCTATGTTACTCGTTTGGTTTTAGCTGCTCTTGGAACCGAAGATTTTGGCATTTTTAATGTAGTAGGTGGAGCTATTGCCATGTTAACTTTTCTGAATTTGGCAATGACGAGTGCGACACAGAGATTTATGTCGTACGCTGAGGGAGAAGGAGATCTGGAAAAGCAAAAGTATATATTTAATGTCAGCGTAATATTACATTTTCTTATAGCCGTTATAGTTATTCTTTTGCTTGAAGCTGCCGGTTATTTCCTGTTTAAAGGGATACTTAAAATTCCGGCTGAGCGCTTACCTGTTGCTAAACTGATTTTTCAATTTATGTTGGTAAGTACTTTCTTTACCATAATTTCAGTCCCGTATGATGCAGTCATCAATGCACATGAAAATATGCTGCTTGTAGCGATTCTTGGTATTGTTGAAGCTGTAATAAAATTGGCTATTGCTTTTTATATAACATACACCTCATTTGATAAACTGGTACTTTATGGATTGGCGATGGCGGCGCTTTCAATTTTTCTGTTAATTCTGAAAAGAATTTATTGCCACAGAAAGTATGTTGAGGTTCAAATTAACTTTAGAAAGTACCGTAACAAATCTCTTTTTAAAGAAATGACAGGCTTTGCCGGGTGGTCTTTACTGAATAGTGGGGCAAGCATCATAACCATGCAAGGCATTTCAATTATATTAAATACGTTTTTTGGTGTTTTGGTAAATGCAGCACAGGGAATTGCCGCTCAGGTTTCAGGTCAGCTTATGGCCTTTTCTACAACGATGCTAAAGGCATTGGAACCTGTGATAGTGAAAAGTGAGGGAGGAAAAAACAGGAAGCAAATGCTTCAGGCTTCTATGACAGGGAATAAACTGTCCTACTTTTTACTCGTTTTTTTTGCTGCGCCGGCAATATTGGAAATGCCTTACGTTTTAGGTGTTTGGCTAAAAGATGTACCTGAGTACGCAGTTGTTTTTTGCAGGTTAAGACTTATTGCAATGTTTGTTATACAGTTGACAGTAACTTTTCCAACGGCAATAAAGGCAGTAGGAGAAATTAAACAATTTAGTTTTTGGAATTCTATAATATGGGCGATGCTTCTTCCTGTCAGCTATTTGTTGTTTAAGCTTGGAGCCTCGCCGGAAACTCTGTATGTTATTTTTATTTTTATGTATGCTGCGTTATCTGTTAGCAGCGTTTATTTTTTGAAACGGTTTGGAGGACTTTCTTTAAAAGATTTTTTAATCAATGTTGTAGCTCGTTGTTTTAGTTCTTCTGCGATTTCTATCGGGCTTGCCAGCATACCATTGTTTTTTATGTCGCCAGGGATAGAACGATTAATAATAGTAGTTGCTACGAACTCAGTTGCTTTTATTCTGTTTATGTTTTTGATTGGATTAAAAGAGAATGAAAAGCAATTGTTTCTTTCTGCTTTTAAAGCAGCGCTACGGAAAGTAAGAATAAAAAGACTTTATGCTTAATTTTTAGAAAATAATAAGTTTTTTAGAATTTATTAAATAAAAGTGAGTATGATTATACTGAATGCAACAGGCCAGACATGCAATAAAATGTTTATTTATTCCAATTATTTTGCAGAGAGTATGGAGTCCGGAGAAAAAATAGTTATTCTTTCTCCAGATATAACAATTAAAGACTATCCCAACCTGCAAAATTCAGGAATTATCAGGTTTCCTTTTTATTCTTCAAGAATTGCGAAGCTTTTTGGTTATAAAAATTATATCAACGGGTTAAGAAATATTTTAGGAAATAAATATAGTTTGAAGTTATTTGCTTTGTCTTTTAAACTTGTTCCGTCTGTAAATTTTATCAACGCTCCAATTGGAGCTTTTAAGAGCTCAAACAGATTAAAGCATCGGGGGGCACTCAAAAATATATTTACCCCCGATTCAAAAATAACAGGTGAAGTGGAGTCAGTTTTTAATAAAGCAAAGGAAACACATGATTTAGTTTGCGGGGTGCATATCAGGCGTGGTGATTACAGGGAATGGTTGGATGGTAAATATTTTTATACAGATGAACAGTACCATTCTTTAATGTTGAATTTTAAAAAAATATTTCCCGATCGTTCCGTAGCATTTTTCCTGTCAAGTAACGAGAGAATTGATTTATCAGCTTTTCCGGAGTGCGACTGTTTTTCTGTCCCCAACGGGTCTGCAACAAAAGATTTGCATGGATTAAGTATTTCTGATTATATTTTTGGTCCGCCTTCTACTTTTACAGGCTGGGCTTCTTTTTACGGAGAAACACCGCTATGTTATATTGAAAAGCCGGAAGAAGAACTCTCTCTTTCTTCATTCAGGAATATATTGGAAATATGGAATTAATAGTTCTATCATCAAAAAGTTATTATTCTGAAGTATAGAAGAATCTTTAGGGTATTCAAGTATTAGAAATTGTTAAAGCGGATAGAGAATAATTGTAAAGGAGTTTCGATTAAATGAAGCAGTTAATATACATCAAGAACTATTGTGAAAGCTACTTAAGAAGTTATAAAAAGCTTTATCAGAAAGAACCTAAGAAGGAAGAAACCTATCGTGATTTTGGTATTCTGAATCCGGCAATCGGAAGTTTGAATTTAGGAGATTTGATTATATATGATAGTGTTTATAAAGTACTTAGAAAAATATTCGAAAAAGACATATTTATTAATTTTCCTACACAAATTCATACCTCTTTTGACGCTAAGTTGTCAATGAGTCAACGGGATTTGCTTTTTGTGTCCGGAACCAATTTGTTGTCATCTAATTTGGAAACGAGGAACCAATGGAAGATTGATAACTCGCATAAGAGGTTCCTCAAAAATAAAGTTGTTTTAATTGGTTGTGGCTGGTGGCAGTATCAGGACGAGATAAATAATTACACGGCAAAAATTTACCGTTCAGTTTTGAATAACGAACTCATTCATTCGGCTCGTGACAATTATACTGTAGAAAAATTAAACAGTATTGGAATTAGAAATGTTTTAAATACAACATGCCCGACTTTTTGGGAAATTACTCCCGAAAAATGTAAAAAAATTAAAAAAACGAAAGAAAGAAAAGTAGTCACGACATTAACATTCTACAAGCGAAACAGTGTTGATGATAAAAGGATGCTCGAAATACTGAGTAGAAATTACGATACAGTTTTTTTGTGGTTACAAAGTTATGACGATCTCGTTTATCTGAATGAAATACAAGACGGAATTCAAAACATTGAAATAATTCCCCCTACTTTGGAAGCTTATGACATGTTGCTAAAAAAAGGAGGGGTTGATTATGTTGGAACACGTTTGCACGCCGGGGCAAGAGCTCTTCAGAATAATATAAGAACATTAATTCTGGCTGTCGATAACAGAGCCGTTGAAATAGGGAAAGATATCAATTTGAATGTGATAAAGCGGGAAGATGTTGAGCAAATACAAGCATTTATTAACGGGTCTTATGAAACTTTGATAAGCCTGCCAAATGAAAATATTCAAAAATTTAAAGAGCATCTTATAGATGTAAGAAGATATACAATATAGTTTGTAAAATATTTATATCAGTTGATTTAATTGTTTAAAAGGTTTTCAATTCTTCATCTGTTATTCAATTTCAAATAGAGAAGGATTTATTGTGATAAAAAATATGAAAGTACTTTGGATTACCAAATCACCGTTCCCTGAAGTTTATGAAGAACTAAAGATGGATGCTCCTGTAAATGTTGGATGGGTGCACTCTGCAGCAAAAACTTTATGTGAAAAATATGGTGATATCGATTTAACTGTAGCATCTTTTATTGTGGGAAGCGGGTTTCAGCAAATAAAAAAGAAAGGAGTTCCACATCATTATATAATTCCTGGTGAATATCAGGAAAATATAAAATTTTCAGAAAATAAAATTGACCGTTTTTGGCGTCAGATAAAGGAAGAGGTTAAACCGGATGTTATACATATGCATGGAACTGAATTCCCTCATTCTTACTCTTTTGTACGGGCATGTGGGGCTGAAAATCTGGTAGTTTCCATACAGGGTTTAGTCAGCGTATATGAACGGTATTATTTTGGGAATATTCCCCGGAAGGATCTGTTAAAAACAATCACGTTTCGCGATATAGCGCGGATGGATACGATTTTTTCCTGGCACAAAAATATGCGAAAACGTGGAGCTTTTGAAAGAGCGTTATTGAAGAAAGTGAATCACATTATTGGACGGACATCATGGGATAAGGCACACGCATGGGCACTAAATCCCGATGGCACGTATCATTTTTGTAATGAAACTTTACGCCCGGCTTTTTACAAAAATAAATGGTCAATCGAAAATTGTGAAAAGTACAGCATTTTTGTAAGTCAGGGGCATTACCCGATTAAAGGTCTTCACCAGTTACTCAAAGCCTTGCCGATTGTTTTAAAGCACTACCCCAAAACCAGGGTTTATATTTCAGGAACAAATTTTTTCACCAATGTTGGGTTTCGTCTTATTGGTTTTGGAAAGTATATCAACTCACTGATTAAAAAGAATAATTTGTCTGACCATATAATTTTTACGGGGACTTTGGCAGAAGAAGAGATGTGTAAACGTTTTGTCAATTCTCATGTCTCTGTTTGTCCTTCCGCAATTGAGAACAGTCCAAATTCGGTTGGAGAAGCGCAACTGTTAGGCGTTCCCTGCGTTGCATCTTATGTTGGAGGTGTAGCAGATATGATTGCTCACGAAGAAACGGGGCTTTTATATCGTTTTGAAGAAATTGAAATGTTGGCTGATAATATTTGCCGGTTATTTTCTGATAAAGAATTAGCTATGCATATCTCAGAAAAAAGTAAAGTAGTTGCGGCAAATCGTCATCAGAAAGATCAAAATGCAAGCAGACTTTATCAAATCTATTCCGAAATTTTTGATCTAAAAAATAACTGATTGATAGTGTTGTAAAGCTTTAATGTTCAGTTGTTAATGTTAATTTCCAGAGACATTTCGCCAGGTTCGATTGCTTTTTTGGGTATTATCAGATTGAACAACTTCGCCGGAAACTGCATTATTTAAAATAACCTTTTTGAATACGTGAAATGTTTAAATACTATTTATCGAAAATAATACCTTTCTCCATTTTACCAATTGCGGTGCTGTCTGTGCAGCGTTTTTCATACTCCCCTATTGGCAGTACATCTGTTTGGTGGCTGGTTGAGATATTGATTTTGATGCTTTTTGGTATTGCGAGTTTCGTGTTGTTTGAATCTGAGAATAGAAGATATATATTGATTTTTCAACTGTATTTAGTATGGAATATATTCAGTATTGTCAGAGGTTTTTTTGCTGCGGAAACTTATTGGGATTACAAGGGACTTGTTGAAAATACGTTGGCCTTACTGCTGCCCGTTGTTGTCTTTGCCGCAACAAACAGGAGAATATTACAATCCATTTTGTCATTTTATATGAAATATGTTCTCATATTTGCGATTGTTGTTTTTCCGTTTTTGCCGCTGGGAGCCTGGGGGTGGTATTTATTTCCTGTTAGTTTTCTTTTGCTTTTTTTCCCCGTCTTTCAAATCCAATGGAAGAGTTTACTTCTGGTTATCGCTTTAATAGCAATGTTTGCTGATATTTCGTCACGAAGCCTCATTTTTAAGTTTGGGATTCCCTTACTCCTTTTATTTTTCTATTATTTCCGAGCTTTTCCAGAGGCCGTTCGAATATTAAAATTTTCCAGAGTAGTATTTCTGTTTGCACCATTTGTTCTTTTCTTTTTAGCCGTTTCGGGAATATTTAATGTTTTTCAAATAAATGAATATTTTAAAGTAGAGGGAAATACGGGGAAACAGTCGCTCAATGAAGATTCAAGAACATTTATTTACAAGGAGGTTTTGGAGTCAGCACAGAAATATAATTACTGGTGGCTTGGGCGCACTCCTGCCCGGGGAAACGAAACCGTTGCATTTGCTGACGCCGTTACAGAGGTGGGGATGCGAAGAGAACGATTACGAAATGAAGCTAATATACCCAATGTTTTCACGTGGAATGGGATAATAGGTGTAATTTTATACTTCCTGATTTTTTATAAGGCATCATCATTAGCTGTTTACAAATCAAACAATATATTCAGCAAACTTATTGGTGTATTTATTGCTTTTCGCTGGCTGTATTCCTGGATTGAAGATTTTTATGTATTCAACTTAAATAATTTTGTGATTTGGTTAATGATTGGTATTTGTTTCTCCGAGTCTTTCAGGAGAATGAATAACCTCGAAGTTAAATTATGGGCGCGGGCAATTTTTCAAAAGAGATACCTTGAAGCATACCGTGTATTTGTTCTTAAACTTACACCCTGATTTTATTTTATCTTTTTATGAAAAGCTTTTACAAAATCGCAGTTTTGATTACCTGTCACAACAGAAAGGAGAAAACACTGGCTTGTCTGTCATCTCTGTTTAATGTGAACCCGGTTAAAGGATATCAGATTGAAGTTTTTTTGGTTGACGATGGTTCAACAGACGGGACAGGTGAAGCAGTTGAAAAACACTTTCCTCAGGTAGATATTATTCAGGGCAACGGAAATCTTTATTGGAATAAAGGGATGCACCTGGCTTGGGACACAGCTTCGCAAAAAAAAGAATACGATTACTACGTTTGGCTGAATGACGACGTAGAATTAAAACCAAATGCATTTGAAGATTTAATTTCTAATTCAAAAAAGAAGCCTGACTCGATTATATGTGGAACCGTACAATCAAAACATCAGGAAGTTCCTACTTATGGTGGGCGCGATAGTGATGGAAACCTGATTGTGCCCGATGGCAACCCTCAATCTTGTTCTATTATTAACGGAAATCTTGTTCTTGTTCCACAATCTGTTTTTAAGATATTGGGAAATCTGGATGTAATTTTTCCGCACTCAATTGGTGATTTTGATTATGGATTACGTGCAAAAAAAGAAGGAATTCAATGTTTTACAAGTGCGGGGTATTGTGGCTATTGCGAGATAAATCCTACACCACCCAAATGGTGTTTACCTGAAGTTCCTTTTTCTTCCAGGCTTAAAAACCTTTATTCTCCGTTAGGGCGTTCCCATCCATATTATTACTTTTTGTTTGAATATCGTCATTATGGAGTGTTGGTCGCTTTGCGGCATTTTCTTTCAATTCATTTGAGGGTTGTCTCGCCAAAACTTTATATGAATTTGAAAAAAAAAGATAAAAAAATTCCGCTTGTGAACTAAGGTATTTTAGGGGGTAAGCATCCCATGGTTGAATTTTTTTTTTAAATCAGAGTTCAACAAAATTTCAGGTTATTGTTTATATAGAATAGCTGTATTCAAAACTCAAATAATACAGCTTCTCAATAGTTCCGCTAATGGATAAAACAGGTAGAAAATATTGTCAGTAACGAAATAAAAATTTAAAAATGAATTATAAAGGAATAAAATGGAAGACTAAGGTGTTTACTAAAAAATACCTTTATAATTATATCTATAAAAATTACGGATTCAGACCAAAAGGTTTTTACAACGATGTAGATGAATATGTTAGCAAACATTCAGAACAAGGTAAGATTTATTATGAAATTTATCCCGAAACAATTTCAGAGATAAATATTCCGGATAATTTGATAAAAGCTTCTTCAAGCTACCTGGACTATCACCTGAAAGCAAAAGAATCTGCAAAGTATATTTTGAAAATAAAAAATGGTCGTATTCTTTCTGACTTGTTGTGGACCATTGCTGTTTTTGATGAAAAGGATAAGCTTATTGGCGATGTGTCAATGGATCTACTTTTAGACGAAAGTCAAACGATTTCGGAGAGCAGGATATTTAAGCGGAAGTATTTTCAAAACCTTAAGTATTTTAAGGGAACAGTTTTCCATATTATTGCCGGCGGAGGATCGTATGACAATTATTTCCATTGGTTAATAGATTCAATATCTAAAATACATTTGCTGAAAGAGTCCGGTCTTTTTGATCAGGTTGATTGGTTTTATGTACCATCAATCGAATACGATTATCAGAGAGACTCCCTTAAAGCGCTGGGAGTTAAAGAAGAACAAATTATTGATGGCAAAAAGTATCCGCATATCAAAGCCGATACGCTGTTGGCACCAAGCTATGCCAGAGGGAGAAACAGACATATCCACCAATGGATTATCGATTTTTTAAAGAAAGAGTTTCCACCCAAAGGTATCCCTGAAAATACGGCCAGAAGATATTTTATCAGTCGGAAAGATGCCAATACAAGAAAAATTGTTAATGAGGACGAAGTAAGTAAACTCTTGGCGCAATACAATATAGAAACAGTTGTTTTGAGTAAACTTTCGTTTCAGGAGAAGATTGACCTTTTTGCTTATGCGGATTTAATCATCTCTTTTAGCGGGGCAGGTTCAACCAACTATCTTTTCTGCAAAGAAAAGACCAAGGTTCTGGAATTATTTGGAGATCAATTTGTGGATTTCAGATTTTACTATGATATCGCAATGAAGGAAAATCTTGATTTCTATTATTTTATTGGCGAAAATGTTAAAAAATCAAATAGCGACGCTTCTGGTCAGTTTAATGATCTGTTAATTGATGTAGAGGCACTTAAGGATAAGATTGAAAATGAGCTTGAAATGTCAAAAGCAAACGAGCCGGAATTGGTGGTTTAAGATAGAAGTTTGGTTTTTTGTTTCTGCCTTTATCCTTGGTGATTCAAAACAGCAGAAACAAACAACGTTTTTTTGTTAAAGAAAAATAGCAGTTTGAATAAACGACATAAAATAATGCCTTCTCCGATTTGTCTTTTTACATACAATCGACTTTCTGAAACAAAACAAACCGTTGAAGCTTTGCAGGAGAACTATTTAGCCTCCGGGAGTGACTTGATTGTTTTTTCGGATGGAGCAAAAACAGAGGCAGCTTCCGCAAAAGTAGCCGAGGTAAGAAAATTTATACAAACCATAAAAGGGTTTAAATCGCTTGAAATTATAGAATCGCCAGAAAATAAGGGACTTGCAAAATCCATCATATCAGGTGTTTCATCTGTCATACAGCGTTCGGGAAAAGTAATTGTATTGGAAGATGATCTGATTACATCTCCAAATTTTTTGGATTTTATGAATCAGGCCCTGGATTTTTATGCAAACCAGGAGAAAGCATTTTCTGTATCAGGTTATACAATGGATTTACCATCGCTGACGGACTACTCCAAAGATTTTTATTTAGGCTACCGAGCTTCTTCGTGGGGATGGGCAACCTGGGCCGATCGTTGGAATAAAGTAGACTGGGAGGTAAACGAATATAATCGTTTTATAAGGAATCCGGTTGAACATTTTCAGTTTATGCGTGGAGGTTCTGATTTGCCATATATGCTGTGGAAACAAATGAATGGAAAAATTGACTCATGGGCAATCAGATGGTGTTTTGACCAATATAAAAAGAATTTGTTTACTGTTTTCCCCAAAGAATCAAAAATAAAGAATATTGGTTTTGGCGAAACAGCTACTCATACAAAATCGATGAATCAATTTGATGCGCATTTTGGGGATGAAACAAAAAGAGAGTTTTTATTTGATGATAACCTGATTGTTAATAAAGTTGTGGCAAAAGAATTTCGGAAGAGATTTTCAGTCCTTAACAGAATTAAAAATAAGTTGACAGCTTGAAACCAAATATTTTATTTCTTCTTCATATTCCGCCACCAGTACATGGTTCATCGGTGGTTGGGCAGTATATTAAACAAAGCTCACTTATAAATAAATCATTCGAAGCCAGGTATATCAACCTGATGGCCTCGAAAGAGGTAAGTAGTTCGGGTAAGGTAAACCTGAGAAAAATTGGTGGTTTTGTGAAAATCTGGTTTAAATTGTTAGGTGAATTAAGAAAGAAAAAGCCCGATTTATGTTATTTGGCTTTGACTACAACAGGAGCCGCTTTTTACCGGGATATTTTTGTAGTAGGGCTATTGAAATTATTTCGAATAAAAAGAGTTTACCATTTGCATAATAAAGGAGTTAAAAGGTGGAGTACATTTTTGATTAACCGGTATTTTTACCGTTTTGTATTTCAGAATGCAGATGTAATAATTTTATCCAAATATCTGTATCCGGATATTCAGGCTTTTGTTCCGGAAAACAAAATACATATTTGTCCAAACGGAATATCAAACAAAATAGAAGAAGATAAACCTGCTGAGTCAAATAATTCTAAAGAAGTTTCTAAAATATTATTTCTCTCTAATTTGATTGAGTCCAAAGGAGTATATGTTTTGCTTGAAGCATGTTCCTTGTTAAAAGAAAAAAAGATTCCATTTCAATGCGATTTTGTTGGAGGTGAAGGAGATATAACAGCTTCACAATTTTACGAAAGAGCTCAAAAGCTTGGTCTTAATAATAGCGTTAATTATTTGGGAAAGAAATTTGGAACTGAAAAAGAAGAGATATTTTCCAAGGCAAATGTTTTTGCATTCCCAACTTTTTATCCAAATGAGTGTTTGCCTTTAGTATTACTGGAAGCTATGCAAAACAAACTTCCCGTTATTTCAACTTTCGAGGGAGGCATACCGGATGTAGTTGATGATACAGAAACCGGATTTTTGGTGCCGCAAAAAGACCCGCGATTAATGGCCGAGAAACTGGAAATATTGATAAGTGATTCTAATTTGTGCAAAAAAATGGGAGAAGCTGGAAGAAAAAAATTTGAAGAGGAGTTTACACTGATACAGTTTGAAAACAGGATGTCAAATATATTAGGAAAAATAATCTGATATACAATCATTTTAATTAGATAGATATGAATAAAATCAGCACCCTGGGATTTAACGTTTTTTCAGATGATCTGTCGAAAATATCGATAAATTCCGGCGGGAGCAAAGTGATAAATACGATCAGTCCGAATTCCTATGGTATTTCTACCAAAGATAGTGAGTTTAGAAGTGCACTAAGAGCTACGGATTATTTGGTCCTGGACGGAGTCTATTTTGCTTTTTCTTCGTTACTGTTGCAGGGTAAAAATATTAAACGTAACCAGGGTCCCGATGTGTTTTACCATTTTATATCGCGGCTGAATGAAAAAGGAGGGAAAGTGTTTTTCCTGGGATCGACAGAAAAGACACTTCAAAAAATTAGAGATCGGGCGAGAGATGAATATCCTAATTTGATTGTGGAAGCTTATTCACCGCCTTTTAAACCTGAATTTTCGGAAGAAGATAATCTTGAAATGGTTGCGCGAATAAATGCATTTCAACCTGATATTCTTTTTGTCGGGATGACCTGCCCAAAACAGGAAAAATGGACAATTAAACACAAAAATGAGCTGAATTCAGGTTTAATTGTTGCTATAGGAAATGTATTCGATTGGTTTGCCGGAACACAAAAACCAATTCATCCTATTTGGTTTAAGCTGAGAGTAGGGTGGTTGGTCAGAATATTTATCCGACCCGAAATATTTAGAAGAAATATAGGAAACCAAATGCTATTTTTTTGGCATGTAATATTAATTTTTTTGAAATTGAAAAAATATGATTAAAGGAGCAATTACAGGCCTCGGAAAAATGGGGCTCTCGCATGCAGCTATTGTTGGAGTTCACGCAAAAGTTGACATGGTGGCTGTTTGCGATACATCTTCCCTGGTTTTAAATGCGTTCAATAAATTCAGCAAGGTAAACACATATACAGATCATCAAAAGATGATTGATGTAGAAAAACCCGACTTTGTGGTTATAGCAACTCCCACCAAATTCCACTTCCCGATGGTTAAATATGCATTGGATAACGGAGTGCATGTGTTTTGCGAAAAGCCGTTTACGCTAACTGCTGAAGAAGGAAAAGAACTTACAGATTTGGCTGTTAAAAACGGCTTGGTAAACCAGATTGGTTTTCACAATCATTTTATTGGCACCTTCCGCGAATTGAAAAGGCTGCTTCATGAAAATGTATTGGGGGAACTGGTTCATTTTAGCGGAGAAGCATACGGGCCAGTTGTAACCAAAGAAAAAGGATCTACATGGCGTTCCAACTCTGCAGAAGGCGGTGGTTGTCTTTACGATTATGCCTCGCACGTTATTAATCTTATCCAGGAAATTATTGGAAGACCTGAAAAAATACAGGGTACATTGTTAAAGAGTATTTACTCAAAAGGAGTTGAAGATGCTGTTTTTTCGCTGCTTAAATTAAAAGGTGGGTTAAGCGGTACTTTGCTTGTAAACTGGAGCGATGAAACCTTTCGCAAAATGTCGACTTCAATAACAGTGCAGGGAAAAAACGGGAAGATAGTATGCGATGCAACAGAAATAAAAATTTATCTGAAAAAAGCAGTTCCTTCTGAAAATCTGGAAAAAGGCTGGACAATTAAATATATTACTGATTTTGCAATCCCCGTTGATTTTTATTTGCGCGGAGAAGAATACAGCGCACAAATCGACCATTTTGTTGATTGTGTAGAACAAAGCCGGCAATCGGAATACAATTCTTTTGAACAGGCAATGTACACCGATTCTGTAATTGAAATGATTTTAGAGGACGCTAAAAAATAGAAACAATGGAGAAAGTACTTTTTGGAGATAACCAGTTTTTTGCAGTAAATCATCTTTCCGACGAAAAATCAAGAGCACAGTCTATCAGGTTTAAAGATGATTCATCAATTATCAGAGTGTTGGACCAAACCATTTCGCTTGGTATCAATACTTTTATGTGTACCACTCACGACAGAATAGCTAATATTTGTGATCATATCCGGAATAACCCGGAAAATTACAAGGACTATAAAATTTATCCGTGTATGCCATATGCCCATAAATATGCTAATGCAGTTACTGAATTAGGCATCGTTGGAACCATAAAACAATATGTTCCGGGTAATATCTTCGGAACTTTTGCCAAAGGCGGACTCGCATATTTAAACAAAGACTTTATTAAGCTGATGGAGTTGTTGGTTGATGCAGAAATGAAAATGTTCGCCGGAATTTCAACACCTGTAATTTTTATTCAGAATGTGCTGGTAGATTTAATTCTTGGCCTGAAAATGTACGATGTATTTGCTGCATACGATTCTTATATTCGAAAAAAATACAACAGCGAGCCAGGCTATATTACAATGAATATGCCTGCACTACTTGATGCTCTGAATTCAGTAGGAATAGAAAATCCGGTTATTTGCTCTTCAATAAATAAAATTGGTTTTCGTATGTCCGGAGGAAAAGAGATTTATGAAAAATATCTGAACGAAAAAGAATTCAGACCGATAGCCATGCAGGTATTGGCTGCCGGAGCATTAAGACCCAAAGAAGCAATGGAATATATCGGGCAGTTTCCAAAGATTGAATCTGTTCTTTTCGGTGCTTCAACAAAAGCCCATATTGAAGAAACAAAAAATCTGATTGAAATAAATTTGGAAAAAAGGATATTTTATTCGTAACTTGTATGTGCAATAAAACCTTCAAACATTTATATCCAATTATTAAATATATGGTTGTGGTTTATTGTATTGTTTACCAGCGTTTTGAGCTGGTGTTTTAATAAAAGGAAGACGAATTGATAAAAATAAGGGGTTAATCATTTGTCATTCTTTCTGTGAACTATGTTTGATTGAATCTTTAAATTTTAAGTCATGATTAAAGAAAGGGAACCAGCTTTGGAAAGGATGAGCGTCATCGCCCAAGTTTTTTGGACGCTAGTAAGTTTTTATTTTTTGCTATGGTTTGAGGGAATTGTCACAGTTGATAATTTTCTTGAAACAAGAGATCATTTTGTGCTGGCTATCGTAATAATACCAGTATGGTTTACCATGCTCGAAATGTTCGAAATGGGGACAATGGGGCGTATGCAGAAGTACAGAACGATTTTGAAAAAGTATTTGTTCTTAATTCCTATTGGATCGTTTGTACTTTTTATAATGATTCATCTGTTTGATTTTAATTCTATCACGGGAACAGATTTGATGAAATTTGCAATACTTGATTTTCTTGTTTTATCCATCCAAAAGATTATTGGACGAATGGTAATCCGCTCGTTTCGTAAGAAAGGCTACAACACAAGGATGTTGTTGCTTATTGCTGATGAAACAGGAGCTCCATTTGTACGGCAAATAATTGAAACAGACGATTGGGGATATCGAATCTGGGGAATTATAACTGATTCGGACAAAATAAAGAACGAGTTTGGAGATAAGTATGCCATATACCCGGAGAATGAGGACTTTGCCCGATTGATCGATGAAAAGGTAATCGATGATGTGTTTTTCTGTAAGCAGGATTTTAATACCCATGTGGTTCGAAAGCTTGTTAACGAATGCCGGGAAGTTGGTGTCGGATTCCATCTCCACAATAAAGTTTTAGCGTTTGGCGGATTGGATCCAAAACTTTCATTCCTGAACCGTCAGTTCTTTCTTTCTTTCAGAAATACTCCTGAGAACTACATTGCCCTGAAAATTAAAGGTGCTGTCGATTTTTTTATGGCTACTGTAATACTAATACTGGTATCGCCTGTTATGCTAACCATTGGCTTATTAATCAAGCTGGAAGACGGAGGCCCTGTGTTCTTCAAGCAAGTTAGGGTTGGAAAACATGGGAGATTGTTTAAGTGTTTGAAATTTAGGACGATGGTGACAAATGCCGAAGATTTAAAGGAAAAACTGATGGAATTAAACGAACAAGATGGTCCGGTTTTTAAAATAAAAAATGACCCAAGAATTACAAAGGTTGGCAAATTTTTACGAAAAACATCTTTAGATGAACTTCCACAGTTTATTAATGTATTGGTAGGCGATATGTCAATCGTCGGACCAAGGCCTCCGGTACCCTCGGAAGTAAAACAATATAAACGAAGTTTGAATAGGAGATTAAGTGTTAACCCGGGAATTACCTGTACCTGGCAGGTATCCGGCCGAAACAATATCCCCTTCGACAGATGGATGGAAATGGACATGGAGTATATTGACAATTGGTCATTAGGACTCGACTTTATTATTATCCTAAAGACTTTTAAGGTTGTCTTTTCAAGTAACGGTCAGTAAACAAAAAAGGGACAAAAAAATCTCCAAAGTTCAACAATAATTTTTTTCGCGTGTTATTTTGAATAAAATGTGTGTTTTCTATGAAAGAAAAATGAAAATCAGCAACACGATATTATTTGTTAGTAAATCAATATTTTACCCATGAAGAGAATACTAATATTTTATTTTGCATTATTATTAATTGTGATCTTTCAAACTTCGTGTAGAAGTTCAAAAGATTTGACAATGTTTCAGGATCTTCGAGACAACGTTAGTTTGTACAAGATTCCCGAAAAAGCTCCCGAATATTTTATAAAGCCGTTTGACAATCTTTATTTAAGTATTCTGACTCTCGACCCTCAGGTTAACCAACTATTTAATCCCAGTACAGCAGGGGGAGGTAGTGGTGCTTCATCAGGGACGCAACAAATGTATGGCGATCGTGCCAGTCAATATATTAATGGTTATATGGTTACAGAGGAGGGATTTATTACTTTACCCATCTTAGGACAGGTGGCAGTAGCTGGTTTAAATTTATTGGAAGCTCAGGAACGGATTAAGCAAAGGGCCGAAGAATATTTGAAAGAGCCCAACGTAAAGGTAAAAGTATTGAATTTCAAAATAAATGTTACCGGAGAAGTCCAAAGTCCCGGACTCTATTATAATTATGAAGGAAGTCTGAATATTATAGATGCATTAAGTATGGCGAAGGGGATTACCCAGTATGCCGATTTGCAAAATGTTTTAGTAATCAGGCATAACGAGGATGTAACAAAAACATACAATTTAAATTTGACAGATAAGAGTGTATATCTCTCAGATGTTTTTTATTTGCAGCCCAACGATATTGTTTATATCAAACCAAATAAGTATAAACGTTCCAATGAGAATAACAACATTTATTCTCTGATACTTTCAACAGTATCTACAGTTTTGGTTGCTGCAACTTTAATTGCAAACTATTAAAATCAAACACCATGGAAAGAATAGACGAAGTTATTAGTTTAATTGATGCTCATGAGAAGAAACAAACCAGGAATTTGTTTCTAAAATATTTGAAAAAATGGCCATGGTTTGTAGCAGTTTGTTTAATATTTGTTGCAATTGGTTATTTTAAATATAAAAATTCTCCAAACATATACCAGGTTGGTAGCCGTATATTGATTAAAGGTGAGGAAACAAATTTAAGCAATGTTTTATCATTCGACAATCCTATTATGAATATGGGTAAAAAGACAAATATTGAGAATCAGCTTGGTATTTTGCAGTCTTATACTCTCTATCAGAAGGCGTTGAAAAACCTTAACTGGGAAACGAGCTGGTATAAAAAAGAATTATTGTACAACAAGGAACTTTATAAGAATGAGCCATTTGAATTGGTTATTCCTCCAACCGCAAGAAACGCAGAGGGAGTGCTCATTGGAATAGAGCCACTGAACGAAAAACAATATTTTGTTAAAATCGAAGGTTCAACCACTATGAATGGATACGGACAGGAGATAAATATTGAGCAAACGATGAGTTTTGGGGAGCCCTTTTTAAACGACTTTTTTAATTTTACCATCAATTCCGGTTATGGGAAACCGGAAGAGACGTATTTTCTAAAATTTAATAATCTCAATTCATTAACTCAACAATATCTTGCTAAAACCAACATTGGTCTCGAGGATTTGAATTCTGATCTTATTGTGATATCAATTGCAGGAGCAAATCCAAGGAAAGAGGCTGATTTTATTAATGAGCTGAATAATGTTTTTGTTCAGTTTGGTGTGCAAAATAAAGAAAAGAGCTCCGATAATTCAATGGAATTTATAGATTCTCAATTGGAAAGAATTCAAAAATCGCTTAAAACATCAGAAGATAATTTTAGCGATTACCGTAAGAATAATCAGGTTATGAACCTGGGACAGGAAGCTCAAGTTGTTTATAAAAGATTGGAAGAGATTGAAAATGAACAGTATCTTACGCAATTGCAGTACGATTATTATAGTGATTTGCAACAATATCTCGATGACTCAAAAAAGATAGAGGAGATGGTAAGTCCTTCTGTCATAGGTATAAATGACGCTAATTTGACAAAAATGCTCTCCGATTTAATGGATCTTTACGGACGCAGGGAGGTTTTGGGTATGAGTGTGCAGGAAAAAAATCCAACTTTTATTAAGTTGGAAAGAGAAATAAAAATTACAAGAGACGGCCTGGAAGAAACATTAAAAAATCAGCTTAAGGCTACCGAAACAAAACTGGAAAGTATGCAGGAAAGGTTTAATTCCATTCAGGAAAGGTTAAAAAAGTTACCTGAAACAGAGAAACAACTTGTTAGCATACAACGGGAATTTGATTTAAATAATGATTTGTATACATATATGCTTCAGAAAAAAGCTGAGGCATCTATTTCCAAAGCCTCTATAGCACCCGAGGTTCAGATAATTGATCCCGCGCGGGTTGAAGCAGCATTTCATGTAGGACCAAGTATGGTAAAAAATGTCGGGCTTGGATTTTTTGCCGGGTTTTTCTTAACCTTTGGAGTAATTACCTTGATTGGATTTTTTAATAATAAGATTGAAACAAGAGAGGAAATTGAAAAGGGGACAAAAATTCCAGTGCTCGAAGGAATCATTCAACACAAGTATAAGGTTAATTTACCTGTAATACATCATCCCCGCTCGGGAATAGCTGAATCTTTCAGGGGGGTAAAATCAAATTTAAATGCCATTTTGGAGCAACCCGGTGCTAAGGTAGTTTCTATAAATTCTCTTATACCCGGAGAAGGAAAATCTTTTATTTCATCGAACTTTTCTGCTATTCTTACAAAAACAAATAAGAAGGTATTACTTATAGGCGCTGATATGCATAAACCAACCTTGCATAATTATCTGGATTTGAAAGAAGCCCCCGGATTAAGTAATTATCTCCAGGGCGAAAAAACATTTGATGAAATTGTTATGCCAACTTCGGTGCCAAATTTATCAGTTATACAGGCGGGCCCCGTTCCTCCTAATCCGTCTGATTTGATTGACGGAGATAAATTGGAGAGGTTAATTGACAGAGTCAGAAAGATATATGATTATATTATTTTTGATAACGCTCCGCTGTTATTGGTTCCTGATGCTATTATAACAAGCAGGTTTTCTGATGTTAGCTTATTTATTTTAAGAATAAATCACAGCCATAAAGATCAAATTGGGCAGATCAACAAGATTGTAGATTTTAATAAGGTACAAAAAGCTGCAATTGTGATAAATGAAACGCCTGACAGAGGTTATGGATATGGAAATAAATATTGGAAAAAAGGATATGGTGAGTATAAGGGCAAAATGAGTATTGCCTAAAATTTGAAGAGTTGAAATTTTACCCGCTTATATATGGTTATTGCAGTTGATTTTGATGGGACTATTGTAAAACACAAATATCCGGCTATTGGGAAAGAAATTCCATATGCGATAAAAGCTTTAAAGTTGTTTCAGGAAAGAGGGCACAGGTTAATACTTTGGACCTACAGAGCCGGCAGGGATTTGGAAAAAGCGGTAGAATTTTGTGAAAAACGAGGTTTATTTTTTTATGCGGTGAACAATAACTTTGAAGGAGAAGAATTTGACGGTACATATAGCCGGAAAATATATGCAGATCTTTATATTGACGACCGCAATATTTTAGGATTGCCTGATTGGAAAGAGTTGTACGAAACAATGAACAATGAAGATTCAGAAAAAGCAAAAGAAGGGAAATCCAAATTTTAGATTGGCCCTGTTTATAAGTTGAATATTTATTATTGAAAAGAAGAAATCGAGACATAGATCATTCAAACAAAAAGCCGGATATTTAACTATCCGGCTTTTTTATTTGATACTATTAAATCCTCACTTTTTTAAGAGGTGAGGTATTAATAAGGACGTCTGGTTAACAGGTTTTTACCTGCTACTCTACGATTAGTTTTTTTATACTCGCCTGATTGTTGCTAACCGAACGGATAAAATACATCCCCGGTGTCAGGTTGTTTATATCAATTCTTGTAATCATTGTTTCCACATTGGCGTTGTATACAACTTGTCCGTTGCCACTCAGAATCTCAACTGTAGTTCCCATATCCGGAATACTTGGATAATCAATAGTAACAGAAGAACTTGCAGGATTTGGGTAAACGATAAATTCCCTTTGCGATTCAAAATCGTTAAAATCAAAAGCACTTGCATCAGTAGTAAGGTTGCTTGCTTTTGACGTATTATCATTTTTATTGTTACCGTTTCCTTTTTGAACAGTAAGTATTGTTATAACAGTGCTGTCGCAACCTGTGGAAGAGGTCAGAATCCTTACATATTCACCTTCTTCGGTCCATCCCATATAACTTTCACCTTTTTGGATAGTAATTTCTTCAGTGATTTCGTATGTTGGATTTACAATTAATTCGGTAGTAACAATACTATCAGCTCCGTTGAAAGCAGTAAGAGTACGTTGATATGTACCTGTTTCTGTCCAACCGAGGTATTCACTTCCCTGGCAAATTTCGATACTTTCAGTAGTGTAAACTGTTTCAGGGCCTTGTTGAACCATGTTGAAGATTTTGCCTACTTCATCAGCAGAAAGTGCGTAATTATAAATTCTTACCTCGTCGATTGCACCTTTGTAAAGAAGAGAAGGAGTTTCAGTATCTCTTCCTGCACCAATCAACAGGTTATATCCGATACCTGAGGCTATATTTCCACTGTCATTTTTAGTTGCTGCAACAATATTGTCGACGTAGATAACCTTCTTTGTTCCGTCGTACGTAACTGTAATGTTGTGCCACTCTTCATCCCAAATGTCAATATCATCAACGAAGAACCATGCAGCAGAAGTTGTACCGGTTGTTTTGAACGCGATACGTTTGTATGTGGAGTTGATATATATAGCGTAAGTATCATCGTTTGGTCCGCCGTGCATAATAACCCCCTGATAGCCGGTTGAGGTGGCATCCGGTTTTACCCATGCGCTTAATGTCAACTGATTTTCAACGTTTTCAGCAAAACACTGACCCAAACTTACGTAGTTTGTTCCATTTAATTCCAGTCCACCGCCAATCACCCCTTCACTCCTGACTTCACTGTTTATGATTGTACCATCATTTTTTCCCTGTGAGTCAAAAACAGAGGTTCCTGAGTTTTCTTCAAACAAATACTCTGAGAAAGGAGAGTAAACTTTTTGAACAGTGAGTATAGTAGTAACAGTACTGTCGCAACCTGTTGAAGAGCTCAATACTCTTTTGTATTCACCTTCTTCGGTCCACTCAAGATAGCTTTCACCTTCAGAGATAGTAATTTCTTCAGTGATTTCGTATGTTGGATTTACTGTTAATTCGGTAGTAACAATACTGTCGGCTCCGTTGGAAGCGGTAAGTGTAAGTTCGTAGGTACCTGCCTGGGTCCATCCAAGGTATTCACTGCCCTGGCAAATTTCAATACTTTCAGTAGAGTAAACTGTTTCAGGGCCTTGTTGAACCATGTTGAAGATTTTGCCTACTTCATCAGCAGAAAGTGCGTAGTTATATATTCTTACCTCGTCGATTGCACCTTTGTAAAGCAGGGAAGGAGTCTCAGTATCCCTTCCAGCTCCAACCAGCAGGTTGTATCCAAGGCCAGAGGCAATATTTCCACTTTCGTTTTTTGAAGCAACATTAACATTATCAACATAGATAATTTTTTGTGTTCCATCGTATGTGAGTGTGATGTTGTGCCATTCGCCATTCCAAATGTCAATATCATCAACAAAGAACCATGCAGCAGAAGTTGTACCGGTTGTTTTAAAAGCGATACGTTTGTATGCAGCGTTAATATACATTGCATATGTATCATCGTTTGGTCCACCGTGCATAATAATTCCCTGATAGCCGGTTGAGGTGGCATCCGGTTTTACCCATGCGCTTAATGTCAACTGATTTTCAACGTTTTCAGCAAAACACTGACCCAAACTTACGTAGTTTGTTCCATTTAATTCCAGTCCACCGCCAATCACCCCTTCACTCCTGACTTCACTGTTTATGATTGTACCATCATTTTTTCCCTGTGAGTCAAAAACAGAGGTTCCTGAGTTTTCTTCAAACAAATACTCTGAGAAAGGAGAGTAAACTTTTTGAACAGTGAGTATAGTAGTAACAGTACTGTCGCAACCTGTTGAAGAGCTCAATACTCTTTTGTATTCACCTTCTTCGGTCCACTCAAGATAGCTTTCACCTTCAGAGATAGTAATTTCTTCAGTGATTTCGTATGTTGGATTTACTGTTAATTCGGTAGTAATAATACTGTCGGCTCCGTTGGAAGCGGTAAGAGTACGTTGATATGTACCAGTTTCTGTCCAACCGAGGTATTCACTGCCCTGACAAATTTCAATATTTTCTGAAGTGTAAATTGTTTTCAGAACGGTCAAAATGGTAGTAACAGTACTGTCACAACCTGTTGAAGAGTTCAATACTCTTTTGTATTCACCTTCTTCGGTCCACTCAAGATAGCTTTCACCTTCAGAGATAGTAATTTCTTCAGTGATTTCGTATGTTGGATTTACTGTTAATTCGGTAGTAACAATACTGTCGGCTCCGTTGGAAGCAGTAAGTGTACGTTCGTAGGTACCTGCCTGGGTCCATCCAAGATATTCGCTACCCTGGCAAATTTCAATACTTTCAGTAGAGTAAACCGTTTCAGGGCTTTTTTGAACCATGTTAAATATTTTACCCACTTCGTCAGCAGAAAGTGCGTAGTTATATATTCTTACCTCGTCGATTGCACCTTTGTAAAGCAGGGAAGGAGTCTCGGTATCCCTTCCAGCTCCAACCAGCAGGTTGTATCCAAGGCCAGAGGCAATATTTCCACTTTCGTTTTTTGAAGCAACATTAACATTATCAACATAGATAATTTTTTGTGTTCCATCGTATGTGAGTGTGATGTTGTGCCATCCGCCATTCCAAATGTCAATATCATCAACAAAGAACCATGCAGCAGAAGTTGTACCGGTTGTTTTAAAAGCGATACGTTTGTATGCAGCGTTAATATACATTGCATATGTATCATCGTTTGGTCCTCCGTGCATAATAATACCCTGGTAGTCTGTATATGTTGCATCCGGTTTTACCCATGCGCTAAGTGTCAGCTGATCTTGTACCTCACAAAAGCAGTGTCCCAGATTAATGTGGCCTTTACCTGTGAATTGCAGACCGCCTGCAACGGCACCTTCGCATCTGTTTTCTTCATTGATTATTGAGCCGTCGTTTGATCCTTTTGAGTCGATAACTGTTGCTCCCGAAGCTTCTTCAAATAGGTATTCAGAAAATGGAGAAGAATCATCTTGAAAAACAACAGTGATTAATGCAGAAACTGAATTTGATACATTTCCGGCTTCATCTTTTGCCCATGCGAACAGTTCAAAGGAGCCGCTTGAAGTAAAAGTATATGATTCAGGAACCGAGGCCGACCAGTTTTGGTCATCAGCTGCAGGGGTGTTTTCAGATTCAGTAATCAAATACCCTGTAATGGCAGTATTGTCAGAAGCTTCCAAAGTTAAAACAGGTATTTCCGGAGAAGAAGCTGTTTCCGGTACAGAGAAATCCGAAATAACGGGTGCCGTTAAATCACCAGGGGTTACATTTGTTTCGTCGTTATTTACTGGTGCAACAATGTTAATTGTTACAATTGCTGAAGCCGACAACGGACTTGCCGCATTGTCAGTAACAGTCACAACAAGCTCCACAGATTTATCTTCGTTTGCCATGATGTCTGTTTTGGCAAGAATTTCCCCTGAAGAAGTATTGATATAAAACAGATTTTCCGTATTTCCGCCGGTTATGGTATATTCAAGCTGGTCCTGGTCGGGGTCTGTTGCCGTCACCTGTCCAACTACTCCGTCTGCCGGGATATCTGAATTGATTTCAAATACCTGTCCCTGTATTTCAGGACTCTGGTTTGTATTATTTACGGAAGTTGTTTTAATAAGGATTTTTGAGGTAAAGGGCTGCAGGGTGATGGTCCCGGAGACTTTGTTTCCGTCAATATCTCTGTAAACAGAAGAACCCAGGTTTATGGATTTTGCTTGTTTCTGTTTGTTAAGAAACAATACTTCTGTTTCACCTTCAGCCAAAGCTGAATCATCAAAAGTTGAATTGGCATCCTGACTTGTAAATGCTTTCCATTCAGAGAAGCTGAAAGAATTATTAAACGGATTGGTTGTTGTGTGGCGATGGATAAATTTGTTATTGTTATAAACTGAAATTGCACCGCCATCTACTTTTGTCATTCTTTGGTGCGAATCTGTCCACCAAACTGTATTCCCAGGAGTGTCGAAAGCATAAACTATATTATTGTAATAATAGCTGTCTGCTGATTCTGCGCCAGTTAAAAGGCCAACAGCACAGTCAACAACGGTATTGTATTGTACATCAATCTCCCCTGCAATATGAAGGAATATTCCGCCACCGTTTAAACATCCTGTAACGGTATTGTATTTTACAGATACATCGTGTATTTTATCGTCCATATAAATACCATGTGCATCGCCCCACTTTGTTGTATACCCTGCATTGGAGCCATTACTGTTTTGAATAATATTATAATGAACTTCCGAACCGGCCGAAGCAGGGTCTGAATAGTTGGGCCCATTGTAGGTATAAATAGCACCACCGTCTGACTGAACATACATGGCATTATTGATGTAGTTATATTTTACCATGGTATTTTTCCCCCAGAAGTTAATCCCGCAATACCCGGATTTTTCAATGGTATTATAATTAATGGTACAATCATTGGCTCTTGACATTATTGCTGTACCTACCTGTTGGCCATTTGCCAGTTTATGAAAACTTTCAAACAACCCTATATTTGAAATGGAATTGCCTTCAACAAGAGAATTAGCTGAGTATACCCATATCCCGTTCCTGTTTATATTGGAGATGATGTTATTTGTGATTTCAGAGTTTTTTGCACTTGTAATATAAATCCCATACTGTTCGATATAATTGATGTCGCATGAGTTTACAGTAATATCATTTGAGCCACTTCCATAAATTCCTTTGTCATAAGAATCTCTTATGTTTATATTTTCAATCGTGATATAATCATTCCCGTTCAGGTTAACACCGTATTTCAAAGTAGAACCTCGGACAATATAGTTGTCAGGGGAATCTCCTCCCGGCGACCACAGATATACAGTATTATTCCCGCTGTCGTAATACCACTCACCGGCGGAATCGAGGAAAGCCAGTTTGTTTGTTAACAGTGTTCCGTTTGCACCAATAATGCTACTGGAAGAGCTGACAACAGATGATCCCATTATGTAAGCAGATTTTCTTCCGATTGAAGTAGCACCATTCCATGCGGAGGAATAAGAATCATTGGTATAGCCACTGTTAGGGTACCTGGCCAGTACCAGTCTTTCTCCATCGACAAACAACTGTTCGACGTTGGAACTAAACGTGGCTTTAAAAATATTCCCGGAATGTTTTGTCCAACCGCTAATTGTTTCAGAACCATATATTACCGGTCTGTTGCCGGAGCCATAGGCACCGTAAAGGATTGGACTTCCGTTGGTTCCGGAAGCTTTAACTTCAATAGTTCCAACCCAGCTGTCCCCCCTTTTAAAGAGGATTTGATCTCCCGGACCGGGAGAAAAGCTGTTTACTTTTTTCAGTGTTTGCCAGGCCTCGGTGGGACTGGTTCCGGAATTACTGTCGTTTCCGGAATTACTGACATAGTAAACGGTTGCAAAGCTACTGGCAGAGGTTATTGCCAGAAAAATGAGTGAAAAACTTAATTTTTTAAGCAGACATAATTTATTTTTAATAAATAAGTCCCAAGCACCCGTAGTACGGGCATTGTCATTCCAATTTAAAAACATAAGTAAAATATTTAAACGTCCAATTTGATTTTGTATCGAGACAAAAGTATTAATTTGTCCAAAATTGGAATAGGACAGAATGCCTATTTTGGTATAGGTAGAGTGCTGATAATTAATCTGAAGTCAGTATGAATGATATTAAGGAAGTGTGTTGTTTATGACAAAAAGGATTAATGCAACTCAGTAAAAAAGGTTTTTTTATTGGATGTAATTACCATAAAAAAACACATTATTATGTTAGTAACAATGTGTTTTTTTATATCGGCAAATAAAGATTTTAAAGGGAAACTATTTATATTTTTTTATAAGGAAATTATGGGATTTTTATGCTACTTTATTATCAGTTTTTGGGTATTTGTACCATGTTTATTTCTTAGGTTAATAAAGTAAAGCCCCGGAGAAAGATGATTCAAATTGATCTTATTTAATGTGGTTTCGATTAGATGCGTAAATAAAATCTCTCCACTATTGTTAATTACTTCGACAGTAGTTTTATCTGTTGGAACATAAGAAAAGTTGATATGCACGTATGAATTCGCCGGGTTTGGATAAATAATAAAATCTTCAAATGTGGTTTTTTGATTTATTTGGGGTTGTTGTTGTGAATTGATCTCAGCTGATTTATTATTTAAAGACTCAACCACTAAAATTGTTGTAACAACACTGTCACAGCCTGTGGAAGCGGTTAGAGTACGTTCGTATTGCCCACTGTCGGTCCATCCCTGATAATTCTCTCCTTCGGTTATCGTAATCGTTTCGGTTGAATACTGGATCGGATTTACAGTCAAATAGGTTATGACATTTTGTTCAGTGGTTTGCTGCGTAGCTGAAGATTCGTAAAACAGAACATCATCAAGAAAAAGCGACTCCCCCACAGGAAGGCTATTTCCCAGATAAAATCGAATTTGAGTATGATTTGTGGTTGTAGTGGCAATAAACTTTAAATTGTACCTCGCCCAGCTTTCTGTAATTACAGGATTTTTGTCCTTAAAAATACCGGTTTTTCCCCACGGATATTTCCACTCGTGAGCATATATACTACCTACTCTGAATGTTTTAGTCGCTTTGGCATAAAATGAAAATTCATATGTTTTGCCTTCCTCTAGAGGTATATTATCTCCAACTATTAAATGTAGTGATGCATTATTTGTGCTGTTCTGTTTACAATACACCTGTAAACTTGCAGGAGCCGAAACGAATTCATCGTTATTGGTGCTTACTTCTAATTTGTAACCGCTTGCTCCCCAGTATCTCCATCCGGCGCTTCCGGAAGTAAAGTCTGAGTTCTCGATTAAGTTTTCAGATGTTAGCTCATTTGTCGTGCGGGAATGCTCATAAATACCTGATTTCATCCAGCCCAAATAATCTTCCCCTTCACAAATTGTTACATATTCAACGATAGAATTATCCAATATGACTTCTATAGTTGCAGTTGCCGGTGCTGATACATTTCCGGCTTCATCTTTTGCCCATGCGAACAGTTCAAAGGAGCCGCTTGAAGTAAAAGTGTATGATTCAGGAACCGAGGCCGACCAGTTTTGGTCGTCAGCTGCAGGGGTATTTTCAGATTCAGTAATCAAATACCCTGTAATGGCGGTATTGTCAGAAGCTTCCAAAGTTAAAACAGGTATTTCCGGAGAAGAAGCTGTTTCCGGTACAGAGAAATCCGAAATAACGGGTGCCGTTAAATCACCAGGGGTTACATTTGTTTCGTCGTTATTTGCTGGTGCAACAATGTTAATTGTTACAATTGCTGAAGCCGACAACGGACTTGCCGCATTGTCAGTAACAGTCACAACAAGCTCCACAGATTTATCTTCGTTTGCCATGATGTCTGTTTTGGCAAGAATTTCCCCTGAAGAAGTATTGATATAAAACAGATTTTCCGTATTTCCGCCGGTTATGGTATATTCAAGCTGGTCCTGGTCGGGGTCTGTTGCCGTCACCTGTCCAACTACTCCGTCTGCCGGGATATCTGAATTGATTTCAAATACCTGTCCCTGTATTTCAGGACTCTGGTTTGTATTATTTACGGAAGTTGTTTTAATAAGGATTTTTGAGGTAAAGGGCTGCAGGGTGATGGTCCCGGAGACTTTGTTTCCGTCAATATCTCTGTAAACAGAAGAACCCAGGTTTATGGATTTTGCTTGTTTCTGTTTGTTAAGAAACAATACTTCTGTTTCACCTTCAGCCAAAGCTGAATCATCAAAAGTTGAATTGGCATCCTGACTTGTAAATGCTTTCCATTCAGAGAAGCTGAAAGAATTATTAAACGGATTGGTTGTTGTGTGGCGATGGATAAATTTGTTATTGTTATAAACTGAAATTGCACCGCCATCTACTTTTGTCATTCTTTGGTGCGAATCTGTCCACCAAACTGTATTCCCAGGAGTGTCGAAAGCATAAACTATATTATTGTAATAATAGCTGTCTGCTGATTCTGCGCCAGTTAAAAGGCCAACAGCACAGTCAACAACGGTATTGTATTGTACATCAATCTCCCCTGCAATATGAAGGAATATTCCGCCACCGTTTAAACATCCTGTAACGGTATTGTATTTTACAGATACATCGTGTATTTTATCGTCCATATAAATACCATGTGCATCGCCCCACTTTGTTGTATACCCTGCATTGGAGCCATTACTGTTTTGAATAATATTATAATGAACTTCCGAACCGGCCGAAGCAGGGTCTGAATAGTTGGGCCCATTGTAGGTATAAATAGCACCACCGTCTGACTGAACATACATGGCATTATTGATGTAGTTATATTTTACCATGGTATTTTTCCCCCAGAAGTTAATCCCGCAATACCCGGATTTTTCAATGGTATTATAATTAATGGTACAATCATTGGCTCTTGACATTATTGCTGTACCTACCTGTTGGCCATTTGCCAGTTTATGAAAACTTTCAAACAACCCTATATTTGAAATGGAATTGCCTTCAACAAGAGAATTAGCTGAGTATACCCATATCCCGTTCCTGTTTATATTGGAGATGATGTTATTTGTGATTTCAGAGTTTTTTGCACTTGTAATATAAATCCCATACTGTTCGATATAATTGATGTCGCATGAGTTTACAGTAATATCATTTGAGCCACTTCCATAAATTCCTTTGTCATAAGAATCTCTTATGTTTATATTTTCAATCGTGATATAATCATTCCCGTTCAGGTTAACACCGTATTTCAAAGTAGAACCTCGGACAATATAGTTGTCAGGGGAATCTCCTCCCGGCGACCACAGATATACAGTATTATTCCCGCTGTCGTAATACCACTCACCGGCGGAATCGAGGAAAGCCAGTTTGTTTGTTAACAGTGTTCCGTTTGCACCAATAATGCTACTGGAAGAGCTGACAACAGATGATCCCATTATGTAAGCAGATTTTCTTCCGATTGAAGTAGCACCATTCCATGCGGAGGAATAAGAATCATTGGTATAGCCACTGTTAGGGTACCTGGCCAGTACCAGTCTTTCTCCATCGACAAACAACTGTTCGACGTTGGAACTAAACGTGGCTTTAAAAATATTCCCGGAATGTTTTGTCCAACCGCTAATTGTTTCAGAACCATATATTACCGGTCTGTTGCCGGAGCCATAGGCACCGTAAAGGATTGGACTTCCGTTGGTTCCGGAAGCTTTAACTTCAATAGTTCCAACCCAGCTGTCCCCCCTTTTAAAGAGGATTTGATCTCCCGGACCGGGAGAAAAGCTGTTTACTTTTTTCAGTGTTTGCCAGGCCTCGGTGGGACTGGTTCCGGAATTACTGTCGTTTCCGGAATTACTGACATAGTAAACGGTTGCAAAGCTACTGGCAGAGGTTATTGCCAGAAAAATGAGTGAAAAACTTAATTTTTTAAGCAGACATAATTTATTTTTAATAAATAAGTCCCAAGCACCCGTAGTACGGGCATTGTCATTCCAATTTAAAAACATAAGTAAAATATTTAAACGTCCAATTTGATTTTGTATCGAGACAAAAGTATTAATTTGTCCAAAATTGGAATAGGACAGAATGCCTATTTTGGTATAGGTAGAGTGCTGATAATTAATCTGAAGTCAGTATGAATGATATTAAGGAAGTGTGTTGTTTATGACAAAAAGGATTAATGCAACTCAGTAAAAAAGGTTTTTTTATTGGATGTAATTACCATAAAAAAACACATTATTATGTTAGTAACAATGTGTTTTTTTATATCGGCAAATAAAGATTTTAAAGGGAAACTATTTATATTTTTTTATAAGGAAATTATGGGATTTTTATGCTACTTTATTATCAGTTTTTGGGTATTTGTACCATGTTTATTTCTTAGGTTAATAAAGTAAAGCCCCGGAGAAAGATGATTCAAATTGATCTTATTTAATGTGGTTTCGATTAGATGCGTAAATAAAATCTCTCCACTATTGTTAATTACTTCGACAGTAGTTTTATCTGTTGGAACATAAGAAAAGTTGATATGCACGTATGAATTCGCCGGGTTTGGATAAATAATAAAATCTTCAAATGTGGTTTTTTGATTTATTTGGGGTTGTTGTTGTGAATTGATCTCAGCTGATTTATTATTTAAAGACTCAACCACTAAAATTGTTGTAACAACACTGTCACAGCCTGTGGAAGCGGTTAGAGTACGTTCGTATTGCCCACTGTCGGTCCATCCCTGATAATTCTCTCCTTCGGTTATCGTAATCGTTTCGGTTGAATACTGGATCGGATTTACAGTCAAATAGGTTATGACATTTTGTTCAGTGGTTTGCTGCGTAGCTGAAGATTCGTAAAACAGAACATCATCAAGAAAAAGCGACTCCCCCACAGGAAGGCTATTTCCCAGATAAAATCGAATTTGAGTATGATTTGTGGTTGTAGTGGCAATAAACTTTAAATTGTACCTCGCCCAGCTTTCTGTAATTACAGGATTTTTGTCCTTAAAAATACCGGTTTTTCCCCACGGATATTTCCACTCGTGAGCATATATACTACCTACTCTGAATGTTTTAGTCGCTTTGGCATAAAATGAAAATTCATATGTTTTGCCTTCCTCTAGAGGTATATTATCTCCAACTATTAAATGTAGTGATGCATTATTTGTGCTGTTCTGTTTACAATACACCTGTAAACTTGCAGGAGCCGAAACGAATTCATCGTTATTGGTGCTTACTTCTAATTTGTAACCGCTTGCTCCCCAGTATCTCCATCCGGCGCTTCCGGAAGTAAAGTCTGAGTTCTCGATTAAGTTTTCAGATGTTAGCTCATTTGTCGTGCGGGAATGCTCATAAATACCTGATTTCATCCAGCCCAAATAATCTTCCCCTTCACAAATTGTTACATATTCAACGATAGAATTATCCAATATGACTTCTATAGTTGCAGTTGCCGGTGCTGATACATTTCCGGCTTCATCTTTTGCCCATGCGAACAGTTCAAAGGAGCCGCTTGAAGTAAAAGTGTATGATTCAGGAACCGAGGCCGACCAGTTTTGGTCGTCAGCTGCAGGGGTATTTTCAGATTCAGTAATCAAATACCCTGTAATGGCGGTATTGTCAGAAGCTTCCAAAGTTAAAACAGGTATTTCCGGAGAAGAAGCTGTTTCCGGTACAGAGAAATCCGAAATAACGGGTGCCGTTAAATCACCAGGGGTTACATTTGTTTCGTCGTTATTTGCTGGTGCAACAATGTTAATTGTTACAATTGCTGAAGCCGACAACGGACTTGCCGCATTGTCAGTAACAGTCACAACAAGCTCCACAGATTTATCTTCGTTTGCCATGATGTCTGTTTTGGCAAGAATTTCCCCTGAAGAAGTATTGATATAAAACAGATTTTCCGTATTTCCGCCGGTTATGGTATATTCAAGCTGGTCCTGGTCGGGGTCTGTTGCCGTCACCTGTCCAACTACTCCGTCTGCCGGGATATCTGAATTGATTTCAAATACCTGTCCCTGTATTTCAGGACTCTGGTTTGTATTATTTACGGAAGTTGTTTTAATAAGGATTTTTGAGGTAAAGGGCTGCAGAGTGATGGTCCCGGAGACTTTGTTTCCGTCAATATCCCTGTAAACAGAAGAACCCAGGTTTATTGATTTTGCTTGTTTCTGTTTGTTAAGAAACAATACTTCTGTTTCACCTTCAGCCAAAGCAGAATTATCAAAAGTTGAATTGGCATCCTGACTTGTAAATGCTTTCCATTCAGAGAAGCTGAAAGAATTATTAAACGGATTGGTTGTTGTGTGGTGATGGATAAATTTGTTATTGTTATAAACTGAAATTGCCCTGCCATCTACTTTTGTCATTCTTTGGTGCGAATTTGTCCACCAAACTGTATTCCCGGGTTTGTCGAAAGCGTAAACTATATTATTATAATAATAACTGTTTGCTGCCTCCCCTGAAGTTAAAAGACCAACAGCACAGTCAACAACGGTATTGTATTGTACATCAATTTTTCCTGCAATATGAAGGAATATTCCGCCACCGTTTAAACATCCTGTAACGGTATTGTATTTTACAGATACATCGTGTATTTTATCGTCCATATAAATACCATGTGCATCGCCCCACTTTGTTGTATACCCTGCATTGGAACCATTACTGTTTTGAATAATATTATAATGAACTTCCGAACCGGCCGAAGCAGGGTCTGAATAGTAAGGCCCATTGTAGGTATAAATTGCACCTCCGTCTGACTGAACATACATGGCATTATTGATGTAGTTATATTTTACCATGGTATTTTTCCCCCAGAAGTTAATCCCACAATACCCGGATTTGTCAATGGTATTATAATTAATGGTACAATCGTTGGCTCTTGACATTATTGCTGTACCTACCTGTTGGCCATTTGCCAGTTTATGAAAATTTTCAAACAACCCTATATTTGAAATGGTGTTGCCTTCAACAAGAGAGTTAGCCGAATGCATCCATATTCCATTCCTGTTTATATTGGAGATGATGTTATTTGTGATTTCAGAGTTTTTTGCAGCTGTAATATAAATCCCATACTGTTCGATATAATTGATGTCGCATGAGTTTACAGTAATATCATTTGAACCATACCCATAGATTCCTTTGTCATAAGAATCCCTTATGTTTATATTTTCAATCGTGATGTAATCTCTACCGTTCAGGTTAACACCGTATTTCAAAGTAGAACCTCGGACAATATAGTTGTCAGGGGAATCTCCTCCCGGCGACCACAGATATACAGTATTATTCCCGCTGTCGTAATACCACTCACCGGCGGAATCGAGGAAAGCCAGTTTGTTTGTTAACAGTGTTCCGTTTACACCAATAATGCTGCCAAGAAGACTGACAACAGATGATCCCATTATGTAAGCAGATTTTCTTCCGATTGAAGTAGCACCATTCCATGCGGAGGAATAAGAATCATTGGTATAGCCACTGTTAGGGTACCTGGCCAGTACCAGTCTTTCTCCATCGACAAACAACTGTTCGACGTTGGAACTAAACGTGGCTTTAAAAATATTCCCGGAATGTTTTGTCCAACCGCTAATTGTTTCAGAACCATATATTACCGGTCTGTTGCCGGAGCCATAGGCACCGTAAAGGATTGGACTTCCGTTGGTTCCGGAAGCTTTAACTTCAATAGTTCCAACCCAGCTGTCCCCCCTTTTAAAGAGGATTTGATCTCCCGGACCGGGAGAAAAGCTGTTTACTTTTTTCAGTGTTTGCCAGGCCTCGGTGGGACTGGTTCCGGAATTACTGTCGTTTCCGGAATTACTGATATAGTAAACGGTTGCAAAACTGCTGGCAGTTGAAACTACCAGAAAAAACAAAATCGGGAAAATATAGATAAATTTCTTTATAAGAATTAATCTCTCCCCTTTCAACATTAAAAATGTTGAGCCTAAATTTGAAAACACCATGGACATACTTAACAATATAATTACAAATAGATTCAAACTCAATAACGTTTCAAAGATAGGAAAAAGTATATTTTTCAAAATAAGTGTCAATATGATAAGGAGTTACAAATTTTATGTATTTTACATAATACTTATGAATTAAGGAAATTTTGATAATTAGAATTTTTCTTAGAATATATTACAACAAAGGCTTTCTTATTTTAAGCCTCTTTAATAATTGTTCTGATTCTTGGTTCTTTTTTTGGATAATTCTGATACAAAATTTATGTAATCGATATTCTAATAAACGATATTGGATTATATAGAAATATTCTATAAGATTTGAGAAATATAATGTACACTTGATTGTGCAATTGAACAATAATATGTTGCACTAAAGGTTTTAGTATTTTCCTAATTTAGAATCACTTTAAATAACTAGAGGCTGTTATTAGCTTTCTTAGATACGCTGCTAATGTTGTGTTAACATAAGGGTAACACTAAGGTAACACTGGGGCTTGCTTTCATTCAACGATTTTTTGTTCGTATTTTAAGTGACAAATGTCAAATATGTATTAATCATAATAAACATTATTAAATTTTTTGCTTTTAAAGAGAGCAAGGTATCAAGAATAGGAAATATAGGTGATATTTAACAAAAAAGGATGACTGCTTAATTAGTCATCCTTTCTATTTGTTCAATTTTTTATGTTTTTTTAAGCCTGCCCTGCTGAACCTAAAACATCCTCGTTTTTGTGTTTATACAATTCTTTTAATGAATCGCGGGCAGGTCCCAGGTATTTTCTAGGATCAAATTCACCGGGTTTTTCAGCCATAACTTTACGGATAGCAGCTGTCATTGCCAAACGTCCGTCAGAATCAATATTGATTTTACAAACAGCTGATTTTGCTGCCTTGCGCAACCACTCTTCCGGAATACCCACTGCATCTTTTAAAGCTCCGCCAAACTGGTTAATAGTGGCTACCTGGTCTTGCGGAACTGAAGAGGATCCGTGAAGCACAATCGGAAAACCGGGAATACGTTTTTCAATTTCTTCCAAAATATCAAAACGAAGCATTGGGGGAGTTAAAACTCCATCTTCGTTTTTAGTGCATTGCTCTGGTGTAAATTTATTTGCACCATGGGAAGTACCGATTGAGATTGCCAGCGAATCAACACCTGTTTTGGCAACAAAGTCTTCTACTTCTTCCGGACGGGTATAAGTTGATTTTTCAGCAACTACATCGTCTTCAACCCCTGCCAAAACACCCAGCTCTCCTTCAACAGTTACACCATGTGCGTGAGCATATTCAACTACTTTTTTGGTCAAGGCCACGTTTTCTTCATAGGAATGATGCGAGCCATCAATCATAACTGATGAAAATCCATTGTCGATACAATCTTTACAAAGTTCGAAAGTATCGCCGTGGTCGAGATGAAGAACAATCGGGATTTCATAACCCAGTTCTTTAACGTACTCAACAGCACCTTTTGCCATATTACGTAACAATGTGGCATTGGCATATTTGCGGGCACCTGACGAAACCTGCAGAATAACCGGCGATTTTGTTTCAACACAAGCCTGAAGAATGGCCTGTAGTTGTTCCAAATTATTAAAATTGTATGCAGGAATTGCGTATCCCCCTGCAACAGCTTTGGCAAATAAATCTTTACTATTTACCAGACCTAAATCTTTATAACTTACTGTCATTTTTATTTGAGTTAGATTTGATTTTTAATTTTTGGTGGGTGAAAGTAATTAAAATTCAATAATTCGTTCCGATTTGAAAACCGGGAAATATAAAATTTAACACTACTGTCTGATTAAAATTTTAAATACTGGCCTGAAGCCTTTGAGTAAGCTGGCTTTCAATATTAGATACCCCGTTAGTTTCCGGGCCCAAAACATACCTTCCTGAACATCTGACTTTTATTTTGTGTACTCTATATTAGTTATATCAAGTGTTCTGTCTTAATTGGATATGACTGAAAATTTAACTTTAATATTTTGGTTCAAAAAAAATGACAGAAGAATAAAGGTTCTCAGAATTCAAAATGAATTAATGAATTGTGAATCAGTAATATTAAATAATGAAGAATTTAATCTTCGTTAACATCGTAATTTTGCACTCCAAAAACCGAAATCGTAATTTTGTGTTGTTTTTAAGTAATCAATAATAAATTAAATATTTGAAACTATGGGAAAAATAGCTGATGCAGTTAAACCGGGTGTGGTTACCGGATCCGATTTACAGTTCATTTTCAAGGTAGCTAAAGAAAACCAGTTTGCTCTTCCGGCAGTGAATGTTGTAAGTTCGTCTTCTGTTAACGCCGTTATGGAAGCTGCAAAACAGGTTAACGCTCCGGTAATGATTCAGTTTTCAAACGGAGGGGCTGTATTTAATGCAGGGAAAGGGTTAAAAATGGAAGGACAGGAAGCAGCGGTTTTGGGTGCTGTTGCCGGTGCGAAACACATTCATACCCTGGCAGAAGCCTATGGAGTATATGTTGTTTTACATACCGACCACGCTGCAAAAAAATTATTACCCTGGATCGACGGCCTGCTTGATGCCAGTGAAAAGCATTTTGCTGAAACAGGAAAGCCATTATTCAGCTCACATATGCTCGACCTTTCGGAAGAACCGCTGGAAGAAAATATTGAAATCAGTAAAAAGTACCTCGAAAGAATGAGTAAAATGGGTATGACCCTTGAAATTGAATTAGGTATTACCGGTGGAGAAGAAGACGGTGTGGACAATACGGGTGTTGACAGTTCAAAACTATATACTCAGCCCGAAGAGGTTTGTTATGCTTATGAAGAATTAAGTAAGGTGAGTCCTAACTTTACGATTGCCGCTTCATTTGGAAACGTTCATGGAGTTTATAAACCAGGGAACGTAAAACTGACTCCGAAGATTTTGGATAACTCCCAAAAATATATTCAGGAAAAACTGGGAACAGAAGAAAAACCAGTAAATTTTGTTTTCCATGGTGGTTCCGGATCTACTCACGAAGAAATTCGGGAAGCAATTTCATATGGTGTTATAAAAATGAATATCGATACCGATACCCAGTGGGCTTACTGGAAAGGTGTTCGTGATTTTGAAGCAGCTAACCACGGTTATTTGCAGGGACAAATTGGTAACCCGGACGGAGAAGACAAACCGAATAAGAAATTTTATGATCCACGTGTTTGGATTCGCAAAGCGGAAGAAGCAATGATTGAACGCTTAAAAGTTGCTTTTGACGATTTGAACGCAATTGACAGTATTTAAGAATTTAGATAGATATTATGAAGAACCGCTTTTTTTTAAGCGGTTTTTTTTATTGCAAAATTTGGAAGGACACAGTGTAATCCTGAAGATTCTTCTGATGTAGTTCCCCGGAGAATAAAAAAAGCAGAGCTTCAAAATGAAACCCTGCTTTAGTTAATCAAACTATTATTACTGAATCGATTGAGTTACTTCAAAAGTTTACTCATTCAAATCTTTTATCCGTATATTTTTGAATTTTAATTCAGAGCCGTGCCCCAAAAATCCAATGTAGCCTTTTTCACGTTTCAGCCCCGGATGTTTTTTGCCATCTAAAGTTCCGTTTTTGCTGGCTTCTTTGATGTCGCCGTCCAGAATGGTTTCGCCATTCAAAATTACTTTCACTTTTGAACCCTGAACAATTACTTCTTCAGAATTCCATTCTCCTACCGGATTCTGAAATCCTCGCTTTGCCGGGATAACACCATAAACAGAACCATGGTACTGATACTCGTGCAGGTTGGCATAAATCGCTGCCGTGTTATCCAGAATTTGCAATTCCATTCCCACATAAGCAGCATCGCCTTCCAGAGGAGCCCGGATTCCGAGCCCGTTATTTGCTCCGGGTGTTAATTGAAAATCAAAACGGAAAATAAAATCACTGTATTCTTTTTCTGTAAAAAGATTTCCATGTCCGCCACGTTTTGGGTTTACAATTAACTCACCATTTTCAGCATAGTAGTCAGTTTTATTGCCTTGCCAGCCATTCAGATTTTTTCCGTTAAAAAGTGAAGTAAATCCGTCAGCAATTTCGTTATCGCTTAACCCGATGTGATCGGTGTTGATTTCGCGAACATAAATATCGCGGAAAGCCAGTTCGTTTCCATGGGCCTGTAATTCAATTGTGCCGCTTTCAAAAATCGGAATACTGCGATCCCAGTAATTGTCCATTCGAACGTTGTCAACAATCAGCTCGCCATTTAGATAAACCGTTACATTCTCACCGATCATTGTAATGCGGAATGTGTTCCACTCGTCAATAGGATTGTCGGCTACTTTTAGCGGGTTTCGAATATTGTCGGCATTGTTGTTGTAGAGTCCGCCTGAACCAACCTGGGCACCCACTTCAACACGCGATGTATCCCAGATTTGTACTTGTGGTGTTCCTCTCAGATAAATGCCGCTGTCGCCCTCTTTGGTAATTTTCCAGTCAACAATCATCTCAAAGTCTTTGTAATTTTTTGCTGAAACAAGGTTTGCTCCATGCCCGTTAAAAATAATCTGACCATCCCGGACACTCCAGTTCTCAAACATTTTTTTATTGGCTTCTTCCTGAGCTTTGACGCGTTCTTTTTCACTTAGTTCAGCAATTTTAATGGGATTTCCGTTCAAAAGCATTCCCTGCCAACCCTCAAGGTTTTTGCCGTTAAACATGGAGACAAATCCTTTTTCTTTTGGCATATCTTCAAGGTAATTCCGAATGTTGATTTTATCGTAATCACTTTCTTCACCTGACAGAACAGATGTTACCCTATCCAAAAGGTTTTTTACAAATTCTCCCGAAAAGCCTTTTTCTTCCGAGCCCGGAAGTGCAATTTTCATAACAGAGCGTGCGGCTGTTTGCTGCAACTCACTTTTGTCAAGAAATTGTTCGAGATAAACCAACGCAAGGAAAGTTTTAAGATTTCCAATTGAGCTGATAACCGTTGTTTTTTCCTGTGTTGACTTTGCAAACGGCATTACTTTGCGGTATTGAAGCAATTTTTGATCATCAGGAATACTCGCGGAACGCACCTGGCGAATAAAGCTTGCAAAAGCTTTTTCGCGGAAAGAACTGTTTGTTTGGCAAATTTCATAAAGTGTTTTTGAAGCATCATATTCTTTCCAGTTGGTTAATGCTTCAAACGCAGCTTCTTTTGTTTTTCCGTTTGAGTTATTAAAAAATCCGGCAACAGTTTCAAGCGCAACAGGGCCGCCAATTTCTGGCAGGATGGCAATAATTCTTTCTTTGTCGTCGGTTGATTTTAAGGCTCCCAGAACTTTACCCTTTTCACTTTTTTCCTCTTCAATGCCTTGTGCAGCAGTTATAACAGCAGCCTGTACTTCACCAACTTCATCGTCATTTATCGATGAAAGCAAAAGCATAATCAGCTGATCCAGGTTTTCTGAGTTTGAAATTCTTTTTAGAGCGTTGAAAGCGGAATTTCTTACCACCTGATCTGAAGAGTTGGTAAGAGCATAAATCTCACTGAAATATTCAGAACCTGATTTTGCAGCAATCAAATCAATAAATGCAGCTTTTGTTTCGCCCGAAGTTTTGGGTATTTGCGCTGCAACCGGCACCAGATGATTCTGATCAAGCAATTGAAGCAGCGCATTGTTTGTAGCCGAAATATCTTGTCCCGCTGCCAAATGGGCAATCAATACCGGAATTGCTTTTGTTTCCTGTAATTTAACCGTCGCTGTAATTGATTCTTCTCTTACTTTTTGTGATGAAGAATTCAGGCTTTCTTTGATAAAATCGAGAGCAAATTTGTTTCCTTTTCTGCCCAACATATCAATAATTTCTGCTTTTATCTCTTCCTGAGAATTTTTAGCTTTTTCAATCCAGGCGCGTGTACTGGCAATATCATCGGTTTTTTCCGCCAAATTTAAAGCGGAATAACGGAAAGCTTTGTCGTTGTTATCCACTGCTTCCAGTAAAAGCGGCAAAGCATCTGCTCCAAAATATTTAGAATAGATTGCCAGAGCTTTTGAATAATTGTGCAATTTTTCCGCGCTTTGGTTGGTTTTGAAAATTACTTTGCAGGCTTTTTTACAAAGCTCTACCTGGTTTTTTTCTCCCAGTTTTTCAGTATAATTTAAAAAAGCCTCAGTTGCGTTGGTTGCTTCATACGTAAAGTCAACATTTTTTGCGGCGTTGTACAATGTTTTATATGAGGCAGGAGAACCGATGTTGGCAAGTGCTGCCAACGCAGCTTTTTTTAATTTCTGATTTTCGGTTTCTGCAAAATGTGCAATTGCATCAGCAGCCTGATTGTATTCCAGAACTCCAAGCGCTCTTACCAGTGTAGCTCTTGTGGCATCTTCCTGAACTTTGGGGAGTGCTTCAAACAATGCCCACGCTGCTTTTTCTGAACCAATTCCGGTAAGTGTTTGGGTTGTTGGCTCGGTCAAATCTTTTTCTGCCAGGTATTTTTTGATGGCATCAACGGTTTTATCGCCGGCAACTAAAATCAACTGATTGAGTATAAACGTTTTTACTTCAATGTTGTGGTGGGCATCCAAAGCTTTTAAAAGTTGGGTCTCTGTAAAAGTTTTTTCTTCTTCCTTCCCAAAGGCACTTGAGTATCTTGCCAAACTGTTAATCGCAAAACGAACGGCAGTATCGTCGCCGGTACCAAGTGGAACAAGTAATTCTGAAAATTTTTGAAATCCCTCCGGTCCCAGTTCAACCATTTCGGCGATAACACGGTCGCGGTGAACCAGATCTTTTGTTGGCATTTGTGCCAGGATATCGGCGACTTTTGTATCAAGAGTCCGGTGATCTTGTGCAAAGGAATTTAAAAAAGCCACCGTTAGCAGGAGAATGGTAAATAATTTGGAAATATTTTTTTTCATCGTTTTAATCCTTAATAGTTAATCTTTCGTTCTTTAAATTGTCCATGGAGCACGCATGGGTTGATTGATCATTTTGTTTGCCCCCTCGTCATCGATAAACTCAAGTTGTTCAGGATCAAAATGAAGTGTTCTTCCAAGTCGCACTGCAATAATTCCCAGATTTACCATTGTTGCTGAACGGAACCCATTGGTTTCATTTAATGCAAATTTTTTGCGTGTTTTTACCGATTCCGAGAAAATGGAAATTTGTGGCTCGGGATCAGGAAGTGTTTCCAGGAATTTGTGAAGATTAGGAATGTCTGATTTAAATCCCCTGAAAATTTTTCCGTTTGGTCCTTCAATATATGCCGCATCTTTATCCCGGTTTTCACCATCCAATATTATTTGGCAACCATCGGCATAAGTATAGGTAATTCTCCTCCATGAGCCTACTGCATCGTAGTGTTGTTGTGGGGCATCCACTTCAATTTTTACCGGGCTGGTATCGTCTTTTCCCAGCAAATATTGAACCGGGTCGAGATAATGCTGCCCCATATCACCTAATCCGCCGCCATCGTAATCCCAGTACCCGCGAAATTTCGCGTGCACACGGTTTGGGTTGTAAGGTTTATATGGAGCAGGCCCCAGCCAAAAATCGTAATCGAGGTTTTCCGGTACCGGCATAGGTTTTAAATTGTGTTCCCCGCTCCAGTAAAATTTCCAGTCGTAGCCGGTAATTCCGCTCACGGTAACTTTTAACGGCCATCCCAGAATTCCGCTGTCAATAATTTTTTTAAGTGGTTTTACATCTGTTCCCAGTCCGTAAAAAGTATCTTTAAAACGAAACCAGGTGTTTAGTCGAAACATTCTTCCATGAGCATTTACGGCTTCCACCACTTTTTTACCTTCTCCGATGGTTCGGGTCATTGGTTTTTCACACCAAATATCTTTTCCGGCTTTTGCTGCTTCAACAGCCATTAGCCCGTGCCAGTGGGGAGGCGTGGCAATGTGCACAATATCAACTTCCGGTAAATGGCAAACTTCCCTGAAATCGTGAAATTTTTTTACGTCGTAATCAATTTTACTTTGTGCCAGTGCCAAATGTTCAGTGTCAACATCGCAAATAGCAACAACGCGGGTTCCCTCGTAGGGGATGTGGCCGCGTCCCATCCCTCCAACTCCGATAATGGCTTTTGTGAGCTGATCGGAAGGTGGAATAAAACCATTGCCTCCCAGAACATGGCGCGGAACAACGGTAAAACCGGCTCCTGCAACCAATGCACTTTTCAAAAACCGTCTTCTTGATGTTTGATTTATTTTGCTCATTTTGGTGATATTTATTTAAATTATTTGAACAGTGTAAGAATTCGATTAATATTTAAAAATAATTCCAAAGATAAAATTAACTTATTAAAAAAATACAAAACTTTAATGTGAAATTGAAGTGGAGGTGCACATTTTTCTCAAGCTGAAGAAAGAGAAATTGAACTTACCATCAAATTTGGCGCTGCTTTATGTGAAGTAGTTCTTTTAAAAAAATTATTGGAGGGAATTTGAAATGCCGGATGAGAGATTTAATAGATAGAATTAAACTTTTCTTTCAGAATTGATTTTACCTCTTCCAAATCAATTTTTCTTCCCAGTTCCTGTTGGATGGAAGTAACACCAAAAGTTAGTCCACAGGGGTTGATGTAAGTAAAGTAACGCATATCGGTGTTTACATTTAGAGCAAAACCATGCATGGTGACGTAGCGGCTTACGCGCACGCCAATAGCACAGATTTTTCGGGAACGTACTTTATGGTTAAAGTCGAGCCAAACACCAGTGGCACCTTCTTTCCTGCCTCCTTCCAGACCATATTCGGCAATGGCGGCGATGATGGCATCTTCCATTTTTTCGATGTACTCGCGCACACCAATTTTGTAGTGTTCCAAATCGATGATGGGGTAGCCCACAATTTGTCCGGGGCCGTGGTAGGTAATGTCACCACCACGGTTGATTTTATAATAAGTGGCTTTAATTTTTTTCAGGAAATCGGCATTGGCCAGCAAATTTGTTTCATCGCCACTTTTTCCCAAGGTGTAAACATGTGGGTGTTCAACCAAAATAAACTGGTTTTTTGATGTTGGTTTGCCGGTTACCCTTTTTTCTGCAACCACATCAGCCAGTATTCCCTCCTGGTAATCCCAACATTCTTTGTAGTCTTTTAAGCCTAAATCGTTGTAATTAAAATTTGTCACTTATTACTTTATGCTAATTGCTTTATACTCTGTGCTTTTTATGCATTTACATGTTCTTCCGCCCGGTATGAACTTCTTACCAGCGGAGAGCTTTCTACAAATTTAAACCCTTTTTGCCTGCCTATTTTGGCGTATTCGTAAAACTGCTCGGGAGTAATATATTCAACCACCGGCATATGTTTTGAAGTTGGTGCCAGATACTGCCCGATAGTCATTACTTTGCAGCCTGCTTCCAACAAGTCGTCCATCGTTTGCAGGATTTCTTCATGGGTTTCTCCCAATCCGAGCATGATTCCTGATTTGGCAATTTTATAGTTTTTTGCAACATATTTTACCACATCGAGGCTGCGGCGGTATTTTGACGCAAACCGAATAAAAGGTGTCAAGCGTTCTACCGTTTCCAGATTGTGCGAGATCACTTCCGGGCCTGCTTCAATAACCTGTTGAATCAAATCTTCCTTTCCCCTGAAATCAGGAATCAAAACTTCGATTTTAGTGTCCGGGTTTACACGTTTAACTTCGCGAATGGTGCGGGCCCAAATTTCAGCTCCCTGATCATCTAAATCATCCCTGTCAACAGAAGTAATTACACAATGTTTTACGCCCATAATCCGAACCGATTCTGCCAGCTTCCCGGGCTCTTTTAAATCGGGAGCCAGTGGACGGCCGCTTTTAACAGCGCAAAATTTACACCGGCGCGTACAAATATCCCCCAAAATCATAAATGTAGCTGTTCCACGGCTCCAACAGTCTCCAATATTGGGGCAGTTTCCGCTTGTGCAAATGGTGTGAAGTCCGTGCTGTTCAACAAGATTTTTGACTTTCGAGTAGCTTTCTCCCTTTGGCATTTTCATCTTCATCCACTTCGGCAGTCGCTGCCTGTCTTTCAACTCGTGTGCCATATCAAAATATTTTTTGTAAAAGTAAAGTAATCTGTTTAAAAAGTAACTGTATATTGTAAAAAGTAACAGAAAGAACCGTTTATGGTTTTAAGTGTTATTTTTGTAGCGACCATTTTGAAAGATTATGAGGTACATAACTATATTATTTATATTCATTTTTGCTTTACAGGACGTGTTCGGACAACAACTTCAGCAGCAGGAAAAAACCGATGCGCAACTTGCCATCACATATTATAATTCGAGAGATTATGAAAAGGCAATTCCTTTGTTGCTTTCGATATATAAAAAGTCTTCGAATAATTATTATTTCAGACTTTACATTAATAGTCTGGTTCAACTCGATCGGTTTTCCGAAGCAGAGGAAAGTCTTACCAGCGAGATAAAAAAGCGTAAAAATCCCAGTCCTGAACTTGTTGTTTACCTGGGTTATGTTCTCGATGAGCAGGGGAGATCTGAGGAAGCAACTATTAAATACCAGGATGCTATTCGGTCAATTCCTCCAAATAAAGGAAGTTATTTGGTTACAGCAAACACCTTTTTGCAGTGGGGAAAATATGATTATACAGTTGAAACCTATTTAAAGGGGCGACAGGAAATTCCGGGGGAACAGTTTAATTACGAACTGGCAAGAGCCTATCTCTACCAGCGGAATTACGACAATATGCTCGAAGAATACCTCAATCTTTTACGTCAGGATGAAAAACAGCTGGCAAGAGTTCAAAGTAGCCTTTCTTCGGCAATGCGGCTCGATATTGATGACGGGTTGCGAAACCAGTTTCGGGGTCAGGTTTTGAAAAGAATTCAGGCAGATCCCAATGTTATAGGTTATAACCGCCTGCTGATTTGGTTTTTTCTTCAGGAAAAAAAATTTTCAAGCGCTTTACGACAATCAATCGCGTTGGACAAAAGAACAGGAAAAGAAGATCCGCAAATTGCACAGTTGGGGCAATTGGCTTTAAATAACAAAAGTTACGGCGACGCTCAAAAAGCATATGAATATCTGCTCGCAAAAGGGAAAGAAAATCCTTATTATAACCAGGCATTTTCTCAACAGGTTCACGTAAATTATCTTCAGTTTATAAACGGTTCAAAAGAAGATCCTGGAAAAGGGAAAGAAATTGCCAGTCAATACGATAGTGTGTTGAATTATTTGGGTTACGACGTAGCATCGTTAAATATGATTCAGGAGTATGCCCATCTTTTGGCTTTTTATTTGAATGACTCAGAAAAGGCAATTGGTGTTTTGCAAAAAGGTTTGGAAATACCCAAATTAAAACCGGAACATTCAGGATTGTTAAAAACTGAAATGGCGGATATTTATGTGTATTCCGGCGATCAGTGGGAAGCAACACTGGTTTACTCTCAGGTTATTGACGCAAACAAAATGAATACTTTGGGTGATGAAGTGAAATTAAAGAAAGCAAAATTGGCCTATTATATGGGAAATTTTAGCTGGGCCAAAGCGCAGTTGGATGTGTTAAAGGCCAGTACTTCGAAATTAACTGCAAACGATGCCCTTGATCTTTCGTTGTTAATTGGCAATAATTTGAATATGGATACTACTGCTGTTCCGCTAACCATGTTTGCAAAAGCAGATTTGCTTTTTTTTCAAAACAAGCCTGAAGAAGCAATGGCTATTTTGAATGGCTTACAGGAAGTTTATCCCTACAATTCTTTGGTCGACGACATTTTATTCCGGAAAGCAAAAATTGAAATTGAAAGGCAGGAGTATGAGAAAGCTGCTGCGTACCTCGAACAAATAGTAACAGACTTCAGCTATGATATTCTGGCCGATGATGCTCTTTTTGAGCTTGCAGGACTGTTTAATTACCATTTGGAAGAAAAAGAAAAAGCCCGCGATTTTTATAAAAAAATGTTGTTTGATTATCCCGGAAGTGTGTTTGTTGATGAATCGAGAACAATTTACAGAGAGTTACGGGAAATATATCCGGATGAAGAAATAGATCAAAAACCCACGGAAGAAGATTTATTTATGCAACCAGTCAATCCGAATGAAATCAATTGAGAAAGCCTATTTATTTGCCGGCTTGTCCGTATTTTTTTGGTCAACGGTTGCCACATCTTTTAAACTGGCCTTACGCGGATACGATTTTATCCAGCTTGTTTTTTATATTTCTGCAGTGTCTGTATTGTTTCTTTTCGTTTTTATTGTCGTTCAGGGGAAATTAAATCTCATTTTTAAACAATCACGGAAAAAGTGGCTAACGTCCATGGGTATGGGTGCATTAAATCCATTGATTTATTATTTGGTTTTATTTAAAGCTTATTCCCTTTTGCCGGCACAAATTGCGCAACCCATAAATATGGTTTGGCCCATTGTTTTGGCGCTGCTTTCGGTTCCCTTTTTAAAACAGAAAATCGGGTGGGTAAGTTTTGCTGCACTTTTTATAAGTTTTACCGGAGTAGTTTTTATTTCGTCGCAGGGCGGTATTGAAGGGTTCAAACAGGTTAATGTTACGGGTGTAATTCTGGCTCTGATTACTTCTGTGCTTTGGGCTATCTACTGGATCTTAAATGTTCGCGATAAACGCGATGAAGTGGTCAAGCTTTTTTTAAACTATTTTTTCGGTTTATTGTATCTTACCGTTGCCGTGGTACTTTTCTCTGATTTTGAGATGGAACTCAACCCAAGTTTTTGGGCGGCAGTTTACTCCGGAATTTTTGAAGTAGGAATCACCTATGTGTTGTGGTTAAAGGCTATGAACCTTACCACCAGCAATGCAAAAATTGGAAACCTGGTTTTTTTGGCACCCTTCATTTCACTTATTTTTATTCACTTTATTTTGAAGGAAATCATTTACATCACTACTTTTATTGGCTTGGTTTTTATTGTTGCGGGCATTTTTGTGCAGCAACTCGACAAAACAAATCAAAAATTTTCATGATTTCAGAACCGATAAAAATATTAGGAATAGACCCCGGAACCAATATCACCGGTTATGGTTTGGTTGAAATACGCAACAAAAAACCGGAGATCCTGGACATGGGAAAAATAACACCAAAAAAAGGGATGGTTCACTATGAGCGGATAAAGGTGTTACATGAAGAAGCGTTAAAACTGATGGTAGCGCTAAAGCCGGATGTGATGGCCATTGAAGCGCCTTTTTACGGGAAAGACATTCAGGCAATGCTAAAACTGGGGCGTGCGCAGGGAGTAATTATGGTTGCTGCACTAATGCACAATATTCCGATTCATGAATACGCGCCGTTGCTGGTAAAACAATCCATTACCGGAATGGGAC